>JAEWBY010000061.1 GCA_023390905.1 Pseudomonadota bacterium | reverse complement strand
GTTCGCGACCGTCTGCCCGGCAACGGTGTCGAGAGCCAGAAGATCGGCGAAATCATTGCCGCACTGGACGACGCGACCCTCCTGGCAGCGGTCCGCAACCTCGGCGGTCACGATCTGCAGGCGCTGTCGCAGGCGTACCGGCAGATCGACGACACCCGCCCGACGGTGATCATCGCCTACACCATCAAGGGTTACGGGTTGCCGACGCAGGGCCATCCACAGAATCACTCGGCGCTGCTGACCGTCGAGGAGTACCGGCAGCTCGCGGCTGCCCTCGGGACGGACCCGGACCGACCGTGGGGCCGGTTCGCCGACGACGACCCAGCAGGCCGGTTGTGTGCCGCCGCAGCACAACGCCTTCTGCGGGATCCGGCGCCTCCGTTGCCCGACTTCGAGATCCCGGCCGACTTCGGCCGTACCCCGAAGGGCACCAGTACCACCCAGGCCGCGCTCGGTCGGTCGTTGCTCGACCTGACCCGTCAGTCGCCGGATGCGGCGAAACGAGTCGTCACCGTCAGCCCGGATGTCAGCTCGACCACCAATCTCGGTGGCTGGGTGAACAAGGTCGGCGTCTGGTCGCCCACCGAGCGGCACAACTGGTTCGCCGACGACCCCGAGACGATCATGCACTGGAACGAGCGGCCCACCGGGCAGCACATGGAACTCGGTATCGCCGAGACCAATCTGGTGGGTCTGATCGGCGAACTCGGTGCCACGTGGAGCCGCTGGGGACAGCCGTTGCTGCCGATCGGCGTGCTCTACGACCCCTTCGTCGAACGCGCCCTGGAACCCTGGTCGTACGGCATCTACGCCGGCGGCCAGTCGATCCTGGTCGGCACCCCCTCCGGGGTGACGCTGGCGGCCGAGGGCGGCGCCCACCAGTCGATCAAGACGCCATCAATCGGCCTCGAGCAACCGGGTTGTGTCAGTTACGAACCGGCGTTCGGGATCGACGTCGAGTGGACCCTGCTGGCCTCTCTGTCCCGGCTCGGCCGCCCCGACGGCACGTCGGCGTATCTGCGTCTCTCGACCCGCCCGGTCGATCAGTCCCTCGCCGCGGTACCGGCCGACCCCGCTGCGCGTGAGCGTCGACGCCGCCAGGTCGTCGCCGGCGGGTATCCCCTCCGACGGGGCGGGGACGCACAGGTGACGATCGTGGCGATGGGGGCCCTGGTCCCCGAAGCCCTCAGCGCCGCAGATCGCTTGCAGCAGTCGGGGATCAACGCCGACGTCCTCTGCATCACCAGCCCCGGCCTGCTCTTCGATGCCTGGCAGGCGCGGCAGGGGCGGGGTACCGGTCAGAGCTGGATCCTCGATCAGCTCTTCCCGGGCGACCGTGCCACCCCGATGGTCACGGTCCTCGACGGGCATCCCCACACCCTGGCGTTCCTGGCCGCCATCAACCGGGTGCGCAGCAGCAATCTCGGAGTCTCCCGGTTCGGTCAGGTCGGTTCCCTCGACGACGTCTACCGGCATCACGGCATCGACACCGACAGCATCGTCTCCGCGGCCCTCGACATCCTGCCCTGATCGGACGACAAGACCCCCGGGACCCGCTTTTGCGGGACCCGGGGGTCTGTCGTCGAATCCAGAAGCGCCTACAGCGCTTTGAGTTCCTCGATGACGCTGTCGACGCTCTTCTTCGCGTCGCCGAACAGCATCGAGGTGCCGTCGGCGAAGAACAGCGGGTTCTCGATGCCGGCATAACCCGAACTCATCGCCCGCTTCAGCACGATCACCGACCGCGCCACGTCGACGTTGAGGATCGGCATGCCGTGGATCGGGCTGGACGGATCGTTGCGGGCGGCCGGGTTGGTGACGTCGTTGGCGCCGATGACAATCGCGACATCGGTCCGGCCGAACTCGCCGTTGATGTCGTCCATCTCCTTCATCGCGTCGTACTCGACGTCGGCCTCTGCCAGCAGCACGTTCATGTGCCCCGGCATACGACCGGCCACCGGGTGGATGGCGTACTTGACCTCCACCCCCTTGGACTCGAGCAGGCTCGCCATCTCCGCGCCATCGCCATAGAGCATGCGCGTGTTCTCGGCATAGAACAGCGCATTCTCGATGCCGGCGAAACCGGTTCCCTTGCCGCGCTTGATCACGATGGTGTTGCGGCTGTTGACCACGTCCAGAATCGGCATGCCGTAGATCGGCGAGGCGGGATCGGTCCTGGCCACCGGATTCACCACGTCGTTCGCACCGATCACCAACGACACGTCGGTATTGGCGAATTCGGGATTGATGTCGTCCATGTCGGCGATCAAATCGTAGGGAACGCCGGCTTCGGCCAGCAGCACGTTCATGTGCCCCGGCATGCGGCCGGCGACCGGATGGATCGCGAACTTCACCTTCACTCCACGCTCGATCAACCGCTGCGCCAGTTCCCAGATCTTGTGCTGCGCCTGCGCCACCGCCATGCCGTAGCCCGGCACGATCACCACGCGTTCGGCGAACGCCATCATCGCGGCGACATCGCCGGCCTCGATCGGCTTCTGCGTGCCGGCGATCTCCTGCGCCTGCCCGCCTCCGCCGAAATTGGAGAACAGCACGCCGCTGATCGGGCGATTCATCGCCTTGGCCATCAGGCGCGTCAGCAGGATGCCCGCCGCACCGACCATCATGCCGGCGATGATCAGCGCTTCATTGCCGAGCACGTAGCCCTCGAACGCCACCGCCAGTCCGGTGAACGCGTTGTACAGCGAGATCACCACCGGCATGTCCGCGCCGCCGATCGGCAGCGTCATCAGCACGCCGAGCGCGAGTGCCACCACGAAGAAGGCGATGATGGCGGGCGCCGACAGCGTGTACGCCGCCCAGCCGCCGAGGAACACCATCGCGATGAAGACCAGCAGGTTGAAGACCTGCTGGCCCGGGAACACGACGCGCTTGTCGAGACGGCCATCGAGCTTGGCCCATGCAATGATCGAACCGGACAGCGACACCGCGCCGATCGCCGAGCCGATTACCGCCAGCGCCAGCGTCACCATGCCGGGCATGCGTGCGGCGCGTTCGGCCAGCGCGGCCTCGGAGAAATGGGTGGTGTCGACGCCGTGCGCGAGGAACGCGAAACGCAGCAGTTCCACCGCGCCGATCGCCGCCGCCGAGCCGCCGCCCATGCCGTTGTAGAGCGCGACCATCTGCGGCATGTCGGTGATCGGCACCTGCTTGCCCGATACCCAGGCCGCCGCCGTGCCGATCGCGATGGCCGCGATGATCAGCGGGATGTTGTGCAGCTCGGGCAGGAAGAACGTGGCGATCGTGGCGATCAGCATGCCCAGGCCGGCCCAGCGGATGCCACTGCGCGCGGTCAACGGCGAGGCCATGCGTTGCAGGCCCAGCAGGAACAGCGTGGCGGCGACGAGATAGCTCGTCTTGACGAGGATCGCGAGCAGTTCGGGCGTGCTCATCGGGCGGTCTCCGTATCGACGGCGCAGCGACTCATGCGCCACCTCCCGGCTTGCGCGAGGTCTTGAACATTTCGAGCATGCGTTCGGTCACCACGTAGCCGCCGGCGGCGTTGCCCGCGCCGAGCAGCACGGCGATGAAGCCGATGATCTTTTCCAGCGTGGTGTCGGCGTGCCCGAGCACGACCATCGCACCGATCAGCACGATGCCGTGGATGAAATTGGATCCGGACATCAGCGGCGTGTGCAGGATGACCGGCACGCGTGAAATGATCACATGGCCGGCGATGGCCGCCAGCATGAAGATGTACAAGGCCACGAAACCGTCGTTCATCCACACGTCTCCCGATTGTTGGCCGCGCGGGCGGCCTCGGCATCATAACCGCCCCTGAACCCCGCGGACGCCGGCGAAGGGCCTGTCAACCGCGCGCGCCCGGCCACGTTACCCGTGGCGTGTCCTTCATCCGGGAGTGCGCCATGAACGTCCGTCACACCGTGGTCCTGACCGTCCTGCTGTCCGCCATCGCCGCAACCGCCTACGCCGGCGACCGGGGCGATCGGCTCGATCACCGCTTCGATCAGCGCGGCCAGCGCATCGAGCAGCGCCTGGATGCGCGCGGTGATCGCATCGAACATCGCTTCGATCATCGTGCCGATCGCGCGCTGGCGCATGGACATCCGGCCGCCGCACGCCGGCTCGAGGCGCGCGGCCACCGCATCGATCACCGGCTGGATCGCAAGGGCCAGCGGATCGAATCGCGCTGGGATCGCCGTGGCGATCGCGTTGACCGCCGCTGGGACCGCCGGAGCTAAGCTGTGCTGGTGAGCACCGTATCCGGCCAGGACACCGAGAGCGCGCCGCCGCCTCTGGCGGTGTCGCTGGATCAGTTCCTGGCCGAGATCGGCACGCGCGCCTTCCGTTTCGCCGAGGCGGGCCTGCGCAGCCGCGAGGATGCGCTCGATGCGGTGCAGGAGGCCATGATGAAGATGCTGGCGTACGCGCAGCGTCCGGCCAGCGAATGGACGCCGCTGTTCTGGAGCATCCTGCGGCGCAAGATCGTCGATGCCCAGCGCCGGCAGAGCTTCCGCCTGCGCTGGCTGCGTCCGACGGCCGACAATGAGACCGATGGATCGGTCGACTGGGCCGATCCCGGCCACGGTCCTTCGCAGTCGCACGAGCAGCGCCAGACCTATGCGCGCCTCAGCCAGGCGCTGCGCAGGTTGCCGGCGCGGCAACGCGAAGCCTTCACCCTTCGCGTGCTGGAAGAACTCGACGTGGCCAACACCGCCCGCGTGATGGGCTGTTCCGAAGGTTCGGTGAAGACCCATCTCTCGCGTGCCCGCGAGGCGTTGCAGAAGTATCTGGAGGATGTCCAATGAACCGCACCACCGATTCCGACGCGCACGCTTTCGACGCGCAGGCGCGCCAACTGCATCGCGCATCGCTGGAGCAGTTGAGCCCGCGGACGCTGGCACGGCTGCGGGCGGCGCGCGCGCAGGCACGGGCACCACGGCCACGCCGTGCATGGCCCTGGCTGGCGGCCACCGCGTGCAGCGGCGTGCTGGCCGCGGTGATCGGATTGCAGTGGTCCGGCGCTGGCGATACCGGCTCGCCGCCCGCGATGGTGGCCAGCCAGTCCGCGCAGGCGGGTGTGACCGAACGCGGCGCGGCCGATCTGCTCGACGAGAATCCCGAACTGTACCTGTGGCTGGCTTCGGCCGAAGCCCCGCCGTTGGCGATGGAGTGAACGATGAACCTCAAACCGCTATTTCCCCTGGTCTGCCTGTCATTGCTGTGGAGCGGCCAGGCGCTGGCGCAATCGTCCGCGCCGGCCACCCTGCCCGAATGGGACAAGCTCACCCCGCAGCAGCGCGAAACCCTGATCGCACCGCTGCGTGATCACTGGAACAGCGATCCGCGCGGTCGCCAGCGCATGCTCGAACATGGGCAGCGCTGGCAGCAGATGACGCCGGAACAGCGCGCGCAGGCGCGGCGCGGCATGAAGCGCTTCGAAGGCATGAATCCGGAACAACGCGAACGCGCGCGGGCATTGTTCTCGCGCATGCGCGACATGTCGCCGCAGCAGCGCGATCAACTGCGCGAACAGTGGAAAAGGATGACGCCCGAACAGCGCCGCACCTGGTTGCAACAGAATCCGCCGAAGGATCTGCCGCCCCCGCCCCCGGACCGGTGATTGCGAACGGAGGAAATCCGCAGCGCGCGCGATCGGCCTGACTGAGGGGCTTCGGCCCGGACACGACGTCCCGCGTCCTGCGGTTGCAATGCAAGCGGTATCGCCATCGAAGTGATTGCGACTGACGGTGGGCAGACCTGCCAACCGCTCCTGCACGCGCCCGTCTCCGGCGCGAAGCGCTGCGGATCAGGCGGCCGGCGCTTGCGCCGCGTCCGCTTCCGGCCAGCGCGTCTTCGCCAGCAGTTCGTCCTGCCAGTCGAATGCGATCGCGCCCTCGCGCAGGAACAGGGAAACAAAATTGAGCACGTTGCGCGCGTACATCTCGCTGGCGTGCACCGCGCCCATGCTCGCCAGATTGAGCGGACCGGCGACGCTGACGCCGCCGCAATCGCGGGTTTCGCCCGGCACTGTCAGTTCGCAGTTGCCGCCGGTTTCGGCCGCCAGGTCCACGATCACGCTGCCGGGCCGCATGCCCTCCACCATCGCGGCGGTGATGATCTTCGGCGCCGGCCGGCCCGGCACCGCCGCCGTGCAGACGATGACGTCCACGCTCTTGAGGTGTTCGGCCAGTCGGCGCTGCTGCTCGCGGCGTTCGTCATCGGTGAGCTGTCGCGCATAGCCGCCCTCGCCCGCCGCGCTGACGCCGAGATCGAGGAACTTGCCGCCCAGCGATTCGATCTGTTCGCGCGTCTCCGGACGCACGTCGAAACCTTCCACCTGCGCGCCGAGCCGCTTGGCCGTCGCCACCGCCTGCAGGCCCGCCACGCCCGCGCCCACGATCAACACGCGCGACGGACGGATGGTGCCGGCGGCGGTGGTGAGCATCGGGAAGAATCGGGGCGTCAGTTGCGCGGCAATCAGCACGGCCTTGTAGCCGGCCATGCCGGCCTGCGAGCTCAATACGTCCATCGCCTGTGCACGGGTCGTGCGGGGCAGGCGTTCGAGCGGAAACGCGATCAGCCCGCGCTCGCGGATGGCGCTGCCGCGCGCTTCATCGGCCTGCGGCTGGAGCATGCCGATCAGGATGGAACCCGACGGCAGTGTGCGCAGCGCCGATTCCACCGGAGGCTGCACGCACAGCACCACCTGCGCATGGTCACGGGCATCGGCGGCGGCCAGCCGTGCGCCTGCATCCACATACGCCTGATCGATGAAGCCAGCAGCCTGTCCGGCGCCGGCTTCCACGTGCACGTTCGCACCGGCGGCGATCAGTTTCCGCACCGTTTCCGGCGTGGCCGACACGCGGCGCTCGCCGGGTGCGGATTCCTTCAGGACCAGGACCTCGACCGCCATGCCAACTCCGGTGCCGTGATGACCGGCCGATGCTAGCACGGGCATTGCGTCATGGCGGGGCCGCAGGACCGCGCGCGCAGTGCGTCGACGGTCCGATGATCGCGCCTGCATGCAGCGCACGCCACACGCGGATATCGAATCCGGATCCACGCCGGTGATAGCATCGAAACCGATGAATCCCGCCCCCAATCTCGTGCTGGTCGGCCCCACCGGCGCCGGCAAGACGTCCATCGGCAAGCGCGTGGCCGAGCGCTTCGGGCTGGCGTTCGTCGATGCCGATCACGCGATCGTCGAACACAGCGGCGCGAGCATTCCGGCGTTGTTCGAACATCTGGGCGAAAGCGGATTCCGCGAGCGCGAATCGATGATCCTGCAGGAGCTGATGGCGGGCCGGGATCAACTGATCTCCACCGGCGGCGGTGCGGTGCTGGATGCGGGCAACCGCATGTTGCTGGCCCGGCGCGGATTCGTCGTCCACCTGGGCGTGGGCGTGGAGGCGCAGTTGAAGCGACTCAGCCGCTGCACCAACCGACCGCTGCTGCAACGGCCCGATCGGGAAGACGTGTTGCGGGAAATGGCGCGCGTGCGCACCCCGCTGTATGCCGAAGTCGCCGATCTGACCCTCGATACCGATCACCTGACCCCGCCGGAAGCCACCGCGCGCCTGTGCCACCTGCTCGCCACGCGCTGGCAACGGCTGGAGACCCCTGCATGAGCGATACGCTCCGAACCGTCGAAGTCGGCGGCCACTCGCCGTACACCATCACCATCGCGCCCGGGCTGCTCGCTGACGGCCAGGCGCTTGCGCGCCATGTGCGCGGCCGCCATGTCCTGATCGTCAGCGATTCCACGGTCGCCCCGCTGTATGCGGCTTCGGTGCGCGAAGCCTTGCGTGCCGCGCGGCCGGATCTGGCGATCGGCACCTTCGTCCTGCCCGCGGGCGAAGCGTCCAAGACATTGGAGCATTTCGGCCATGCGATCGAGGCGCTCGCCACGCTCGGGGCCACGCGCGATGCCTGCGTGTTCGCGCTCGGCGGCGGCGTGGTCGGCGACCTGGCCGGGTTCACAGCCGCGTGCTGGATGCGCGGCGTGGATTGCGTGCAACTGCCGACCACACTGCTCTCGATGGTCGATTCCTCGGTCGGCGGCAAGACCGCCGTGGACATTCCGCAGGGCAAGAATCTGGTCGGTGCCTTCCACCCGCCGCGCGCGGTGTTCGCCGACACCTGGACGCTGCAGACGCTGCCCGCACGTGAACTGCGCGCCGGGCTGGCGGAAGTGATCAAGTACGGCGCGATCCGTGATCCCTTGTTCTTCGAATGGCTGGAGGCCGAACGCGAGGCGCTGCTGGCCGGGGATCCGGCGCGGCTGGCGCGGGCCATCGCGCGCAGCTGCGAGCACAAGGCCGAGATCGTCGAGCGCGATCCGCTGGAAAAGGGCGAGCGTGCCCTGCTCAACCTCGGCCACACCTTCGGGCATGCCATCGAGACCGTGCAGGGCTATGGCAGCCCCGACAACGACAACCTCATCCATGGCGAGGCCGTGGCGGTCGGGATGGTACTGGCGGCACGCTTGTCGGCCGAGCTGGGGCTGGCCGAGTCCGCCGACACCGCGCGCCTGCGTGCGCTGCTGAAGGAATACGGCCTGCCGGTGGAGATTCCGGCCTGCCTGCCGCCCGAAGCGCTGCTCGACCGCATGCGGCTGGACAAGAAGAACCAAGCCGGCCGCCTGCGCCTGATCCTGTGGCGCGGCATCGGCCGGGCCGAAATCGTGCCGGACGTGGACGAGGCGCGGGTGCTGGCGGTGCTGGGTGGATGATTCCGTACAGCACGTACAGCAGAGCGGCTTGAGCAACCGATGACCCGGCGGCGCGACCGCGCGGACGGATCGCTCCCGCGGAATGCCCCAGCGGCGCGGTGAGCGCCGGCTCCGCTACAATCCGCGCCATGCGCGTCTACCTCCAGCAACGCCCGGACGCGGGCGAAGCACCCCGTTATGTTCAACTGACCCTGCAGCCGGATCTGTTCGGCGGCTGGGAGCTGTTGCGCGAGACCGGCACGGTCGGTGGACGCTCCACGCTCAAGCGCGAGCAGTACCTGCTGCAGGCCGAAGCCGACGCGGCGTTCGAGAAAGCGCGCGACACTCACCTCAAGCGCGGCTACCAGATCATGTTCGCCCGCGGCGCGGACGCCCCGCGCTGATCCCCCACCCCGTTTCCGGAAGTCCCGATGACCGCACTCAAGAATGACCGCCTGCTGCGCGCCCTCAAGCGCGAATCCGTTGACCGCACGCCCGTGTGGCTGATGCGCCAGGCCGGTCGCTACCTGCCCGAATACCGCGCCACGCGTGCGGCCGCCGGCAGTTTCCTGGGCATGGCGAAGAATCCGGACATTGCCTGCGAGGTGACGCTGCAACCGCTGCGCCGGTTCGATCTCGATGCGGCGATCCTGTTCTCCGACATCCTCACCGTGCCCGACGCGATGGGCCTGGGGCTGTACTTCGTCGAAGGAGAAGGCCCGAAGTTCGAGCGCACCGTGCGCAGCGCGGCCGACGTGGATCGCCTCGGCGTGCCCGACATGGAAACCGAACTGCGCTACGTGATGGATGCGGTGCGGGTAATCCGCCGCGAACTCGACGGCAAGGTGCCGTTGATCGGATTCTCCGGCAGCCCGTGGACTTTGGCCTGCTACATGGTCGAAGGCGGCGGCAGCAAGGATTACGCACGCATCAAGGCGATGGCGCTCAATGATCCGCAGACCCTGCATCGCCTGCTCGCGGTGGTCACCGATGCGGTGATCGCCTATCTGTCGGCGCAGCGCCAGGCGGGTGCGCAGGCACTGCAGGTGTTCGATACGTGGGGCGGCGTGCTGTCGCCGGCGATGTACCGCGAGTTTTCATTGCCCTACCTCACCCGCATCGCGCGCGAACTCGATCGCGGCCAAGGCAGCGATCGCACGCCGCTGATCCTGTTCGGCAAGGGCAACGCCGTGCATCTGGAGGCACTGGCCGACAGCGGCGCCGATGCAGTCGGCGTGGACTGGCTGATCGAACTGGCCGATGCACGGCGCCGCACCGGTGGCCGCGTGGCGCTGCAGGGCAATCTCGATCCGGCCGTGCTCTACGGTTCGCCGGACGCGATCCGCGCGCAGGTCAAGGCCACGCTGGACAGCTACGCCCTCGGTTCCGGCGGAAGCCTCGACGGCCATGTCTTCAACCTCGGCCATGGCATGTCGCCGGACATGAACCCGGAACACGTCGCGGTGCTGGTCGACGCCGTGCACGAGTTCAGCGCGCGCTGAGCCGATACGCCATGCCTGCGCGCCGCGTCCTGTGCCTGCTGCCGCTGCTGCTGGCGACGCCGCTGGCGCAAGCCGGCCTGCCGGTGAAAGTGCTGGACGTGCGCGGTGATGATTTTCCGTTCCTGATCCACGAAACCGGCCTGCCGCCACCGCTGGACGACAACGGCCTGCCGCGCGCGCCGGGCTGCGAATCGGTGCGCGCGCGCCGCGTGGATGAACTGCCGTCTCCGTGGTCCGAGGCGGTGGATCGCGTGCATATGGATTGCCAGCCGGTGCCCGCGCCCAGCGACGATGGGGACATGCTGGCGATCACCGCCATCGCCTTCCTCAAGCCCGGGCATGTACGCATGGCCGGCCACCCGGTGGCCGAAATCCGCATGATGGATTCGGAGTTCTGGGGCGATCATCAGTACGTCATCGCCGAACGCTACGAACAGGCAGCGGCCGATCTGCGCGCGCTGGTGGAAACCGCCTGCACGCAGCGCTCGCTGCGCTCCGAACGCCAGGACGCCCCGCCCTGCCGCATGGAAGAAGGGGAAGGCGGTCTCTACATGGACAGCAGCGAAATCGGCGGCATCTGGATCCACGCCGATCCCGATGATCCGGCGATGACGGTCTTCGCCGAAGCCTGGGCGGATTGATCGTCGCAGTGGATCGCGCACGCGCGCCGTGGCGGTTCAAATGTGAGATGGAATGCGTGGGCTTCGCCATTACACTGGCCCGCCCACGCACGCCTCCGTCATGCCCTCGCGCCGCAACACCCTACTGCCGCTGCAACTGAGCAGCCTGGATCGCGCCATCGAAAGCCCACGGCGGCGGGGGATTCCGATCGAACTGTCGCGCCTCTCCGCGACCACGGCGTGGTCGTTTCCGCGCCTGCATTCACCGATCGACGGCGAGACCGCCGCGCGGCTGACGATGAACAGCAATCCCTGCGGTCCGATGGCGGTACCGGTGCCGTGCGTCCGCCTCGACGAACGCCTGCTGCGCATCCACCACGCGCAGGAACTGGATGCGCCGTGGAACGGCTTGATTGATGAAGTCGTCCTGCTGGCGAACGAAGCCATTCCGGGCCTGGAAGACGAGGTCGAGGCCAGACTGCATCTGCGCGCCACGCTGGCGCCGTTCGCCGCCACGCTGGCCGGCGTGTCCGTGCAGGCAATCGAATTGTTCGAGAACGACTGCAGCCGCGATCACCAGTACGTGCTGCACTGCGCGTATCCGCAGGCGCGTGATGCACTGCGCCCTCTGATCGAGCGCCAGTTGCAGCCGGAGGAAGTGCTGATCGAAGAAGACACCGGCGGGCACGGCGGATTGTTCGTCGAGAATGATCACGGCGGCCTGTGGCTGCATGCCCATCCGGATGATCCGGCGCTGAGCGTACTGGCGATCGCGCAGGTCGATTGACGCGGCGGTGTCCGGCACGCGCGTGTCAGACACCCGAGCGTTTCGATCAAGACGGACGCCACCGCGTCGCGTTGCCGGTTCGATCAAGCGTCGGGCGATGCGGCCGGTCGTATGCCCGCCACTGCTTCGGCCAGCATGTCGCCGGTGATTGGTTTGCGCAGGAAGCCGTCGAAACCGGCAGCCAGCGCCTGCGGTTCCGCCTCGGCATCGGCGCGCGCGGTGATCGCCATCAGCGGCGCGCTGAACCCGTTGAGCCTGAGTTGCCGCGCCAGCGCCAGGCCGTCCAGCCCTGGTAGATCGAGATCCAGCAACGCGACGTCGAAGGGATGCGCGGCGATCTCGCCCAACGCCGCCAGGCCGTGCGGCGCGTGCGTCACGTCATGGCCGCGTGCGCGCAGCAGCGAGGCGATCACTTCGGCCACCGTCACGTCATCCTCGACCAGCAGGATCTGCAACGCGGTTTTTTCCGGCGTGCCCCGCGTCTCGGGCGTGCGGGTGGCCGGTGGCGCCGACGGCTGGAGCGGCAGATCCACGATGAAGCGGGTGCCCAGTCCGGGCTGGCTTTCCACCCGAATCTGTCCACCCATGGCCACGGCCAGTTCCTGGCAGATGGCCAGTCCCAGTCCGCTGCCGCCGTAACGCGCGGCCGTGCGTGCGCCATCGGCCTGTTCGAAACGCTGGAACAAGCGCGACTGCTGATCGGCGTTGATGCCCGGCCCGGTGTCGACCACTTCCAGCCGGATGCCATGCGGCTTCAATGGCAGCACCCGCACGGTGACGCTGCCGCGCTCGGTGAACTTGATGGCGTTGCCGATCAGGTTGAGCAGGATCTGCCGCAGCCGCACCGGATCGGCCTGCACGTAGCGCGGGGCGGCCGGATCATGCTCGACGATGAAGGTCAGCCCGCGCTGCTCGGCCATCGGCGCATTGATCTGGGCCAGCTCGCCGACGAGCTGGCGCAGGTCCACTGCCTGCAGCGCGAGATCCAGCTTGCCGGCTTCGATGCGCGCCAGATCCAGGGC
Organism: Pseudomonadota bacterium; assembly: GCA_023390905.1. Taxonomy (GTDB): domain Bacteria; phylum Pseudomonadota; class Gammaproteobacteria; order Xanthomonadales; family Xanthomonadaceae; genus Pseudoxanthomonas_A. The sequence goes on along the minus strand of JAEWBY010000061.1, from coordinate 105,059 downwards.
ATCGTTGACCAGCCGCAGCAGGTGTTCGCCCGCGCGCCGGATCGCGTCGGTATAGCCGCGCTGGGTTTCGTTCAACGGGGTGGCCAGCAGCAGTTCGGTCATGCCGAGCACGCCGGTCATCGGCGTGCGCACCTCGTGGCCGAGCGTGGCCAGGAAGCGGGTCTTGGCCAGCGAGGCCTGCTCGGCCACTTCCCGCTTGTGTTCGGCCAACTGGAATGCGGTGCGACGCCGCAGCCGGCGCTGATAGCCCAGCGCCAGCCACACCAGCAACAGCAGGCCCGCGGTGCCCAGCGCGATCATGCCCCAGGTGCTGCGATACCACGGCGGCAACACCTCGAAGGCCAGCACCTTTTCCCGCGATGGATTGCCGGCCGCATCGAACGCCTGCAATCGAAGGCGATAGTGGCCCGGATTCAAGGTGGTGAACACGCGTTCCCCGGTCGCGCCCTGATCGACCCAGTTCGAGTCGAAGCCTTCCAGCCAAGAACGATAGCGGTGCGCCAGCGGGTCTTCGAAACTCAGCAGGCGCAGGCTGATCTGCATCTCCTGATCGCCGGGCCGCAGTTCGAATCCTCCGGCGGCCGGCAGCGGTACGGTCTTGTCGCCGCGCACGACGCTGAGCTGATCGATCACCAGCGTGGGCATATGCGGCGTGGTGTCCGGCGCCTGCGTATCCAGCAGGACCACCGAACCATCGGCAGTGCTGCCGACCAACAGCCCGTGGCGCGTCAGCAGCAGTCCGCGTTCGTTGAATTCCTGGCTGCGCATGCCATCGCGCACGCCGAAGTTGCGCACCAGGGCCACCCCTTCCCTGCGCGGTACGGTGATGCGGAACACGCCGCGGCGGGTGGAAATCCAGATCCGGCCCTGGCGATCGACGATCATCCCCGTCGATTCGAGCGCGGGCAGACCTTCGTGATGTGCAATCAGGCGGGTCTGCGTCCACTGGCCCTCGCGCAAGGTCCAGCGCTCCAGCCCGGACAGCCGATGGACCCAGATCACCCCTGCGCCGTCGAAAGCGAACGACAGCACGCGCTCGACGCCCGGTTCGATGGCGGTGACGAACGTGGACGTGGCCGGATTCCAGTGGCGCACGCCGAACGGTCCGGCAATCCACGGCTGCCCGTCCGGACCAATCTTCAGGCTTTCGATTTCCTCGATCGGAAGGCCGGCCTCCTCCTTCTGCACGAAACTGGCCAGCACGCGGCCGCTGCGCGGATCACGCCGTTGCAGTGATCCGAACTGCGTGGACAGCCACACGCTTCCATCGGCCGCCTGCACCAGCCAGTCCACCGGCGTGGCGTCCGGCAGCGGGTCCGGCGAATCGGCGGTCCATTCGTGCTTCTGCCCGGTCCGGCGATCCAGTCGGACCAACCCGGTGCGATGGCCGAGCCAGAGCATGCCGTCGCGATCTTCGAGCACCGAATTGAAGCGCAGGGCTTTCAGCGTGTCGGTGTGTTCCTGCAGCGAGGTCAGATCGCCGCCCTGCAAGGCCAGGTGCTCGACCGTGCCCAGACTGCTGCCGAGCCACAGATCATCGTGATTGCCCAGTCCGATCGCGCGATAGAGTCCGCCGCTGAGGCCCTCGCTGGCCGTGAACGATGCGATGCGGCGCCAGTCCGAGCGCAGATACGCCAGCCCGCGTGTGGGCACGGGCACCCACAGGCCGCCGTCTTCCTGCAACAGCAGCGACTGCACGACGCGGCCCACGCCCGCGCCATGGTTGTCCTGGGCGATCGGCGACGGCGCGTGATCGCCATCGGTATGCCAGAGCCCGCCCTGGCTCGCCATCCAGTTTTCGCCGTGGCCATCGGCGACCATCATCGTGACCGCATTGGGCCGTTCGAACATGCGCGACCACGCCGGCGTGGTCCAGCCCGTCGAAGGGCGCCAGCGGAACACGCCCGCGGACGTACCGGCCCACACGCCCTCCTCGTCCGCGGAAACCGAATAGATGATGTGCGCGTTGTCGGCCGGCAGCACTTCGCGATGCATGCGCTTGCCGTCGTAGCGCGCCAGCCCGGCCATCGTGCCGATCCACAACTGGCCGTCATGGCTGAACTTCAGGGTCAGCACGTTGTCCGACGGCAGGCTCGCAGGGTCGCCGTCGATCGAATTGAACCGCTGGATGCGTCCGTTCGCATCCAGCCGGTGCAGCCCGCCCCCGAAGGTGCCGAACCAGATGTCGGTGCCGTGGCTTTCGATGGTGAACACGTCATCGCTGCCCATTTCGCGATGATCACGCTGGCGGTAATGGCGGAAGCCCTTGCGATCCGGCCCCATCATGCTGAGGCCGCCGTTCTCCGTCGCGACCCAGATCCGGTCCTGCGCATCGATGTGCAATGCCTGCACCACGTTGCCGGGCAGCGAGGCGGGATTGTCCGGCTCGTGCCGCCAGACCTTGAAACCGACGCCGTCGTAGCGGGCCACGCCATCCCAGGTGGCCAGCCACAGGAAGCCGGCCTTGTCGCGGGCCATCGCCGGGATGGTCGTGGACGGCAATCCATCGGCCACGGTGATCACGCGGAAACGCGGCAGTTCGGGCACGCCCGCATGCGCTACCACTGCCAGCAGGCCCAACACGCACAACGCCAACGCCCTACTTCGCCATCCCATGCGCTTCATTCCTGTCCTGCTGCCCGGTCCCGATCGTCGCAACGGACCGTTGCAGGCGCAAGCAGCGTATCTTGGCCGGGTCCGCCTAGAATCCCGCCATGACGATGCCGCGATCACTTTCAATGCCGTGCCGGCTGCTGTGGATCGGCTTGTGGCTGGCCGCACCCGCATGGGCCAAGGGACCGGAGGCCTATGCGCTGGACCCGGTGCATACGCGGGTGATGTTCACCGTCAGCCATGCCGGATTTTCCGACGCCATCGGCACGGTGTCCGGCAGCACCGGCACGCTGGTGTTCGATCCGGAGGATTGGCGGCAGGCGCGTGTCGAAGTGAGCATTCCGATCGATCGGCTCGATCTGGGCGACGACCGCTGGAATCGCGCCGCGCTGGCCGGCAACCTGCTCGATGCCTCGGCGCATCCGCAGGCGCGTTTCGTGTCCAGGCGCGTCGAACCGCAAGGCGAGGATCGCGCATTCGTGTTCGGCGATCTGACCCTGCATGGCGTGACCCGCGAAGTGCGCCTGGACATCCGCCTCAATGCGCTGAAGCGGCATCCGCTGCCGCCCTTCCGCCGCACCGCCGGATTCTCCGCCACCGCGCAACTGAGCCGCGCCGACTTCGGCATCACCGCATGGAAATCGGTCATCGGCGATCGCATCGATGTGCGCATCGAGGCCGAAGCCACGCGCAGCGGCAAGGCCGATGAGGCCGACGTGCCGCTTTCTCCCGAATCCGCACAGCCGGCCCCGGAGCCCGCATCATGAGCTTGAAGAATCCCGTCGATCGCTGGGGCCCGGTCAGCCAGTTGCTGCATTGGCTGATCGTGGTCCTGCTGCTGGTCATCGCCTGCATCGGCCTGACGATGGGCGGTCTGCCCAATGGGCCGCGCAAGATCAACATCTACGCGCTGCACAAATCGATCGGCCTGACGATCCTGGCGCTGGTCACGCTGCGAGTGATCTGGCGCATCTACGCCGGTGCGCCGCACGCCGTGGCCGGCACGCCGCGCTGGCAGGAACGCATCGCCACGCTGACGCACGTCGGGCTGTACCTGCTGATGTTCGCCATTCCGCTGTCCGGCTGGATGCTCAACTCGGCGGCGGGCTATCCATTGCAATGGTTCAAGCTGTTCACCCTGCCGGCGCTGACCGCGCGCAACCCGGATCTGCATGAACTGGCCGAGACCGCGCACGAGGCACTGTTCTGGGCGCTGGTGGTGATGGTCGTGCTGCATGCCGGCGCGGCCTTCTACCACCACCTGTTCCAGAACGACGACACATTGCGCCGCATGCTGCCCGGCCGGCGCGCCGCGCGCGCCGGGTCCGACGAAGCCGCGCCCATCGACACGTCCAGCAAGGAGTCCACGCCATGATCCGCACCGCACTGCTCCGCACGAGCGTCCTCGCCAGCGCACTGGCGATCGCCCCGGCGTTCGCCGCCGACTACGTGCAGGCGCCGGGCTCGACGCTCATCTTCGCCAGCAACTACCAGGGCGAAACCTTCACCGGCAGGTTCGGCGGTTTCACTACGCAGCTGAGTTTCGATCCGGCCCGTCTGGCGGGTTCCAGACTCGACGTGACGATCCAGCTCGCCGGCACGAAGACCGGGAACGACGATCGCGATGAAACACTGCAGGGCGGCGATTTCTTCAACGTCGGAAAATTCGCGCAGGCGCGCTACACGGCGACCAAGTTCCGCGCACTGGGCGGCAACCAGTACGCGGCCGACGGCACGCTGAGCCTGCGTGGCGTCAGCAAACCGGTCACGCTGACCTTCACCTGGACGCCCGGCGCGCAACCGGTGCTGGCCGGCAAGGCCACGGTGAAGCGCCTGGACTTCGGCGTCGGCGGCGGCGACTGGGCCGACACCGGGACCATTCCCAACGAAGTCGCGATCAGCACGAAAGTGATCCTCAAGCCGGCTCGGTGATGGCCGCGCTTCGTCGTGGCAGGGTGCTTGCGATCATCATCGCGGCATCGCTGTCGCTGGCGATGTTCTCTGTCTGGTGGCTCGCCGGTGCATTGCTGGCCCCGCAGCCGCGCAGCATCGGTGCGCTGCCCGCGGATCTGCACGGACGTCCGGTCCGCATCGACGACGGTGCCGGCGGCATGGTCGCGGGCTGGTGGATTCCGGGCGAAACCGGGCGCGCGAGCGTGTTGCTGTTGCATGGCATACGCGCCGATCGGCGCGCGATGCTCGGCCGCGCCCGCATCCTCGCGCGGCACGGGCATGCGGTGCTGCTGATCGATCTGCCCGCGCACGGCGAGAGCAGCGGTGATGCGATCACGCTCGGCCGGCGCGAATCCATCGGCGTGCGCGCCGCTCGCGACTGGATCCGCACGCAGCGTCCCGACGAATGCATCGCCGCCATCGGGGTCTCGCTGGGTGGTGCATCGATTCTGCTCGGCGAGCGCGGGCCCATCGGCTTCGACGCGGTGGTGCTCGAAGCGGTGTATTCCAATGCCCGGCAGGCCATCCGCAATCGCATCGCGATGCGGCTGGGAAACACCGCGGCCAGCCTGTCATCGTTGCTGGAAATGCAGGCGGGCTGGCGCATCGGCGTTCCGGCCGACGCACTGTCTCCGCTCGCGCGCATCGGCCGTCTGGATGCGCCGGTGCTGATCATTGCCGGCGGCCGCGATCGGCATACCCGGCTGTGGGAATCGCGCGCACTGTACGCCCGAGCCCCCGGCCCCAAGGCGCTGTGGATATTGCCGCAGGCCGCCCACGTCGATTTCTTCGCGCGTGAACCGGCCGACTACGAAGCCCGGGTCGTCGGATTCATCCAGCGCTATGCGGCTGGACCATTACCGGCAGCGAGGAACGCCGCCACCCCGGCGGCATCGAACGGCCAGTCCAGTTCGGCGCCGTCGTCTTCACGCCGCAGCACCGGGACGCGGATCCCGTAGCGATTCTCGAGCACGTCGTCGCCGTCGATGAACACGCTGTCGAATTCCGGCGAGCGGGCGCTGGCGAGTACGTCCAGCGCCTGATCGCAGAGGTGGCAGTCGTCGCGCTGGAACAGGGTCAATCGCACGGTCCGGTCCTTCCGATCTGTTGCGTCGCGGGAGAGGCCCGGCGGCGCGGCCGGATAGAATACGCGCATGGCAGTCAGCACTTTCGACCTTTTCAAGATCGGCATCGGGCCGAGTTCCTCCCACACCGTCGGCCCGATGCGGGCGGCGGCGCGTTTTGTCGCGCGCTGGCTGGAGGAACCCGGACGGCTGCGCGAGGTGGCGCGCGTGCGCGCGGAAGTGTTCGGTTCGCTGGCGCTGACCGGCCGCGGGCATGGCACCGACAAGGCCGTGCTGATGGGTCTGGAGGGCCACTATCCCAACGAGATCGATCCGGACATCATCCCGCCGGCGCTCGAGCGCATCCGCGGCGAGAAGCGCGTGCTGCTGGGCGGGCATCATCCGATTGCATTCGAAGAGAAGCGCGATCTGCTGATGAACAAGCGGCAGAAGCTGCCGTACCACACCAATGGCATGCGCTTCACCGCCTATGACGCGCAGGACGAAGTCATCGCCACGCGCGACTATTACTCGGTGGGTGGCGGCTTCGTGGTCAACCAGGACGATGCGGCGGTGGATCGCATCGTCGCCGATGAAACACCGTTGCCGTATCCGTTCCGCAGCGGCGATGAGCTTCTCGCCCAATGCCAGCGCAGCGGGCTGAGCATCGCGCAGATGATGTTCGAGAACGAAACCTGCTGGCGCAACGAGCAGGACATCCTCGATGGCCTGCGCGCGATCTGGAACGCGATGCAGGCCTGCGTGGCACGCGGCATCCGCGAGGAAGGCACACTGCCAGGCGGGCTGCATGTTTCGCGCCGCGCCCCGGCGCTCTACCGCGAACTGTCCTCGCGGCCGGAGGCGGCGATGCGCGATCCGCTGACCGTGCTCGACTGGGTCAACCTCTATGCGCTGGCGGTGAACGAGGAGAACGCCGCCGGCGGGCGCGTCGTCACCGCGCCCACCAATGGTGCGGCCGGCATCATTCCGGCGGTGATGCATTACTTCGATCGCTTCTGCCCGGGCAGCAGTGAAATGCGCATCTTCGATTTCCTGCTGACGGCCTCGGCCATCGGCATCCTCTACAAGGAAAACGCCAGCATTTCCGGCGCGGAAGTCGGCTGCCAGGGCGAAGTCGGCGTGGCCTGTTCGATGGCTGCCGGTGGCCTGGTCGCGGCGCTGGGCGGCACGCCGAGCCAGATCGAGAACGCCGCCGAAATCGGCATGGAACACAACCTCGGGCTGACCTGCGATCCGATCGGCGGCCTCGTGCAGATCCCGTGCATCGAGCGCAATGCGATGGGCGCGGTCAAGGCAATCAACGCCGCCCGCATGGCGATGCGCGGCGACGGCAAACACAAGGTCTCGCTCGACAAGGTCATCAAGACCATGCGCGATACCGGCCGCGACATGCAGGACAAGTACAAGGAAACCAGCCGTGGCGGACTAGCGGTGAACGTCATCGAGTGCTGACGTCGCGCGTCGCCGGTAGTCACCGGCGCGCGCAACACGACTTCACGGCCGGCCGGTCCGATGTGGCCGCGCCGGTGGGCGAAAGCGCCAGCGCCTGGCAGGCGCGGCGGTGATCGCGGGCGTGCGGCTGCTGATTCCGGCGTACCCGGCACTTACCAAGTGAACCACGCGCCGTGTGTTCCAGCCGGCGCGGTTGCAGGCCTCAGCGCGGCGCGGTGATCGCCAGCACGTCATCGAGCAGCGCGGCCGCCGTCACCTCCGCTCCCGCGCCCGGCCCCTGCACCACCAGCGGACGTTCGGCATAGCGATCACTGAAGATCGCCACGCGATTGTCGGTGCCCGCGCCGCCGCACAACGCATGATCGGCCGGCAGTGCGTGCAGGCCGACCCGCGCGCCGCCGTCATCGAGTGAACCGATGAAACGCAGGCGAGCGCCTTCGCGGTACGCGTGCCGGAAACGCGCGGCGAGCGCTTCGTCCAGTGCCGGCAATGCGTCATCGAACGCGGCCAGCGGCAGCGTGGCGAGCTCGCGTGGCACGAGGGATTCCACCTGCACGTCGGTGGCGTCGAGTTCACGCCCGGCGGCGCGCGCGAGAATCAGCAGCTTGCGGCGCACGTCCTCGCCGGACAGATCGATGCGCGGATCTGGTTCGGTATATCCAGCCCCGCGCGCCTGCCGCACGAAACCGGAAAACGCGCGCATGCCGTCGTAGTGATTGAACAGCCAAGCGAGCGATCCGGACAGGATGCCTTCGATGCGATGGATGCGGTCACCGCCGGCGACCAGTGCGCGCAGGCTGCGCAGCACGGGCAGCCCCGCACCGACGGTGGCGCTGTCGCCATAACGCGCACCGCTCTGCCGGCAGGCCTGCGCGATCGACTGCGCGCGCATCAGCGCACCGCCGTTGCCGAGCTTGTTGGCGGTGATGACGTGGATGCCGCGCGACAGCCATTCCGCGTGCCAGTCCGCCACGGTCTCGCTGGCGGTGGCATCTACGATCACGTCGCCTTCGCGCAGGCTTTCGGCCTCCGCCCAGGGCGGCAGCTCGCCACCGTGCACGGGCGCGGCGCGCGCCTGTTCGAGCGCATGCGCCAGCGAATCATCGCAGGGTTGCAGATGGCGCGAATTGGCGAGCCACGCGAACGCCGGCAACGCATCGGTGCGTGCGCGCAGGCGTTCATAGCGATCGACGAACGCACTGCCGACCACGCCCGTGCCGAGCAATGCCAGACGCGGCGGCGTGCGCCGACGCGCGGTGGCCAACTGCACCACGGTGCTCATGCGTCGGCCAGTTTTCGTTCGGCCGCGCTGGCGGCGATCTCAGCGCGCGCCAGCCCATCGGCCAGATCCGCCAGTAGGTCTTCGGTGGCCTCGATGCCGACCGACAGCCGCAGCAGGCCATCGGAAATCCCGGCCTTGGCGCGAGCCTCGGCGGTCATCGCCGCGTGCGTCATCGTCGCCGGGTGTGCGATCAGGCTTTCCACGCCGCCCAGCGATTCGGCCAGGGTGAAATAGCGCAGGCCGTCGATGAACGCGCGCACGGCCTCCTGTCCGCCCTGCAGTTCAACGCTGAGCATCGCGCCGAAGCCCTTCTGCTGGCGAGCGGCCACGGCGTGCCCCGGATGCGTGGACAGGCCCGGGAAATACACCGCCGACACCGCCGGATGCGCGGTGAGCAGATCGACGATGGCGAGGGTGTTTTCCTGGTGCACGCGCAGGCGTGCATCAAGCGTGCGCAGACCGCGCAGCGTCAGGAAGCTGTCGAACGGTGAACCGGTCAGGCCCAGCGCGTTGGCCCACCACACCAGTTGCTGGTGGGTTTCGGCTTCGCGTGCGATCACCGCGCCGCCGACGACGTCGCTGTGGCCGTTGATGTACTTGGTGGTGGAATGCAGCACCAGATCCGCGCCGAATTCGATCGGACGCTGCAGGGCCGGCGAGAGGAAGGTGTTGTCCACCACCACGCGCGCGCCGGCCTTGTGCGCGGCATCGATGACGAAGCGCAGATCGGTGATGCGCAGCAGCGGATTGGACGGTGTTTCGATCAGCACCAGTTGCGGCGCCTGCGCCAGCGCCTCGGCCAGCGAACGCGGATCGGTCAGGTCGGCGGTGATCAGTTCGAAGTGCCCCTTCTTCGCCAGCGCATTGAACAGACGCCAGCTCCCGCCGTACGCATCATGCGGCACCACCAGGCGATCACCGGGTTGCAGCAGCGCATTGAGCACCAGATTGATCGCGGCCATGCCGGTCGAGGTGATGACCGCGCCCGCACCGCCTTCGAGCCCGGCCAGTGCTTCGCCGAGCAGATCGCGCGTGGGGTTGCCGCTGCGCGTGTAGTCGTAGGTGCGCTTGTTGCCGAAGCCATCGAAGCTGAAGTTGGAAGACAGCACGATCGGCGGCGTCACCGCGCCGAACGCGGTATCGCGATCGATGCCGGCGCGCACGGCGGAGGTCGAGGGGCGACAGCGGTCGTCGCGGATGGCGTCGTGGCTCATGGGGTTTCTCCGTGGGTGCGCAGAATGGAAGCGAGGATCGCGTCGATGCGATCGGTTTCCTTGAGGAAGGCGTCGTGGCCGTACGGCGAGCGCAGCACGCGCAGCGTGCCCAGCGTGCCGAGCCCTTCGACCAGCGTGACCGAATCGGACAGCGGCACGATGCGATCGCCTTCCACAGCGATCACCGTGGTCGGCACGCGGATGGCGGCGGCATCGACGCGGTGCAGATCGATGGATTCGGACAGGCGCAGGTACGCGGTCACCGGCGTGCGCGCGACGTATTGCGCGCCGGCTGCGTCGAGATAATCCTCGGCGGCGCAGCGCACGCGGCCGTGCACGATTTCCGGCGCGGCATCGAAACGCTCTTCGAATTCCTCCGGGGTGCGGTAGCTGAGCATCGCGAACTGGCGCGCCAGCGACAGCCCCTGCGCATCGGCGCATTGCAACTGTCCCAGGCTCACCGCACGGCGTTGCAGTGCACGCCATGCGGCTGCATACGGATGTGCGCGATGCGCGCCGCTGACGGCGATCAGGCGCTGCAGGCGCGCCGGATGCCGTTGCGCCAGTTGCAGGCCGACCAGCGCGCCATAGGAATAGCCGACGAACGCCTGCAGGCGATCAATATCCAGCGCATCGAGCAGGCGCGCGATCGCATCGGCCTGATCGGCGGTATCGATCGGGGCATCGAGCTTGCCGTCGGCGCCGATGAAATCGATCGCCAGCAAGCGGCGCTGGGCCGGGTCGAGCGTGCGGCCGGATGCGACCAGTTCGTTGAGCCAGCCTTTTTCCGGGAAGCTCTCGGTGGCGCTCAGGTGGCGATGCGCGGAAATGCCGCCGGCGACGAACACCACCGGCGCGTGTTCGGGCCCCTGGAGCTCATAGCGGATCCGCACCAGGCGCGCGCCGGCATGGCGCATGTCGAGTTCCAGCGCGATCTCCCCGCGTCGCGCGGCGGTTGGTGCGTGCGCTGGAACGGTGGCCGCGTCGGCGGGAGCGAGCGAAGTGGCGGTAGCGATAGCGAAGCTCATGGCAGTGTCCGTGTGGAGTCGGGACTTTCGCCATCGAGCTTTCGCGGAGCTCGCGTTCGCCGTGCAGAGGCACGGTACGAACCATCTTTCGGGCAGACGCAAGGTCCCCGCAGGATTTGGCACCGACCACGACGCTTGCGCATCGCTGGTTGCCCCGGCTTCTTCGGGCCTGTCCCTCTGCCGGTCTCGATGGTGGGGCCACTCTGCCCGCGGTTTGGAACGCTGTCAATCGCTTTATGCGGATAAAGCGATGGATCCGCCCCTCCCCGCGCGGGGACCCATGCCGCATAATCTGAACGATATGAGAAATTACATTTTTGCGGCGGCCTTCGCGGCGCTGCTGGGCGGTTGCGCCACCCCGCCCCGCCACACATCGCGCCCGCCTGCGCCCGCCCCGGTCACGACGGCGAACGCCACGGTGCGGGAGACCTGGATCTCGGATCCGGTTCCGGCCGACGAACTCGATTCGATCGCCGCCTGGCCGACCGAGGACGGACAGCTCTGGCTCATCGCCACGGCCAAGTCCAGCCATCGCCTGGCGGTCTATGACGGCGATACCGGCGCGCGACTGCGCACGTTCGGCGGACCGGGCGATGCTCCGGGCCAGTTCAATCGGCCCAACGGGATCGCGGTATTCGGCGATGTGGTCTTCGTCGCCGAACGCGACAACCATCGCGTGCAGGCACTGCGCCTGCCCGACTTCACGCCGCTGGCGGTGATTGGCGCCGATGTCCTGAAGGTGCCCTATGGCCTGTGGGTGGAGGAGGTCGGCCCGGGCGAGCTGGATCTGTTCGTCACCGACAGCTTCATGGCCGATTTCCGCAATGGCCTGCTACCGCCGATGGACCAGCTCGATCAGCGCATCAAGCGCTTCCGCGTCCATCTCGGCGAGGACGCTGTCAGCGCCGAACTGGCCGGCACGTTCGGCGCCACCGACGAGGCCGGCGCGCTGCGCATGGTCGAATCGATCGCAGGCGATCCTGCCTACGATCGCCTGCTCATCGCCGACGAGGACCGCCGTGTAGGGTCCACGCTGCGCGAATACACGCTGAGCGGTGAATACCGGCGTTTCAGCTTTCCCGCGTTCGACGCCGATGCCGAAGGCGTCGCGCTGTGGGCATGCAGCGCGGATCAGGGGTACTGGATCGCCGTGGACCAACTGACGCCGACGCTGTTCCGCGTGTTCGACCGCGCCACGCTGGCCCCGCGCGGGATCTTCCGTGGTGAACAGGTCGCCAACACCGATGGTGAGACCATCCATGCCGCAGCGACCGCGCGTTTTCCGGCCGGTGCGTTGTTCGCCCTCCACAATGATCAGTCGCTGGCCGCGTTCGATCTGCGCGACGTGGCCCAGGCGCTCCGACTCGGGAACGACTGCGTGCAGTGAAACCAAGCCTGCGTACCGCCGCGATTGCATGCCTCGCCACGCTGCTGCTGTCCAGCGCCGTGCCGGGCGAGGCCGCCCGCCTCTATCGCTGGAAGGACAAGCAGGGCTACACGCAATACGGTGATCAGCCACCGCCGGCCACCGCGCTGGCCGATGCGGAGGTGGACGTACTGCGGTTCCGCAATGCGCCCTCGGCCTTCGTGCGGCTGCGGCTGGAGCGCAGCGGCCTGCGTTATCAGGCATGGGCGGACAATCTGCTGCACGGGCCGGTGGAAGTGCAGCTCAGCTTCAAGCGCAGCCGCAACGTCAGCGCGCGACCGGCGTTGCCCGCCACCGCCGTGGTGCCCGCGCGCAGCAGCGTGATCGTCGCCGACGTGGTGATGGGCGACCCGATGAAGGGCGGCGACTTCGAGCTTTCGATGGACAGCCTGCCGGGCGATCCGGCCAGCCAGCCGCAGGACTACGAATACCGGTTGCCCTTCGACTACGGCCGCGTGCGCGTGGATCAGGGGCCGGGCGGCAGTTTCAGCCACAACGATGCGCAGAACCTGCACGCGGTCGATTTCGCGGTGCCGGTGGGCACGCCGATCGTCGCTGCGCGCGAAGGCATGGTGATGCAGGTCGAATCGGACTTCGACAAGGCCGGGCTCAATCGCGAGAAGTTCGGCGGCCGCGCCAACTTCATCCGCATCCTGCACGGCGACGGCACGATGGCGTTGTACGCCCATCTCAAACCCGAGGGCGTGCAGGTCCGTGAAGGCCAGTTCGTGCGCAAGGGCCAGCGCATCGGCCTGTCCGGCAACACCGGGCTGAGCACGGCCCCGCACCTGCATTTCGTCATCCAGGTCAATCGCGGCATGGCGCTGGAGTCGGTGCCGTTCCGGATGTTCGGCGCGCTGGGCCAGCTCCAGTTTCCCGGCAACCCGATGACCCGGCGTTCACCCTGAAATGCCCCACGGGCCTTGCCCATGAGCGCCTGCGGCGACCACGCAAGCTATAATCGGCGCCTCTCCTTTCCTGTCAGCGCCCGCGCGGGCGCCGTTGCCATGTCCGAAGTCGTCACCGAAGCCGCGCGTCGCCGCACCTTCGCCATCATTTCCCATCCCGACGCCGGCAATACGACGTTGACCGAAAAGCTGCTGCTGTTCGGCGGCGCGATCCAGATGGCCGGCTCGGTCAAGGGCCGCAAGGCGGCGCGCCACGCCACGTCGGACTGGATGGCGCTGGAAAAGGAGCGCGGCATTTCGGTGACCTCCTCGGTGATGCAGTTCCCTTACGAGGGCAAGATCGTCAACCTGCTCGACACGCCCGGCCACGCCGACTTCGGCGAAGACACCTACCGCGTGCTGACCGCGGTGGATTCGGCGCTGATGGTGATCGACGTCGCCAAGGGCGTGGAAGAACGCACGATCAAGCTGATGGAAGTTTGCCGGCTGCGCGACACGCCGATCATGACCTTCATCAACAAGCTCGATCGCGAAGGTCGCGAGCCGATCGAACTGCTGGATGAAGTCGAGCGCGTGCTCGGCATCCAGTGCGCACCGGTGACCTGGCCGATCGGCATGGGCAGCCGGCTCAAGGGCGTGGTGCATCTGGTCACCGGCGAAGTGCATCTGTACGAGCCGGGCCGCAATTTCACCCGCCAGGATTCGACGATCTTCACCTCGCTCGATGACCCGCAGGTGGAAGCCCGCATCGGCAGCGAGATGCTCGCCAGCCTGCGCGATGAACTGGAACTGGTGCAGGGCGCATCGCATCCGTTCGACCTCGACGCCTATCGCGCCGGCACGCAGACCCCGGTGTTCTTCGGCTCGGCGGTGAACAATTTCGGCGTGCAGCCGCTGCTGGATTTCTTCGTCGAGCATGCGCCCGCCCCGCAGCCCCGCGCGACCACCACGCGCGAAGTGCAGCCGCAGGAAAACAAGCTCACCGGCTTCGTCTTCAAGATCCAGGCCAACATGGACCCGCAGCACCGCGATCGCGTGGCGTTCATGCGGGTGTGTTCGGGCCGTTTCGAGGCCGGCATGAAGGCCTTCCACGTGCGCAGCGGCAAGGAGATCAAGCTGGCGAACGCGCTGACGTTCATGGCCAGTGATCGCGAGATCGCCGCCGAGGCCTGGCCGGGCGATGTCATCGGCATCCACAACCACGGCACGATCTCGATCGGCGACACGTTCACCGAGGGCGAGGCGCTGGGTTTCACCGGCATTCCGAACTTCGCGCCGGAACTGTTCCGCCGCGCGCGCCTGCGCGATCCGCTCAAGCTCAAGCAGTTGCAGAAGGGCCTGGCGCAGTTGAGCGAGGAAGGCGCCACCCAGTTCTTCCGCCCGCTGATGAGCAATGACCTGATCCTCGGCGCGGTCGGCGTGCTGCAGTTCGACGTGGTGGCCTATCGCCTCAAGGACGAGTACGGCGTGGACGCGAGCTTCGAGAACGTCAGCGTCGCCACGGCCCGCTGGATCCGTTGCAGCGACGCGAAAAAGCTGGAGGAATTCCGCGACAAGAACGCGATGAACCTGGCCGTGGATGCCGCCGGCGAGTTGGTCTACCTCGCTCCGACCCGGGTCAATCTGCAACTGGCGCAGGAGCGCGCGCCGGCGGTGGAATTCCACGCCACCCGCGAGCATGCGCACAGCGTGGATCCGGCCTGAGGCCGGGTCCGCCGCGCGGCATGAACCGATGCTGCAAGCCGTGCTGCGTTGCGGTAACGTGATCGCATGAGCGATTCCCCTTCCCTCCGACAGTTGCGGGCCCGCAAGCGGGCCGATCACCTCATCGACCTGCGCGACGAAATCGCGAGCGCGCTGACGCACGGCCTGGGTGCGGTGGCGGCGCTGGCCGGCGGTGCGGTGCTGATCACGCTGGCGGCCATTCATGGCGACGGCTGGCAACTGGGCGCGTCCATCGTCTTCGGCGTCACCCTGCTGCTGCTCTACACGGCGTCCACGCTCTACCACGCGATCCAGCATCCGGTCGCCAAGGGCCGGCTGAAGATCTTCGACCATTGCGCGATCTATCTGCTGATCGCCGGCACCTACACACCGTTCACGCTGATCGGCCTGCGGGGCCCGTGGGGCTGGAGCCTGTTCGCGGCGATCTGGACACTGGCCGTGGCCGGCGTGATCTTCAAGCTGTTCTACACGGGCCGTTTCAAGCTGCTCTCCACGATCATCTACATCGCGATGGGGTGGCTCGTGATCGTCGCGATCAAGCCGATGCTGACCTCGCTCGATGCCTGGTCGCTGGGCTGGCTGCTCGCCGGCGGTCTGTTCTACACGCTCGGCACCTACTTCTATCACCGCGAATCGATCCGCTATTCGCACGCGATCTGGCATCTGTTCGTGATCGCCGGCAGCGTCTGTCATTACATCGCCGTGACCGAACAGGTGCTGCGCCCGCGATTGGCGAATATTTGACCGCCGGCTGAACCCGCCAGCGCGCGCCGAAGTGCGGCGTGCGTCCTTCGCATCGTGTGAACACGGCCGCTGGCTACAGTGTCCACATGAATAGCGTGCCCACGCGCAAATCGCCATTCGGATGGCGCCCCCGTTGGCGGCGTCCCTCGCGCCGCACCAGCATCATCCTCGGCGTGGTCGTCGCCGCGGTGATCATTTTCCTGATCCTGTTCGACTGGAACTGGTTGAAGGGCCCGATCGAGCGCCAGGTATCGGCACGCACCGGACGGGAATTCCGCATTCACGGCAACCTCGATGTGGATCTCGGCCGGGTGACCGTCATCAAGGCCGATGCCCTGCAATTCGGCAACGCGACGTGGTCCAAGGAACGAACCATGGCGGCGGCGCAGCGCGCGGAAATGGGCATCGAGGTCTGGCCCCTGATCTTCAAGCGGCAGGTGCGCATTCCGGAGATTCGCCTGGTCAAGGCCAACCTGCGGCTGGAAACCGGGCCCGAGGGCAAAGGCAACTGGGACTTCCTCGATGGCGACGGCGATACCGACGTGGCCTTCCGCCGTCTGTGGATCGAAGACGGCCGCCTGCAGTTCTTCAACGCGGCCGAAAAAACCGACATCGACATCCGCCTCAACAGCATCAAGCCCGGGCGCAACGACACTGCGCCGCCCGTGGACATTCGTGGCAAGGGGCATTGGACGGGCGAACCGTTTTCATTGCAGGGTCGCGCCGAATCCCCGCTGGAATTGCGCGAGACCGACAAGCCCTATCAGATCGATCTGAGGGCGCAGGCAGGCCGTACGCGCGCGCATGCGCGCGGCACGCTGCTGGATCCGCTGCGCCTGCGCGATTTCGATCTGCAGATGACCCTGGTCGGACAGGACATGGAGGATCTGTATCCGCTGCTCGGCCTGGCCATTCCGCCCACACCGCCTTACAAGCTCGACGGCCGCTTCACCCGCGACGGCAATACGTGGAATTACGACCGCTTCACCGGCGTGGTGGGTGACAGTGATCTCGGCGGATCGGCCAGCGTGACGGTCGGACGTGAGCGTCCGCTGTTGAAAGCGAATCTGGTTTCCAAACGCCTGGACTTCGACGATCTCGCCGGCTTCGTGGGAGCGCCGCCGCAGACCGGCGGCAACGAGAGCGCCAATCCGGAACAGAAGGCCGAAGCCGCGCAGGCCGCCGCCGATGGGAAGGTGCTGCCGGACACGCCGTACAACCTCGCCAAGTTGAACGCGATGGATGCGGACGTACGCTGGAAGGCGCAGCGCATCAATGCACCGAGCCTTCCCATCGAGGACATGGACGCGCACCTGCTGCTCGATGCCGGCCTGCTGCGTCTGGAACCGCTGAACTTCGGCGTCGCCGATGGTGACATCCGTTCGACGATCCGCATGGACGCGCGCGAGAAGATCATCCGCACGCGGGCGAACATCGCCGTGCGCCGGCTCAATCTGGGCAAGCTGTTTCCGAACGTCGAGCTCACCCGGGATGCGATCGGCCGCATCAGCGGCGATATCGCCATCACCGGCACCGGCAACTCGATCGCCGCGATCCTGGGAACGGCCGACGGCGACATCGGCGTGGGCATGGGCCAGGGGCGCATCAGCGCATTGCTGATGGAACTGGCCGGCCTGGACATCGCCGAGTCGCTCAAGTTCCTGGTGACGAACAAGGAAAAGACCATCCCCATCCGCTGCGCATTCGGCGATTTCGCGGTCAAGGACGGGGTGATGAATACGCGCTCGCTGGCGTTCGATTCCACCGACACGATCATCGTCGGCAAGGGCGACATCAGCCTGAAGGACGAAACGCTGGACCTGGAACTGCGGCCGCGCCCGAAGGACCGCAGCATCCTCGCGCTGCGTTCGCCGCTGGTGATTGGCGGAACCTTCAGCGATCCCTCGTTCCGTCCGGACTTCAAGCGGCTCGGCCTGCGTGGCGCGACGGCGCTGGTGCTCGCGAGCATCACCCCGCCGGCGGCGCTGCTGGCCACGCTCGAACTCGGCCCGGGCGAGGACGCCAGTTGCGGCGGGCAGTACGCGCGCTGACGCGCGAACGCATCAACTGGCGATGTAGCGTTGCAGTTGATCCAGTTCCAGTTGCTGATCCTCGATCACGGCCTTGACCAGATCGCCGATCGAGATCACACCGAGCACGCGATCGTCTTCCACCACCGGCAGATGACGGATGCGGTGCTCGGTCACGATCTGCATGCAGCGATCGACCGAATCGTCCAGCCGGACGGTCACCACCTTCGCGGTCATGATGTCGCGCACCGGCGTGTTCGATGACGAACGCCCCTGCAGCACGACCTTGCGCGCGTAGTCGCGCTCGGAGACGATGCCGGCCAATCGCGTGCCGTGCATCGCCAGTACCGCACCGATGCCCTTCTGCGCCATCAGCGTGATCGCGTCCAGGACCGAATCGTCGGGAGACACCGCGAAGACCTCAGGGTTCTTGGACCCCAGCAACTGGCGAACCGTGCGCATGACTGCCTCCTTCCGGAACAGTGGGCCGATCGAGCTGGGGCAAGGATACTCCTGCCGCCGCCGGTTGCCACACATCGATCAGGTATAGCGGTCTCTGCTTGGATTCCTCGTAGAGGCGGCCGAGGTATTCGCCGATGAGTCCCAGCGCGACGAGCTGCACGCCGCCGAGGAACAGGATCACCGTCATCATCGTCGGCCAGCCCGCCACCGGATCGCCCCACAGCGCGGCCTTGATGATGATCCAGACCGCGAATCCGAAGGCCAGCAGCGCCGTCAGCACGCCCAGGTAGGTCGCCGCGCGCAACGGCGCGGTGGAAAAACTGGTGATGCCTTCGAGCGCGAAATTCCACAACCGCCAGAAACCGAAGTTGCTGTGCCCGGCCAGGCGCGGTTCGCGGTGGTATTCGATGGAGATCTGCCGATAGCCGACCCAGCCGAACAACCCCTTCATGAAGCGATGGCGTTCGCGCAACTGGCGCAGGCCGGCGAGCGCGCGTTCGGACAACAGGCGGAAGTCGCCGGTGTCGGCGGGAATCGGCGTCTTCGACAACCGGCCGATGACCCGGTAGAACGCATGCGCGGTGGTGCGCTTGAGCCAGCCATCGCCTTCGCGTTCGCTGCGCCGGCCATGCACGTTGTCATAGCCCTGCCGCCAGCGCTCGATGAAGCGCGGGATCATTTCCGGCGGATCCTGTCCATCGGCATCCAGGATGAGCGCGGCACCCTGCTCCACGCGATCCAGTCCGGCCGTCAGTGCTGCCTCCTTGCCGAAGTTGCGCGACAGGCGCAGCAGCGAGACGCGCGGGTCGCGCACGGCGATCGCTTCCATCACGCCCCACGTGGCGTCGTGGCTGCCATCGTCGATGTAGAGCACGCGCGTCTGCACGTCGGTGAGGCCATCGAGCACGGCGGCCAGGCGCGGATGCAGCAGCGGCAGGCTGCGCTCCTCGTTGTGTGCGGCGATGACGATGGTCAACAGATCCTGCTTCATCGATTACTCCAGCGAACGCAGATATGCGGCGCCGCCAATCTGGCGCACTTGGCGCTGGATCCAGTTGGCGCGGCGCTGCACGTACGGGCCGGGGTTGCGAGCGTTGTAGCGGCGGGGCGCCGGCAGCACCGCGGCGAGCCGCGCGCTTTCACCGGGCGACAGCCGGGCCACGTCCTTGCCCCAGTAGCGCCGCGCGGCGGCCTGCGCGCCATACACGCCATCGCCGAACTCGGCCACGTTGACATGCATTTCGAGGATGCGCTGCTTGGACCAGAAGGTCTCGATCAACAGCGTGTACCAGACTTCAAGACCCTTGCGCGCCCAGCGCGATAAGCGGTTGTGGCCCTGCCAGAGGAACAGGTTCTTGGCGACCTGTTGGCTGATCGTGCTCGCTCCGCGCAGGCGGCGGCCTTTGGCATTGCTGGCACGGGCCTCCTCGATGGCCTTGAAATCAAAGCCGCGATGGCTCGCGAAATTCTGATCCTCGGCCGCCACCACCGACACCGGCAGACTGGCGGCGATGCGATCCAGGTCGCGCCAGTCGTAGGCGATGCGCAAGGTCCAGTCGTCTTGGCCCCAGGCTTCGAACTGTCGCGCGACCATGAAGGCCGAGAACGGGGGATCGACGAACCGCAGCACCAGGACCTGCAACGCGCTGCCGGCGGCGAACAGGAACGGCAGCGCCAGCAGCCAGCGCAACCAGCGGCGCTTGCGTGGCCGGGCCGGCCGGGCCGCCTTGTGGACGGACGCATTCGCCCCCATCGTTGCTCCATCCATTTTCTTCATCGCAGGGGCTGCATTATGCCGATGCGGCGTGCCGCAGGCGCGCACGTCCCTGCACATCGAACGGAGTTGCTGTGCACCCGAATCAGGATCACGACCTTCAGACCCGCTTCCTCCTGCCCAAGGCGGGGGTCCGGGGCGTACTCGTCCATCTGGATGAGAGTTGGCGCGAATTGCTGAAGCACCAGGACTATCCGCCGGTGGCGGCCGAACTGCTCGGGCAAGCCTGTACGGCCGCCGTGCTGTTCACCGCGCACACCAAGGTCGATGGCCGTCTCTCGCTTCAATTGAGGAGCAGCGGCGCGCTGCGGACGCTGTTCGCCGAATGCACGGCCGCCGGCACGCTGCGCGGCATCGCCCAGTTGCAGGAAGGCGTCGATGCGCCGCGCGATCTGAGCGCGCTCGGCGAGGATGCCCTGCTCGCCATCACCATCGAGAACCCCGGCCTGGATCCGCGCGAGCCGCAGCGCTACCAGAGTTTTGTCGAGCTGCGTGCGCAGACGCTGGCGGAGGCGTTCGAGGATTACTTCCGCCAGTCCGAGCAGTTGCCGACCCGCCTGCTGCTGGCCAGCGATGGCCAGCGCACGGCCGGCCTGATGCTGCAGAAGCTGCCCGGCGACGAGGGCGACGCCGACGGCTGGAACCGGGCAGGCGCGCTGTTCGATACGGTGGGCGAAGCCGAGCTGCTGGACACTTCCCCGGCGGACATGCTGCATCGCCTGTTCCATGAGGAAGCGCCGGAACTGATGTCGGCGCGGGAGTTGCGGTTCGGTTGTTCCTGCTCGCGCGAGCGCGTGGCGTCGATGCTGCAATCGCTCGGCGAGGCCGAGGCCACGGCGGCGCTGGACGGCGGCCAGGTCGAGGTCCGGTGCGAGTTCTGCGGCCGGAACTACCATTTCGACACCACCCAGATTGCGGAACTATTTTCCCAGCCGCCGGTCGGATGGGAGGCGCCAGACAGGCTGCAGTAAGGTGTATTGTGAGCCCGTAGGCGCTTGGGGACTTGTTAAAGAAACATAAACGGCATAGCATCAGTTCCCCTTCGGGAGGGGAACTCCGTAGTTCAAACGGGGTCTGAAGCCAGCCATGAAACTGCGTCATCTGTCATTGCCACTCGCTCTCATGCTCGCCCTCGGCGCGGCGGCGGGCGCGCATGCGCAGGTGAAGCAACCGGCCCGCAAGGCGGTGCCGACCGCGCTTCCCATCCTGAACAACAGCAACGGCAAGGTCGAGGCAGTCCTGCTGCTCGAGCCCACAGGCGAGGCCGCGGCCGGTGCGCGCTGGCGCTTCGGCAGCAATACGCTGGACGCCGCGTTCGGCCTGGACGCCGGCGACTCGCTGGGCCTGGTCTGCAACCGCCGCAGCGGCATCGTCGGCAACATCGGCAGCCTGGCCAGCCATTGCATGCTCGCCGCACTCGATGATGACGACGCCAGCCACGGCAGCCAGCGCGTCAGCGCGGGCGCGACGCTGAGCCGCCCCGGCGGGCGCCTGGGCCTGTCGGCCGGCAGCGGCCGCGACACCCTCCCCGCATGGCTCTCGGGCGGCAAGTCCGCCGGCAACCGTGTCGAGCAGAACGATCTGGCCGTGTTCGGCGAAAAGAACATCGGGCGCGAAGGGTTCGTGTCCATCGGCGGCACGGTCGCCAGGGCGCGGCTGGTACCGGCGTCGGATCTGCCCGCACTGGCCGATCGCTTCAACAGCAAGAGCATCAGCGTGGGCGGCGGCTATGGCCCCTTCAGCGCGAACATCATCGGCCGCGTGGTCGACGTGCCGGGACAGCCGGGCAAGTGGGAAGGCCTGGGCCTGGGCATCACCTGGCGCACGCCGTGGAGCGGCCAGCTCACCGTCGGCGCGGAGAACGTGGTCAGCCGCGGCAAGAACCCGTTCTCGCTCACCAGTGACAGTGCAGAAGAAGGCACCGTGCCCTACGTGCGGTACGAACAGGACCTCTGATCCGGCACCTGCCGCACACGAAAAAGCCGCGCATTGCGCGGCTTTTTTTGTGCCCAGAGATGAGGCTTCATTCCAGGCGAAGTTCGGCATTGCCGGAGAACGTTTCGATGCGGATGTCGCCTTCGCCGCTGCCATAACGCTTCTGGAAACTTGCCCCCGGCCCCGTGCGCTTCTCGATGGTCACCCCCGGCGCGCGCAGATCACCGCTGAAGGTTTCGCCATGCACGGACGCCGACAGATCCTTGGGCAGGACCAGCAGTACATCGCCGCTGACCGTTTCCATGCGGATCTCTCCGCGCGGCGCCAGACCGGTGTTGACCCGCACGTTGCCGCTGACCGTATTGACCGACAGATCACGCAGCCGCTCATTGTTGACCGCGATGGTGATCGCGCCCGACACGCTTTCGGCGCTCACTTCACCATTGAGCCGTCCGCGCAGCACGAGTTCGCCGCTGACCGTCTCGACATCGACATCGGCGCTGTTCAAGGTCAACTGCAATCGACCGCTCACCGAACTGATGTCGGCCACTTTTGGCGCGCCGACGGCGGTCACGCTGCCGCTGACCGATTCGATGGACAGTTCGCCGGACGCCACGCCTTCCACGTCCACATCCGCGGCAACCGATTCGATATCCAGATCCGCGCGCAGCGGCACCATCAGCTGCAGATCGGTGGGGCCGCTCTTGCGACCGCCCCAGTTGTTTTCCGGGTATTCCACTTCGACGTCCAGATGCTCGCCGCCGCCTTCCACGCGCAGGCGTTCGACGCCGTCGCCGAGCGTGCCGGTGATCCGCACCTCGGGCTTGTCCCAGGCACGCACCTGGATACGGCCCTTGATGTTGCTGATATCGATGCGTCCACGCGGATCGAGCGGGCGCGTTTCGTTGATGGGCGTGCCGGCCAGTGCCGGCAGCGCGGTCAACAGCGCGGCCAGCAGGACGGAAATCTTGAGAACGTGCATGGAGGGCTCCTGTGTCAACTCATCATGGCGCGCTGGGTCAAGGCCAGGCGCTTGGCATACGTGCGGCGCAGCTGATTGAGCAGGAAGCGCGCATTGGGATCGCGTTGCAGGGCCGCGCGGATCTGCACCGCGCTGCGGTCCAGTTCCTCGATTGCCCCGCTCAGTTCCGGGTGCGGGTCGCCGCCCTGCAATTGCGCGAGCGCGCCCTGGTAATCGCGGGTCAGCGAAGCGGCTTCCTGCTGGATGACCGGCTCCTGCACATCGGCGGGCCGCACCATCTGCCAGATCAGCCCCACCGACAGCACCACGCTGGCCGCCATCGCCCACGGTGCGAACCGGCGCACGCGCGCGGGAGCCGGGCGGACGTCCTCGACCGCCGCCTGCGGCAGGTCGGCGATGCGCGCGGCGATGCCGGCCCAGAGGTCATTCGCAGGTGGCTGGTCCTGGCGCAGCGCGCGCAGTTGCCAACGCAGGGATTCGTCGTTCTCGTTCATGCCTGTGCTCCCAATCGGTCTCTCAGCAGTTGCCGCGCGCGATGCAGCTGCGCCTTGGAACTGCCCACCGCCATGCCCAGCTCGGTGGCGATTTCTTCGTGTTTCCAGCCTTCCACGTCATACAGCACCAGCACCGCACGGGCGCGCGGCGGCAGGGTGGCGACGGCGCGTTCCAGATCCATCGACAGGGCCGTGCCCTGCCCGGCCGAATCGGCCATGCCCAGATCGTCCAACCGGTCCTCATCCTCATCGAAGTGCGGCTGCCCGCGGCGCGACCTCAATTCCATCAATGCGGTGTTCACCGCCAGCCGGTGCAGCCAGGTGGCGAAGGCGCTTTCGAAGCGGAACTGCGGCAGGGCCTGCCAGGCCCGGACGAAGGCTTCCTGGGTCAGATCCTCGGCCCGCACACCGTGGCCACCCACCAGCCGCAGGATCACACCGTGGATACGGCCGGCATGCCGCCGGTAAATCGCCTCGAACGCGCGCATGTCGCCGCCGCTGGCGGCCCGCACCAGCGCGTGGTCCCTCTCTTCGGCCGCGGCGGCGGTCGTTTCGGTCATCAGGTCGGTCACGGCGGCATTCAGCATATCCATTGGATGAGCCCACCGCTGCAATGGTTTAAGCCGGGGCCGACAATCCCGCGATCAACGGCTGCAGGTAGGCTTCGTACGGCGCCCATTTCGGCTTCTCCAGCGCCACGACCTCATTGCGGACCTGCACCGCGCTGGCCGTCGCGACGCCGCGCTTGCGATCCTTGAGCGCCAGCATCACCGGCTCGTAGGCCAGCCCGCAGAAACCGGCGACCTCGCGCATCACCGTTTCCGTGTCGCGGGTCAGCCGGGCGTAGTCCACGTCCAGGATCCGTCCCGGGAACGCCGCTCGCCAGTGCGCCATCAACCGCTCGTACTGCCGGTAATAGGCGGCCAGTTCCCGCTGATCGTAGGAATAGGGATTGGCGTCGGAGAACAGTTCGCGCAGGTTGGAGAAACACGTCTCGATCGGATCCCGCACCATGTGCAGAATGCGCGCCTGCGGCAGGGCCTGGCAGATGAAGCCGATGTTGAGGAAGTTCGATGGCAGCTTGTCGGTGAAATGGCGTTCCTTGCCCAGCCGCCATTCCATTCCGCGCAGATAGCCCCCACCGACCGCCGGGTAGTCCACGCCCGCCGCCGCGCGGCGGACCAGCGTTTCATCGATCACGCCCCGGCAGTGATAGTCCGTGGCCCAGCGCATCTGGCAGGTGAAGTCGTAGAGTTCCCCGCCCCCCTGTACGTCGCTGTGCCCATCGAGCAGTTGTTCGAGCAAGGTCGTCCCGGAACGGTGCATGCCGACGATGAAGATCGGGGTCCGTCCTTCGACCGGTGCTGCAGGCGGCAATGCCGGCGGCAGTTGCATCAGCGCATCGATCAGGCGGACCGATTCCCCGCTCTCGTAGCGCAGCGTCGAACGCTTGGCACGGCACGCGAGCGTCAGCGCCTCGCATGCGCCCGCGACATCGCCGACATCATCCAGTTCCTTGTGCAGGGCATAGGCCAGCAGCGCCACTTCTTCCGGACGGCGATTGCCGCTGCCGAGCTGCCGGCGAATCCGATCGATATGGTTGGCCTCCCGGCTCTGCTTGCGCAGGCGCGACAACAACCACCACGCCTGCGCGATCTCCGGCGCACGGCGGATGCAGTGCTGGAGATCCTGTTCTGCACCGGCAAACCGCCCCAGATAGGTCAGCACCTGTGCACGCGCCATCAGCGTGGCCGGGTAATCCGGATCAGCGCGCTTGGCTTCATCGAGCAGACGCAGCGCCTGCTCCTGCTCGTTGAGATAACTGAACTGCGCGGCGAAGGCGACCAGCATCGGGATCGGCACGCGATCCAGCGGGCCCAACTGGCGCAGGCAATCGCGCAATGCTTCGGCTTCGTTGAAGGTGCGCAGGCGCTTGATCAATTCCGCGAGCACGCCGGGATCGCGCGGCCTGGCCGAAAACGCGCGCAGGGCGTAGCCGTGCGCGACGCGATAATGCCCCTGCAACGATTCGACATAGGAAAGTTGCACCAGCGTCGCCGCATGCTGCGGTTGCTGGTCGAGGATGGCCAGATACGTCGCCCGCGCCCGCGCCCAGTCGCGCTGGCTGGCGTGCTGTTCGGCGAGTCGGCCCAGTTCTGCGATCGATGCGGTCATCGCCGCATGATACGAAAAGCGGCCACCCGGAGGTGGCCGCTTTCGTCCTTGCCGCAGGATCAGAAGTCGTACTGGACCATGAAGCGGAACGTCCGCGGAGCCTGATACGAAGTCGGCACCAGATAGTTCGCCAACGGCAGGCCGGTGGTGCCGTCCTCGGCGATCTCGTTGACCGAGGTGATGTCCTGCGTGTTGAACACGTTGAATACGTCCATCTTCACCTGCAGCCCCTTCGCGAATGCAGGGCGCCAAGCCACGTTCAAATCGAGCGTGTGCGTCCAGGGCAGTCGCCCCGATGTACCGCGAGGAATCGGAATGTTGTTGCAGCGGAAGAATGCCGCCTGGTATGGGTGTCCGTTGAAGGTGCCATCCGGCGGCGGCTGGCTGGGCGGGTCGCCCGGCAGTCGATTGGGATCGCGATCGAGCACGCCGATACAGTTCTTCGGTCGGCCCGACTGCACCAGCAGGTTCGCGCCGATGGACCATTCCTCGGTGATCTCGTAGTTGCCGAAGAGCTTCAGGCTGTGCCGGCGATCGTTCGGCAGATAGCCGTAAGTACCTTCGGTCAGTTCGATGTAATCGAAGTCCTGGGTGACGTTGGTATCGGCTTGACCGATATCCGACTTCACGCCGCCCTCGGTGTTGCCCTTGCTCTTGGCATACGTGTAGGAACCTTGCAGGAAAAACCGGTCCCAGTTGCCGTCGACGAATATTTCGAGTGCGCTGTATGTGCGCTTGGCATCCGGGCTCAGGCGCGCACCCGGGATCGTGATCGTGCGCAGCACGCCGTCACCTTCGATGTCGGTGACCAGCACGGCGTCCTGCCCAGGATTGAACATGCGGCAATATGGAAAACCGGAATTAGGAATGCTCGGTTCCAGTCCGTTCTCCTCCGCGTATTCCAGAATCGCGGTGTAGTCGCAGTTGTCGTCGATGGCGCGCTTCAAGTCGCGGAAGATGCCGCGCGCGCCCAGCGCCACGTTGTCGGTGATGGCCGCCTGGAAGCCGACGATGTACTCGTCCTGATACTGCGGCTTGAGGTTGGTGGAGGCGATCGTCGCCGGGTTGGAGGGCGTTCCGTCTTCGCCATTGATGAAGGCCGGTCCGGTTGTCGTGCGCGGAGTCAATCCGAGCGGTGCGCCGGTCACGGGATCCACGCCGGTGAAGTCGAAGTTCTGCCGAGTGAAGAACGATGCGCTGGCGCCGCGCAAGGCCACGCTCGGTGTCAGTGGCAGCGCGTAGCGACCGGCGTTGGCGAACACCTTGAACGTCGAATCACCGTTGACGTCCCACGACAGGCCCAGGCGCGGACCGAACTGGTTGTCGATCTTGACGTAGGTTTCGCCGGCGCCGTTCAGATTTTCGAAGCTGTCCCAGCGCAGGCCGAGGTACGCGATGAAGTTGTCGGTGATGCTCCAGCTGTCCTCGATATAGAACGCACGCTGCTTCACTTTTAGCGATGCGCCGGAGCGCGTGATCTGCTCGCGGACGATGTCCAGTTCATCGCCGGTGTTGGGACGACCGTCAGCGCCGTTAAGTGTCGAGTAGCGCCACAGTCGTCCGCCTTCGCGGATCTGTCCGGCCACGGACTCGTAGTCATCCAGATCGTAACCGGCGCGCAGCAGGTGATCGCCCAGTTGCCATTCGGCATCGATGCGGAACTGATCGCGCTGGTCCTTGGAATCCTCCCGCTGCAACTGGTTGCCGAAACCGATCGTGCAATTGCTCGAATAGGTGCCGGTTACCGCGGTCCGGTAGGCAGGACGGATGTCGAGGATGTCCGGGCAACCGCCGATCGCCTGGTTCAGATCGCCGGAGTAGCGGATGTCTTCGCCGGACGCCGTACGCAGATGCTGGCCGCGCGAAAACTCGCCGTGGCCGTACAGGGCCGAAAGCGTGAAGGCATCGGTCAGATATCCGGTGTACTTGAGGATGTAGTTCTCACCACCCTGCTCGACGAAGTTGGTGCCGCGGTAGGCCAGCCGATCCGTCTGCAAAGGCGTGTTGGAATAAACGTCGATCTCCTGCTTCTGCTTGTCGGAGAACGCGGTGAATTCCAGTAGATGGCTGTCGGTGATGTTCCAGTCCATCTTCAACAGCCAGGTGGGCGTCTTGGTCGTGCTGCTGGAGTTGGCCGTGGTGGGCAGCACGTTGGCAGCCGCATTGCCGACGGGACCGCCCCAGTTTTCGGTCTCGGTGCGGTTGTACGAAATCAACGCATAGCCGAACAAGCGATCCTTGATCAACGCGCCACTGGCCCACGCGGAAACGATCGCATTCCACGTGGAATCGTTGGAGTTGTTGTGCAGCAGCGTGCCGTCGGTGAGGTACTGGTTCCTGGATGGCTCGTTCAGTCCTTCCGGCGACCAGAACACGTTCGCGCCGGCGTGGAACTCGTTGCTGCCGCGCTTGGTGATCTGGTTGACCACGCCGCCCAGCGAGCGGCCGAACTCCGCGCCGTATCCGCCCGTCTTGATTTGCTGCTCTGCGATCGCCTCGAACGGCACCTGCGAGAAATTCAAGCTGCGGAACGAGTTGGTGATGTTGAAGCCGTTGATGAAATACTGGTTCTCGGCAACCGAGGCACCACCGAACGAAGCCAGATTGCCGAACGCCGCATCGCCACGCACCGTGCCTGGCGCCAGCAACGCCACGCTGGTGGTGTCGCGCGGAACCGGCACGCGTGCGATCTGCTCGGCAGTGAGGATGGTCGTCGATTCGACCGAGGTCACGTCGATCGGATTGACGTAGTTACCGCCGGTGACGGTGATGGTATCCAATGTCGTCGCGCCGCTGCCGCCCGGTGCCGCAGTGACGAAATTGGCGGAACTGGCGACACCAACATTGACACTGACGTCGCGACTGGACGTAGTGCCATCCGAACCCTTGCGGGTCACGGTGTAGCGGCCCGTCGGCAACTGCGAGAAGCGGAAGCTGCCGTCATTGCCTGCCGTAATCGTGCGGGTGAAACCCGTCCCGGCATTGGTGACGGTGATCGAGTCGCCCGGTTGCGCGCTGCCGGCGATGGCGCCTGCTGTATTGGACTGGGCGTGCACGCCTCCCGCAAAGGCAACGCTCAAGGCGATGCTGAGGAGTGAATACTTGATGTGTCGCGATTTGGATCCACTTGCCGACCGTTTCATACACTTCCTCCCATCGGACGATTCGCCGAGTTCTAGATAGAAGCGCCGGACTTTCTGGCGGTTGCGGACTTTATATAACGATATATTTACGAAGCGCCAGTGCGAAACAGCTGCATAATCTGGATGGAAACTTCCAGCTTAATAGAGAACTACTTTCGGAAATTCACGCCCTCGTCACGAAAGCTCCGCCCGATGCCGCAGCACGCCAAGCTCGCCCAAGCGCCGCTCCATCGGGGCCAGGAAGTGTTCATAGCGCCGCCATTGGGCAACGAACCGCTGATGCACAGGCTCTCGCACCTGCGCGGTGCTGGCCGTGGCGATAGCACCGACGTCATTGCCGGTTTCCAAGACTGATGCGTGCCAGCCCAAGCCGTTGAAGCGGACGACCTCGCGCATGACTGCTTCAGGATGGGCGACCAGATCCTCATAGCGCACATTCAACACGCGCTCCGGAAACACGCGGTGCCAGTGTGCCATCAATTGCTCGTAGCGATGATAATGATCCGCCGTTTCGATCAGGTCGTAACTGTACGAGTACGCTGCCGCGAACAGTTCCTTCAGGTTGGAGAAACAGGCATCCATCGGATCGCGGTGGATATGGATGAAGCGTGCCTGCGGCAGGGCCCGGGCGAGGATCCCTAAGTTGAGGAAATTCTCCGGCATCTTGTCGGTGAAAAAGCGGCGGCCTTCAGCGCGCCACCGCGTGTGTTGCAGGTATCGTTCGCCGTACCGGGCCGGATCGATGTCGCGTGCTCCGCGCATCAGTGCTGCATCCGCATGCGGGCCACCGCCCTGGTTGCACATCCAGCGCAGTTGCATCGTGGCGTCATTGAGTTCGCCACACGCGGCTACTTCGGGATGATGGCCGAGCATGGTTTCCAGGAGCGTCGTGCCGGAACGTGGCAGTCCTACGATGAAGATCGGGATCGGGCCCGCGCTCGCCTCATCAGCCGTCACGGCCGGCGGGGTTTCCATCAGCGACAGGAAGAGTGCGTGCTCGGCTGCAGCGTCATGGCGGATCATCCGCCTGCGCGCCTTCATGCCGGCGCCGAGCGCTTCGGCCGCCGCAGCTGCGTCGCCAATCTCATCCAGTTCCTTGAACAGCGCGTAATGAAGCAGGGCCTGATCCTGATCGCGCCCACGCGTGGAGGCGATGGCCCCGCGCAAGCGATCGACATGATTGAATTGAGGGGTGTGCCGCTGGAGTTTGGAGAGAGCCCAATGCGCATGCGCCAACAGTGGGTCCCGTGAGATGGCCGCTTCCAGTTCGGCTTCAGCCTGCTGCAGTTGGCCGAGGTACATCAGGCAATTGCCCCGCAGGTAGCGCATACCGGCCGAATCCAGGCCACGTGCACGCGCCGCATCCAGCAGCCGCAGCGCCAGCGCAGGCATCGTCGCGTCACTCATGATGCGCGCCGTTTCCACGCATGCCTGCGGACTTGCGTCAGCGATTGCAAGAATCTCCTGCGCACACTGAATTGAAGCGCGCAGTTCTCCGGCCATGAACAATTGCTTGCACAGCATGTCCAGCAGATCCGCGTCGGCCACGCGCGTGGAAAATGCGCGCAGGGCGAGGTTCACCGAATCACGGAACTGGCCGGCCTGGGATGCAATGAGCGAGAGGCGCAACGCCGCTGGCGTGGCGAACTCGGTGTCCAGCAGGCGGCGGTAGCCCTCGACGGCCGCGCCGATGTCACGCGCGCGCAGGGATCGTTCGGCATGTTCCCACAACGGTTGATTCATCGTCCGACGGCTCGTTGTTGATGCTGCTGAACTTTATCCGTTCCCAGGGAGCGGCGACATGTGGTTGACCCCGGAAAAAAGACGGCCGCCCCCTGGCGGCCGTCGATCTGGCACTGATGCAGCGATTTAGAAGTCGTACTGCACCATGAAACGGTACGAACGCGGAGTCTGGAAGGTCGCCGGCTGCTTGTAAGCCAGGTAGCCCGCCGGAACACCACCGGTCAGTTCGCCGAACTCGTTGAGCGAAGTTGCTTCGCGCTCGTTGAGGACATTGAACACGTCAACCTTGAAGCTCAGGCCTTCCGCCCAGTTTGGCGCGTAGGTCACGTTGATGCTCAGGTCGCGGGTCCACGGCGTGCGGCCGGCAGTGCCTCGCGGCACGATGACGGTACCGTTGTTGCGGCGACGCAGGCCCAGATCGTTGACCACGTTCACGCCGGTATCTTGGCTGCACGAGTAGTACGCCGTGTTGTAGCCCACGCCGTCATCCGAACCGTACACGCCGAAGCAGCTGACCGGACGGCCCGACTGCACGATCAGGCTGCCGCCGACCGACCATTCATCGCTGACTTCGTAGTTGCCGAACAGCTTCAGCGAGTGGCGGCGATCGTTGGGCAGGTAGCCGTAGGACCCCTGCATCAGTTCAGGATAGTCGAAGTCGATCGTCGTGCCGGTATCGTCCTGGCCGTTGTTCGAGTTCACGCCACCTTCGCTGTTGCCGCGGCTGCGACCGTACGTGTACGAGCCCTGCAGGAACGCCTTGTCCCACTGGCTTTCGAAGAAGAACTCCATCGCCTGGTAAGTACGCTTGGCCTTCGGCCCCAGGATGTCGGCATCGATCTTGACGCGCTCGAACGTGCCGTCGCCGTTGACGTCCATGACGAAGTCGCCGTCGCTGCCCGGGTTGTACAGGCGGCAGAACGGGAAGCCCGGGTTGTAGAACGACACTTCGTTCGGCGCATCCGGATTGTGTTCCTGGAAGCCCTGCGTGTCTTCGTTGACGACGAAGCCGTTGGCAGCCGCCCAGTCACGCACCGCGCGATAGTCGCACTGGTCGTCGATCGCGCGCTTCAGGTTGCGATAGATGCCGCGCACGCCCACCGAGGTGCTGTCGGTGATCTGGGCTTGGAAGCCGAGGATGAACTCGTCCTGATACATCGGCTCCAGGTTCCTCGACGCGAACGAGTCGGCATTCTTCGGCAGGCCGAACTCGTTGTTCGAGTAGTGCAGCGTACCCGGAACCGGAGTCAGGCCCGTCGGCGCGCCCGTGGTCGGGTCGATGCCGGTGAAGGTGTATTCCTCGCTGCTGAACAGCGACGCGCTGGCGCCACGGATTGCGACGGTGGCCGTCAGCGGCAGCGCATAGCGGCCGGCGTTACCAAAGATCTTGAACGAGGAGTCGCCGTTAACGTCCCAGGAGAAGCCCAGGCGCGGAGCGAACTGGTTGTCGATCTTGGCGTAGGTCTGGTCCAGGCCGTTCTTGTTTTCGAACGTGTCCCAGCGTAGGCCGACGTAGGCCAGGAAGTTCGGCGTGATGTTCCAGTTGTCTTCGATGTAGAACGCGGTCGATTCAATCTTGCTGTTCGAACCGTTCTCGAAGATGTTCTTCACGACGTTGGTGTTGCTGATGTACTGCCACAGCGCACCACCTTCGCGGGTTTCACCGTCGAAGCTTTCGAAGCGGTCCGCGTCGACACCACCGCGCAGCACGTGATCGCCCAGCTGCCATTCGGCATCGATGCGGAACTGATCACGCTTGTCTTCATTGTTCGGGCTGCCCAGCAGGCCGCCCGGAATGAAGTTACAGGAGGGAATTACAGCCGGGTTGCGGCCAGCCAGCGGACGCGAGTCGGAGATGCCCGGGCAACCAGTGCCGGTGCCGAAACGACCTTCGTACGAAGTGCGCACGCCGTTGGCGGCGACGCCGTAGTCGCTGCGGCTGCTTTCCAGATGGCCGTACAGGGCCGAGAGCGTGAAGGTGTCGCTCAGGTAGCCGGTGTACTTCAGCGAGTAGCTGGTGCCGCCGGTTTCCAGATACTGCGTACCCAGGTAGGACGTTCGCTGGAGCAGCTTGCGGGCATCGCGCAACGTGCCGACCGGCGAGCCCGTGGGCGGGTTCGGGCTGGCGACGCGATAGACCTCGGTTTCGGTCTTGCGCTTGTCGGAGAACGCGGTCATTTCCAGCAGATGGTTGTCGGAAATGTTCCAGTCCATCTTCAGCAACCAAGTCGGGGCTTCGCTCGACGTGGAGGTGCTGGTGGTGGACGCGACCGTGCTGTTGCCCGAGGCGAGCGAACCGTATGCTTCTTGGTCCTGGTTCTTGTTGAACTGCACCAGGCCGTAGGCGAACAGGCGATCCTTGATCAGCGCGCCGCTGGCCCAGACTGCTGCCGTGGCAACGTCACCAAGCGAATCCTTGGAGTTGTCGGCCAATAGGTACGAGGGCTCTTGGGTTGCGCCGATCGTCGTGGTGGTGCCGGTGTTGATGCCGCCATTGGAGTAGATGTTCGGCACCGTCCCGCGCAGCGAGGCCGGGGTGTAGAAGATGTTGCCGCCGGCATGGAACTCATTGGAACCGCGCTTGGTCACGACGTTGACCACGCCGCCCAGTGCACGGCCGAATTCGGCACCGTAGCCACCGGTCTTCACCTGCTGCTCGGCGATCGCTTCATATGGCAGCTGCGCGAACGCGAGGTTCTTGAACGCGTTGGTGATGTTGAAACCGTTGACGAAGTAGGCGTTTTCCGCGACCGAGCTGCCGCCGAACGAGGCGAGGTTGCCGAAAGCGGTATCACCCTTCACCGTACCCGGGGCCAACAGTGCAACGCTGGTGACATCGCGGGCCACCGGGATGCGGGCGATCTGCTCGGCGGTCAGGATGGTGGTGGATTCGACCGAGGAGACGTCGATCGGGTTGATCGCGCTGCCCTGGACGGTGATGACATCCAACGTGGTGGCGTCGCCGCCGGTGGCGGAAGGCGGACTGACGAAGTCGACGTTCGCGGCGGTGCCGACACTGACGGTGATCTCGCGCGTGGCGCCGCCATTGCGGCTGACGGTGTACTTGCCGGTCGGCAGAGCAGAGAAACGGTAGCTGCCATCGTTGCCGGCGGTTATGGTACGAGTGAAGCCGGTTGCCGGATTGGTGATCGTGATCGTGTCGCCCGAAGCCGCACGGCCGGCCACCGCACCTGCCGAGTTGGACTGCGCATGCACGCCGCCAACGAAGCACGCGCCAAGCGCCAGACTCAATGCAGTCCGCTTGATGCCTTTCGACAAAGTTGAACCCTTCTGGGTAGTCATCTGCTCTCTCTCTCTCAGGTCAAAAATCTGGAGAAGGCCAAAAAAGCCCGTCCGAATGTCAGACGTATCACAACGCCTGGTGAACGAAGAATAACGTAAGTTTTACGGACATGAGCGGAATGTAAATTACGCTCCGCCTCAAGTAATGTTTTATAAAACAATCACTTACAACGCGCGCCCGGGTGAGCAGCGGCGACTGCCCCGCCGCGCGGACCGGGGCGGAATTTGAATTTCGCCGAATTTAATTCACGGACAACTCATGATTGACGACCTTGTCCTGAACATCGATAGACGTTCAAGGCAGGTTTCCAGCACCGTTCGTTGCAACCGCAACTGTCTTAATCCAGTGCGGTCCGCAACCAGTTCGAATAGCGCTTCCAACTGTCCACGTTGCGCGCATGAACCGGCTCGCGGATCTGCGAAGCGCTGGCGGTCGCGGAAGGGGCGCGATTCTCCTCGATGCGCGCCATGCGCGGGTCATGTGGCAAGTCGCAGAAGTCCGCAAGGCGCCGGGACCATGCTTCCGGTTCGCTGACAAGGTTCTCGTACTCCACTTGCAACCAGCGGTCGGGCAACGTGCGCGCCCAATGCTGGATCAAGCCATCGAACTGCTGGTAATGCGCCCTCGTCTCGGACAGGTCGT
This sequence comes from Pseudomonadota bacterium, assembly GCA_023390905.1. GTDB lineage: Bacteria > Pseudomonadota > Gammaproteobacteria > Xanthomonadales > Xanthomonadaceae > Pseudoxanthomonas_A. The sequence goes on along the minus strand of JAEWBY010000061.1, from coordinate 70,945 downwards.
AACTGAAGGCATACGCATCGCCGGAAAACAAATGCTTGAACATCGAGAAGCACGTGTCCATCGCGCCGCGGCGCACGCAGATGATTTTCGCGGCCGGCAGCGCCTTGTGTATGAAGCCGGCGTTGAACACATTGTTCGGCAACTTGTCGAGCAGGACGGCGGCACCATCGGCGCGCCAAGCCGTGCGCTCCTGATAGCCCTGCCCCAACGCCGCGAAATCGATGCGGGATACGGCATCCAGTCCCGATTCGCCCAACGGTTCACCCAGGAAGCGATCGGCTTCCCACGACATCTGCGAGGTGAAATCGTTGAGTTCTCCGGCCGAGCGCACCTGCGGATGCGCGCCCAGCATGCGTTCAATCACCGTGGTTCCGCTGCGTGGCAGTCCCACAATGAAAACCGGGCGATGCATAATCCGATACTCGGGCGACGGAATGCCGTCAAGGAAGCGTGCACCCACGCGTTGCATGAACAGGTGGCAGCGCTGCGCAGCGACTTCGGACGAATAGCGCAACGTGCGCCGCTTCAGCTGTGCGCCCTGCTGCAATGCGGCCCAGGCCGGCGCGAGCTGATCGGCGTCGTCCAGTTCCTTGAAGAGCGCGTAATGCAGGTAAATCGCTGCCTCAGAATCAGCACGTACATGCGAGAGCGCCCTGCGCACGCGCCCCACTCTCGCGCCCGGTGACGAACTGCGCGCATGGTGAGCCAGCGACCAGTGCGCCTCCGCACACAACGGATCCAGCGCGATGCTTTGTTCATAGGCATCGGTCGCTTCCGCCATTCTCCCCAGGTGGCGCAACGCGTCGGCGCGAGCGAGCAACAATTTCGCCGGGGGATCGCCGAGCCGCCGGATCGCTTGTTCGGCAAGCGCGAGCGCTTCCTCATGTGCGCCGGTCAGGCCCAGGTATTGCGCCAGCCCCATGCTGTAGCGAAGTACGACCGGGTCGGCCCAGTCGGCTTCGAGAATCAAATCCCTTGCCTGCCGGTATTCGCCGAGCACGAGCAGGCGCATGCAGATATCGGCGAGGAACGCATGCGTGTCGTTGCGTCGCCACGCTTCACCGGCCGCGCGCGCTGATCGCACCGCATCACGGAACTGCTTGTCGCGCTGCGCCATTGCCGACAACGCAAGCCATGCACGCGGCTGCGCTGGATCAACCTTGAGCATTTGCCGGTAGATGCCGCGTGCATCATCGAAACGCTGCTCGGCCAGGGCCCTGCGCCCTTCGCCGACCAGTGTGTTTATCTGTTGCTGTTGGTCCATGTGGCGCTCCCCTTTTGCCGGCAGCATAGCCACAAAAGAAAACGGCCGCCCGAGGGCGGCCGTTTCCTTGCCACTGCAACTTCGATCAGAAGTCGTAGCGGGCGGTCAGGCGCAGGTAACGCGGGGTCGTATAGTTCAGGCCACGACCGTACAGGTTGTTGTAGCCCGTCGTGCTGGTGGCGTACTGACCGTTGTACATCGTCGGAACCTGCTGGTTGAACAGGTTGATGACGTCCGCGGAAAGTGACAGACCCTCGGCCCAGGACGGGTTGTACGTCACGTTCACGTTGAACTGGAACGTCCAGGGCGTTTCGCCGTGCGAACCACGCGGCGACGGGCCGTAATCCGCGCTCGGCGGAATGTTGGCGCTCGGCGAACCCGGCAGGCCGCAGTAGTAGTAGTACGAACCGTTATACAGGCCCGGCGTGACGGTCGGATAGGTCGGGTAGTAGCTGGTGCAGTTCTTCGGACGGCCGGAAGCCGCGATGAACGAACCGCCCACATTCCACTCGTCCGTCAGCTTGTACGAAGCGAACGCCTTGATCTGATGCGTGCGGTTGTTCGGCAACAGACCATTGGCGTGCTCCATCAGCTGCGGAAGATCCCAATCCTGGGTGACTGACACATCGGTCTGGCCGCCGGCGCCGGTGTCCAGATCGGACGCCAGCTGGCCTTCGGTGTTGCCGAAGTTGCGCGACCAGGTGTAGTTAACCTTGGCGTAGAAGCGGTCGGTGAACGGATGTTCGGCGAACAGATCAACCGCGACGTACTTGCGCTTTAGCTTCGGCAGGTTCAGTTCGGCGGCCGTGTAGTGGTGCAGGGCCAATGAGCCGTCGTCCTGTTCCTCGTAGAACGAGTTGTCCTCGCCCGGGTTGAAGAGGAAGCAGCCGCCACCCAGCGCTTGCGTGCAGGTGTCATCGATGGCGCTCTTCAGTTCGCGGTAGGTGAACTTCGCACCCCAGGCCAGCGTGTCGCTCGGCTGGTGTTCGAATCCGACGATGTACTCATCCTGGAAGTGCGACTTGATGCCTTTCGCCGCGACGGTACGAGGATCCGGAGCCTGACCACACTCCAGGTTCGCCGACACCGCATACGGATTGCCAGGGCAGGTGTAGCCGAGGCTGGCATCGACCGGCACGTTGACCAGACCGGTCGGCGCACCGGTGCGGGGATCCACACCCGTGTAGGTGAAGTATTCCATCGTGTACAGCGAAGCCGCCGCTGCACGCACGGCCACGTTGTTCGGCAGCGCCAGGTGGTAGCGGCCGGCGTTGGCGAATACCTTCAGCGACGAATCACCCATCACATCCCACACCGCCCCCAGGCGCGGAGCCCACTGGTTGCGCTGCTTGATGTAGGCAAGGCCATCGGCGTTGTAGTTGGTGAATTGCTCGTTGCGCAGTCCCAACGACAGCATGAAGTTGTCCGTCACCTGCCAGCGGTCTTCGATGAACTGCGCTGCCTGCTCGGTCTTCACGTTGGCCAGCTGGGTATAGTACTGGCGACGGACGTAGTAGCCCTGCGAACCGAGGGGGCCGCCAGCTTCAGCCGGCGAACCCACGCCGTGCGAGGCATCGATCTCAGCGGTGGGAGCCGGATTGCCAGCCGCATCACGCAGACGCGAATACACCCACACGTAACCGCCCTGGTACTCGGCACCGGTGTACGCTTCGGCGTCCTGGCGGTCGTAACCGAGCCGGATTTCATGGTCGCCCAAACGCCAGGAAACGTCGAAACGGCCACCTTCGGTTTTCTCGTACGCACCATCGACGTTCACACGGTCGGTGCTCCAGCAGCCGGAGTAGTCGAAGCCCGGCGCGCGGTTCTGCGCGGATGCCGACACGTACGGGCAGGACGGGTCCAGTCCCCAGACTTTCTGTTCGTGCTCGATCTTCTGGGTGCCGTACAGTGCACTGATCGTCAGGTTGTCGGTGATGTAGCCGGTGTACTTGGCGATGTAGAGCTTGGCGTCATCCTTTTCATCGACGCCTGCATTCTTCTCGGTACCGTGGGTCAGGCCGTTGTAGTTGAAAGCATAACCGTCGTAGCTGTACTTGGTGACGTCCGAGACGCCAGTGAATTCCAGCGTGTGGTTGTCAGTGATGTTCCAGTCCACCTTGGCTGCCCAGCGCGGGTAGTCATAGCGATAGTCCTGATAGCCACCCGCCGTGCCCGGTGCAGCCTGCGAAGTCACCGACACGCCTTCGCCGTCACGACGAGTCATTTCGGCGTCGGCGTAGAAGAACAAACGGTCCTTGACGAGCGGACCACCGACGTAGGCACCGGTGGTGTTTTCCCACACCGAATTGCCGCGGCGATAGGTCAACAGCGTGCCGTCAGTCGCCGGGAAATGACCGGTGTTGGGGTACTTGTTGTTGACGTACTTGTCGCGGGTCGCGGCCGGCGTCCAGATGGTATAGATGCCGCCCTTCCACTCATTGGTACCGCGCTTGGTCACCACGTTGATCACGCCGCCGGTTGCACGACCGAACTCGGCGCCGTAGCCGCCGGTCAGCACCTGTTCCTGCGCGATGGCGTCGAACGGCAACGTGGAGAAGCCGATCGCAGTCAGCGGGTTGGTCACCGCATAGCCGTTGATGTAGTAAGCGTTCTCCGACGAAGCCGAACCACCGAAGCTCGGCACGCCGTAGCTGTCATTCTTGACGACGCTCGGTGCCAGCATGGCCACCGAGGCGATGTCGCGCGGAATCGCGATCTGCTGCAGCTGCTCGGCCGTGAAGACCGTACGGGTATCCACCTGGGAGATATCGATCGACGGAGCCGAGGCGCCAGTCACGACGATGGTGTCCAGATTCGTCGCGCCGCTACCACCGGCGGCAGCGAAGGACACTTCGGTACCGCTGGCGATCACGACCTGCACATTCTCGCGCACGCCGACCTGCTCGCCATTGCGCTGCAGGATGACGCGGTAGTTGCCGTTCGGCAGGGCGGTGGCGCGGTAGCGCCCGTTGGCGTCAACGTTGATGGTGCGGGTCTGGCCGTTATCGAGGTTTTCGATGACGACCACGGTGCCCGGCTCGGCCGATGCCTGGCCGAAGATGCTGCCGGTGACGGACTGTGCCTGCACACCACCGACGAAGCACGCCGTGAGGGCGATGCTCAGGGCGGTGCGCTTCAGGCCCTTGGACAAATAGTTTGAAGCCATTGGTCTCTCTCTCTGGTTTTAAGACGGCCCGACAAAACACCCCAAGGGCCGGAAATAGCAGTAACGTGAGTTACCGCACAGTCAGAGAGTAACGCAAATTTTACCAATGTGAAAGATCTGACATTTCTTATAAAACAATAACTTACTTGCGTTATAAAAATTTCGGTTACGCCGGTAACCGACGTAACCGTATTCAGGAAGGGACTCAGCCCTCCAGCGCCTGGCGGATGCGCTGCTGCTCCTGTTTCAACACGGCGGGCATGCGCTCGCCGAATTCCTCCAGGTATTCACCGATGCTGGCCAGTTCCGAAGCCCATTGCGCGGCATCGATCGCGAAGAGTTCGCGCGCGGCCTCGGCGTCGAGCCGGAGCCCCTCCAGCGACAGCTCGCCCGGGACCGGCAGCCCGCCAATCGGGGTGGCCTGCGCCCCGGCCGTTCCTTCCACGCGCTTGATCATCCACTCCAGCACGCGCAGGTTTTCGCCGAAGCCCGGCCACAGGAAGCGGCCATCCTCGCCCTTGCGGAACCAGTTGACGTGGAAGATTTTCGGCAGCTTCGCGCCGGGCTGGTCGAAGGACAGCCAGTGTGCGAAATAGTCCGCGAAGTTGTAGCCGCAGAAGGGCTTCATCGCCATCGGGTCGCGGCGCATGACGCCGACCGCACCGGTGGCCGCGGCGGTGGTTTCCGATCCCATCGCCGCACCGATGAGCACGCCATGGGTCCAGTCGCGCGCTTCGAACACCAGCGGCACCAGCGAGGCGCGGCGGCCGCCGAAGACGATCGCCGAAATCGGCACGCCCTGCGGATCCTCGGCGTGCGGCGAGTAGCTCGGGCATTGCCGCGCTGACACGGTGAAGCGGGAGTTGGGGTGCGCGGCCGGGCCGTGGCCCGGCACATACGGCCGCCCCTGCCAGTCCAGCGCCGGAGTGCGTCCGTCGAGCCCTTCCCACCACGGCTCCTGATCGTCGGTCACCGCGACGTTGGTGAAGATCGTGTGGTGGCTGATGGTGGCCAGCGCATTCGGGTTGGACGTATCGGAAGTGCCCGGCGCGACACCGAAGAAACCGGCTTCCGGATTGATCGCATACAGGCGTCCATCCTCGCCCGGCCGCATCCAGCAGATGTCATCGCCGATCGTCCAGATTTTCCAGCCGTCCTGGCGATAGCCTTCCGGCGGAATCAACATCGCGAGGTTCGTCTTCCCGCACGCCGAAGGAAATGCGGCGGCGATGTAGTGCGTCTGGCCCTGCGGATTCTCGATGCCGACGATCAGCATGTGCTCGGCCAGCCAGCCTTCATTGCGCGCCTGGTGCGAAGCAATGCGCAAGGCATGGCATTTCTTGCCGAGCAACGCATTGCCGCCGTAGCCGGAACCGAAGCTCTTGATGGTCAGTTCTTCCGGGAAGTGCATGATGAAGCGGCGCTCCGGATCCAGTTCGCCGATCGAGTGCAGACCCCTGACGAACACGTCGCCCTGCTCGCCACGCGCGGCGCGTTCGGCGCCTTCGCGTTCGATGCGCGCCAGCGCGGCCGCTCCCATGCGCGTCATGATCCGCATGTTGGCCACGACATAAGGCGAATCGGTGATCTCCACGCCGCAGCGCGCCAGCGGCGAATCGATCGGACCCATGCAATACGGCACCACGTACAGCGTGCGCCCGCGCATGCAGCCGGCGAACAAGGCGTCCATCTTCGCGTGCGCTTCGGAAGGTTCCATCCAGTGGTTGTTCGGACCTGCGTCGTCGCGCTCGGGCGTGCAGACGAAGGTCAGGTGTTCGACGCGCGCTACATCGCCCGGATCCGATCGATGAAGCCAGCTATGCGGGTGGGTTTCGGCGTTGAGCGGGAGCAGGATGCCATCGGCCTGCATGCGGGCCACGAGAGCGGCATGTTCGGTATCGCTGCCGTCGCACCAGTGGATGGCATCCGGCTGGGTCAATGCGGCGACCTGCGCCACCCACGCGTTCAGCGATTCCAGTCGGCTGCCGCGTGTGCTGCCGGATTCCGGCGCGTTGAAAAGGTCGACCGCTGCGTTCATGCCTAGCCCTCGAAAAGTGAGACCAAAATGATACCAATGTCCTGTCCCGCTGACGAGAAAAACGCGGTAGTGAGTCAGGCAAGGTCAGCGGACGGGCCGGATCGGGCACGGCAAGGCAGGCGGTCGCGGCCGCGGGCGAGGCTGACAGAACGGCATCCGGACTCGCCGGCACCGGCCGCGCGGCGCCTGAACGCCCAAGGCGGGTTTGGTCGGCTGGTGCCGACCTCGCCATCGAGCATGTTCGCCGCGCGTTCGATCGGGCTGGCCTCCTGACCATGCGGTCAAATCCAGATGTCCGGTTCAGGACGCCCTGTGGCGTCGCGGGCGAAATGACGCCAAAGTGATCGGCACCTCGGTCGCGGTCGGCAGCGACTGCTCATTCAGGAGAACGCCGCATGTTCGTCGCCCTGCTCGTGGTCACCCTGCTGCTTTCCGCGCTGGTTTCCTGGTCGGTCTCGCGCGCATTTTCGAGCCCGATCGCGCGCATCCTCGAACGCATCATCGCCGACGGCATCAGCGCGGCGTGGGTCAAGTACATGAAGTTCGCGATCCTGGTGGTCGGCATTTCCTCCGGCGTGCGCATCCACGAACTGGAGCGCTACATCACCGCGCCGCAATGGATCGAGGCGGACAAGGCGCGCGTCATCGCGCTGACGCCGGAGCGCTGGCTGCTCGAGGTCTATCGCACGATCATCGAAACCTTGCAGGGCATTGCGTGGATGCTGCTGGTGTTCTTCGTGATCGCGCTGCTGGCGTATGTAGTGGTGCGGCTGGGCGAAATCCGTCGCGGCGCGCACGCCCAGACGGTGGCGGAACCGCCGCGGCCGGATGCCGGCTAGACCGGGATCAGCGTGGAGATGACGTGTTCCAGATAGGCCTCGAACTCGTCATGCGTCATGCGCGGCTGCTGCAGTTGCAGTGACAGTTGCAGGAAGCCCACATAGGCCGCGTAGGTCAGGCGTGCCCGATGGATGGCGTCCTGGCGATTGAGGCCGGCCTGGCGGAACGAGGCCATCAGGTATTCCAGCCGGCGCTGCGAGACGCGATCGATGACCGGCTGCACCGCCGGATGATCCAGCGCCTTGAGCAGCTCGCTGTAGATCACGTGCGGCTTGACCTCGTGGCCGACCAGCTGGAACAGCGCGCGCAGGCGCTCACGCGGATCCGGCACCTGTTCCAGACTGCCGAACACGCTTTCCTGTTCGACCGACTCCCAGCGCTCCAGCGCGGCCTGCAACAGCGCGTCGCGGGACGGGAAGTGCCAATAGAAGCTGCCTTTGGTCACACCCAGACGCCGCGCAAGGGGTTCCACCGCGACGGCGGCCACGCCCTGTTCGGCGATCAGATCCAGCGCGGCCTGCGCCCAGTCTTCGGCGCTGAGTCGCGCGTTGCGGGGTGCGGGGGCGGCGGTTTCCGGACTGGGCGTGGTCATGGCCGCATTTAACCATACGGCCGGGTGTGTAGCAGTACGTTTGCTGCGCCGCAGCGCATCCCGTGTGGAATCAATCGGTTGAAAGTGCCTCTGATCGATTGACTACTCTGAATCCGAAAACCCATACTAGACCGTATGGTCACTCTCTCGCCTCCGGCTGCCGCTGCGTTGACCCCACCGATGTCGCTGGTCGGTGCGGGCGATGTGCGCCTGGCTGCGCAGGGTTTTGCATCGGCCACTGCATTGCAGACGGACGCCTCGCTCGTGTTCGCGCACGGTTTCGGCCAGACGCGCCATGCGTGGACGCGCACGGCGCAGGCGCTGGCCGATCAGGGTTATGCCGGATTCGCCTACGATGCGCGCGGTCACGGCGATTCGCAGCGCAACCCGGCCGGCCTGCCGTATGCGGGCGATCAGTTCGCCGATGATCTGATCCTCATTGCCGGCGCGCAGGAAGCGCCCATCCTGATTGGCGCGTCGATGGGCGGCCTGTTCGGGCTGATCGCCGAATCGCGCTGGCCGGGCCTGTTCCGCGCGATGGTGCTGGTGGACATCACCCCGCGCTGGGAATCGGCCGGGCTGCAGCGCATCCTCGGTTTCATGACGGCATTTCCCGACGGCTTCGATTCCCTGCAGCACGCCAGCGACACGATCGCGGCCTATCTTCCGCATCGCAAACGCAAGACGCCGGAAGAACTGAACCAGATGCTGCGGCTCGGCGATGACGGTCGCTGGCGCTGGCATTGGGATCCGCGGCTGATCGATGAACTCGCACGCGACAGCGAGCAGCACCAGGATGCGATTGCCGAAGCGGCCAGCACGATCCGTTGCCCGGTGCTGCTGATCAGCGGCGGACGCAGCGATCTGGTGTCGGCGCGCACCGTCGAGGAATTCAGCGCGCTGGTGCCGCATGCGCAGCATGTGCATCTGCCGGACGCCACCCACATGGTGGCCGGCGACGACAACGATACATTTACCGCTACCGTGCTCGAATACCTCGCCGAGCTGCGGTCAGAGCACGCCCTTTTCGCGCCAGACCTCACCGAATCCTCCGACGACAACGGAGCCGCACCCGGAGCACGCCCATGAGCATCCTCGCCCCCTTCCTCGCTTTCCTGCTGGCGGGCGCATTCGCCGCCTACCATCGGTTGCGGCTGGCCTACTGGGCCGCGATCACCGCCACGCTGCTGGTGGCCTGCTGGCTGCTCGGCGCCAACCACACCGCCACGATCATCGCGGCGGTCATCGTCGCGATCATCGCGGTGCCGCTGCTGATTCCGGCCATCCGCAAGCCGCTGATCACCGCGCCGCTGCTGGGCTTCTATCGCCGCATCCTGCCCCCGCTGTCGCAGACCGAGCGCATCGCGCTGGAATCGGGCTCGGTCGGGTTTGAAGGCGAACTGTTTTCCGGCGATCCCGATTGGGATCAACTGCTGTCGCAGCCGAAGCCGGAACTGACCGCCGAAGAACAGGCCTTCCTCGATGGCCCGGTGGAAGAACTCTGCCGCATGACCAACGACTGGGAAATCACCCACGTGCATGCGGATCTGCCGCCCGAGATGTGGGAGTTCATCAAGAAGAACAAGTTCTTCGGCATGATCATTCCCAAGGAATACGGCGGCCTCGGGTTCTCCGCGCTGGCCCACCACAAGGTGATCCAGAAGCTGGCCTCGGTTTCCAGCGTGGTCAGCTCCACCGTCGGCGTGCCCAATTCGCTCGGTCCGGGCGAGTTGCTGATGCACTACGGCACGCAACAGCAGAAGGACTATTACCTGCCGCGCCTGGCCGATGGCCGCGAAGTCCCCTGCTTCGGGCTGACCGGCCCGTTCGCCGGTTCCGACGCCACGTCGATCCCCGATTACGGCATCGTCTGCGAAGGCGACTGGGATGGCGCGAAGGTGGTCGGTATCAAGCTCACCTTCGACAAGCGCTACATTACGCTGGCGCCGGTGGCGAGCATCATCGGCCTGGCGTTCCGCATGTACGACCCGGATGGCCTGCTCGGCGAGCAGCGCGACCTCGGCATCACGCTGGCGCTGATGCCGCGCGAAACGCCCGGCGTGGAAGTCGGCCGTCGCCACTTCCCGCTCAACTCGCCATTCCAGAACGGCCCGGTGCGCGGACATGAAGTGTTCCTGCCGCTGTCGCAGATCATCGGCGAGGAGCATGGCATCGGCGAAGGCTGGCGCATGCTCAGCGAGTGCCTGTCGATCGGCCGCTCGATCACGCTGCCCTCGACCGCCAGCGGCGGCGCCAAGCTAGGCGCGGTGGTGACCGGCGCCTATGCACGCATCCGCAAGCAGTTCGGTCTGTCGGTCGGTCGTTTCGAAGGCGTCGAGGAAGCGCTGGCCCGCATCGCCGGCAAGGCCTATGCGATCAGCGCGCTCTCGCAGGCCACGGCCGCGGCGGTGGATCGCGGCGAGAAGCCGGCCGTGCCGTCGGCGATCGCCAAGTACCACTGCACCACCATGAGCCGCGAAGTGGTCAAGGATGTCATGGACGTGGTCGGCGGCAAGGGCATCATCCTGGGGCCGCGCAACTTCGTCGGCCGCTCCTGGCAGGCTTCGCCGATCGCCATCACGGTGGAAGGCGCCAACATCATGACCCGTAGCCTGTTGATCTTCGGGCAGGGCGCGATCCTCTGCCACCCGTGGGTGCTGAAGGAAATGAAGGCCGCGCAGAATCCCGACGTGCGCGCCGGCATCAACGAATTCGATCGCAATCTGTTCGGGCATGTCGGCTTCGCCATTTCCAACGCGGTGCGTTCGTTCTGGTTCGGCCTGACCGCTTCGCGCATCGGCGGCGCGCCGGGCGACGATTACACCCGCCGCTTCTTCCGCAAGCTGGATCGCTATTCGGCCAACCTGGCGCTGATGGCCGACGTGTCGATGCTGATGCTCGGCGGCAAGCTGAAGTTCAAGGAGTCGCTGTCGGGCCGTCTGGGCGACGTGCTGAGCCACCTGTACATGACCAGCGCCATGCTCAAGCGCTACCACGATGAAGGCGCACCGGCGGCCGATCGCACGCTGCTGGCGTGGGCCTTCCATGACAGCGTGCACCAGATCGAACTGGCGCTGTCGGCGGCGCTGCGCAACTTCCCGATCCGTCCGGTCGGCTGGCTGATGTGGGCGCTGATCTTCCCCTGGGGCCGTCGTGCCGAAGCGCCGGGCGATCGCCTGAGCCATCGTGCCGCCGCGCTGCTGATGACGCCGAACGAAGCCCGCGACCGCCTCGCCAAGGGCGTGTTCACCACGCCGTGCGAGAACAACCCCGCCGGCCGCATCGACAGCTACCTCGCCAAGGCGGTGCTGGCCGAACCGGTGGAACGCAAGTTCCTCAAGGCGCTCAAGACCAAGGGCATCGAGGCGCTGGACTTCAACAGCCAGTTGGACGAAGCCGTGGCCGAGGGCTGGATCACGGCCGACGAGCGCAAGCTGCTGGAAGAACTGCGCGTGATGACGCTCGACACCATCACCGTGGACGACTTCGACACGCACGAACTGCGCGCGGCCAGCTATTACGACCAGCCGCACGCCAGCGGCTCCCGCGCCGCCGCCTGATCCATGCGGCACACCCGAACGGCGGACCACGGTCCGCCGTTTTTTCATCCGGAGTCCACCCGATGAGCACGTCCGTCCTCTCGCTGTATCGCTCGCTGGAAACGCGACCATTCGGTCGCTGGCTGTTCTCGCGCCTGGTCTGCTTCAAGGCACCGTACTTCAGCAGCATCGGCCCGCGCATGGTGCGGCTGGAGCCCAATCGCGGCGAGGCGGTCATCACCCACTGCCGCAGCATCACCAACCATCTGGGCACGGTGCACGCGATCGCGCTGTGCAACCTGGCCGAATTCATCGGCGGGCTCACCACCGATGTCAGCATTCCTCCCTCGATGCGCTGGATTCCCAAGGGCATGACGGTCGAGTACCTGAAGAAGGCCGTCGGCACGATGACGGCGGTGGCCACGCCCGCCTTCGTTCCGGAGGAATCCGGTGAAGGCTACGAACTTCCGATGGACGTCGTCATCAGCAATCCCGCGGGCGAAGCGGTGTTCCGTGCGCGCATCTCGATGTGGGTGTCGCCACGCCCGCCGGCTTCACCAGCCCGCTGATCGATCAAACGGGATCGCGCCGCGATCAGCTGATCAGCACGGCCACCAGCGCGGCCAGTGCCGGCACGCCCTGCACGAAAAAGATGCGCCTGCCGACGCTCCAGGCGCCATACAGCGCGGCGACCACGACGCAGCTCAGGAAGAACACGACCACGTTCCATTGCGTGGTCCACAGTCCCCACAGCAGGCCCGCCGCAAGAAAGCCGTTGTACAGGCCCTGATTGGCGGCCAGCACGCGCGTGGCCTGCGCCTTGTCCGGCGTGTTGCGGAATGTGCGCAAGCCCAGCGGTCGCGTCCAGAGGAACGTCTCGAGCACGAGGAAATACGCGTGCAGCAGCGCGACCAGCAACGTCAGGCAGATGGCGATCAGCATGGTCCGGCTCCACCGGGAATGGTCACAGCTTAGCCAATCGGCACATCACTGGATCGGCACGGGTTTCAGCCTGCTGCGGTCTCGCGGGCCGGTTCCGGTCCGGCATCGTTTCCGGCCAGCCTGCGTTGCGCCTGGATGACCCGCCACGCGCCGAACGTCATGCCGGTGGCCACGCCCACGCCCGCCAGGAACACCATGCTGGATCCGAATCCGGACAGCAGTTTGTGCAGCCACACGAAGCTGAGGTCACCGCCGCGGTAGATCACCGTATCGATCACGGCCTTGGCCTTGTAGCGCGCTTCACGATCCACGCGCGTGTACAGCGTCTCGCGCGCCGGCTTGGCGAGCGAGAACTCGCCGGCGCGTGTCATCACCTGCACGATCCAGATCAGCATCGGCAGCGGCGAGGCGGTCAGCAGGGCGAAGCCGAGCAGGATCGCGCAGGCGGGGATGAGCAACAGCGGTGCGATGCCGAAACGCCGCAACAGCCAGCGCGTCAGGAATACCTGCACGAAGATGGTCAGCAGGTTCACGCCCAGATCGAGCCGCGCGTAATACGCCGTGCGCGATGCATCCTGCGCAAGCTGCCGCGCAATCGCCGCCTGCTCGTTGTACAGCAGCGTGCCCACGCCGACGCCGAAGAACATCAACACGGCCAGCGAACGCAGCAGCGGATCGCGCCAGACCAGCCTGAGCCCCGCCACCACCGAGCCACCCATCGCCTCTTCACCACTGACTTCGCGATGCCGCTGTTCGCGCCGCACGGCCCACGGACGCAGTTGCAGGATGCACACCAGGCACACCACCAGGAACAGCGCCGACACCAGCAGCAGATTGCCCACGCCGATCCGTTCGACCAGCGAACTGGTGATCACCGGACCCACCAGCGCGCCGATCGTTCCGCCCGCACCGATATAGCCGTAGACCTTCTTCGCGTCCTCGTTGTCGAACACGTCGGCCATGTAGCTCCAGAACACCGACACCGCGAACAGGTTGAACACCGCGACCCAGATGAAGAACGCGGCGCCGCGTCCGGGGATCTGCTGGCGGAAGGTCCAGTAGAAAATGCCCAGGCAGGCGATGAAGGCCAGATAGACCACCGGCAGGAACACGCGGCGCGGAAACCGCGACACCAGGGCGCCATACAGCGGCTGCAACAGCACCATGCAGATGAAGGTGCCGGTGAACAGCACCTGCAGGGTGAACTCCTTCAACTCGATCCCCGCATGCGACGCCCAGCCGATCAGGCTGCGCGGGAACACCGCCACGACATCGCCGGATGCGCCCATCGCATCGCGCACCGGGCGCAGCACGTAATAGCCACTGAGCAGACAGAAGAAATACAGCAGCGACCACCACAGCGCGGGCGAATCGAAACCCAGCCGCTGGATCAGCGAGGCATTCGCGGACGGCGGGAGTTCGGGAAGGGGTCGGCTCATGGAGGGGCTGCGGCTGCGATGGGAAGACGCGAGCCGGTGCCCGTCGCCACGCGCGCAAGGTAGCCGATGCACTGCAACATCGCCAGCGCCCGCGGGCCGGGTGTACACGCGCGTGCATTCACCGGACATCCTTTCCCCGAGCATTTGCTCCATGTCCCGCTGCTAGCGTCCGAGACTCTCGGGATTGCGGGCACCGCGCGTGTACGACTACATCATCATCGGCGCCGGCTCCGCCGGCTGCGTGCTGGCCAATCGCCTGTCCGAGGATCCAGCGTGCCGCGTGCTGCTCCTGGAGGCGGGCCCGCGCGACTGGTACCCCTTCATCCACATGCCGGCGGGCCTGGCACGGCTGGTCCGGCACACCGGCATCAACTGGAACTACGAGACCGAGCCAGAAACCGAACTCGAAGGACGGCGATTGTGGTGGCCGCGCGGCAAGGTGCTGGGCGGTTCCAGTTCGATCAATGCGATGTGCTACGTGCGCGGCGTGCCGGCCGATTACGACGACTGGTGTGCACGCGGAGCCACCGGCTGGGACTGGGGCGGTGTCCTGCCCTACTTCAAGCGCTCCGAGAGCAACACGCCGGCGGCGACGCATGGCACGGCGGCGATGGTCCGCTGGGCGTCTCGGATCTGCGGCACGTCAATCCACTGTCGCGGGCCTTCATCGAGGCCGGCGTGCAGGCCGGATTCGAACGCAACGGCGATTTCAACGGCGAGCGGCAATCCGGATTCGGCCTCTATCAGGTCACCCAGAAAAATGGCGCACGCTGTTCCGCGGCGACCGCCTATCTGGCGCCGGTGCGCCAACGGCCGAACCTGCATGTGCGCACCGGCGTGCTGGTGCGCCGCATCCTGAAGCAGGGCGGGCGCGCGGTCGGCGTGGACTGCGCCCATCGCGGCCACGCGTTCGAGGCACGCGTCGCCGGCGAAGTGCTGCTGTGCGGCGGTGCGATCAATTCACCGCAACTGCTGATGCTGTCCGGCATCGGGCCGGCGGCGCATCTGCATGCGCTCGGCATCGACGTACGGGTGGATCTGCCCGGGGTCGGCGGCAATCTGCAGGATCATCTCGACATCTGCACGCTGCAGCGATGCACGCAGCGGATCACCTACGATCGCGCCAGCGAACTGGCGGCCGCATTCCGCTATTTCCTCGGCGGGCACCGTGGTCCGGGCACGAGCAACATCGCCGAGGCCGGCGCCTTCGTGCGATCACCGCTGGCGCCGGATGCCCGCGCCGACATCCAGATGCACTTCGTGCCGGCGATGCTCGATGACCATGGACGCAATCGACTGCCGGGCGATGGCTACACCGTGCACGCGTGTTTCCTGCGGCCGCGCAGCCGCGGGGAGATCCGGCTGCGGGACGCCGATCCGCGTACGCCGCCTTCGATCCGGCCGCGTTATCTCAGCGATCCCGACGGTTTCGATCTGCGCATGATGATCGAATGCGCCCGGCTGTCGCGCACGCTGTTCGCGCAACCGGCCTTCGACGCGTATCGCGGGCCGCCGCTGCATCCGGCGCGTGCGGATCTGTCCGATGCCGGCCTCGCCGCGTTCGTCCGCGCCAAGGCCGAAACCGTCTATCACCCGGTCGGCACCTGCCGGATGGGCAGCGATGATCGGGCCGTGGTCGATCCGCAGTTGCGCGTCCACGGCGTGCAGGGCCTGCGCGTGGTCGATGCGTCGGTGATGCCGGCGTTGATTGGCGGCAATACGAATGCGCCGACCCTGATGATCGCCGAGCGCGCGGCGGATCTGATCCGTGGCATCGGGCTTGCATCGAATGGCCCGACGGCTGCGCAGGCGAGCTGAACAGGCGTCGATGAAACTGCGACATCGCGCACGCTGATCTTCAACTAGATGAACCACATGCGCGCGGAAGTTAGCGCCATTTGTGGATTGGCGATCGTCGTCTTATTATCCAGCGAGCCACCGCGACAGGCGATCAGTCCCATGAAGAAGAATGTATTCCGGCGGCCGCTGCGCCCGCTCCGTTTCGGGTTGCTCGGGCTCCTGATCCCGCTCACGCTGGCATCGACCGCGCAGACGCCTGCGGCCACCGGCGAGTTGCATGCGGCAACCGGGGTGCGTACCGCGACGGCAGCCGCTTCTTCGATCTCTCCGCAGGCGATGGCCGCCACCGCATTGCCGGCCGGCTTCAACGTCAGCCAGTTCGAAACGCTGGCCCAACAGTTGACGATGGGCGAACGCGTGCCTGGCATGGCGCTGGCGATCGTGCACAACGGCCGCGTGCTGACTGCCAAGGGATACGGCGTCACCGACGTGGCCGCGCCGCAGACGATCGATTCGCACACCGTGTTCCGGCTGGCCTCGCTGTCGAAGGCCTTCGCCGGCACGCTGACGGGCATGCTCGTCAACGACGGCTCACTGCGCTGGGACAGCAAGGTGGCCGATTACGTGCCGAACTTCCGCCTCAGCGATCCGCTGGCCACCCAGCGCGTGACCGTGGCCGATCTGCTCAGCCACCGCGTCGGCCTGAAGGCGCACAACGCGTTCGATCGCGATATCGAAGGCAACGCCGACTACTACACGGTCGCGCAGAAGCTCGCCTACGCGCCGATGGATTGCCTGCCCGGCCAGTGCTACGCGTACCAGAACGTGGCCTTCAGCCTGGTGGGCGATGTGGTGTTCGCCGCGACCGGCGGGTTCTATGAGCAAGCCGTGGACAAGCGCATCTTCAAGCCACTCGGCATGAACGATGCGAGCATGGGCCTAGCCGGCATCGAGAACAGCGCGCGCTGGGCACGTCCGCACGTGCGCAGCCGCAACGGCTGGGTCGCCGTGTCGCCGAAACCGACGTACTACCGCCTTGCGCCCGCGGCCGGCGTCAACGCCAGCATCAGCGACATGGCGCAATGGCTGGTCGCGCAGACGGGCCATCGCCCCGATGTGCTGCCCGCGCCGCTGCTGGCGACGCTGCATGCGCCGCTGGTCTCCACGCCGGGCGAAATGCGCGCCGGCTGGCGTCGCGATCGCATCTACTCGGCCAGCTATGCGCTCGGCTGGCGCGTGTTCGACTACGCCGGGCATCCGGTGGTCTTCCACGCCGGCGCGGTGCAGGGCTATCGCGGCATGGTGGCGCTGGTGCCCGAGCGCGATCTCGGCATCGCCATTCTCTGGAACAGCGACAGTTCCGTGCCGTCGGGCCTGCTGCCGACGATTCTCGATCGCGCGATGAACCTGACGCCGCAGCAGTGGCTGGACACCCCGATGGACACCAGCGATCTGCTGATGGCCGATTCCGCTCCGCCCGCCAACACCCGCAGCGGCACCGGTGCGAGCCAGGCGGCCGCCTCGCCGCAGTAAACGCAGTCCGCTTTCACGCTGTCCGTTTCCGGTCAGCGCGCTGGTGGCGCTTCCAGCACGGATTTCAGGCGCGCCAGTCCGCGCTCGTAGTCGCCGCCGATCATCTTTTCGAACAGCAGGCCGAACCAGCGATCCAGCGGATTGAATCCGTGGTCGCTTTGGAAATGCCAGGTCACGCGGGTGACCGCCGGCCCTTCGCTCGCCAGCACATAGCGCGCCCTTGCCAACGAGCCGCCGAAGTCCAGCGCAACGGCGATTTCCTCCGGCGCACGGCTTTCGATGATCGCCTGGCTGCCGGAACCGACCGCGCGGTTGCCTGTCCACGCCATGCGCGCACCGACACCTTCCTTCGGTCCCTCGAAGCGATAGCGGGCCTGCGGATCGGCGGCGAACCACGGCGACCACTCGTTGAATCGCTGGAAGGAATTGAGCGCGCGGAACACGTCCGCCTGCGGACGATCGATGACGATCGAGCGTTCGACGTGGGTCGTGGCCGGCAGCAGCAGCCCACCGGCGACGAAGGCGATGCCTGCCAGCACCAGGATGCCCAGCGACCATTTGAGGAATTTCATCTGCGTCTCCGCGGAAGGATCCCGCCCAGAGTAGAGCGCATGCCCTGGCGTGGCGAGCCACGGGCGGTGTCACAGCGCGCGCTGCGGTCGCCCCGGCGCTTGCACGTGCGCGCAGCCTGAAGCGGCCGTCGATGCGACGCGCATAAAAAAACTCCCTCCCTGCTGGGCACAGGGAGAGAGTCTGATGGATACGGCTAATCGGGGTGTGGCTTAGATCAGCGGAGCCGGGGTGGCCGGCAGCGCGACCGGAGCCGCTTTCTTCTTGGACTTGCGAGCCGCCTTCTTGGCGGTCTTCTTGCCAGCAGCCTTCTTGGTGGCCTTCTTGGCAGTCTTCTTCGCAGCCTTCTTGGCGGTCTTCTTGCCAGCGGCCTTCTTGGTGGCCTTCTTGGCGGTCTTCTTGGCAGGACGCTTGGCTACTTTCTTGGCAGCCTTCTTCGCGGTCTTCTTGCCAGCGGCCTTCTTGGTCGCCTTCTTGGCGGCCTTCTTCACGGTCTTCTTCGCCGCGGCCTTCTTGGTCACCTTCTTGGCGGCCTTCTTGGTGGCCTTCTTGGCGGCCTTCTTCACGGTCTTCTTCGCACCTGCCTTCTTGGTCGCCTTCTTGGCGGCCTTCTTTGCAGTTTTCTTGGTGGCTTTCTTCATTGCCATGTGATGGCTCCTCGTCAGTGAACTTGGATTAGGTACATCGGGGTACGACACCTCTGCCCGAAGGCAGGCCCAGTTGCGCAATCAGCCGCGGGAGTCGCACCCGCCGGCAACCGTCGACGCGCCAGGCGCGTTGAACCGGATTCTTTTGCAGGGACCCTTCTGACGTGGTCCCCTACAAATACGGAAGCACCCGCATCGCCGGGCGATGCAGGTGCGGGAAAAGTCGTTCGCGTTTTTTCGGGGGAAGCGATGCCTGCGTCCGCCGCAACCTGGGCTGGGACGATCGGCCTTGTTGTCACTCGCGCTGTCGTGTTGATCCGACTCACTCGCTTCCGCAGCATCTGTCTGCTGCGCGAAACCTAATCACGCTTTTTGGAAGTGTCAACACCTTCGCGCAATTTTTTTTTCCGCCCGTCGGACGCGGCGCTGCAGCGTGCGCATCGACCACACGCAGCGAACATCGCGGATCGAACTCCGCCGGACCGGCGCGGCAAAAGCGGTCGATGAAAAAACGCGGGAAAAAGCGCGCATTTTTTTTTGCACGATCGATTTTCCGGTCGAGGCGATCACGAACACGGCCGCGGCGCGTTGCCCGGCATCGGGTCGATTGGCGACTAAACCCGGCCTAAAAATTTTTCCGTCGAGCGGTCCGATTTAGGGCGCCGCAACCATCCATTTGCGCCGAACTGCGCAACTTTTTTTTCGCTTTCGACGACGCATCTCGTCTTTCTTCGGCCGCCCGGCGAGGATCGGATCAGCGGAACGCGGGTTATCGAAGCGGGCGCATGCGACGTTCCGCATGCCCGATCGCCACGCATCCGAGCGGCCGCTTCCACACCATGCTCACCCGGCGCGCGACGGTTTTCCGCCACCTGGTGGTGCACGCGACCGCCGCGCGCGTCGACGATGTGAAGGATGTGCAAAAAAAAACCGGCCGCGGGAAGCGGCCGGTCGGTATGCACGCGTAGACGGCGGACTCAGTGGTCTTCGTCTTCCAGCAGTTCGGCATAGTCGTCGGGCGAGAGCAGTTCGTTGATCTGATCCGGCTCCTCGGCTTCCACGACGAACAGCCAGCCTTCGCCGTAGGCATCCTCGTTGATGGTTTCCGGCTTGTCGGCCAGCGCCGCATTGACCTCGACGATCTTGCCGGTGACCGGGCTGTAGACGTCCGACGCGGCCTTGACCGATTCGACGACCGCGCTCGCGTTGCCGGCTTCCACGCGGTCGCCCACGTTCGGCAGTTCAACGTAGACCAGATCACCCAGCAGTCCCTGTGCGTGATCGGAAATGCCGACGGTGACGCGGCCGCCACCTTCGACGCGGGCCCATTCATGGGATTTGAGGAATTTGAGATCGCCGGGAATCTCGCTCATTTGGCTGCTCCGATTGGGTGGCGGTTGGGGCGGAAAGAGGTGGCTAGTTTAGCGGCTAACGCGAGCGCGGGAAGACGCGCGGTGTGGCCGCGACCCGACACCGGATCGCGACCGCTCCACGCTCACTCGACCAGAACGCCGGGCTGGGCCTGGCCTTCGCGCACGAACGGGAACTTCACCAGGCGCACCGGTACTTCCTTGCCGCGGATGTCGACACGCACCTGGCCCGGCGCGCCGGACGGCACGCGTGCGAACGCGATCGCCTTGCCGAGCGTCGGCGAGAACGTACCGGAGAGGATCTCGCCTTCTCCCTGATCGGTGATCACTTTCTGTCCGTGGCGCAGCACGCCCTTCTCGTCCATCACCAGCCCGATCATCTGGCGCGCGGCGCCCTCGGCCTTCTGTTTTTCCAGCACGCCACGACCGATGAAGTCGCGACCTTCATCCAGACTGATCGTCCACGCCAGCGCGGCCTCGTACGGCGAGACGGTTTCGTCCATGTCCTGGCCGTAGAGGTTCATGCCGGCTTCCAGACGCAGCGTGTCACGCGCACCCAGACCGGCCGGCTTGACGCCGGCTTCCAGCAGCGCGTTCCAGAAGGTGATCGCGTCCGACTCCGGCAACACGATCTCGTAGCCGTCCTCGCCGGTGTAGCCGGTGCGCGCGACGAACAGCGGCACGCCGTCCAGGGTCTGCGCTTCCGTCGCCGCGAAGCGGCCGAGCTTGCCAGCCGCGCCGCGATCGGATTCACGCAGCAGACCCTGCACGCGCTCACGCGCGTTCGGTCCCTGCACGGCGATCATCGCGAAGTCCGGGCGCTCGGTGACCTGCACATCGAACGCGGCGGCCTGCTGGTTGATCCACGCCAGGTCCTTCTCGCGGGTCGAGGCATTGACCACCAGGCGGAAGAACTCCTCACCGAGGTAATAGACGATCAGATCATCGATCACGCCGCCGTCGGCGTTGAGCATGCACGAGTACAGCGCCTTGCCGGGCACCTTCAGCTTGTCCACCGAATTGGCGAGCAGGTGACGCAGAAACTCGCGCGTGCGCGCGCCGCGCAGATCGACCACGGTCATGTGGCTGACGTCGAACATGCCGGCGTCGCGGCGGACCTGATGGTGTTCCTCGATCTGCGAGCCGTAGTGAATCGGCATGTCCCAGCCGCCGAAATCGACCATCTTGGCGCCGAGCGCGCGGTGGGTCTGATTGAGGATGGTCTTCTGCATGGCGCCTCCCGGGGCAAAAATCCATTATCCCAGAAGGCATGGGGGCAGCGGCGGACAAGAGCGCGGCGCGCACGGCGCCTCAGAGACCGAGCGCGGCCTCGTTGAGGCAATCGACCCGCGCCGGTTCGATCGGCAGGAAGCGCGCTTGCGGCAATTGCACGCGGCGCGCCCACACCACGTCGGTGAGCAGTTCGCCCTGCGGATCGTCACGGACCACGGCCAGGACGCGATCATCCTCCTTGCCGTCGAGGCGGCAGGTGCCGGTCTGCAGGTGATAGCCCGCCCCGGTGTCCGGATGGGCCACCGCATCGGTAATCAGCCAGCGCGCCTGCTGGCCTTCGCGACCGGCCATGCGTCCCAGGACGATCCAGCGCAGTGCCGCGCCTTCTTCCGCGCCGTCGGCCAGCACGCCAATCGAGTAATCGCAGATGTGTTCGTAGCCGGGGGTATCGGTCAGGCAACTGCCGCCGACGTCGTGCAACCCGTCCGGGTATGGCGGCACCGTCCTGCCGATCAGATCGCCGGCCAGCGCACCGGCCGGCAGCGTGCAGAGCAGCAGGCCGGCCATGCGCGGGTGCACGTCAGTGCTCCTGCACCTTCAGGATCATCCCGTCGACCGCGATCACGCGCACGCGCGCACCGCGTGGAAGTTCCGGGCCGCTCACCGACCAGAATGCGTCGCCGATCTTCACTCGTCCGCGTCCATCGATGATGGCTTGATCCAGTTCCATCACCTGCCCCACCAGTTGCTCGGCGCGGCGATTGAGCAGGGGTTGATCGCTGGGTCGCTCGCGGCGGCGGAACCACTTCCGGTACACCATCACCGCGACCACGCTGAGCACGACGAACAACACCACCTGCACCAGCAGTGACAGGCCCGGCGCGACCAGCACGATCAGGCAGACCGCGGCGGCGGCCAGTCCCATCCACAGCAGGAACGCGCCCGGCGCCATCGTTTCGGCCGCGATCAGCACCAGCGCCAACGCGGCCCAACTGACCACATCCCAGCGCATCGATCAGCCTCCGGTGCGCGGCGGGACGCGCGGCGGCGTTGCGGGCTGGCGCTCGAGCGCTTCCCTGGCGAGCTGTGCGATACCGGCGATGGACCCGATGATGCCGCTGGATTCCATCGGCATCAGCACGAACTTCTGGTTGGGCGCGGTCGCCAGTTCGCGGAACGCTTCCACGTATTTCTGCGCGACGAAGTAATTGATCGCCTGCACGTCACCCTGTGCGATGGCATCGGACACCAGCGCCGTCGCCTTGGCCTCGGCTTCGGCCAGGCGCTCGCGCGCTTCGGCCTCGCGATACGCCGCTTCGCGCTTGCCTTCGGCTTCCAGGATCGCGCCCTGCTTCTCGCCTTCGGCGCGCAGGATCTCCGACTGGCGAAGGCCCTCGGCTTCGAGGATCGATGCGCGCTTGTCGCGCTCGGCCTTCATCTGCCGCGCCATCGCATCGACGAGATCGCGCGGCGGCTGGATGTCCTTGATCTCGATCCGGTTGACCTTCACGCCCCACGGGCTGGTCGCGTGATCGACCACGCCAAGCAGCTTGGCGTTGATGGTCTCGCGCTGGCTCAGCGATTCGTCCAGATCCATCGAACCGATCACGGTGCGGATGTTGGTCTGCACCAGCGCGATGGTCGCCTGCTCCAGGTTGGACACTTCATAGGCGGCCTTGGCCGCGTCCAGCACCTGGAAGAACACCACGCCATCGACCTTGACCACCGCGTTGTCCTTGGTGATGACGTCCTGGCTCGGCACGTCCAGCACCTGTTCCATCACGTTGACCTTGCGGCCGATGGCCTGCACGACGGGGAACAGCAGGTGCAGGCCCGGCGACAGCGTGTGGGTGTACTTGCCAAAGCGCTCGACCGTCCATTCGAAGCCCTGCGGGACGATCCGGACCATCTTGAAGAAGAAGACCAGAAAGACGAACGCCAGGATCACCGCAAGAATCGTACCGCCAGACATATCGTTCTCCTTGAACTTTGGACCGATTATAGGGGCGCGCACGGCCGCGGGTGGGCCGTCGCGGCCGAATCGGCGCCCCGCTGCAACCCTTTTGCCGTCCCCCGCATCTGGACAGGATGCATGCCACCCACATCCCACTTCGCCATCGATGTACCCGATGCCCTGCTGGCCCGCGCCCGCGCCGGGGGCCCGGACGCGTTCGAGCAGATCTACCGCTGGTTCGAGCGACCGGTCTTCACCCTGGCGCTGCGGATCTGCGGCGACCGCGAGGAAGCTTCGGACGTTCTGCAGGACACCATGCTCAAACTGTTCAACCATCTGGATGAATTCCGCGGCGGCAGTCCCTTCTGGGGCTGGCTGCGCCAGATCGCGGTCAACGAAGCGCTGATGAAGCTGCGCCGCAACCGCCGCTTCGACATGGAAATCGCCGTCGACGAGGACGATCTCCCGGAAGACCACGGCAGCCTGCCGCCGGCCGCCGCCGATGCGGCCGTGCTGCAACGTGCGCTGGCCGCGTTGCCGGCCGCCACCCGCAGCGTGCTGTGGCTGTACCACGCCGAAGGCTACACGCACGAAGAAATCGCGCGGCTGATGCAGCGCACGCCCAGTTTTTCCAAATCCCAGCTTGCGCGCGGCACGCGCCGCCTGCGCACGCTGCTGCACATCGAGGAACCCGCCCATGCCTGATTCCCTTTCGAACGGGCCCGCTGTCCCACAGGACTGGCACACCGCATTTGCCGCTATGCCGCTGGAAACTCCGCCGGCCGACGGCTGGACGCAGCTGCGTGCCAGGCTCCCCGCACGGCGCCGTTCGCGCGCCCGCTACTGGGTGCCGGCCGCGATGGCCGCCAGTCTGGCGCTGCTGATGCTGTGGCCGCGGCAGCCGGAGCCGATCGAGTCGCCGGCGGCTGTCGCCGCGCACCGCACGCCCGAGGCGCCGCCGCGCGATGCAGCCACGAGCGTCGCAGGCGTCACCGAAGGCACGCAAAACACGCGCGCCGTGCCCGTCGAAACAACGCCAGCCGATGCAGTGCAGCTCGCCCAGGCCACGCAACCACCGGCGCGCACCACGCGCACGATCGATCGGCCGCGCACCGGAGGCCGCGTCGAGGCGCAGCCGCGCGAAACCGCCCCTGCGGCCATCGCATCGGTACCGGATCCGTCGCGCAGTGCCACGACGCCGCCAGCGCAAACGGACAACACCGCCGCACTGGAAACGCTCTACGCCGAATCAGCCCAACTGGAGGCCCTGCTCGCCCAGGTCAGTGATGATCGCGTCGCCAGTGGCCCGGCGATGGCGCTCAGCGCCGAACTGCACGATCGCGTGGCCAGCATCGACGTGGCCCTGTCGCAGCCGGATGTCGATGCGCAGGCGCGCGTCGGCCTGTGGCGCGAGCGCGTGGCGACGCTGCAACGACTCACCGGCGTGGAAGGCACGCAACGCTGGATGGCCGCCAACGGCTATCGCGCCGATGGCGCAGTGGCCCAGATCTACTGACGAAACTGCAACCGCAACCGAGGCATACGATGAAACCAACGCTACGAATCTTCCGGCTCGCGACCGTCGCCATCGCAATCGGACTGACCTTTGCGTCCTGGGCGCAGGATGATGCGGCCGAGGCCGCACGCCGCAAGGAACTGGACACCGCGCGCGCGGAACTCCAGCGCGCCGCCAAGCGGGTGGCCGAACTCTCGCGCGCCGAGGAAATGGCGAACCTGCATCGCCGCGTCGAGCGCCGGCCGATGATCGGCGTACTGCTCGCGCCGGATCCGCAGGCCGGCGTGCGCATCACCGGCGTCACTCCCGACAGCGGCGCCGCGCGCGCCGGGCTGCGCGCCGGCGATCAACTGGTCCGCATCGGCGGCAAGGCCATTGGCGGCAAGGACGCGGAAACGCGTCTGGCCAGCGCAAAAGCCAGCCTGGCGACGATCAAGCTCGGCGAACCGGTCGCGATCACCTACCGGCGCGGAGGCAGCGAACTCAACGTCGCCATCGAACCGCAGCCCGGGCATCCGGTACTGGTGTTCACCGAGGACGGCACCGGCGACAAGCGGGGCACGCGCATCGTGATGTCGCCCGACGGCGAGGACGTGACCAACATCGACAACTTCGACTTCAACTTCGAAGGGTTCGATTTCCAGCCGGCCGAACTGGCGATCACGCCGGACATCCAGCGCGAACTGATGCGCGTGCGCGCACTGACCGACTGCGATGGCGAGGATTGCGTACTGCCGCGACTGACCGAGGCCTATCGCTGGAACGGGCTCAACCTGTCCTCGATCGATCCGCAACTGGGCCGCTACTTCGGCACCGAACGGGGCGTGCTGGTGCTGTCGACCGGGCCGGAGCTTTCCGGATTGCAGGCCGGTGACGTGATCCAGCGCGTGGATGGCAGGGTGGTCAATTCCCCGCGCGAGGTAATGGATGCGTTGCGCGGCAAGGCCGCCGACAGCACCGTCAAAGTCGAATACCTGCGCGATCGCAGGACCGCGAGCGCGGCGGTGAAGATCCCGCGAGCGATGCCGTTGCGTATTCCGGTGCCGCCGGCGCCGCCCGCGCCTCCCGCACCGCCGACGCCCGTTACGCCCGCAGTGGGCCACGTCGCCCCGCCAGCGCCTCCGGCCGCTCCGCGCGCGCCGACCCCGCCCGCGCCTCCGCCTCCGCCCCCGCCGCCGGTCGTGGGCGTTCCGGTCTGAATGCAGAAGCCCCCGCTCAGCGGGGGCTTTGTTCATCCACGCGCTCCAGCGGGAAGCCGTGCGGTCCTCGGGCGCCGGTTCCACCCATTGCTTGAACATCTGATCGATCTCTGCATCGGTCACGGCCTTGCCTTCTTCGAGCGAGCCGGCCTGGGTGAACAGCGGAATGATCATCGCCATGCCGTCGATCTTCGTCTTCAGGTGCACGCCCGAATCCTGGCTCAGGAAACGATCCCAGCGCGCGCGCACTCTGGCCCAGTAGTCCTGCGTGGCTTTCCAGTAGGTGTAGGCCGGCTGGAAATCGACATCGGTGTCCTTCTGGTAATCGTTGAAGCCGAACTCGCGCGCCAGCGCCACCTGCGTGCCATCGGCCTTGCGCAGCACCTTGGTGTTGAACTGTTCGTGGGTCCAGCCACCGGGCGTCAGCGTGTGCCGGTTCACCACCGACATCGCGTTGTAGTCACTGCGCTGGGTGTACTCGCGGCGCGGCAACGGCCGCCAGGTCGTATCACTGGTCCAGGTCGCATGGCCTTCGCGGTAATCCCAGCGGCCGGTGCCGCAATAGCGCGGCGCGTCGCTGACTTCGTAGACGCATTGGGTCCATGCACCCTGGGTCTGTTCGAGCGGAATCGCACGCCGCGTCCAGGTCTGATCGGCGGTGAACTCGAAGCGCTGCGGCGCCTCGTAGATCCAGTCCTGCCGCCAGTGCTTGGTGACGTGACCGGACTTGGGATCCACCAGGACGTGCTGGAGCACGATGCGCGTCGGCGCGTCCTCGACCACGATCACCGTTTCGTCGCCGCCGCTGCGCATCGCCGGCCGGCGCTCGTAGCCCGGCTGCAGCAGCACGGTTTCATCGAAGGCGAAATCGACCCGATATTCGCCCTGCATCGCGAGGATGGATTGTCGATCGCGCGCCGGATCGGCCTGCTGCGCGAGCGCGTGGGTGGCCGGCAACAGCATGGCCGCGCCCAGGGTCAAAAGTGCCCATGTCTTCATACGCTATCTCTCCCGGAAATTCCCAGATGGACCACGGTCCCGGCGTACACATCCCGTGCCGGTTCCGCAGGTGTGGCCGCATGGCGCGCGCAGCAACACGCGTCACCGAGCGCATCGGCATCGGCGCCTTCGGCGTGCGCGATGGCGCGCGCGGTCGCCACGCCGAGCACCGACACCCACGCCGGACTGGCCGCGAGCAGGCAGCGCCCATCCTGCATCCATGCGTGCAGGCGCAGGCTGGTGGCGCGCCAGTGATCGCCGCGCAGCCGCCCGGCCAGACGCCGCCACAGCCGCTCGCCCACGCCGGCGGCCGATTCGGTGCGGGCCTGTCGCGGCAGCCGCGCCAGCAACGTTTCCCATGCGAAGAAATCGCTGTCGGGCAACAAATGGATCTGCCAGCCGCAGCGGCCCGTTGCGTCGAAAAAAAGCAGCGCCTCGCGCACGCCGTCGCTGTCCAGACCGGTGCGCGCTTCCACGCGCACGGCCTGCTGCCAGCCCGACAGTTCCGCGCCGTCCTCGGCGCGATGCAGGCACAGCACCGGACCCAGCGCGGCCAACTGCCGCGGGTCCGGCAAGGCGTCCACGCGCACGGGCGCGAACGCGGCGTGATCCATCGGCAGCGCGCGTGCGCCCATCGCTACCAACTCACCGCCACGCTGGCGGACACGCTGCGTCCGGGCGCGCTGTAGCGATCGAGCGTGGCGCTGGTGGCGGCGATCTGCGGCAGATCGCCCGTGTCGAAGTAGCGGCGGTCGGCCAGGTTCATCACCCCGAGGTTGAATGTGGCGCCCGGCGCGAAGTTCCAGTGCGCGTACGCATCCAGCACCGCGTAGCTGCCGGGGTTGTAGAGGTTCTGCGCGATGTGTTCGTGCTGGCGGACGAATCGTCCCGCCAGTTCCGTGCCCCAGCGTTCGCGATCGTAGGCCAGGCCGATTGTGGCGGTCAGCGGATCCACGCTGCTGAGCCAACTGCCGTCGGTGCGATCCTTGCCACGCGACCACGCCGCCGCGCCACGCAGCGACCAGCCTTCGAGCGTCTCGGACAGCACGCCGAATTCCACGCCCGCCTTGGCTTCGACGCCATAAATCTCCGCCTCGTCCACGTTCTGCGACTGGTAGACCATCAGGCCCTGGGCGTTGTCGCCGATGTAGCGCATCGATTCGATGAAATCCTCATACCGGTTGTAATAGCCGCTGAGGCTGGCGTAGGCCGCCTCGCCGGAAAAGCGCACGCCCAGTTCCACGCCGTCGCTGGTTTCCGGCTTCAGATCCGGATTGGCGATCGCCGTGTATCCGAACTGCACATTGGTGAAGCCGATGTTGACGTCGTTGTACGGCGGCGAGCGGAAGCCGTGCGCATAGCTGCCGAACAGCGACCAGTCGTCATTGAAGTGCCACACCACGCCGAATTTCGGCGACGCGCGGGTCTCGGTGATATCGGCCACCACTACGCCCGGATTGTCCTCGGCGAAGATGTTGTCGACCTTCGGCTTGAGCCTGTAGTGGTCCACGCGAACGCCCGGCACCAGCCGCAACCGGCCGTCGATCAGGCTGATCTCGTCCTGGGCATACAGCGCCGCCACGGTGGTACGGCTGATCGGGAAATCGCGCACCGGGAACGTATCCGGCGACATCACCGGCGTGCTCGCGCCGGTGGCGAGGAAGGTACGCAGTCCATCGCGCTTCTGCCGGGTTTCGCTGCGCGATACATCCAGCCCGTAGGCGAGTTCATGCACCGCGCGGCCGGCCTCCACGCGCTTGAAGACGTTGGCCTGCACGCCGTACATGCGCTGATCGAAATCGAACGCGCGCTCGCGGATATCGCGCAGCGAAGCCGCCGGCGAATAGATGCGATCTTCCCGCGTGTATTGCGTGGTCTGGCTGTCCTGGCGATAGATCTGCCAATCCAGATGATCGGCCAGAGCCGATTGCAGGTTGGTCCATTCATGCGCGAACGAAACGCGTGCGCGGCTCTGATGATCGCGCGCGATGACCGCGGTGTTGTTGGCGCCGGTCAACGCCTGCACGCCCTGCTGGGTCAGCAGATCGGTATCGGCGTCGTCCTCGTTGCCTTCCACCGTCAGGGTGAAACGCTGGTTCGCGTCCGGCGCGAACGCAAGCTTCCCCAGCAGGCTGCGGCCATCACGTTCCTGCGGATTGGGCCGCGTCCGGCGCGCGCCGATGCCGCCGATTTGGCCCATGTTTTCCGGTTCCTGCCCCTGCCGATGGCTGATTGCCACCAGTCCGCTCCAGCGCTCGCCGCCGAACGCCGCGGTCGCCCCGCCGAACAGGCCGTTCCAACTGCCGTCATAGCCGAGCTTGAGACCGAAGTAGCTGCCCTTGCCCTGGCGCAGATAGTCCGACGGATCCTTGGTGATGAAGGACACCACGCCGCCGAGGGCATCGGATCCGTACAGCGAACTGGCGGGCCCGCGCACGATTTCCACCTGCTTGAGCGTGTCGAGATCGACGAAGTTGCGGTTGGCGTTGGAGAAGCTGCCGATCGAGAACGCGTCGGATACGGCGATGCCATCGGTCTGGATGCGCACGCGATTTCCATCCAGGCCGCGGATGCGGAATCCGCCATGGCCGAAGCGGCCGAAGCTCGATGTCACCGTGACGCCCGGTTCGTAGCGCACCAGTTCGCGGATGTCGCGGGTCAGGTGTTCGTCCAGTTGTTCGCGATCGATCACGCCGACGGTGTTGGGTACGTCGGCGATCCCGCGCTCGCTGCGCGTGGCGGTGACCTGCAGGCGCTCCAGTTCATTGACCGGGGTCGATTCGGCGGTCGTCATCGGCGTTTCCGCATGGACCAGACAGGTGCAGGCCAGCCACACGGCGGTGGCCAGGACAGTGGGACGCATCATCGGTGCAGCATTCCTTGGGTTGAGTGGACCCGGAAAGGCTGGCGGCCGGTTGTCAAAACCGATGGCGTGCGCCCAGGCGAAGAGATCGATGTGGAGCACCTCCGCAGCGGCGCGCCCCCCGTGGGAGAGAGAGCGCGTGGACGCGTCGCGGCGGCGGTGATTACTTGGTCAGGATGAGCTTGTCGTTGCTGGTATGGCGCAGGCGATACACCTTGTCGCCATGCCGGATCAGGATTTCGCGCTGTCCCCTGAGCAGGGATTCGCTGTCCAGCGTGTCATCGCCGAACAGCGGATGCGGCGGCAGATGGTCGCGCAGCGGCATCGGTTCGACGTTCGGCAGGGAAGTCACGTTTGCGGTCATCTGGTAGGCTCCGTGGCGGAACGGATCAGATGATAATGATTCTCATTGTCGAGTCAACAGGCAATGGGTTGGCCCTCGCGGCTCAGCCCGCCATGTCGCGCCGGTTGAAATCCCGCAGGCCCAGCAGCAGTACGACGACTCCGCCACACAGCCCGGCGGTGATGACGAAGCCGATCTTCTCGCCCTCGCCCGCCAGCACCTGCATCGGCATCGACCAGGGATACCAGTGGCCGAACCGGGCCGATTGCGCGATGAGGAATCCCGCCACGGTGGCGGTCATCCCGCTGGCCACGGCCACGGTGAAGCTGGGCCAGCGAATCGCGATCCACAGATGCAGCGCGATGATGAAGAAGGACGCCGCGCAGATCGCCGATCCGCGCGTCAGCAGAAAACGCCAAGGCGGCGATCCGCCGATGCCCAGTGAGTTGTTCGACATCATCAGCAGCTTGCCGCCGAGCAGGATCAGCAGCACCAGCACGAGCATCGCCAGCAGCACCATCGCCGCGAGCACGACGGCCTTGCCGAGGTAGTGCGCGCGGCGCGGCACCGGCAGGGCGAGCAGATGCTTCCACAGGTGTCCGCCGTGTTCGAGGCCGGCGAGTAGCGCCGATTGCAGGGTGATGTAGAGCGGCAGCATCAGGAACGACCACAGCACCAGCACGCCCTGCGCGAACCGCTGCCAGCCCAGTTCCGGTGTCGGCATCGGCTGCGCGGAATCGACCAGCAGCAGTTGCAGCACGCTCAGTCCGACCACCAGTGCCGGTGCGATGAAACACAGCCGCAGCGCGAGCGTGCCGCGCAGCTTCACCTGTTCGGCGCGCACCGCACGCAGCACGAACTTCATGCGGCCTGCTCCAGCGGCGGTGCATCGGTGAGCGCGAAGAACAGGCTTTCCAGCGACACGGTTTCGCGCGCCAGATGCGAGACGCCGATGCGTTGCGAGACGAGCAGGCGATTGATGTCGATCTCGCTGCGATCCCCGACCTCCACCTTCAGCCCCTCGGCATCGACTTCGCTGACGCGCTCGCCGGCCTGCGCCAGCGTGTAGGCGGCCTGCACGGGATCATCGCAGCGAATCAGCAGCTTGGGCCGCGCGTGCGCGCGCAGTTCGTCCAGCGTGCCCTCAAAGCGCAATCGTCCGGCCTGCAGCACGCCGACGTGGCGGGCGATCAGTTCGATCTCGCTGAGCAGGTGACTGGAAACGAAGATCGTGATGCCCTGTTGCGCCAGCTCGCGCAGCAAACGGCGCATGTCGAGGATGCCGGCCGGGTCCAGCCCGTTGGCCGGTTCGTCGAGCACGAGCAGCCGCGGCGAGGGCAACAGGCTCAGCGCCAGCGCCAGTCGTTGCCGCATGCCCAGCGAATAGTCGCGCACGCGCCGATCGGCAGATCCGCGCAGGCCGGTCAGTTCGAGCACTTCATCGATGCGCGCCAGCGGCAGATCGAGCAGGCGGCGCGTCACTTCCAGGTTCTGGCGTCCGCTCAGGTGTGGATACAGCGAAGGCGATTCGACCAGTGCGCCCACCTGCGACAACGCGCCGCGCTGCTGTCGCGATACAGGCTGGCCGAACAGTTCGACGCGCCCGCCATCTGCCCGCAGCAGATCCAGCAGCAGGCGCACGGTCGTGGTCTTGCCCGCACCATTGGGCCCGAGGAAGCCGTAAATCGTGCCGGCCGGAACATGCAGGTTGAGGCGATGCACGCCGAATCCGCCGGCGAACCGGCGCGACAGGTCGAAGGTCTGGACGGCCAGGCTCATGCGGTGTTCCGCTCCGGGGGGAGCGCGCAGTATCGGCAGCCCCATGCGGACGCCCGTGTGCCGGGAGTCATTACGTGCCGTCAGTCATGGGGACGGTCACCCGCGCTACAAAGCGGAGATCGCTGCTGAAGCCGCTCCGGCAGATGCCAGGGCACAGCGGCGGATCTCTCCGCATCACTCCGTCGCCGCGCTCAGCCGCTCCCACACCGCATCGTCATGCCGGCCGGCGATCTCGATCGCGGTCAGGTTCTGCAACAACTGTTCGACCCGGCTGGCGCCGGTGATCACGCTGGAGACATAGGGATTGCGCAGACACCAGGCGATCGCCAGCGGTGCGGGCGCTTCGCCAAGTTCGGCCGCCAGCGCGGTGAAGCGTCGCGCGCGTGCCAGCCTGCGATCGTGCTCGGCACCCAGGATCGTGCGTTGCAGATCTTCGTGGCCTTCGTGGCCCAGGCGCGTGCCGGGCACCACGCCTTCGTTGTATTTGCCGGTGAGCAATCCCGAGGCCAGCGGCGACCACGTGGTGGTACCGAGCCCGAGTTCGGCGTACAGCGGCGCATATTCCAGTTCGACCCGCTGGCGGCGCAACAGGTTGTACTGCGGCTGCTCCATCGTCGGTCCATGCAGGTCCTGCTGCCGCGCGATGCGCGCGGCCTCGCGGATCGAGGCGGCCGGCCATTCGGACGTGCCCCAGTACAGCACCTTGCCCTGGCGGACGAGCAGATCCATCGCGCGCACGGTTTCCTCGATCGGCGTGTCCGGATCGGGCCGATGGCAGAACAGCAGATCCAGGTAATCGACCTGCAGGCGCCGCAGCGCGCCATGGCAGCCCTCGATCACATGCTTGCGCGACAGCCCGCGCTGGGTGGGACGCGGCGCGGGATCGCTGCCGAAGCAGATCTTGCTCGATACGCAATAGCCATCGCGCGGCAGACGCAGATCCCGCAGCGCCTCGCCCATCACCCGTTCGGCTTCACCGTGGGCGTAGTTTTCCGCGTTGTCGAAGAAATTGACGCCGTGGTCCCACGCGGCGGCGAGCAGTTCGCGCGCGCCATCGCGGCCGATGCGCGTGCCGAAATTGAGCCACGCGCCGAACGACAGCGCCGACAGTTGCAGGCCGGAGGCGCCCAGGCGGCGATAGTGCATGCAGGACTCCGCGTGGTGGCAAATGAGAAGAGTTTACGCCCCGGGCCGGACGCGTCCGCTACAATGCGCGCCACTTTCCTCCGGGGAGTAGCCCACCCGTTCGCGGGTACCGCGCATCAACATACTTGGCGGCAGCCATGGTGCGCGGGTCCGAAGTCCGCTTCGGACGGGCAAGACCGAAGGCAGGCGTGCGCTCCCAGGCCGGGCTGCGTGCGTTTGCCTTCGCGTCCATGCGAAGCCCGGCCCGGAGTTCCTGATGTTGTCCCTGCAAGCCCTGCTGGTGTCCACCGGCACGGTCGCCGTCGCCGAGATTGGCGACAAGACCCAACTGCTCGCCCTGCTGCTGGCCGCGCGCTATCGCCGGCCCTGGCCGATCGCCTGCGGCATTCTGGCGGCCACGCTCGTCAACCATGCAATCTCGGCCTGGCTGGGCGCGGAACTGACGCGCTGGCTCTCGCCCGAGTTCCTGCGCTGGGCGGTGACCGCCAGCTTCCTCGCCGTCGCGCTGTGGACCCTCAAGCCCGACACGCTGGACGAGGACGATCAGAAACTGCCGGCCTACGGGGCGTTCATCGCCACCACGCTGGCGTTCTTCCTGGCCGAAATCGGTGACAAGACGCAGGTCGCCACGGTCCTGCTCGCCACCCGCTACCAGCCGCTGTGGGAAGTCATCGCCGGCACCACCTTGGGCATGCTGGTGGCCAACCTGCCGGTGGTGTGGCTGGGCCACCGCTTCGCCGATCGGCTGCCGCTGAAGCTCGCGCGCACGGTCGCGGCGCTGGTTTTCCTGGGGCTGGCCGCGTGGGTGGCGGTGTTCGGAATCGGCTGAGGCCCGGCCGCGACAATTCAGGCAGGCCGGCGACCCCGGCCTGCTAGACTGCCCGCCTTTCGAACGACGTACTGCGGGTCTGGGGGAATTCAATGGTTGAAGCTCTGGGGCGGATTGGCTTCGGCCTGTTCGGTCTGGCGGTGCTGCTCGGCATTGCCTGGCTGTTTTCGAACAATCGCCGCGCGGTGGACTGGCGGCTGGTGGCCACCGGCATCGTGCTGCAGATCGCCTTCGCCGCCGTCGTCCTGCTGGTGCCCGGTGGCCGCGACGCGTTCGACTGGCTGGGCCGTGGCTTCGTGAAGGTGCTGAGCTTCGTCAACGAAGGTTCCAACTTCATCTTCGGCGGGCTGATGGACACCTCGAAGATGGGCTTCATCTTCGCCTTCCAGGTGCTGCCGACCATCATCTTCTTCTCCGCGCTGATGGGCGTGCTGTACCACCTGGGCGTGATGCAGATGGTCGTGCGCGCGATGGCGTGGGCGATCACCAAGGTGATGAACGTTTCCGGCGCCGAGACCACCAGCGTCTGCGCGAGCGTGTTCATCGGCCAGACCGAAGCGCCGCTGACCGTGCGCCCGTACATCCCGCGCATGACCGAATCGGAACTGATCACGATGATGATCGGCGGCATGGCGCACATCGCCGGCGGCGTGCTCGCCGCGTACGTGGGCATGCTGGGCGGCAGCGATCCGGTGCAGCAGGCGTTCTACGCCAAGCATCTGCTGGCCGCTTCGATCATGGCCGCGCCGGCCACGCTGGTGATCGCCAAGCTGCTGATCCCGGAAACCGGCACGCCGCTGACCCGCGGCACGGTCAAGATGGAAGTGGAGAAGACCACCAGCAACATCATCGATGCCGCAGCCGCAGGCGCCGGCGATGGCCTGCGCCTGGCGCTGAACATCGGCGCGATGCTGCTGGCCTTCATCGCCTTGATCGCGCTGCTCAACTGGCCGCTGACCTGGATCGGCGAAGTGACCGGCCTGCAAGCGCTGCTCGGCAAGCCCACCAACCTGTCCACCCTGCTCGGCTATGTGCTCGCGCCGATCGCCTGGGTGATCGGCACGCCGTGGGCGGACGCCAACGTGGTCGGTTCCCTGATCGGTCAGAAGGTCGTCATCAACGAATTCGTGGCATACACCGAACTGGCGCGCATCGTGAACGGCCAGGTGCCCGGCGTGCTGCTGAGCGACGAGGGCCGTCTGATCGCGACCTATGCGCTGTGCGGCTTCGCCAACTTCAGTTCCATCGCGATCCAGATCGGCGGCATCGGCGGTCTGGCGCCGGAACGCCGCACCGACCTGGCCCGTTTCGGCCTGCGCGCGGTGCTCGGCGGCTCGATCGCCACCTTCATGACCGCCACCATCGCCGGCGTGCTCACCCACTTCACCTGATCTGCACCGCGCCGGGCGCGAGCGCCCGGCCGGTTCCGTTTCTCTCCCCCGGTCTTCTTTCGCATGCCCATCGTCACCGTTGCCGGTTCCTTCAATGTCGATCACGTGTGGCGCTGCGAACAGTTGCCTGCCCCGGGCGCGACCATCGCCGGCCGCTACGACACCGGGCCCGGTGGAAAGGGTTTCAACCAGGCCATCGCCGGCGCGCGCGCCGGTGCGCAGGTGCGTTTCATGTGCGCGCTCGGCGACGACGCCGGCGGCGCGCTGGCGCGTGCGCTCGCGCAGACCGATGGCGTCCGCCTGATCGTGCAGGCGTCGGACGAACCGACCGGCACGGCCGGCATCTACGTCGACGCGATGGGCCGCAACAGCATCGTGATCGGCGCGGGCGCGAACGCGGATCTGTCGGCCGATTTCATCACCGCCCAATCCGGCGCGCTCGCCGAATCCCGCGTGCTGCTGGTGCAGCTGGAAACCCCGGCCGACACCGTGCTCGGCGCGCTGCGCCTGGCGCGCGAACGCGGTGTCATCACCGTGTTGAATCCGGCGCCGGCCAATGCGGGCACCACCGCCGAACTGCTGGATCAGGCCGATATCCTCACCCCCAACGAAACCGAATTCGCCGCCCTGCTCGCGCGCCATGTCGGCGAGCGGCTGGAGCCGGATGACGTCGCCGCGCTGGACGGCGTCCGCCTGCACGCGTTCTGCCGCGACGTGCACCCGAAGGGCACGGTGACGATCACGCTCGGCGCGACCGGCGTGTTCGTCTCGCACGCCGAGGATCAGCTGCGCGGCGACGGCAAACCGTTCTACCGCCACCCGGCCGAAACGGTGAACGCGGTCGACACCACCGGCGCGGGCGATGCATTCAATGGCGCGCTCGCGGCCGCACTGGCGCGCGAGCCGGACGCCCCCTTCGCCGAACACGTGCGCTTCGCCAATCGGTATGCCGCCCTGTCCACCGAACGCGCCGGCGCGGCGCTGGCGATGCCCGCGCGGGCCGACGTGCTGGCGCGTTTTCCCGACTGATCGCCCGAAGCCGGCGTCCCGCGCAGCTCCACATGGGCGGCGCGGAACCGCGGATAGAATGCCCGCATGCCGCTTCCCGCCTTTTCCATCGGTCCCCACCGCATCACCACGCCGGTCATCCTCGCGCCGATGGCCGGCGTGACCGACAAACCGTTCCGCCAGTTGTGCAAGCGGCTGGGTGCGGGACTGGCGGTCTCGGAAATGACCATCAGCGATTCGCGCTTCTGGAACACCGACAAATCGCGGCACCGCATGGATCACTCGGGCGAGCCTGCGCCCGTCAGCGTGCAGATCGCCGGCACCGAACCTGCGCAACTGGCGGAGGCCGCGCGCTACAACATCGATCATGGCGCGCAGATCATCGACATCAACATGGGCTGCCCGGCCAAGAAGGTCTGCAATGCCTGGGCGGGTTCGGCGCTGATGCGTGATGAAGCGCTGGTCGCGCGCATCCTGGAAGCCGTGGTCGATGCGGTCGATGTACCGGTGACGCTGAAAATCCGCACCGGCTGGGATGCCGATCACCGCAACGGCCCACGCATCGCGCGCATCGCGCAGGACAGCGGGATCGCCGCGCTCGCCGTGCACGGCCGCACCCGCGATCAGCAGTACACCGGCCAGGCTGAATACGAGACCATCGCGGCAATCAAGTCCGCGCTGCGCATTCCGGTGTTCGCCAACGGCGATATCGATTCGCCGCAGAAAGCCGCGCAGGTATTGAAGGCCACCGGCGCGGACGCGGTGATGATCGGCCGTGCCGCGCAGGGACGGCCGTGGATCTTCCGCGAGGTGGCCCATCACCTAGACACCGGCGGCCTGCTCGCACCGCCGGAACTGATCGAGATCCGCGATTGGCTGCTCGGCCATCTCGAGGCGCTGCACGCCTTTTATGGCGAGCCGCAGGGCGTGCGCATCGCCCGCAAGCATCTGGGCTGGTATGCGAAGGATCGGCCCGAGAACGCGGCGTTCCGCGCGGTGGTCAACCGCGCCGAAACCGCCGACACGCAGTTGTCACTGACGCGCGATTATTTTGACGCCCTGATCGCGGGCGTCGATCCGGAGTTGCCCGCCGCTGCCTGAGGATGTCCGATGAGCGAATCGCCTCCCGCCTATCTGCATGGGTTTTCCGAAGTCGAACAGGCCCGGCTGATGAAGCAGGCCCGGCTGGCCGAGTCGACCGTGTTCTCGCACATCGACTACACCGGCGCGCGGCGCCTGCTCGAGGTCGGCAGCGGCGTCGGCGCGCAGACGGAAATCCTGCTGCGGCGTTTTCCGGATCTGCATGTGACCTGTGTCGATCTCAGCACCGCGCAGATCGATGCGGCGCGCGCGAACCTGGCGCGCATGCCGTGGTGTTCCGATCGCTACCGCCTGCAACAGGCGGACGCGACCGATCTGCCGTTTTCGCCGCGCGAATTCGATGCCGCATTCCTGTGCTGGATACTCGAACACGTGCCCTCGCCCGAGCGCGTGCTGGCGGAAGTCCGCCGGGTGCTGTCGCCCGGCTCGCCGGTGTACATCACCGAGGTGATGAACTCCTCCTTCCTGCTCGATCCGTATTCGCCGAACGTGTGGCGCTACTGGATGGCGTTCAACGATTTCCAGTACGACAACGGCGGCGATCCCTTCATCGGCGCCAAGCTGGGCAATCTGTTGCTGGCCGGCGGATTTCGCGACGTGAAGACCGAAGTGAAGGTGTTCCACTTCGACAACCGCGAGCCGGCGCGGCGCAAGACGATGATCGGATTCTGGGAAGAACTGCTGCTTTCGGCCGCCGACCAACTGCTCGAGGCCAAGCGCGTCACGCCGGAGATCGTCGAAGGCATGCGCCGTGAAATGAGCGACGTGCAGAACAATCCGGATGCGGTGTTCTTCTATGCGTTCGTGCAGGCCAGCGCGACCGTCTATTGATCCTCAGCCCGGATGATCCGGGCCGGGCACGACCGGAGCGGCCGCGGCCGGCGCGATGCGCGTGCCCAGCGGCACCTCGGAGGGCGCCCGGATCCGCTGCCAGATCGCACTGATCGCGGTCTTCATGCCCTGCCAGCCGGACACCGGCATCGACCACGGTTGCTGCACGGTGGGAATGGCCTGCCAGCGATCGCCCGCGCGTCGTGCCACCTCGAAACGGAAGTTGTAGTACGGCTCCATGCCCATCCGCAGATCCGACAGCACCAGCCGATCGCCCTGGATCTGGCTGCGCATGAAGCCGCGATTGAACCAGTTCAACTGCCGCACCGCGGGAATATCGGCGGCCTCGCGCAGCGCCTGCACGTTGGACGGATAGCCGCGGAACTTCATCGGCCCGCGATCGGCGATCACCGAATATTCGGCCTCGACATACCCGGTCGGCGTCATCGCCACCACCCGCCACAACAAGGTGGTGAAGGGCATCGGCACGCTGAAGCGCGGCGCGTCGGACAGTCCCATCGCCGCCAGCGAGCGGGTCGCCGTCGCATCGACCCGATGCTTGGCGATCAACGATGCGCCGAGGTAGCCGCTGCTGAGCACCAGCCCGGCGATCAACGCTTTCCGTGCGATCGCCCGCTCGCGCCAGCACCACGCGATCACGCAGGCAATCGCCAGCCAGATCGTATAGAGCGGGTCGAGGATGAACACGCTCGACCACATCGTCGGATGCGGATGCAGCGGCCACCAGAGCTGGGTGCCGTAGACGGTGAACGCGTCCAGCAGCGGGTGGGTGATCAATGCAAGCAGGATCGCCCAGAACCAGCGCGCCGGTGATTCGGCCACGCGTCCGTGGGCTCGCTTGAACGACCACCAGATCAGCCAGGCGAGGATCGGCAGCACGAACAGCGAATGGCTGAAACTGCGGTGCATCGTCATCAGCGCCACCGGGTCATCGCTCAGCAGTGCGATCGGAATGCTGTCGAGATCCGGCACGGTGCCGAGCGCCGCACCGGCGAGCAGCGCGGCGCGGCGATGCCGCGCCGGAGCGATGGCGGCGGCGACGGCCGCACCGAGGACAATCTGCGAGAGGGAATCCATCAATCGGCGGCCGTGACGGTGGGATCGGAGATTGGCAGATCCGCGCGCGTTTGCGAATCCCGGCGTTGCGCCTTACGCGGCCCGGCGCTCCGGCGCGTTCACCACCAGCCGCAGGCGCGGTTCGATCGTGCGCAGGGTCTGCCCGGTGTGCGACACCAGGTGCAGGCTGCCGTCCGCGTTCTCGCACAGCG
Source organism: Pseudomonadota bacterium (assembly GCA_023390905.1). Taxonomy (GTDB): domain Bacteria; phylum Pseudomonadota; class Gammaproteobacteria; order Xanthomonadales; family Xanthomonadaceae; genus Pseudoxanthomonas_A. The sequence continues at coordinate 31,724 of JAEWBY010000061.1, read as the reverse complement.
CGGTCAGGCTCTCGACCCAGTCGCCGTCGTTGGCGTAGATCAATCCCTCGCGTTGCAGCAGGGCGGCGCGATGGATATGCCCGCAGACGATGCCGTCCAGTCCGCGCCGACGCGCATCCTCCAGGCCGGCATCGACGAAGCGCGCGATGTAGCGCTCGGCCGCATCGCTCTGGCGCTTGAGGTATTCGGCCAGCGACCAGTAGCGCAGGCCGAACTGGCGGCGGATGCGGTTGGTCCAGCGGTTTCCGGTGAGGATGCGGTAATAGAGCCAGTCGCCGAACCGTTCCTGCAGGCCACCGAAATGAGTGACGCCATCGTAATCGTCACCGTGGATCACCAGCAGGCGGCGACCATCCGCGGTGACGTGGATCGCCCGCCGTCGCAGCTGCATCGCCGGCAGCATCAGGCCGCAGAACCTGCGCGCGGCGCGGTCATGGTTGCCCGGTACATAGATCAGTTCCGTTCCAGCCCGCGCCAGCGCATGCAGTTGTTCGATCACGCGGTTATGCGCGGCGTCCCAGCGCGCGCGCCGTTGCGACATCCACCACAGGTCCACGATGTCGCCCACCAGATACAGCCGCTGGCAGCGCAGGCCGGCGAGGAAGTCGGCGAATTCGGCGGCGTGGCAGTGCTTGGATCCCAGATGCACGTCCGATACGAACACCGTGCGGCGCACGGCCTCCCGATCGTGCACCGTCACGCCGCCACCTCCGCGCCCAGATAGCGGGCGCGCTTGCGCGGCAGGATGCGATGCAGATCCACTTCGATCAGGCCATCGATGGAATCGGAAAACGCCGCGTCCACGCCGAACGCCAGGAAGCGCGCGCCGCCGGGTTCGCACAGTTCGGTGTATTGCTTGTAGAGCATCGGGATGCTCGCGCCCAGCGCATCGAGGTTGGCGCGCAGGACCGCGAACGCGGTATCGGCATCGAGACCGTCGAAGGACGGCGGCGGCGCGGAATAGCGGAACGGCGCACGCGAGACCACCTGTTCGCCGTCGGCGCCGTAATAGCGCTGGTAGTACGACACGATCTGCTCGCGCGCGTGCAAGGGCAGCGCCGCGCTCATCGACACCGCGCCGAACAGGTAGCGCACCTGCGGATGCCGCACCAGGTATGCGCCGATGCCCTGCCAGAGATAATCGATGCTGCGGCTGCCCCAATATTCGGGCGCGACGAAACTGCGGCCCAGTTCCATGCCCTGTGCGATGCGCGGCAATGCGGCTTCGCCATAATCGAACAGCGAGCCGGTATACAGGCCCTTGAGGCCGTGTTCGGACAGCACGCGGGCGCCGCGCGCGATCCGGTAGGCGCCGGCGATCTTCCGCGCCGGCGCATCCCACAGCACGATGTGTTCGTAATGCGCGTCATAGGGATCCACGTCCAGTGCGCGGCCGGTGCCCTCGCCCACCGCGCGGAAGGTCTGTTCGCGCAGGCGGCCGATCTCGCGCATCAGCATCGAATCCGGCGCCAGTCGCCCCACCCGGATCGACTTGCCGTCGCGGGTCTGTCCGAGCGATTCCATCGCCGCGATCTCGATCGCCAGGCGCGTGGCATCCACGGCCGGGATCAGCGGCAGCGCCGCCGATGACGGTTCCGGCTCACGCCGGCCCAGCGCATACAGCGCGCGGCGGATCCGCTTCAGGGTGATCGCCGCGGGAACGGCCGGTTCGATCCGGATCGGCGCGCCCACCCGCAGGCGGATGCGACGCTGGCTGCGACGGAACATCTCGCGCGCCAGCAACGCGGTGCCAGCCGGCTTGAACAACGCGGATGCGCCGTAGAACCACGCCGAGTTGCGCGCCTGCACGCGGATCGGCAGCACCGGCGCACCGGTGGTGCGGGCGAAGCGGATGAACCCGCGCCGCCAGCGCGTATCGGTGACGCCACGCGGCCCCAACCGCGAGACTTCGCCGGCGGGGAACACGATCACGCATTGCCCGGCCTGCAGCGCTTCCTCGATCGCGCGCACGCTTTCCGCGCCGGGCTGGCCGCCCAGCATGCGGATGGGCAGCATCAGCCCGGCCAGTGGCTCGATGCGGGCCAGCAGATCATTGGCGACGATGCGCACATCACGGCGCACGCTGCCGACCAGATCCAGCAGCGCCATCGCGTCCAGCGCACCGGAGGGATGATTGGCCACGATCAGCAGCCGGCCGCTGGCGGGAATCCGCGCGCGGTCGGCCTCGTCAGCCTGGTAGCGCAGGTTGAGGAATTCCATCGCCACCCGCAGGAACTCGAAATCGCGCAGGTGCGCGTGGGCGACCAGGAAGGCGTAGGCCTGATCCAGCCCGGACCAACGCCCGAAACTGCGCAGCGCCGGCCGCGTCAGCCGGGCGCGGCGGCCGCGGAACCAGTGGGGAAAACGTTCGGCGATCTGTTGTTCCAGCGGGCGCATGCGGCACCGGGGGCGTCGGCGGGTTTCGCCGCGCAGCCTGCGCCGGCGCCACGACAGTCCGATGGCAATCCCGAGGCAGTTCGATGACAGCAACGCCTCTGGACGCTTAACGTCACCGGCACCCTGAACGGCGCAGAATGCACGCACCGTCCCGCGCGTGTATCATGCGCGCCCATCTTTTCATCCGAATCAAAGGATATAAGCCTGATGTCCAGCTACCTGTTCACCTCCGAATCGGTCTCCGAAGGCCATCCGGACAAGATCGCCGACCAGATCTCCGATGCCGTGCTCGACGCGATCCTGGCGCAGGACAAGCGCGCGCGCGTGGCGTGCGAAACGCTGGTGAAGACGGGCGCGGCCATCGTCGCCGGTGAAGTGACCACCTCGGCATGGGTGGACATCGAAGGCCTGGCGCGCAAGGTGATCAACGAGATCGGCTACGACAACTCGGACGTCGGTTTCGACGGCCACACCTGCGCGATCATCAACATGCTCGGCAAGCAGTCGCCGGACATCAACCAGGGCGTGGATCGCAAGAAGCCGGAAGAACAGGGCGCCGGTGATCAGGGCCTGATGTTCGGCTATGCGTGCAACGAAGCGCCGGAGTTCATGCCCGCGCCGCTGTACTACAGCCACCGCCTGGTCGAGCAGCAGGCCAAGGTCCGCAAGAACGGCAAGCTGAAGTGGCTGCGCCCGGACGCCAAGTCGCAGGTCACCCTGCGCTACGACGGCAACAAGATCCTCGGCCTGGACGCGGTGGTGCTCTCGACCCAGCACGATCCGGACGTCAAGCAGAAGGATCTGATCGAAGCCGTGCGCGCGCAGATCCTGGCGCCGGTGCTGCCGAAAAAGTGGCTTGACGCGCTGCCGAAGAACAAGGTGCACATCAACCCGACCGGCAAGTTCGTGATCGGTGGCCCGGTCGGCGATTGTGGCCTGACCGGCCGCAAGATCATCGTCGACAGCTACGGCGGCATGGCCCGTCACGGTGGCGGCGCGTTCTCGGGCAAGGATCCGTCGAAGGTGGATCGTTCGGCCGCCTATGCCGCGCGCTACGTCGCCAAGAACATCGTCGCCGCCGGCCTGGCCGACAAGTGCGAAGTGCAGGTGTCGTACGCGATCGGCGTGGCCGAGCCGACCTCGATCTCGGTGACCACCTTCGGCACCGGCAAGGTCAGCGACGAAGTGATCGAAAAGCTGATCCGCAAGCATTTCGACCTGCGTCCGTACGGCATCACCCGCATGCTGGATCTGGAACACCCGATCTACCAGCCGACCGCCAGCTACGGCCACTTCGGCCGCAAGCCGCGCGAGATCAGCTACACCGACGGCGCCGGCAAGAAGCAGACCGCGACCGCCTTCTCGTGGGAGAAGACCGACCGCGCCGAAGCCCTGCGCAAGGACGCCAGGCTGAAGTAAGCCTTCGCGTTCGCGACCATGGAAAACCCCGCTCCGGCGGGGTTTTTCTTTGCCGTATCCCCCGCAGACCGGATGGCCGAATGGCAGTCCGGCCTCGTCATTGCGGCCATCGATGGCGATCACGATCACCGGACGCCGCGGATCGCAAACCCGATTTCGAACATCCCGATGGATGGGCCGCCTCGTCATTGGCAGGTGCGGCGCCGGCCGAGGCCGACCCCCCTTGGCGCTCGACTGTGCACGTCTTTCCGGAACGCGACCGGTTGCCGGTTGTGCGCGGTCTTTTCGTCTATCCTCGCGTGATGGGGAAAATCAACGACCGACGACCGATCGCCGCGCGCGGCAGCGGCTGGGCAAAGCAGCTCAGCGGCGCGCTCGCGCGTACCTCGATCACGCCGAACCAGATTTCGGTGATGAGCATTTTCTTCGCCGCCCTCGGCGCGATGATGCTGGCGTGGGCGCCGGTCGATGCCGGGCTGCTGTTCTGCGCGCTCTGCGTGCAACTGCGGCTGCTGTGCAACCTGCTCGACGGCATGGTCGCGATGGAAGGCGGCAAGTCATCGCCTGCCGGCGCGCTGTACAACGAGTTTCCGGATCGCATCGCCGACTCGCTGTTGATCGTCGGCCTGGGCTACGCCATCAGCACGCCCTGGCTGGGCTGGCTCGGCGCGCTGCTGGCGGCGCTGACCGCCTACGTGCGGCTGGCCGGCGGCAGCCTGGGCCTGGCGCAGGATTTCCGCGGGCCGATGGCCAAGCAGCACCGCATGGCCGTGCTGACGATCGCCTGCGTGCTGGTGGTGGTCGAACGCCACACGCTGCACAGCAACTACAGCCTGATCGCCGCGGCGTGGATCATCGCGATCGGCTCGCTGCTGACCTGCATCACGCGCACCCGCGCGATCGCCCTGCAACTGCGGGCGCGCGGCTGATGCTGGCACGCACGCTGGCCGGACTGGCGCATCTGTTCATCGGCGCGTACCCGCGCTGGCAGGATTCGCGCCCGGACGCGCGCCAGCGCGTGTACTTCGCCAACCATACCAGCCATGTCGATACGGTCGCGCTGTGGGCCGCGCTGCCACCGGCGCTGCGCGCGCGCACGCGTCCGGTCGCCGCACGCGACTACTGGGGCGAAGGTCCGCGCAGCGTGCTCGCGCGGCGCGCGTTCAACGCCGTGCTGGTTGATCGCCATCGCGAGCAGGCCGACGGCGATCCGCTGCAACCACTGTACGACGCACTGGATGCCGGTGATTCGCTGATCCTGTTTCCCGAGGGCACGCGGCATCACGATGTGCTGCCGCAGCCGTTCAAGTCGGGGTTGTTCCATCTGGCGCAGCGCTATCGGCAGGTCGAATTCGTCGCGGTATATCTGGACAACGCGCGCCGCTGCCTGCCCAAGGGCAGTCTGGTGCCGGTGCCGCTGATCTGCACGGTGCGCTTCGGGGCGCCGGTTGCGTTGCGCGAAGGCGAGGACAAGGCCGCGTTCCTGGCCCGCGCGCGCGATGCGGTGGTGGCGCTGGCATGATCGCGTTCACCGGCCATGCGCCGCTCGACGGTTTCGTGCACGCGGCACTGGCGCGCGCGCCGCAGACGTTCTGGTGGGTGATCGGCGGCGTCATCGCGCTGCTGGTGGTCGCCAACCTGATCGGCGGCGTGCTCGCGCGGCACAGGCCCGGCGCGGTGGTCGACAACCTCAACACACGCATCCGCGCATGGTGGGTGATGGTGGCGGTGCTGGCCGCGTGTTTCCTGCTCGGCAAGATCGCCACGCTGGTGCTGTACGGCCTGCTTTCGTTCTTCGCGCTACGCGAGTTCATCTCGCTCACGCCGACGCGCCGTGGCGACCATCTCGCGCTGTGCCTGTGCTTCTACGTGGCCATTCCGTTGCAGTACTGGCTGATCGGCGTGGACTGGTACGGCCTGTTCGTCATGTGCATCCCGGTGTACGGCTTCCTGCTGCTGCCGGCAGTGTCGGCGCTGTCCGGCGACACCGAGGATTTCCTCGCACGCAACACCAAGGTGCAATGGGGCCTGATGCTGACGGTGTACTGCCTGAGCCATGCGCCGGCGCTGATGCTGCTGCGCATTCCCGGCTACGAAGGCCAGAACCTGATGCTGCTGTTCTGCCTGCTGCTGGTGGTGCAGTTGAGCGACGTCCTGCAGTACGTGTTCGGCAAGCTGTTCGGCCGGCATCTGCTCGCGCCACAGGTCAGTCCATCGAAGACGGTCGAAGGGCTGATCGGCGGCGGACTGTCGGCGGCGACGGTCGGCGCGGCGCTGTGGTGGATCACGCCCTTCACGCCGCTGCAATCGGGATTGCTGGCGCTGCTGATCGTCATCTGCGGATTCCTGGGCGGGCTGGCGCTGTCGGCGGTCAAGCGCAGCCTGGGCGCGAAGGACTGGGGCGAGATGATCGAGGGCCACGGCGGCATGCTGGATCGGCTCGATTCGGTCGTGTTCGCCGCGCCGGTGTTCTTCCACGTGGTCCGCTACGGTTTCCAGTAGCGGGCTTCGACGTCCGGCACGCGGGCCGGAACGCAGCCAGCGGGTACAATGCCCGCATGTCTCTTCTGCAATTCCAGCGGGTCGACTTCAGCGTCGGCGGGCCGCTTCTTCTCGAACACGTCGATCTCTCCATCGAAGCCGGCGAGCGCGTCTGCATCGTGGGCCGCAACGGCGCCGGCAAGTCCACGCTGATGCGGCTGATGGCCGGCGAACTGAAGCCGGACGATGGCGAAATCCGCGTGCAGACCGGCGTGGTCGTCGCGCGGATGGCGCAGGAAGTCCCGCAGGATACGCACGGCACGGTGTTCGACGTGGTCGCGCAGGGACTGGGTGATCTGGGCGCACTGCTGGCGGCCTACCATCATGCGCTGCACGAGGGCGACATGGCCGCGCTCGGCGAGGCGCAGGCGCGGATCGAAGCGCAACACGGCTGGGATCTCGATCGCCGAGTCCAACAGGTGATCGCGCGGCTGGAATTGCCCGAGGACGCGGACTTCGCCGCGCTGTCCGGCGGCATGAAGCGCCGCGTCCTGCTAGCGCAGGCGCTGGTGCGCAAGCCGGACATCCTGCTGCTCGACGAACCGACCAACCATCTCGACATCGAGGCCATCGCCTGGCTCGAAGGTTTCCTCAAGCAGTTCGAAGGCAGCCTGGTGTTCGTCACCCACGATCGCAGTTTCCTGCGCGCGCTGGCGACGCGCATCATCGAAATCGATCGCGGCCGGCTCACCAGTTGGCCGGGTGATTACGACAACTACCTGCGCCGCCGCGAGGAGCGCCTGCACGCCGAGGCGCAGGAGAACGCGCGGTTCGACAAACTGCTCGCGCAGGAAGAAGTGTGGATCCGCCAGGGCATCAAGGCGCGCCGCACGCGCAACGAAGGCCGCGTCACCGCGCTGAAGGCGATGCGGCGCGAGCGCGCGCAGCGTCGCGAACTCTCCGGCAACGTGAAGATGGAAGCGGCCGCGGCGCAGGCCTCCGGACGCAAGGTCATCGAGGCCAGCCACATTTCGCAGCAGTACGCGGGCCGGCAGTTGCTCTATGATGTATCGGTGACCGTCATGCGCGGCGATCGCGTGGGCATCATCGGCCCCAATGGTTCGGGCAAATCGACGCTGCTGAAGATCCTGCTCGGCGAACTCCGGCCCGATCGCGGCGAGGTCAAGCTCGGCACCGGCCTGCAGATCGCGTATTTCGATCAGCACCGCAGCCAGCTCGATGAAACGCGCAACGCGCTGGAGAACGTGGCCGAGGGTCGCGACTTCGTCGAGATCAACGGCAGCCGCAAGCATGTGATCGGCTATCTGCAGGATTTCCTGTTCTCGCCCGAACGCGCGCGCGCGCCCATCACCCGCCTGTCCGGCGGCGAACGCAATCGCCTGCTGCTGGCGCGGCTGTTCGCGCAGCCCTCGAACCTGCTGGTGATGGACGAACCGACCAACGATCTCGATGTGGAAACGCTCGAACTGCTGGAAGAGCTGCTGATCGACTACACCGGAACGCTGCTGCTGGTGAGCCACGATCGCAACTTCCTCGACAACGTGGTCACCAGCACGCTGGTGCTGGAGGGCGAAGGCCGCCTCGGTGATTACGTCGGTGGCTACAGCGACTGGCTGCGCCAGCGGCCGGTGCCGGCGGCCGCGCCTGTACGCGCCGATCCCGCGCCGGTGGTGCCTGCCCCCGCGGCGGCAGCGACCGTGGCCGCGCCGCCCCGGCGCAAGCTCGGGTACAAGGAAACGCGCGAGCTTGAACAACTGCCCGGCCGCATCGAAGCATTGGAGGCCGACATCGCCGCGCGTACCGAAGCGATGAACGATCCGGCGTATTACCAGCAGGATCCGTCGCAGCTCCAGCAGGCGAACGAAGCGCTCGCGCGCCTGCAGGCGGAACTGGACCAGGCCTATCAGCGCTGGTCCGAGCTGGATGGCTGAGCGCAGGCGGTCATACCCGATGCGCCCGGCGGCGTGCGATCCTGCGCGCATGCACACCGTCCACGATTCCCGGTTCACCGCCTCCGGCGGTCTTCAACTCCACCAGCGCGACTGGATCGCCGCGCAGCCGCGCGCGCGACTGCTGCTGGTGCACGGACTGGGTGAACACAGTGGCCGCTACGCGCGGCTCGCGGACGATCTGGTGGGAGCCGGCATTTCCGTGCGCGCCTACGATCATCGCGGACACGGACGTTCCGAAGGCGAACGTGCGCGCGTGGATGGGCACAATACCCAGCTCGCGCATGATCTGCTCGACGTGTTCGCCGCTTACGCTTCCGAGGGCGAAGACGTGCCGTTCGTGTTCGGCCACAGCATGGGCGGGCTGGTGGCGATGTACGCGGTCGTGGTGATGGGGTTGATGCCGCGCGGGTTGATCGCCTCGTCCCCGGCGTTGCGCACGCATGCCAGCCGCTTCCAGCGCCGGCTCGCCGGCCGGCTGGTGCACTGGTTGCCGCACCTGCGGTTGCGCAGCGGCCTGCCGGCGGAGCATCTCTCGCACGACCCGCGCATCATCGAGGACTTCCGGAGCGATCCGCTGAACCACGATCGCATCAGCGCGCGGCTGGCGCATTTCATCTTCCTGGGCGGGCAGCGGGTGATCGAACAGGCGGCGACGTTGAAGGTGCCGACGCTGTTGCAGTTCGCCGCCGATGATCGCTTCGTCGATCCGGCCGGCGCGCGCGAATTCGCCGCCGCCGCGCCGCCGCGCAAACTCGAAGTCCATGAGTACCAGCGCCTGTACCACGAGATCTACAACGAGACCGACGCCGAGCGCAGCCAGGTTGTGTCGGATCTGTTCCGCTGGCTCGATCTGCACCTGGATCCGCCGAAGCGGCCGTGCCATCCATAGACAGCCACGACCGCACCAGACCGTTCTAGCCGGTGTTCTGCACGCCCTGCGCGACGCCGTTGATGCTCGCCACCAGCACGCGCAGCAGTTGTTCGTCCTCGCGATCGGTCTCGCGCCAGCGCTTGAGCAGATCCACCTGCATCACGCTGATCGGATCGATGTACGGATTGCGCAGGCGGATCGACAGCGCCAGCCGCTGATCGTGCTGCAACAGCCAGTCATCGCCGATCAGCTTCAGCACCCAGTGCAGCGTGAGCGCATGTTCATCGCGGATGCGCGGGAAGAAGGCTTCATGCAGGTCATCGCCGCTCATGCGCGAGAACATCTCGGCGATGCTCAGATCGCCCTTGGCCAGCACCATCGAAATATCGTCGAGGAAGGTGCGGAAGAACGGCCAGTCGCGCGCCATTTCGCGCAAGGCGTCCTCGCCGTGTTCGCGCACCGCTGCGTCCAGCCCGCTGCCGACGCCGAACCAGCCCGGTATCACCGCGCGCGCTTGGCTCCAGGCGAACACCCACGGAATCGCGCGCAGATTGCTGAGCGCGGCGTTCTGGCCCAGCCGTCGCGATGGGCGCGAGCCCAGCGTCATCCGTTCGATGACGTCGATCGGCGTGGCGCTGCGGAAGTAATCCATGAAGCGCGGCGCGCCGACGAAATCGCGGTACACCTCGCTGCTGCGCGTGGCGATTGCATCCATGATCACCCGCCAACCGGGCTCGCGTGGTTCGCCCGGGCGCGGGCGCAGGGACGAGAGCAGCACGGCGCTGGTCGCCTGTTCCAGTGATCGCAGCGCGAGCGCGCGGATACCGTACTTGCGGTGGATCACCTCGCCCTGTTCGGTCACGCGCAGACGACCATCGACGCTGCCGCGCGGCGAGGCGTCCACCGCGCGCGTGGTCTTGCCGCCGCCGCGGCTGATCGAGCCGCCCCGGCCGTGGAAGAACGTCAGCTTGATGCCGAGCTCGTTGGCCGTCTGCAGCAGTTCCACTTGGCCGCGCTGGAGACCCCAGCGCGAGGCCGCGATGCCGCCGTCCTTGCCGCTGTCCGAATAACCGAGCATCACCATCTGCGTGTTGCCGCGCGCGGCCAGATGATCGCGGTACACCGGATCGGCCAGCAGATCGCGCAGTGTTTCCGGTCCATGGCGCAGATCGTCCACTGTTTCGAACAGCGGCGCGATGTCCAGCGGCACATGGCCCTGCTCATCGACCAGCCCGCCGCGACGCGCCAGCGCCAGCACGGTCAATACGTCGGCGCGGTTGTGCGCCATGCTGATGATGTACGCGCCGAGGGCTTCGGCGCCGTGGCGCCGGCGCGCATCGCCGAGCGCGGCGAACACCGCATCCAGCCGCTGATTGCCTTCTTCATCGCTGGCCGGCAGCGTCTGTTCGCCGCTGGCGAACGGCGCCAGGTGCGCGGCCCGTTCGATCGCATCGCGCTCGTCCCAGCGCGCATCGTCGAGCGAGGAAGCCACGGCGCGCGCATGCACGCTCGATTCCTGCCGCACGTCCAGGCGCGCGAGATGGAAGCCGAAACTGCGCACGCGCCACGCCAGCCGGCGCACCGCGAACCAACCGGCGTGGATGCCGCGATTGGCCTCCAGGCTGTGCAGAATCAGATCGATGTCGTGTGCGAATTCGTCCGGCCCGCCGTAGCCTTCGGGCAGGTCCTCCAGCGTGGCCTGCAGGCGCGCACGCATCAGATCATTGAGCAGCCGGTACGGCATGTCGCCGTGGCGCGGACGCGACTGGCGCGCGGCCTTCGGCAACAGCGCGCGGTATTCCCCGATGCGCGCGAGAATCTCCGGCGACACCGCGACCAGTTCGGTGGACTGGCTCAACAGGGTGGTGAGCTGGCGCAGTTCCTTCAGATAGCGGCGCAGGATCGAGGCGCGCTGCGCATTGAGCGTGGCAGTGATGGTGCCGGCGTCGACGTTCGGATTGCCGTCCATGTCGCCGCCCACCCACGTGCCGAAGCGCAGCAGGCGCGGCAGTCGTGCGGTGAGCGCGGGCGCGGCGCCGTAGACTTCGGTGATCGCCGTTTCCAGGGATTCGTACAGCACCGGCATCACCCGGTACAGCACTTCGATCAGATAGAAGCCGACGTGTTCGCGCTCGTCGTCCACCGTGGGCCGGACCGGCGATGAATCAGCCGTCTGCCAGGCCGAGGTCAGCGCCATGCGGAAGCGCGCGGTGTCGCTGGCCTGCTCGCCCGGCGTGCGCTGGCCGTCCAGTCCGTTGACCAGGCTGGCCACCATCAGTTGTTCCTTCTCCAGCAGCGCGCGGCGCACGGCTTCGGTCGGGTGCGCGGTGAACACCGGCTCGATGTCGATGCGCGGCAGCCACTGCGCCAGTTCGTTGATGGTCACGCCCTGATCCTTCAGGCGCAGCAGGGTGTCATGCAGGCCTTCGGGCTGCGGCTTGGCGCTGGCGGCGCGCTGGTAGTCACGGCGGCGGCGGATGCGGTGCACGCGTTCGGCGATGTTGACCACCTGGAAATAGGTGCTGAACGCGCGAATCAGCGCTTCGGCCCGCCCCGGTTCCAGACCCGCGAGCAGCCCGGCCAGCGACTGCGGTGGCGCATCGCTCTGGCGGCGCGCGATCGCGGCGGTGCGCACGCGTTCGACCTCGGCGAGGAATTCCGGCGACACCTGTTCGGCGAGCATGTCGCCCACCAGGGCGCCGAGGCGGCGCACGTCTTCACGGAGCGGGACATCGGGGGCGGCGAACTCGAGACTGCGCGGGCTGTTCATGCAGGTGCGGGGCTTTCCAGTCGTCCGTTGTGGGGGAAGCCGGTCTCCGGTCGAGCCCGGCGGTGCTGCTGCAGGGCAGCAATCCCAAGCCTACCCCATCGCTGCGGGCCGCGGCTCATCTTTCCATCCGGAACAAGCGATATAATGCCGGCCCCGCCGAGGGGCGCTGCGACCGTGATCAGACGGCCAGGCTCGGCAGGAATCTTCTTGTAACGGCGCCCGGTCGAGAATGCGAGCTGCGCTCGCCCACTACCGGAGCCACACCATGAACGCCGTACGCCAGTTTTCCACCGAGGGCGATTACAAGGTCGCCGACATTTCCCTGGCCGATTGGGGCCGCAAGGAAATCGACATCGCCGAGCACGAAATGCCGGGGCTGATGTCCATCCGCCGCAAGCACGCCGCCGCCCAGCCGCTCAAGGGCGTGCGCGTGACCGGCTCGCTGCACATGACCATCCAGACCGCCGTGCTGATCGAGACGCTGGTCGATCTCGGCGCCGACGTGCGCTGGGCCTCGTGCAACATCTTCTCCACCCAGGACCACGCGGCCGCCGCGATCGCCGCCAGCGGCACGCCGGTGTTCGCCTGGAAGGGCGAGACGCTGGAAGAGTACTGGGACTGCACGCTCGATGCGCTGAGCTTCGGCGGCGGCAAGCTCGGCCCGCAGCTGGTCGTCGATGACGGCGGCGATGTCACCCTGCTGATCCACAAGGGCTACGAACTGGAGAATGGTTCGGACTGGGTCAACACGCCTTCGTCCAACCACGAAGAACAGGTCATCAAGAACCTGCTCAAGCGCGTGCACCAGGAACGTCCGGGCTACTGGACCGAAGTGGTGAAGAACTGGAAGGGCGTTTCCGAGGAAACCACCACCGGCGTGCACCGCCTGTACCAGCTCGCCGAGCAGGGCAAGCTGCTGATTCCGGCGATCAACGTCAATGACTCGGTGACCAAGTCCAAGTTCGACAACCTGTACGGCTGCCGCGAGTCGCTGGCCGACGGCCTCAAGCGCGCGATGGACGTGATGCTGGCCGGCAAGGTGGCCGTGGTCTGCGGTTACGGCGACGTGGGCAAGGGTTCGGCGCACTCGCTGCGTGCGTACGGCGCGCGCGTCATCGTCACCGAAATCGACCCGATCTGCGCGCTGCAGGCGGCGATGGAAGGCTTCGAGGTCAACACCGTCGAAGACACGCTGGGCATGGCCGACATCTACGTCACCACCACCGGCAACAAGGACATCATCACCATCGATCACATGAAGGCGATGAAGGATCAGGCCATCGTCTGCAACATCGGCCACTTCGACAACGAGATCCAGGTCGATGCGCTGGTGAATTTCCCCGGCGTGCAGAAGGTCAACATCAAGCCGCAGGTGGACAAGTACGTGTTCCCTGGCGGCAACGCGATCTTCCTGCTGGCTGAAGGCCGGCTGGTCAATCTCGGCTGCGCCACCGGCCACCCGAGCTTCGTGATGTCCAACTCGTTCGCCAACCAGACGCTGGCGCAGATCGATCTGTGGGCCAACAAGGACGTCTACGAAAAGACCGTCTACCGCCTGCCCAAGCAGCTCGACGAAGAAGTCGCCCGCCTGCACCTGGAAAAGATCGGCGTGAAGCTGACGAAGCTGACGAAGGATCAGGCCGACTATCTCGGCATCGCGGTGGAAGGACCGTACAAGCCGGATCATTATCGTTATTGAGTCGATAGCAGGTAACCGGAAATGGATAGCCGGAAAACCACCAGGCCGTTGCATTACGGCCTGGACGTCTGGAAGGAAGCCATGCGATTGACGCGCGCGAGGTTTATCGCGTGTCGAGCGGTTTCCCGGACGAGGAGCGTTACGGGCTCACGGCACAGGTCAGACGATGCGCGGTGAGTGTCCCTTCCAACATCGCCGAAGGCGCTGGAAGGGGCAACCGGAGGAATACGTCTATCACCTTAGGATCGCGCGCGGTTCGCTGATGGAATTGGACACACAGCTCTGGATTGCCAAGGATCCGGGTTTTCTCGATAACGCGAGGCCATCCAGGCTCTTGTCCAGAAGCTGGCAGCCATGCTCAACGCGTTCATTCGTCGAAGTCCGTACCTTGCTAATGGATGATTGAAAATGCGCGACCCGGTTACCGGTTCCCGACTTCCCTCTCCCCTGTCCTTCGAGTTCTACCCCCCCAAGACCGACGAGCAGCGCGCGCAGCTCGATCGCACGGCGGAAAAGCTGAAGAGCCACGGCCCGGAGTACGTGTCCTGCACCTTCGGCGCAGGTGGCTCGACGCTGAGCTATACCTCCGAGACCGTGCGCCATCTGCACCAGAAGCACGGCTTCTGCGCGGCACCGCATCTGTCCTGCGTCGGCGGCAGCCGCGAGGAAATCCGCGAGCTGCTCAAGCTGTATCGCGCGATCGGCTGCACGCGCATCGTCGCGCTGCGCGGGGATCTGCCATCAGGCATGGGCCATCCGGGCGATCTGCGCTACGCCTCCGAACTGATCGAGTTCATCCGCCAGGAACACGGCGACACCTTCCATATCGAGGTGGGCTGCTATCCCGAGACCCATCCGCAGTCGGACGATGCGCTCAGCGATCTGAAGTACTTCAAGGCCAAGGTGGATGCCGGCGCGGACGGCGCGATCACGCAGTACTTCTACAACCCGGATGCGTATTTCCATTTCGTCGATGCCGCGCGCCGGCTCGGCGTCACGATTCCGATCGTGCCGGGCATCATGCCGATCTCCAACTTCACCCAGCTCAGGCGCTTCTCCGAAGCGTGCGGCGCGGAGATCCCGCGCTGGATCAGCAAGCGCATGCAGGCCTACGGCGACGATGCCGAGAGCATCCGCGAATTCGGCGCGGACGTCGTGGCGCAATTGTGCGAGCGGCTCGTGGCTGGCGGCGCTCCGTCCCTGCATTTCTATACCCTCAACCTGGCCAAGCCGACGCAATCGGTGCTGTCGCGGCTGGGCTACTGAGCCGCGTCGATGGCGGATGCTCCGGCATTCCGCACAGGTCCGTGCCGGCGCGGCGAGGCGCTGTGCGACGGCCGTCTTGGCGTCCTCACGGCCGTCGGGCTAGCCTTGCGCGATGCGCACATGTGCTCTCCTGCTGTTGCTGACCGTTGCCTGCCTGTGGCCGCTGCGCGCGCAGGCGCAAGGTGTGCAGCGCTGCACCACGATGAGTGGCGAAACCGTCTATACGGACAAGCGCTGCGAGGACATCGGCGCGATGGATCGCCTGCCCTCGCCTTCGTCGACGATCGTCGGCGGCAGTGGCAGTGCCGGGTTCTATCGAGGCACGTGTTCGCGCACGCTCAGTGATCTGGTCCATCAGATTTCCGCGGCGGTCGATGCGCGCGACGTCAACCGGCTAGCCGGCATCTACTACTGGACGGGCGTATCCGACAGCGCCGCCAACCGCATCCTCAATCAGCTGGAACGAATCGTCGAACGGCCGCTGGTCGACATCGTGCCGGTGCGTCCGGCCGCGCCGCTGCTCGACGAGGCCGGCAACGTGGTCGATCCGAACAGCGACGGCTATTACCCGCAGACCACGCCGCAACGCCCGATCGGCCTGCGCCTGGAACAGACCCTGCGCAACAGCGCGACGCCTTCCAGCACCGTGCTCGGGCTTCGCCGCGCCTACCAGTGTTTCTGGATCACGCTGTAGCGGTGCGGCGGCTTCAGCCGGGGTCGCGCGCCGGCGTGAAGCGCAAGGTCGCGATGACACCCTTCTGCACGCCGGGGCGCACGCTGACTTGCCAGCCGTACAGCGCGCAGAGGCGGCTGACGATTGAAAGACCGATGCCGCCGCCCTGCGAGTGGCCGGCATGGGTGCCCCGGTAGCCGCGTTCGAACAGACGCGCGGCGTCCTCCTTGCTGAGGCCGGGACCGGAGTCGGCGACTTCCACCGCATCGGGCAGCAGGGTCACCACCACTTCGCCTTCCTGCGTGTACTTGACCGCATTGCCGATGAGATTGCCCAGCGCGACCGACAGCGCGGCCTCGGGCGCATCGACCTTGACGCCGCATTCGCCTTCCACGCGCAGCACCAGCGGCTTGCCACCCAGTTGCGCACGATGGATGTCGAGCAACTGCTCGCAGACGCGACCGACATCGGTGTTGCCGTGCCCGCGTTCGCTGCGCGAAAGCAACAGCAGTGCGCTGATGAGATCGGTGCACTGCTGCTCCGCGCGCTGGATGCGCAGGATGCGCGTGCGCGTCTTGTCATCGAGATCCTGGCGCGACAGCAGCAGTTCGACCGAGCCGCGGATGATCGCCAGCGGCGTGCGCAGTTCGTGGCTGACGTCGGCGTTGAACTCGCGGTCGCGCTGCACCACTTCGGTGAGCCGATCCGAATAATCATCCAGCGCCTTGGCCAGCTCGCCGACTTCGTCCTCCGGGAAGTGCGGCGCCAGCGGCTGCGGATCGCTGCTGCCGCGATAGGCGTGCAGACGACGCGCGAGCGCCGCCACCGGACTCATCACGCGTGAGGCGGACCACCAGCCAATCAGCAACCCGAGCCCGGTGAACAGCATGACCGCCACGATCAGCCATCGGGTCAGTTTCTGGGTGGCCTTGGCGGCATCGGTGATGTCATAGCGCACCAGGCTGGTGAACTCGGTACCGTCCGCCATTTTTCCCTTGCGCAGCGCCACCTTGTAGGAGTGGATCTCCCCGTCGATGCCTTCCTGCGCGATGTCGTGCACACCCTCCGGCAGGTCGCGGTACAGAGGATTGACCTTGTACGCGTTTTCGTCGCTCCAGGTCCGCGCATCGAACACCAGGAAAAACGGCGGCTCGTTCGGATTGGTCTGCACGTGGTTGGCGAGATTCTCGACTTCCCGCTGGATCGTGCGTTCGACCAGCTGGTTCTCGAGCCGGCTGCGCAGGTTCCAGGCGGCCATCGCGAACATCGCCGTCAAGCCGAAGCTCAACAGAACGAAGGACAGGATGATTCGAGTGCGAAGGCGGTGGCGAAACTTGCTCGCCTTCCCTGCGACCGCTGGCGGTTCAGCCGTTGCCATCGGGCGCGGCGATGCGATAGCCGATGCCGTGGCGGGTCTGGATCAGGGGCGTATCGAACGGCTTGTCGACCACCGAGCGCAGGCCGTGGATGTGCACGCGCAGCGAATCCGAATCCGGCAATTCCTCGCCCCAGACCCGGGTCTCCAGTTCCTGCCGCGTCACCACGGCCGGCGAGGCTTCCATCAGCGCCTGCAGGATCTTCAATGCGGTGGGATTGAGCTGGAGCAGCTTGCCCTGGCGGCGCACTTCCAGGGTATCGAGGTTGTATTCGAGATCGCCCACTTCCAGCACGCGCGTCTGCACGCCCTTGCCGCGCCGAGAGAGCGCGTTGAGGCGGACCTCCACTTCCTGCAGCGCGAAGGGCTTGATGAGGTAATCGTCGGCGCCCGAGTCGAACCCGGCGAGCTTGTTGTCGAGCGAATCACGGGCGGTGAGCATCAGCACCGGCGTCTGTTTGCGCGCTTCGTTGCGCAGCTTGCGGCACACTTCCAGTCCATCCATGCCCGGCAGGTTGAGGTCGAGCACGATGGCGTCGAACTCATGCACCACCGCCAGATGCAGGCCGGTCACGCCGTCGGCGGCGAAGTCGACCGTATGGCCGCGCTCCTCGAGGTAGTCGCCCAGGTTGGCGGCGATATCGCTGTTGTCTTCAATGACCAGAATGCGCATGACGTTTCCTGTGTTGGGGTCTGTTCGACCGCCGGGGCCGGTCACGGTTCCGGGGTCAGGCGATCGAATTTAACAAATTGGCGGCGTCGGTCCCGTCATCGCGCGCGCCGGCCGGCGCGCAAAGAAAAGCCCAGGCGGGCGGGCGCCTGCCTGGGCCAAAGATGTGCCCCGATTACCGTAATCCTGTGCTTTCCAGAACGTACCTGATCCGGGAGACGCAGAGCTGCGGTCCGACCAAGGCTACGCGGCGATCGATTAAACGACCGTTAAAGCCGCCGTTAAAGCCAGGTGACAATCATGCGCTGCGGCGGGCGGTTCAGCCTGAACAGGCCGAGCGGGCCAGATAGTCGATGATGGCCCCGGCCACATCGACCCTGCAGACGGCCTCGATGCCTTCCAGTCCCGGCGTCGAGTTCACTTCCAGCACCAGCGGGCCGCGACGGGCGCGGATGAGGTCGACCCCGGCCACCCCCAGCCCCAGCACCTGCGCGGCGCGCACGGCCACCTCGCGCTCCTCCTCGGTGGCCTCGGCCAGCACGGCGGTTCCGCCGCGATGCAGGTTGGAACGGAAATCCCCTTCCGGCGCCTGGCGGCGCATCGAGGCCACCACCCGCCCGTCGACGACGAAGCAGCGCAGGTCCGCGCCCTCGGCCTCGCCGATGAATTCCTGCACCACGAAATTGGCGTACAGGCCGCGCAGGGCTTCGATCACGCTGCGTGAGGCCGACGGCTTTTCGGTCAGCATCACGCCCGCACCCTGCGCGCCCTCGTTGAGCTTGATGACATGCGGCGGCGGGCCGAGCATCGAAAGCAGATCGACCGTGTCGTCCGGATTGTCCCCGAACACCGTGATCGGCAGACCAATGCCCTGCGCCGCCAGCAACTGATGGGCCCGCAGCTTGTCGCGCGCACGCAGGATGGCATCGGAGGGATTGGGCGAGAAACTGCCCATCAGTTCGAACTGCCGCAGCACCGCCGTGCCGTAGCGGGTGATGGAGGCGCCGATGCGCGGGATCACCGCCGAGTAACCGGCGATGGGTTTGCCCATGTAGTGCATCGCGAATCCGTCCGAGGCGATGCGCATGTAGCAGCGCAACGGGTCCAGCACGCGCGCGGTGTGGCCGCGTTCGCGCGCGGCTTCGACCAGGCGGCGGGTGGAATAGAGCTTGCCGTTGCGCGAGAGGATGGCGAGTTTCATGGGCGGCGGATGCGTTGAGGCGCAAAGCATCGCATGCCGTTGCGTGCACCGGCCATCACCGCCTTTCACCACGCGCCTTGCGGTTCACGCCAGCGCGTGCGGCGCGTCATCTTCCTGGCCGTTCGCGGCCACACGCGGCGAATCATCGAGCTGGAAGGCCGCCACGGTGCGCACCAGGTGCGCGGCCTGTTGTTCCAGCCCGTGCGCGGAGGCCGAAGCTTCTTCCACCAGCGCGGCATTCTGCTGGGTGCCTTCGTCCATGTGCACGATCGCGCGGTTGATGCGCTCGATGCCGTCGTACTGCTCGCTGGCCGAACTGGCCAGCGCGGACATCAGGCCCGATACCTCGCCGATGCGGCTGACGATCTGGCGCATGGTCTGGCCGGTCTCATCGACCAGTTCATGCCCCTGCTCGACGGTGCGCATCGATTCGCCGATGAGCGCCTTCACCTCGCGCGCGGCCGTGGCCGAACGCTGCGCCAGCGAACGCACTTCGGAGGCGACCACCGCGAAGCCGCGACCTTGTTCTCCGGCGCGCGCGGCTTCCACCGCGGCATTGAGTGCCAGGATGTTGGTCTGGAACGCGATGCCATCGATCAGCGTGACGATCTCGCCGACCTTCTTCGACGCGGCGTGCACCTCAACCATCATCGACACCACCTGATCCACCAGTTCGCCGCCGCGCCGTGCACCGCGTGATGCATCCGAGGCCAGTGCATCGGCCTGGCTGGCGTTTTCCATGCTCTGGCGAACGGCCCGCGTGATCCGTTCCATCGAGCCGGCGGTTTCCTCCAGCGAGGCAGCCTGCTTTTCGGTCCGGTTCGCCAGATCCGCATTGCCCAGATCGATTTCACGCGCGGCGGTGTGGATGTCGTGGCTCGCCTCGCGGATGGTGCCCACCATCGCGGTGAGCTGATCGAGCGTGGCGTTGGTACTGTCCTTCATTTCCTGGAACAGGCCGAGCATTTCGGTATCGATGCGCGGACGCAGATCGCCATCGGCCAGCGAGGACAGCACCGAGAGATTCGCGCGCAGGCTGGATTCGGTGGTGGCCAGCAGTTCGTTCACGCCCTGCCCCAGCACCTGCAGGAAACCATCCTGGCCATCGAGGTGGATGCGGCGGCTGAAATCTCCGCGCGCGGCCGCACCCACCACCGCATGCACGTCGCTTGCGAGCGAATTCATCGCCAGCGTCAGATCGCGCCACTCGGTGACGAAGCCGACGCGGCGAGCGCGCGCATCGAACACCGGCGTCACGATCAGATCGAACCGGCGCGTGCCGAGTTCCAACTGCGTGTGCATAGGCTGTTCAAGCACTGCCAGTTGCGCGCGCTGGCGCTCGGGTTCGCGATGGAAGACATCGATGTTGCTGCCGATCAGCGCATCGGCGGAGAACTCCGGCAACACCTTGCGCAGATCCTGCTCGGCGTCGCGCATCATCGCCTGCATCGCCGGGTTGGCGTAGATGATCTCGCAGCGATCGTTGGCGATCATCATGTTGACGCCGGCCGCGTCCAGCGCGCGGGTGATGCGCGCGGCTTCGGCATTGCGGCGCTCGGCGTCCTGCACCTCGAACCCGAAGCGGACCTGCGTGCATTTCAGGCCGAGCAGGATCGAGCCCACTTCGTCATCGCGATCGATCGGAATGACGCCGTCGTACAGTCCGCTGGCCAGGCGACGGAACTGCACGTTGGCTTCCTCCAGCCGATCGACCACGTCGCGCGCCAGCCACCAGGCGCAATAGGCGGCGAACAGCGTGCACGATCCGATGGCCGCGAGCATCAGCCAGTTCGGCACCTGGAATTGCTGGAATCCCATCAGCAGCAGACCGTAGAAGCCCATGCCGCCGGCGGCCATCATCAGCCGCACGCGCAGCGAGAGTTTCCACAGTGGATTGCAGCGCACGTACCACGGCGCCGGATCGCGCAGGCTGCCCTGCCGGACTTCCTGCCTGCAGGTGCCGGCACGGATGCTGGCGTAGGTGGCTTCGGCGGCGGCGACCTGTTCGCGGCTCGGCTTGCGGCGCACGGACATGTAGCCCACGCGCGTGCCGTTTTCGTACACCGGCGCAGCGTCGGCGTGGACCCAGTAATGATCCCCGTTCTTGCAGCGGTTCTTGACCATGCCCACCCATGGGCGCCCGGCCTGCAACGTGGCCCACAGATCGGCGAACGCGGCCGGCGGCATGTCCGGATGCCGGATGATGTTGTGCGGCTGGCCGATCAGTTCGGCCTCGGTATAGCCGCTGACCTTCAGGAAGGTCGCGTTGACATAGGTGATGCGGCCTTTGAGATCGGTCTTGGAGACGATCTGCTCGCCGTCCTCCAGCAGGACTTCCACGGCGGTGACCGGCAGGTTCTGGCGCATCGGATTCACGGATTGGGGGCAATGCCCCGCAATATGTGATTCGCCTAACAGTTACGCCTTGATCGAGGTCAACCAACGGACGGTTGGCGCCTAGGCCGATCTCAGGGTTCCGTCCGCACCGGCGCTGGCGTGCCGATGCATCGCAACGCCTTCAACCTCGGCTTGAAGACAGTTCAACCAACCGGCCGCACGTCATCAGCACTGCCTGATGAGTGCATGCGAGCGCCCTTGAAGTGGAGCGGGTGATGGGAATCGAACCCACGCTAGCAGCTTGGGAAGCTGCAGTTCTACCATTGAACTACACCCGCGCAGGGCAGAGTCTATGCGCTGGCCGCGGGCGAGCGCAATGCGGCGGGCAGGCCGCCCAAAGCAATGCGGCGCCCGCAGGCGCCGCATCGTGTCCCGCCAGGCACTGCTTCGTCAGAACGATCCGCTCAAAGTGGCGAACAGCGTTGCATCGTGGCCGTCTTTCTTGCCGGCGCTGACGGTGGCCCCGACATCGGCATTGAGACCGAACACCTGCGTGCGCGCGCCCACCAGCAACGTGCCGTAATTGCGATCGAAATTCAGCCCGGGCACTGCGTATGGCATGACGCCCGGCATCGATTGCACGCTGGCGAACACCTGTTCCGGCGTCTTCTCGAATTCGTGGTCCCAGGTCAGTTGCACGTACGGGCGCGTGTGCTCGGTGGCCTGGATGCTGGCCTGCCAGCCGAGGCTGCCGGTGAGCGCGTCGAAGTCCTGGTCCTCATAGGTCAGCCCGGTCGAACTGGTGTTGCTTTCGGCATAGCCGTCGAGCTTGATCTGCTGGCTCAGCACGCTGGCGATCGGGCCGTGGCGCAGGCGGCCATGCTCGAAATCGTAGCCGGCGCTCAAGGCCACCGACAGATTGCTGCCATCGGGCGAACCGCTGTGCGTGCGCGTCACCGGTCCGAGCTGGATCTGGCGATCCACGTCATAGGACAGCCACGTGTAACTGATCTGGCCATTGACCCACAGGCGATCCTGATACCAGCCGGCGAACCCGCCCAGCGTGGTGTCAGCCTGCTTGAAGCTACCCATGCGATCGCCGAAGTCGCTCTCGCCACGGCCGTAGCCTGCGAACCCGCCGAACACGAAATCGCCACGGGCCCAGTCCACGCCGAACGTGCCGGCGGGCGTGATGCCATCGAAGTTGCCTTCGTCATAGCGCAGCGAATCGCCGCGCACGTTGCCCCACCAGCGCATGCCGTCGGCATCCGGCTTGCCATCGACATGGCGGCTCACCTGGTCGGCGCGTGCACGGCCCGTCACCGATGCGGTATACGGCAACACCGCGATCTGGCGCGGACCTTCGAGCACGGAGATCGCGTACTGGCCGAGCATCTGGTGCGCCGCCAGCGACGGATGCACGCCATCGGCAAAGGCATACGTGCCCGCCGCACCGGGCGCGACGTAGTTCAGCGGCGTGCAGGTCAGCGACGAGCTGGCGCCGCAGGCCGGCGAGGTGACGTTGGCGAAGCCGTACTGCGCTGGCGAGGCGGTGATTTCGCGCAGGAAGTTGAAGGTGTCCAGCGGGATCACGCGCAGGCCCTGCGCGGTGAGGCCGTTGAACAGCGCGGTGTTGTAGCTGGCCGCCAGCCCACTGGCCGCGGCGCTGTTGAGGAAGGACGGCGTGCGTCCGAGGTCCGGAATGTTCGGCACCAGGATGTAGCGCGCGCCGTTGTTCTGCAGGTTGGCGACGATGCCGACCTGGGCCGTCACCGCCTGGCCGATGATCACTGGCGCATTGGCTGGGCTCGCCGCCGCGGCGAACAGATCGTTCGCGCCGCCCCACACGGTGTACAGCGCATTCGGATCCGCGCGGCCGCCGTGGGCCGACAGATAACTGCCGACCTGCGTGGTCAGCGCCGGCACCGGCACGGTGATCGGCCCGAACGCCTGCGTGGCGTCCGTGCCGACGCGCGCACCGCCGACGGCATAGTTGGTGCCGCCCTGGTTGGCGCTCACTGCGGCGGTGCCGTAGTACTGGCTCAGGAATTCGGACCAGACGAAACCCGGATTGGTGGTGAAGCGACCGGCAACCGATGCGGCCGGATTGAGCTGCACCAGCGTGGGGCGGAACGTCCCCGAATCGGTCAGGCTGTCGCCGAAGAAAATGGTCTGCGAATACGGGCTGGTCTGCGCCATCGCGGGAACGGCCGCCGCCGCGAGGGCCAGGGCCAGCAGTCGGCGCACGGGCCGGGGATTGAACGTCATGGATGTCTCCGGGGTCTTGGGTCGGACGCGCCGTCTCTGCCGTACGGCTGCGCATGGCTTGTTATCGTTTCATCAAGTGCCGGTCCACTCACGCTGCGTCGCCGCATGTTCCGGCGTCCGGGTGCGCCGTCGCGGTCCAGCGGCGACAATGGGCGCATGAACATTGAACTGAATGGCCAGGCCCGCCGGATCGACGATGGCCTCACGCTGCTCGCCCTGCTCGAAGCCGAAGGGCTGGCTGCCCGCCGCGTCGCCGTCGAGATCAACGGCGAGATCGTCCCGCGCACCACCCACGCCGCCCATGCGCTGCGTGAAGGTGATCGTGTCGAGATCGTGCACGCGCTCGGTGGCGGCTGAGGATGGCGTAGTCGGAGCCGGCATAGCGCCGAGCCCGGCGGCGTTGTTGCGAGGCGGTGGGGGAAGCGGGCCGGGTCGTGCGTCCGCGCCGGCACATCGACATCGATCCGCAGGGGCGACCCAATCGCGCGGCCACTGGGCGATAATCGCGGCATGTCCAGTCCCTCCCACACCGACCCGCTGGTGATCGCGGGAAAAACCTATCGTTCCCGCCTGCTCACCGGCACCGGCAAGTTCAAGGATTTCGAAGAGACCCGTCTGGCCACCGAGGCCGCGGGCGCCGAAATCGTCACTGTCGCCATCCGCCGCACCAACCTCGGCCAGTCGCCCAACGAGCCCAACCTGCTCGATGTACTGCCGCCGGATCGCTACACGATCCTGCCGAACACCGCCGGCTGCTACACCGCCGAGGACGCCGTGCGCACCTGCCGCCTGGCCCGCGAACTGCTCGATGGCCACACCCTGGTCAAGCTCGAAGTGCTCGGCGATCAGAAGACGCTCTACCCGGATGTGGTGCAGACGCTGGCCGCGGCCGAAAAACTGGTGGCCGACGGTTTCCAGGTCATGGTCTACACTAGCGACGACCCGATCCTCGCGCGCCGTCTGGAAGACATCGGCTGCGTGGCGGTGATGCCGCTGGCCGCGCCGATCGGATCGGGCCTAGGCATCCAGAACAAGTACAACCTGCTGGAAATCATCGAGAACGCCAAGGTCCCGGTGCTGGTCGACGCCGGCGTGGGCACGGCGTCGGATGCGGCCATCGCGATGGAACTGGGCTGTGACGGCGTGCTGATGAACACGGCGATCGCCGGTGCGAAGGATCCGATCCTGATGGCGCAGGCGATGAAGCTGGCGGTCGAAGCCGGGCGCGCGGCCTTCCGCGCCGGACGCATTCCGCGCAAGCGCAATGCTTCGGCCTCCAGCCCGATCGACGGACTCATCGGCTGATGACCGATCCGTTCACCAGCGCAGGCGCGAAAACGCCGCCGAAGCCGTTCACGGTGACCGAAGGCCGCCGTGAAATCCGCAGCTTCGTGCTGCGCCAGGGCCGTTTCACCGAGGCGCAGCAGCGGGCGTTCGACACGCTGTGGCCGCGGTTCGGGCTCGACTACACCGGCCAGCTCCGCGACTTCGACGCGGTATTCGGGCGTCCGGCGCTGCGCGTGCTGGAGATCGGATTCGGCAACGGCGAGGCGCTGCGCTTTGCCGCGCAACAGGATCCCTCGCGCGATTACATCGGCATCGAGGTGCATGCGCCCGGCGTCGGCCGCCTGCTCAACGCGCTGGCGCACGACGGCAGCGATCACGTGCGCCTCTATCATCACGACGCGGTGGAAGTGCTGCGCCATGAAGTGGCCGAAGCTTCGCTGGATGAAGTGCGGATCTACTTCCCGGATCCCTGGCACAAGAAGCGCCACAACAAGCGTCGCCTGATCCAGCCGGAATTCGCCGCCTTGCTGGCGACCCGGCTTCGTTCCGGCGGGCGCTTGCATGCGGCCACCGACTGGCAGGACTATGCCGAGCAGATGTGGGACGTGTTCGACGCAACGCCGGGCCTGCGCAATCGTGCCGGCCCGCGTGGACACGAACCGCGCCCAGCCTGGCGCCCGCAGACGCATTTCGAGACACGCGGCGAAAAACTCGGCCACGGCGTGTGGGATATGGTTTACGGCCGCGAATAGGGATCGAGACTCGGGAATGGATAAAAGCAGCCGCTCTCCTGGTGTCCTTTCAGCGACACGTTGCCAGCGGCCCCGCATCGGCTTTGGCCGCTGCGCTTCCCTGTTCCCGATTTCCGGTTCCCGCCGCTGATGGAAAGCGCCCTCACCCTGACCACCGACATGAAGCTCGTTCTCGGGCTGGTCGGGTTCACGATGGCGATGTTCCTGTTCGAACGCATCCGCGCGGATCTGGTGGCGCTGGTGGTGCTGGTGGTGCTCGGCGTCACCGGGTTGATTCCGCCGGAAGAGATCTTCGGCGGTTTCTCCGGCAACGCGGTGATGAGCATCATCGCGACGATGATCCTCGGCGCGGGGCTGGATCGCACCGGCGCGCTGAACCGTCTGGCCACGTGGCTGCTGCGGCGCGGGCATGGGCTCGAACAACGCCTGCTGCTCATGACCACCGCGATCGCCGGCCTCAATTCGTCCTTCATGCAGAACCCGTCGGTGATGGCGTTGTTCATGCCGGTGGCGTCGCGCCTGTCCTCGCGCACGACCCTGTCGTTGCAGCGGCTGCTGTTCCCGATCGCGGCGGCGATTGTCATGGGCGGCGCGCTGACGATGGTCGGCAACTCGCCGCTCATCCTGCTCAACGATCTGCTGATCTCGGCCAACAACAACCTGCCCTCGGGCATGGCGACGCTGGAACCTCTGCGGATGTTCGCGCCGTTGCCGATCGGCGTGGCGCTGCTGATCGCCTCGCTGCTGTATTTCCGCTACTACGGCGACAAGAAGCTCAAGCAGGAGACCGAAACCAACGTCACGCCCGCGCGCACGGAAAGCTATTTCGCCAACACCTACGGCATCGAGGGCGATGTCTTCGAACTGATCGTCACCGCCGAAAGCCCGCTGGTCGGCATGTCGCTGGGCGAGGCCGAGGCGATGCATGACGCGCCGATGATGCTGGCGCTGCAGACCGGCACCGACACGCGGCTGGCGCCGCCGGTGGACATGCGCATCTGGGTGGGCAGCGTGCTCGGCGTGATGGGGCCGCGGCGGCAGGTGGCGGATTTCGCGCAGAACCATTTCCTGCGGTTGTCCTCGCGCCTGCGCCATTTCGGTGATCTGTTCAACCCGAGCCGCGCGGGCATTTCCGAAGCGGTGATTCCACCGACCTCGCGCTTCATCGGCAAGACCGCGGCCGAACTGCGGCTGCGCAAGCAATCGGGCATCAGCCTGCTGGCGATCAACCGCGACAAGAAGGTCATGCGCGAGGACGTGCGCCGGATCGCGTTGCGCGCCGGCGACATGCTGGTCTTCCACAGCATCTGGACGGATCTACGCCAGGCCGCCGAAAGCCGGGATTTCGTCGTGGTCACTGATTACCCGAAGGGCGAGCAGCGTCCGCACAAGTTCAAGATCGCGATGACGATCTTCGCGGTGACGGTGATCATCGCCCTGACCTCCAAGCTGCCGGTGTCGCTGACGCTGATGACCGGCGTGGCCGGCATGCTGCTGACCGGCGTCCTGCGCATGGATGAAGCGTATTCGGCGATCAACTGGAAGACCGTGTTCCTGATGGCCGGGCTGATTCCGCTCGGGTGGGCGATGGACAGCAGCGGCGCGGCGGCGTGGGTGGCCGGGCATACGGTCGAGCAGCTGCCCGAAGGCATGCCGGTCTGGCTGATCGAAATCGCGGTGGCCCTGCTCACCACGGGCTTCTCGCTGGTCATCAGCCACGTCGGCGCGACCATCGTGATGGTGCCGATGGCGATCAACCTCGCGCTGGCGGCCGGCGGCAATCCGACCGCCTTCGCCTTGATCGTCGCGCTGTCGGCGTCCAACAACCTGATGACCGCATCCAACCCGGTGATCTCGATGGTCGCCGGCCCGGCCAACTACACCTCGCGGCAACTGTGGCGCGTGGGCGGCCCGCTCTCGCTGATCTATACCGCGGTGGTCGTGCTCATGGTCAATGCGCTGTTCTGGTGGAACGGCCGCGCGGGATGAGCGCTCAGATCAGCCGGACCATCCCGTCGATCACCTGCACCGGCACCGCTTTCAGCGAATCGCCCCGGCACGGGCCGGCGATGCAGTGGCCATGCTGGGTTTCGAAGGTCGCGCCATGCACGGCGCAGACCAGATGGCCTTCCCTGCTCTTGAGGAAGCGGCCTGGCGCCCAGTCCAGCCGGCGTCCCGCGTGGGGGCAGATATTGAGCCAGGCATGAACTTCTTCACCTCGTCTCCACAAGACCAATGACTCGCTATCTCCGGCGATTTCAGCCTCAACTTCTGCAAAACCGCCGTCTTCTATCTGGTTGAGCGCAATCAGGTCAGGCATGGGTTAACGAAGATCTCACACGAAGGGCGGAACAGGTCCGGATACTTGCCGCACCGGCCCCCGCCGCATTGTGTCACGAGCTTTCGCCATGTTTGCACGCAACGTCCACTTCCACGCCTTCCGTTCCGCCTTCGCTCCGCGTAAGCCGCGCCATCCGCTGTTGCGGGTCGCGCTGGGCCTGCTCGGCGTGGGCGTGTTGTGCGTGCTGGTGTTCTTCAGCGTGTTCGTGGGCGCGGCGATGATCGCGGCCGGCCTGGTGTTCAAACTGATCCGGTCGCGCGGCAAGCCGGTAGCCAGCAATGCGCGCGTCGTCGAGGGCGAGTACCACGTCGTCAGCAAGCCGGTGCTTCCGCTCTCGCGCTAAACTTTTCGGCCGTTCCGCACGACGCCGGCCGACATGTCAGACATCATCCCTGCTCCCGCGCAACCGCGCGTGCCCGTCCGTGGCGGCGGCACCTTCCCGGTGCGCCGCATCTTCTGCGTGGGCCGCAATTTCGCCGATCATGCGCGCGAGATGGGCGCGACCGCGCCCGCATCGAAGGCCGAGCGCGGCACACCGGCGTTCTTCCACAAACCCGCCGACGCCATCGTCACCGGTGACGCCGACGTGCCCTACCCGCCAGGCACCCAGGATCTGCACCACGAGATCGAACTGGTCGCGGCGCTCGGCGAGGACGCCCCCGCCGGCGTGATCGATCGCAGGCAGGCGCAGGCGCTGGTGATCGCCTATGGCGTCGGGCTGGACCTGACCCGCCGCGATCTGCAGGGCGCGGCCAAGGCCAAGGGCCTGCCCTGGGATACCGGCAAGGGCTTCGATCATTCCGCACCGATCAGCGAGCTGGTGCGCGCTTCCGATGT
The DNA here is from genome assembly GCA_023390905.1 of Pseudomonadota bacterium. Lineage (GTDB taxonomy): Bacteria > Pseudomonadota > Gammaproteobacteria > Xanthomonadales > Xanthomonadaceae > Pseudoxanthomonas_A. The sequence continues at coordinate 3,107 of JAEWBY010000061.1, read as the reverse complement.
CGGCGATCTCGATCAGCGCACGCTGACCCTGCAGGTCAACGGCGAGCCGCGCCAGCATGGGTCGCTGTCGGATCTCATCTGGGACGTACCCGACATCCTCATCGAACTGTCGCGCCTGTACGCGCTCAAGGCCGGCGATCTGGTGTTCATGGGCACCCCGGCCGGCGTGGCGGCGCTCAGGCGAGGCGATCGCTTCCACGCGGCGCTCGATGGCGTGGTGGATCTCTCGGGCCGGATCATCTGAGCCCGCGCACCGCGGCGATCCCGCTTTAACGGGAGATCGTTATATTTTCCGCGGGGCGCATCCGCGCGGATTCAGAGGAAGAAGAATGAGCATGTTCGGCGAATTCAAACAGTTCATCGCGCGCGGCAATGTGGTGGATCTGGCGGTGGGCGTGGTGATCGGCGCGGCCTTCGGCAAGATCGTGACCGCGCTGGTCGAGAAGATCATCATGCCGCCGCTGGGGCTGTTGATGGGCGGCGTGGATTTTTCGCGCTGGGGCTGGACGCTGCGCGAAGCCACGGTCGATGCCGCGGGCAAGGAAGTGCCGGCGGTCATCATCGGATTCGGTGATTTCCTCAACACGCTGGTGCAGTTTCTCATCGTCGCCTTCGCGATCTTCCTGCTGGTGAAAGTCATCAACCGGCTGTATCACAAGGAAGCGCCGCCCCCGGCCGCGCCGCCGGAGGAGGTCACGCTGCTGCGCGAAATCCGCGACGCGCTCAAGGCTCAGCCGCCGCGCTGAGCGGCGTCGCGACGTTCCGCACGGTGCACCCGGGCCGCGTGCTGCTAAGCTCGCGGCTTCATCGTTTTCAGGGGGTTCCGCATGCTCCGTTCCGCTCCTTTGTTGCTCGCGATCGGCCTGGCGTTGCCGCTGCATGCGGCCGAGCGCGCGACCTCGATTCCCGACGCCGCGCTCACCAAGGCGGCCGGGCTGCGCGAGCAGGCGTTGAAGGACGACACCGGCTGGAAGATCGTGGAATCGTTGACCACCGAAGTCGGCCCGCGTCTTGCCGGCAGCGAGGCCGACGCCCGCGCGGTGGCCTGGGCGACGGCGAAATTCAAGACGCTGGGTTTCGACAAGGTGTGGACCGAGCCGGTGACCTTCCCCAAATGGGAGCGCCGCAGCGAACAGGCCGCCATTCTCGGCACGCATCCGCAACCGCTGACGATCACCGCGCTCGGCGGCAGCCCCGGCGGCACCATCGAGGCCGAGGTCGTGCGCTTTGCCGATCTCGCCGCGCTCGAAGCCGCGCCGGCCGATTCGCTCAAGGGCCGGATCGCATTCGTCGATTACCAGATGAAAGCCGATCGCGCCGGCAGCGATTACCGCAACGGCGGCGCAATCCGGTCGCGCGGACCTTCGGCTGCGATTCGCAAGGGGGCAATCGGCTACCTGATGCGTTCGGCCGGCACCGACCACCATCGCGTCGCGCATACCGGCATCACGCGTTTTGATGACGGGCTGACGCCGGTGCCGTCGGCGTCGCTGACGATTCCCGATGCTGATCAGCTCGCCCGCCTGATCGCCCGCGGCCCGGTGAAAGTGCGCATGGCGCTGGACTGCGGCTGGGACGGGCAGGCGACGTCGTACAACGTGATCGGCGAGATCACCGGGCGCAGCCTGCCGAAGGAGGTCGTACTCATCGGCGGCCATCTGGATTCGTGGGATCTGGGCACCGGCGCGATCGACGACGCGGCGGGCGTCGGCATCACGATGGCCGCGGGTCACCTGATCGGCCAGCTCAGGCAGCCGCCGAAGCGCACCATCCGCGTGGTCGCGTTCGCCAACGAGGAACAGGGCCTGCATGGCGGTCGTGCGTATGCGAAGGCGTATGCAGACGACGTGCGCCTGCACCAGATCGCGGCCGAAAGCGACTTCGGCGCTGGCCGCATCTACGCCTTCAGCACCAGTGCACCGGAACACGCGCGCGATGCGGCCGCACGGATCGCAAAGGCGCTGGCGCCGCTCGGCATCGAATACCAGCCCGGCCAGGGCAGCCCCGGCCCGGACATCAGTCCGTTCGCCGCCGGTGGGCTTGCGTGGGCGTGGCTGGCGCAGGACGGCACCGATTACTTCAACCTGCACCACACCGCCGACGACACGCTCGACAAGATCGATCCGCAGGCGCTCGCGCAGAACGTCGCCGCCTACACCGTGTTCGCCTATCTGGCCGCCGAGGCCGACGGCGATTTCGGCAGCGAGCCCAAGCAGGTCACGCCGCCGCGCGAGTGAGCGCCTGTCGCTGCGCTGCGCAGCGAGAAGCGGGCATCAATCCGCCGCGTACTGCATCCGCCACTGCGAAAGGAACACCGCGGTGGCGGCCGCGACATTGAGGCTCTCCACCGCACCGGTGCCGGGAATCGACACGCGCGCATCGCAGGCGGCGGCCAGGTTCAGATCCATGCCCTCGCCTTCGGCGCCCATCACGTAGATCAGGCGCTCCGGCAGGCCGGTGGAAAACAGATCCATGCCATCGCGCACCACCGTGGCGGCGAGCAGGAACCCCGCCTCGCGCAGCGCGTCGATCGCCGCCGCAGGTTCACCCAGGCGGACCAGCGGCACGTGTTCGGCACCGCCCTCGGCCACCCGCGCAGCCGCGCCGGACAGGGCCAGGCCGGAGTCGCGCGGCAACAACAGGGCCGCTACGCCGAAGTGCGCGGCCGAACGCAGGATCGCTCCGAAGTTGTGCGGATTGCCCACGCCATCGAGCCAGATCGCCACGGACGGACCCTCAGGCAGGGCGTGCAACCATTCGGCCAGCGGCTTCGGCTCGGCACGTCGCACGTCGGCGACGATGCCTTCGTGATGCTGGCTGGCGGCGAGCCGGTCGAGATCCCCGGCTTCCACCACGCGGTAGCCCAGGCGCTGCTTCACGCACCATGCGAGCAGGGCCTTGAAGCGCGGAATGCGCGCCTCTTCCAGATAGATCTTGCGGATGGCGTCGGGCCGTTGCTCGAACACGGCCTGCACCGCATTCAATCCGTACAGACGCACTTCATCGCGCGCGGCGTGCGCACGTGCAGGCGCGTCTTCCGCCGGGCGCGGCTTGCGCGATTCGTGTGGAGCGCGCGGGGGGCGCGCGCGGGGCTTGTGCCACGGGTT
>JAEWBY010000056.1 GCA_023390905.1 Pseudomonadota bacterium | reverse complement strand
CAGCAGATGGCCGACACGTTGCGTGCCGCCGTCGATTCTGTCGAAGCGGTGGCGATCAAGGATGAGCTCGACAGGTGGGCCGACGGGGCCGAGAAGTTCGCCGCGCTGCAACGCAGTGCCGCCGAGGCGCAGGGAGCCCAGGCCCGCCCGTCGGACGCCGACTTCGAGACGGTGGCGCGTTTGATGAACGAGGCAGCGGTAGCCCTTAGCGAACAGTGTCCAGCCATGCCGTCCGCGGAATAGCAGTCCTGGTCGCCGATCAGCTCTGATCCACAACCCTGGCTTCTCGCTCGCCAACGAGCTCGGCGCGGATGCGGACATAGCGTTCGAGGAACAGCCGCTCGTCGAGGCGTTTACGCCGCAGCCAGCCGGTGACCTCGTCATTGCACTTGCTGGCATTGCAGGCCGCACAGGCCGGCACCACGTTGTCGACGGTGTAGCGGCCGCCCCGCGAAATGGCCATCACGCAGTCCCGCTGCATCGTGCCCGCGGTCTTGCCGCAATAGGCGCAGCCGTTCCACGCGGCCTTGATCGCAGCCCATTGCTCCTCGGTGAGGTCGTTGACGACGGCCGCGACCCGCCGCTTGCGTCGTCGCGCCGCGCGCGCCCTGCGACTGTTGTTGACCGCCACCCCAAGAGCATGAGGTGTGAGCGTGCGTGAAATCGGCCAAGTCCCCGGTGTGTCGCCCGCGGACACGCACGCTCGCACTGCAGTGGCCGCACGCTCGCACTGCAGTGGCCGCAGGCCGGGTCAGGTGATGTCGAACTGGCGGGCCTTCAGCGAGCGTTCGACGCCCGCCCGGCCTTCCAGCACCAACCGGCGCAGCGCAGGCGGCACGTCGGGGTCGGACAAGAACCTGTCGGCGGCGTCCAACGCCTCACCGCTGATGTCCCACGAGGGGTACAGCCCGATGACGACGGTCTGCGCGACCTCGCTGGAGCGCCGCTCCCACACGCCGGAGATCGCGCCGAAGTAGCGCTCCCGGAACGGTGCCAGCAGCTCGCCCTGGCCGGGCTGCACGAAGCCACCGATGATCGCCCGGGCGGTGATGTTGGCCAGTGTGTCGTCCTCGACGACCTGCTCCCAGGCCGCATCCTTGACGGCCGCCTGCGGCCGCGCCGCCGACGCCGCCGCGGCCTGCCGCCGTCCTGCCGCGGTGGGGTCGGTGGCGGCTTCGGCGTCGATGAACGGTGTCTGCGAGCCGTCGGCGGCGATCACCCCGGCGCGGGCCAGCGCGGTGACGATGCGCCACCGCAGATCGGTGTCGAGCACCAGTCCCGGCAGGTTCACCGCGGCGGGTTCGTTGTCGAGCAGCGTCGACAGCACCGCGACATGGTTCGGCGACAGCACCGACGTGCACAGCGCGTTGACGAACGCCAGCTGGTGATCCGAGCCGGGGGCCGACTCGCGCGCCAGATCCAGCAGCGCGTCGCCGAAGGCCGGCCAGCCGTTCTCGGCCGCCCACGCAGGATCGGCGTAGGAACCCAGCGCCGTCTGCGCCTGCAGCAGCAGCCGCTGCGCGACACCGACCTCGGATTCGGCGTGCAGCCCGCCGATCACCAGCGCGACGAAGTCGCGGGCACGCAACTCCGCGTCGCGGGTCATCTCCCAGGCCGCAGACCACGCCAGCGTGCGGGGGAGCGGATCGGCGATGTCGGCGATGCGGGTGAGCACCGTCTGCAGTGACTCAGGATCCAGCCGCAGCGAGCAGTACGTCAGGTCGTCGTCGTTGACCAGGATGAATTTGCCGCGCGAAACACCCTGCAGCGCAGGTACTTCCGTGACCGATCCGTCGACGTCGAGTTCCTCGCGGTGCACCCGGACCAGCTTGCCGGAGCTGTCGTCGTCGTAGACGCCGACAGCCAGCCGGTGCACGCGGGTCTCGCCGTCGCCCGGTTTGGCGCCGCCCTGCTCGATGGCGAACCGGGTGAACCTGCCCGCGGCATCGACGTCGAAGTCCGGGCGCAGCGTGTTCAGGCCGGTGGTCTTGAGCCACTGCCTGCCCCAGCCGGACAGGTCGCGACCGGAGGACTTCTCCAGCGCGCCGAGCAGGTCGCCGAAGGTGGCGTTGCCGTACGCGTGATCGCGGAAGTAGTCCCGCAGCCCGGCCAGGAACGCGTCGAGTCCGACATACGCGACGAGCTGCTTGAGCACGCTGGCGCCCTTGGCGTAGGTGATGCCGTCGAAGTTGACCTCCACCGCGTGCAGATCCGGGATGTCGGCGGCGACCGGATGGGTCGAGGGCAGCTGGTCCTGCCGATAGGCCCAGGACTTCTCGACGTTTGCGAACGTTGTCCAGGCCTGCGTGTACTCGGTGGCTTCGGCCTGGCAGAGCACCGAGGCGAACGTCGCGAAGGACTCGTTGAGCCACAGGTCGTCCCACCACTGCATGGTGACCAGGTCGCCGAACCACATGTGCGCCATCTCGTGCAGCACGGTCTCTGCTCGGCGCTCGTACGACGCGCGGGTGACCTTGCTGCGGAACACGTAGTCCTCGACGAACGTCACCGCCCCGGCGTTCTCCATCGCGCCGGCGTTGAACTCCGGGACGAACAGCTGGTCGTACTTGCCGAACGCGTATGGGGCGCCGAAGTTCTTGTGGTAGAAGCCGAATCCCTGCTTGGTCTCGGTGAACAGCCGCTCGGCGTCCATGTACTCGGC
>JAEWBY010000037.1 GCA_023390905.1 Pseudomonadota bacterium | reverse complement strand
TCCAGGCGTCGACGACCTGCTGGCGCGCGGCCGCGCGCCCGCGCCGCATACCCTCCCGCCCGGTAGGCCGGCGCCATCGGGAGTTCGTCCGGCCGGTGGCGTGCGGTAGAGTTCAGCGATGGATCCTTCGCACACTCTCGGTCTTTTTCGCGGCGCGGAGATCGCGCCATGGCTGGAGGATGTCGCACGCCTGCGCGTGGCCGTGTTCCGCGACTGGCCATATCTCTACGAAGGCACCGACGACTACGAGCGACAGTACCTGGCCGCGTATGCGGCGTCGCCGGACAGTATCTTCGTGCTGGCGATGGACGCGGGCCGGGTCGTCGGTGCGTCGACCGGATTGCCGCTGCTGCACGACAGCCCGGCGTTCCGCGCCCCGTTCGAGGGCTCGGCGATCGACCCCGCGCAGGTGTTCTATTTCGGCGAGTCGGTGCTGCTGCCGGCGTATCGCGGACGCGGCATCGGGCATGCGTTCTTCGATCATCGCCAAGCGCATGCGCGCGCGCTGGGCCGGTATCGCTGGACCGCATTCTGTTCGGTGGATCGCGCCGACGACGATCCGCGCCGGCCGGAACATCATCGGAGCAACGACGCTTTCTGGCACGCGCGCGGTTATGCGCGGCAACCGGGCATGACGATGCAACTGGACTGGAAAGAAATCGATCGAGGCGAAACCACGCACACGCTGACGTTCTGGACGCGTCCGCTGGAGGCCGCCGCGTGAAGGTCGCCGTCGCCAAATACCCGATCGATGCGCCGCGCGATTTCGCGGCATTCGCGGACAAGCAGGCCGCGTGGCTGGAGGAAGCCTCGCGGCTGGGCGCACGCGTGGCGATCCTGCCGGAATATCTTTCGCTCGAACTGGCCGCGACGTTCGGGCCGGACATCCGCGCGGATCTGCACGCCTCGCTGGCCGCCACGCAGGCACTGCACGCGGACTGGATGGGCCTGTATGCAACGCTGGCGCAGTCGCTGCGGCTGCATGTGGTGGCCGGCTCGTTCCTGCTGGCGCGCGGTGAGGGCCGCTATCGCAATCGTTCGTACTGGTTCACGCCGGAAGGCCGGCATGGCTGGCAGGACAAACTGCAACTGACCGGATTCGAAAAAGGCGCCGGCGTGCTCGAACCGGGCGATTCGCTCAAGGTGTTCGACGCCGATGGCGTGCGCGCGGCGGTCGCGGTCTGCTACGACAGCGAATTCCCGCTGCCGGTGCGCGCGCAGTACGAAGCCGGCGCACGTCTGCTCGCCGTGCCCAGTTGCACCGATACCGAGGCCGGGGCCATGCGCGTGCGCGTGGGTTGCCTGGCGCGCGCGCTCGAAAACCGGTTGTTCGTCGCCCAGTCGGTGACCGCCGGTGAAGCGGCGTGGAGTCCGGCGCTCGACATCAACACCGGCGAAGCGGCGATCTTTGCGCCGATGGATCGCGGTTTTCCCGCCGATGGCGTGCTGGCGCAGACCCATGGCGATCAGCGCTGGGCGATGGCCGATCTGGATCTGGCCGCGCTGGAAGCCAGCCGCGCGCACGCGCAGGTCGCCAATGATCGCGACTGGAGCGGACAGCACGCGCCAGCGCTGCGTCGAGCGCGGGTCGAACCCCTGCACTGATGCGACGCGCGTCGCGCCGACCATGACTGATGGCAGGGGTGGGTTGCCCGGCCTCGGCGGCTAGACTCGATCCTTTGTGCGCTCGGCACGTATCGGGGAGAAGCAAGCGTGATCAAGGGGAGCTGGTTGATGATGTGCCTGTGTCTGGCTGGTGCGGCGCAGGCGCAGGTCAAGGGGAACGAGCCGGTCGATCTCGACATGGTGAGCCGGATCCGTCAGGAAGCCTTCCACCGTTCGCAGGTGATGCAGACCTTCGGCCACCTGACCGAGCAGATCGGGCCGCGCCTGACCAATTCGCCGAACATGGCCAAGGCCAATGCCTGGACGCGTGAAAAGCTGGGCCAGTGGGGCCTGTCCAATGTCCATGACGAAGCCTTCGACGATTTCGGTCGCGGCTGGGAATACCGTTCCTCCAGTCTGGATCTGCTGGGCCCGCGCACGCTCACCCTGCGCGCCGTGCCCAAAGCCTGGACGCCGGGCACCGCCGGTCCGGTCGAAGGTGAAGCCATGCTGGTGGCGATCAAGACCAAGGCGGATCTCGACAAGTACAAGGGCAAGCTGAAGGGCCGCATCGTGCTGCTCAGCGAAGCGCGCGAATACAAGGCCGGCACCGAGGCCGATTCCAAGCGCTATGACGAAGCCGGCCTGACCACGCTGCTCGAGTTCACCGTACCCAAGGATCCGAATCCGGCCGAACGCCGCAAGCGTGCGGGCGAATACGTGCAGCGGCAGGAACTGACCCAGGCGATCAACGCGTTCCTGGTCGAGGAAGGCGCGATCGCCGCGCTCAGCATCAGCGGCTGGGACAACGGCATCATCCGCGTCGGCGGCGGCGGTTCGCGGCGTGCGGGCGAAGCGGTCGGCGTGCCGGAACTGGCGGTGGCGGCCGAGCATTACAACCCGATCGTGCGCGCGCTGGAACGCAACGAGACCGTGCGCCTGCGCGTCAATGTCGATGCACGCTTCACCAGCCAAACCAATGATCCTGGCTTCAACACCCTGGCCGAGATTCCCGGCAGCGGCAAGGCCGACGAAGTGGTGATCATCGGCGCGCACATGGATTCCTGGCATGCCGGCACCGGCGCAGCCGACAACGCGGCCGGCGTGGCGGTGATGATGGAAGCCATGCGCATCCTCAAGGCCGTGGGCGCCAAGCCGCGCCGCACGATCCGCATCGCGTTGTGGAGCGGCGAGGAACAAGGCCTGATCGGTTCGGCCGCCTACGTGTCCAGACACATCGGAGAATTCCCCGAAAGCACCGATCCGGAACAGAAGAAGCTGCCGCGCGCGTTCCAGGAAAACCGCGGCCCGCTGCAACGCAAGCGCGACTACGACAAGGTGTCGGCGTACTTCAACCTCGACAACGGGTCCGGCCGCATCCGCGGCATCTACGCGCAGGAAAACCTCGCGGCGATGCCGATCTTCGAAGCCTGGCTGGCGCCGTTCCATGACGTGGGCGCCACGATCGTCACCCCGCGCAACACCGGCAGCACCGATCACATCTCCTTCGACCGCGTCGGCGTGCCGGGCTTCCAGTTCGTGCAGGACGGCCTGGATTATTCGACCAACGTGCACCACAGCGATCTGGATACCTTCGATCACGCCTCGCCGGAAGATCTGAAGCAGGCCGCCGCCATCGTCGCCGCGTTCGCCTACCAGGCCGCGATGCGCGAGGCGAAGCTGCCACGCAAGCCGGTGATGGACAACTGAGCTGCAGTCTGGATTTGCTGCACGACAAGGGGCGCTTGTGCGCCCCTTGTCACATGTGCGGGTTCACCCGCACGTGAATCGTGCAGGGGCGCACCGATGTTGCGGACCGGGGTTCGACCTCGCGCATCCGCGGCCCACGCTTGCACGGCGCGATCGTCAGCCGAACAGCGAAACGCCCGGCACCAGCCACAGCGACAGACCGGCCAGTGTCGTTCCGATCGCGGTGGCGGCGAGCACGTCGCTCGGATAATGCAGTCCGAGCACCACGCGCGAGATCGCCACCGCCGCGGCGAACGGCAACAACAGCGGCGCGAGCAGCGGGTAGTGCGCCAGCGCCACGCCGGTGAAGGCGACCGCGTGCAGCGTGTGTCCCGACGGGAAACTGAACTCGTCCAGCGGCGCGATCCACGCACGGATGCGCACGTCCGATGCAAACGGGCGTGGACGCCGCGTCCAGCGCTTGAGCAGCTTGTACAGCGTCAGTGCGATGACGCCGGTGGCGGCCAGATGCGCCGAAGCGGCCAGCCCGTCCATGCCATCGAACAGGATCAGCGCGCCCATCAGCGCGTACCAGAACACGCCGTCGCCCAGCCGGCTGACCACGGCGAAGAAGCGGCGCACGCCGGACCACTGGCCCCAGCGATTCGCGCGCAGGCACCAGCCGGCGTCACGGCCCCGCAGGACATTACGCGGTAGCGACATTCGCATGCGACCTCCGTTGTTCGGCCAGCGTGGACAGCACGTGATCGAAATCGGCGGCCACCTGCTCCGGGCGCAGCGCTGCCACTGCTTCGCTGGCCGCGCGCCCCAGGCGGGCGCGCAGCTCGCCGTCACTGGCCAGCCGCACCGCCGCATCGATGAATGCGTCGTCGTTGGCGACCGCGTAGCCATGCAGGCCACTGCGCAGGTGTTCGCGCGCGGCGCCGTAATCGAAGGCCACCGTGGGCACGCCGCTGGCCATCGCTTCCAGCGTCACGTTGCCGAAGGTTTCGCTGTGGCTGGGAAACAGGAACAGATCCCCGCTGGCGAAATGCCGCGCCAGCGCGGCGTCGCGCTGCACGCCGCAGAAGATGAAGTCGGGGTTTTCCTGCGCGAGTCTGGCGCGCGCCGGGCCATGGCCCACCCATACGAAGCGTGCATGCGGCTGGCCGCGCTGCAACGCGCGGAACGCACGCACCGCCAGGCCGAGATTCTTTTCCGCCGCGATGCGTCCCACGTAGATCGCCACCGGCGTGGCAGCATCCGCGCCCCACTGCGCGCGCAATGCCGCATCGCGATGGCCGGGCGAGAACTGCGCGGTGTCGACCGCGCGCGCAAGCCGCACGACGCGATCGAACCCCTGGCCTTCGAGGAATTCCTGCAATTCGCGCGTCGGCACCAGCGTGGCGTCGGCCCGGTTGTGGAAGCGGCGCATCCAGCGCATCGCCGTCTGCTGCAGGAACGGCGCGCCGTAGTCGCGCATGTATTCATCGAAGCGGGTGTGGAAACCGGTGGCGACCGGAATGCCGAGCCGCCGCGCGGCGCGCACCGCCGACCATCCCAGCGGGCCTTCCGTGGCCACGTAGATCGCATCCGGCGGTGATTGGCTCCACAGGCGCAGCAGGCGGCGCGTGGCCGGCAAGCCGAATTTCAGCCCGGGATAGCGGGGCAGCGCCGCGCCGCGCACCAGCAGAGTATCGGCGGCGGCATCGCGATCGCCGTCCTGGCGTGGACGTATCAGGCTGACCTCGTGCCCGCGTGCGCGCAGTCCGGATTCCAGGCCCTGGACGGTCAGCGCGACGCCGTTGATCTCCGGCGGGTAGGTCTCGGTGACGATCGCATGGCGCATGCAGGGCTCCGCGTTTTGTGCAGCCTGCGCGGTGTCGATGAAGCAGGCATTGCAGCGCGGTGACACTGCGGTGACAGCGTCGGCGATCTTTCATGGTCGCAAAAAAAGCCGGCCGCGATCGCGGCCGGAGCGTTGCGCATCAGCACACGGTGACGCGGGTCATCACCAGCCGTACTTCACGCCGAGCAAGCCTTCGACATCATCGGCCGAGCCATCGACCTCGCTGATCGCCGCGTGCCCCCAGGCGGTCCATCCGCCACCGAGTTCGATCTGTGCGCCGAGCTTCAGTTCGTAGACGTCGGCGTCGCGTTCGAGCCGCTGCACGCTGTCGTTGAACGCGAGGGTCATGCCGTCGCCGTCGTAGTGCCACCAATTCAGTGCAAGGAACGGCTGCACGCGGTTGTGCGCGGTGTCGATGGGCCGGGTGTAGGTGCGCACGCCGATGCGGGTGACCAGGCCGCCGGCGTCGCTGCCGTGCACGCGCGTGCCATTGACCTCGATGTGGTCGTCGGCGTCGAACTCGGAGTGGATGATCTGCGCCTGCGGTTCGACATACCAGGCGGTCTGCTCGCCGCGCCGCAGTTCCATCGCATACCCGGCCTCGATGGAAGCGTTCCATGCGTGGCTGTCGTAGCGCTCGGTCGGCAACAGATCGCCCTGCACCTTGTTCTGGTACCCGCCATAGTTGAGCCAGGCATCGACATACAGTCCGCGCGGGTCGCCCGCACTCTGGTACCAGGTGCCGTACACGCCCAGGCCGTAGCCGCTGAGCGTGCCCTTGGCGCGATAACCGACGAGCGTGGAGCGCGAGTGCGTGCTCGATTGCAGCCAGCCGCCCATCGCGCCGAGATGCCAGCGCGCATCGCCATCAGTCCAGCGGCCGAACTCCGCACCGACCTGCATCAGCGTGGCGTCGGTGTCGATGTCCAACTGGCGCAGGCTCGATCGGGTGTTGAACTGCCGGCGCGTCACCCGCGTCCACGCGGCCGCATGCGTGTCATCGTCGCGCGCGCGTTCGGTGTAGTCCACTTCGCCGAGGCGATCGTGCAGCGTGTGCATGAAGGCGCTCGATGCGGCGAGTTGATTGCCCAGGTACGCACCGATCTCCGCGCGGAACAGCGGGACGAGCGGCGCGGGCGCGGGGTCCGGATCCGGATCGGGATCCGGATCCGGCGGCGGGCAGGTGTTGGTCACTTCGCACGGCACCGGCGGCGGCGGCGGAGGTGGCGGACAGGTGTCGGTCTCCTCGCAGGGCGGAGGCGGTGGACATGTGCCGGTCACTTCGCAGGGTGGCGGCGGCGGGGGAGGTGGGCAGGTGCCTGTCTCCTCGCACGGCGGCGGTGGTGGGCAGGTTCCGGTTTCCTCGCACGGCGGCGGTGGTGGGCAAGTTCCCGTTTCTTCGCACGGCGGCGGCACCGGCAGCTCCGAACGCAGATACCAGTTGCCATCATCCGGATCGCCTCCGTTGATCGCGCTGCCGCCGCGGAACAGCAGGTATTCGTAGGCGCCGGCGACCGCACGATTGGCGAGCACGAAGACATCGCCCGGCGAGCGCGTGCGATCGAGCACCTGCACCAGTGCGATGCCGTCGCCGGTGGTCACCGCGCCACTGCCGCCGACGTTGTTGATCACGATGCCGGTCGGGCCAAGACGATTCTGCGTCGCATCGACGACGAGCACGTCCGATCGATAATCGCTGCCGCCATCGTCGAGCACGGTATCGAGCCAGAGCGTGCCGCCATCGCTGATGAACACGCCGCCGCCATTGACGCCGGCCGTGGCCCCGCCGCTGATGACCAGCACGTCGCCGACCGAAGGATTGGCCTGCAGGTTGATCAGGCCGCTGTGGTAGAACCGCTGCACGCCGAGGATGTGGCCTTGCGCGGGGCTGGCGAGCGCGATGGTGTGGTAGGCATTGCCGAAGGGCAGGTACATGCCGGTGGTGTCCAGCGCGGTGCCGCTGCCATCGTGGGTGAGCAGGGCCAGCGTGCCGAGATTGTTGAGGGTGTTGTCGCCGCTGCCGCCGAAGTTGCTGACGGCCACGTCCAGGGTTTCGCGCACGCCGTCGCCATCGGTGTCGGCGAAGCGCCGCAGGTTCCAGAGCCCGGCGTTGTCAAAGCGCGAGACCGATGTGGACGCGGTGACGGTGCCGAGCATCGTGCCGGTGTTGCTGATGTCCAGCGTGCCGGCGGCGCCGTTGTCGGCGATGACGGCGCGATCGCTCAAGGCATCGAGGTCGCCGGCATTGAGCAGCGTCTGCATGCTGGCGCCCAGCCGCACGCCCGCGCCCGCACTTCCACCGCCGCCGTGCACCTGACCGGTGGCGGTGTTGGTCACGCTGACCGCGCCACTGCCGAATGCGTCGATGCCCACGGCGTCCGCGCCACGGGTCGTGATCACCGACGCGTTGTTCACGCTCACCGGGCTCGCGCCCAGGGCCAGGGCGAACACGCCATGCGCGCCACTGCCCACGGTGGTAATCGCACTGGCGTTGTCCACGCTCACCGGACCACTGCCGCTGGCGGTGATGCCGAAGGCCGACGCGCCCAGCGTATCGATACTGCCGCCCGTGGTGGTGATGGCGAGCGTGCCGATCTCGGTCGTCGCACGGATGCCGGCACTTTCGTCGGTGTCGGTGCTCAGCGCGCCGGACTGGGTGATGAGCGGGCTGCCAGCGCCATGCGCCGCAGCGAGGATGGCGTCGGCCTGCGCACCGTGGGTGGCGATGTCGCCGGTGTTCTCCAGCGTGACGTCACCGCTGGCGCTGCTGATCTGGATGCCGTGGCTTGTCGCTCCCGAGGTGCTGATTGCGCCGCTGTTGCCTGCCGTCAATGCGCCGGTCTGCGTGGTGGCGTGGAGGCCTTGCGCATCGACCCCGGTGGTGACCAGCGCAGCGCGGTTGACGACGGTGGCGCCGGCATCAGTCAAGCCCACCGCAACGATGCCGTCCGAGTCGATGCCCGCGGTGGCAATCGCACTGGCGTTGTCCACGCTCACCGCACCGTTGCTGACTGCATTGAGGCCAACCGCGCCATCGCCGAGCGTATCGATGCGGCCGCCGGTGGTGGTGATGGTGACTGCACCGTCGTCGGACACCGCGCTGATGGCGTAGGCACCTTCGCCCCGGGTGGCGATGTCGCCGGCATTGTCGATGCTGATGTCGCCGGTGGTGGAGATGGCGGAAATGCCACGCGCCGTCTCGCCCTCGGTGCTGAGTGCGCCACTGTTGACGATGTGGATGGCACCGGCCAGGCTGTCGGCGCGGATGGCCGAAGGCCCGCCGAAGGTCGGGAGCAATGTGCCGACCGTGCCGCTGGTGCTGATGGCCCCACTGTTGTTGAGGGTGACACCGCTGCCGCCTGACAGGACGCGGCCCCAGATGCCGTACGAGATGCCATCGCCTGTCGTGGTGAGCGTGCCGGTGTTGTCGATGCGCAGGTCGCCCGCGTTGGACGTGCCCGGTTCGACATAGGCGTAGAGCGCGATGGAATCATTGGCCGCGATGCGGATGTTGCCGTGCGATTCGATGGAGGCATCGCCGGTGGCGCTGGCACCGAGCAGCGAAGTGGACAGGCCATAGCTGTAGGGGCCGGCCGCGTTGTCGATGGTGATGTCACCGGAGGCCACGATGATGGCATCGCCTGAGCCCTGCGACTGGACGAAGGCACCGCCGGCGCGGTTGGAGCCGGTGGTCAGGATGTCGCCATCAATCACCGCCCGCGCGGTGCCGGCGCTGCCTGCGGTGGTCTGCATATAGATGCCCGCCGCGCCGGAGTTGGGTGAGTAGGGCGCGGAACTGCCATCGCCGCGTGTTTCAATCAGCGCGCCGTCGTGATGCTGCACAGTCAGATCGCCCCCCCCGGTGACCGCGATGCCCTTGCCGTTGGGACCGGTGGCCAGAAGGGTGCCGAGGTTGTCGACGGTCACGGCCTGGTTGGCGGTGCCGGCCGCGCGGACAGCCGCCAGTCCGGCGGACTCGATGCGGCTGTCGACCTCGATATCGATGGCGCCCGCGGTGGAGGCGTTGATGCCGTAATTGCCGGCGGTGATGCTGCCGCCGGTCTGGCGAATGGTGATGGGCGCTCCGCCCGTGGTGCTGGCCGCGTTGATGCCCATTCCGCCGGCGGTGATGTCCGATTGCGAGTCAATGAGAATGGAAGTTCCGGCCGCGGCCGACGCGCCGCCGACGGTGATGCCGTGCAGCAGCGTGCTGTGGAGGGTGGTGCCGGCTGCGGTGTTGACGCGGATGTCGCCGACACTGGTGGCCGCGCCGCCGGTATGCACGATCAACGCCGCGCCGCCGTTGCTGCTGACCGAACCGCCGAGCAGATTGATGCTGCCCGTGCCGGTGCCGCGCGCCTGCACTTCCAGACCATGGGCATCCGCGTTGGCACCGCGTGTGGTTACCGAGCCGCCATTCATCGTGAGGGTCGCGTAGCCGGAACCGCCGCCGGTGCTGGATTGAATCTGGATGCCGCGGGCGGATGCGCCTTCGGACAGGATCGTGCCCGAATGAGTGACGCTGACATTGCCATTGCCGCTGCTGAGTGCGCGTATGCCATCGACCGCGATGCCGTTGGTGATGATCGAACCGGAATTGGTCACATCTGTATTGCCTGCGCCGGAGCTCGACAATATGCCGAACGCGTTCGCACCGCTTGTTTCAATCGACGCCGCATTGTTGACGACATTGTTGCCGCCGCTGGTCGTGGTGCGGATGCCGGAGTTGACGAAACCCGACGCGCCCGACACCGTGTTGTCCACACGCAGCGCAACCTGGTTGCCGATATTCACCGAAACACTCGTCCCCGCGCCGAAGCCGGTCGCCAGCACCGCGTTGCCGCCTCGCGTGGAGATCATGCCGCTGCCTTGATGGTTGAGGCTGGACAGCGCGCCGCCGGCATTGACTTCGAGGCCATCGCGATTCTGCGCGTTGTCGGCGCTGTTGGTGACGGTCAGGAAGTCCGTCACGACGATGGAGGAATTACCGACGCCGGTGGTGAGGATTGCGGTGTCCGCATTCGCGCCCAGGGCAATCATGTTCGCGCCGGAGAGCAGCGTATTCGCCGTGCCGACGCCACTGCTGACGCGCGTCTCGATGCCCTGTCCGCTGCTCGATTGAGTGATGGAGGTGCCCACGATGGTCGCTGTGGCGTCCGCGCCATTGGCTACGGTGTGGATGGCCGGCGCGGTTCCCGTGGACACCGTGACCGTGGTGCCTGCCTGCGTGGTCTGCCCCGCGCCGATGCCCGCCGATGGCGTGCATACAAGACCTGTCGTGTAGTTGGCGACGGGATTGGTTCCACAATCGGCCTGTGCACGCCCGGCGATGACGCCGGTGCACAGCAGCAATGCCATGGCGGTGGTGGAAGATCTTTTCTTGCGGCCCCGAGCCAGTTCCGATGCGACGATCCAACGGCACGCGGTGGGATTCCAGACAACGCGGTAGATGGTGTTCATGGCGCTCTTCAGGGTTGCGTCGTCCCGGCATCCTGCCGGGGTGGACGAGCATCGGAGGCGACCCTTCCTTGTGGCGCATGCCTGCGATTGACTGCGATGCGGTGAAATCCGTTGCTGACGCAAGGAGTGCGTCGATCAACCGGTGGACGGCGCGCATCGTCGCAACCGCCTGGAACGCCAGCGTGGGCGGCGCGAGGCACCACGCGCGCATCGCGGGATCGGCGCTGCTCCGAGTGGGTTGATTGCGGCCATCCGCCTGACCCCATGCATGCCGGCTTCTCCCTGTTCGCGTAGCCGGATCCGTGCATCGCATGGAGCGGACTGGCGCATTCGGGCGCGACTATTCCATCGAAAATGTAAAGCGCGTGTTGAGGTATTCACGCGGACTTTGCCCGCGCGTAACGCAATCCGGGCGTCACTGGATGTGAGTGTTCGGGAAGTGGATCTTCGTGATCGTGCGCAGTCGGAAAATGGCGCGGATCGCGGCATGACGCCCAGTAGATTTACTGAGCGGAAAAAATGTCCGGATATCGTGTTCGGAGTGCGTTCAAGGCACCGGTGCGCCGCGTGCGGCGGTGAACAGCGCGTACCAGGTTTCGCGATCCAGCCGCAGATCATCGGCGGCGCAACTGGCGCGCAGGCGATCCGGATCGGTGGTGCCGACGATCGGCTGGATGCCGGCCGGATGGCGCAACAACCACGCCAGCAGGATCGCTTCGGCCGACACGCCGTGGCGCCGTGCGATCGCGGCGACCAGTTCGGCGGTGTTGCGCAGGGCCGGCTCGGCGGTTTCCGGATGCGACAACCGTCCACCGGCCAGTGGCGACCACGCCTGTACGAGCATGTTCTGCTGGCGGCAGTAGTCCAGCGTGCCGGCCGATGCGGTGTAGGGCGTGCCGGTGGTCGATGCGATCACGCCTTCGTTGATCAGGTGATGATGCAGCAGGCTGATCTCGACCTGGTTCACCACCAGCGGCTGCGCCAGGCTCGCCTGCAACAGCGCGATCTGCGTGGCCGTGTGGTTGCTGACGCCGAAGTGCAGCACCTTGCCGGCATGATGCAGATCATCGAACGCGCGCGCGACTTCATCCGGTTCGGCGAGCGGATCGGGCCGATGCAGCAAAAGCAGATCGATGCGATCGGTGTGCAGCCGTCGCAGGCTGTCCTCGACCGATGCGATCAGGTGTTGGTAACTGAAATCGTAGCGCCCGGGCGAATCCGGATGCGGCGCATGCGCGAAGCGGATGCCGCACTTGGTCTGCAGCACCATGCGATCGCGCAGTGACGGCGACTGCGCCAGCACCTCGCCGAACAACTGCTCGGATTTGCCGCGCGCATAGATGTCGGCGTGATCGAACAGGGTGATGCCGCAGTCCAGTGCGGTCTCGATCAGCAGCCGCGTCCGCCGGCGCTCGTCGTCGGTGAGCGGATCGGTGTTCCAGGCGCGGCTGAGCTGCATGCAGCCGTAGGCGATGCGCGAGACGTGCAGATCGGTGTTCGGGAGTGGATGGCGCTGCATGGAGATCTCCGGTGGCCGCGCATCCTGCCATGCACCCGCATCCGTATGCACGCATGACGCGGTTGCGGACGAACCGGAGGCAGCGAGGCTCGCCCTGCCGGCGTGCGGCCTCAATGCACCAGGGGCGCGCCGCTGACCAGCAGGCTCATCAGGTTTGCCAATGGCATCGGACGGGACAGATGGTAGCCCTGCGCGTGGCGCACGCCGAGCGCACGCAGGGCCTCCATCTCGGCGAAGGTCTCCACGCCCTCGGCGATCACTTCGCTCTGGGTTTCGCGCGCGAAGGCGATCAGCGCGGCGGCCAGCGCACGGCGCGGCGAATCGCTGTCGATGCTGCGGGTGAGCGTCATGTCCAGCTTGATGATGTCCGGGCTGATCGCCAGCACGTGCCGCATGCTGGCGTAGCCGGCGCCGGCATCATCGACCGCGATCCGGATGCCCTGCCGGCGCAGCGGTGCGAGCCGGTCGCGCAGCGCGGCGTAATCCTCCACGTATGCATGCTCGGTCAGTTCAAGCACGAGGCGCTCCGGCGGCAGGCCATCCAGGAAGCCGGAAATCTCTCCGCTGATCAGCGTCTGCGGCGAGACATTGAGCGATACGTAGAAGTCGCCCTCCATCTCGCGCAGGCCATCGAGCGCGGTCAGGATCGCGTTGAGCTCCAGGCGTACCCCCAGGCCGATTTCATGCGCTTCGCGGAACCAGATTTCCGGCGGGCGCGGCGGATTGAGATCGAAGCGCGAGAGGCACTCGATGCCGACGATGCGGTTGTCGTGCAGATCGTGGATGGGCTGGTAGGCGATCGTCGGCTGGCCGAGTTCGAGCAACGAGATGATGCGCTCGACCTTCTCCTCGTGCGCGCGCACGGCTTCCAGATCGCGATCGATCTGGTAGGCGAGCAGGTCGGCGAAAGCGCGCATCATCTGCAGATCGCGCTCGTTGAGGGCGAGGTTGGGGCGCAGGCTGAAGCAGCAGAACGTGCCGTAGATGCGGCCGTCGATCAGGCGGATCGGCACGCTCAGGTGCGCGCCGATCGGCAGCAGCGCGGTCTCGGGAATCAATGCGGTCGCCGGGATGGCGCCGGTGTCGGGGATCATCTGCGGGATGCGGCCATCGACCACGCGCAGGCAATAGCCTTCATCGAGCGGGCTGCAGTCGCCGGGCTGCAGGGGCATCGGATCCAGCGCGCCGACCACGTGCCGGAACGTGCGATAGCGCCCGCTGAACTCGGAGATGAAGGCCACGTCCATGCCCAGATGTATGCGCACGGCATTGAGCACCCGATCCACGTTGTGGCCGATCGCCAGCGCGCCGGGCCCGCCCTGGGCGAGCACTTCGTTCCACAACGTCTGATTGTCCCGCTGCATTGACTTCCTCCTGAAGACAAGACGGCGAGGGTATCGGCCGGTCCGGCGACAGTGACGACTTCAGCGTGGGCGCCGGCGGTGCCGGCGTGTGCGGTTCTGGCCTTCCCCTCGGTTGCGGCGAGTCTAGCGCGGCCGCGGCCGGCGTGCGTGATGACGCGGGCGGCCGCCGATCAGGACACGAACGGCTTGAACACGATGCCCAGGCCGAGCATGTCTTCCGGTTCGCCGACCAGATCCGATTTCAGCAGCGGGCGCGATTCGATCCACGGCCGGTCGACGATCAGGCGCAGTTCCTCGCCCCCGGCCGAGACGTCCAGGCGCGGGATGGGGTCGGCCTCGTGCGCGCGGTGCAGCAGCACGGCCAGGCGCAGCAGCGCGGCCTTGCGCCGGGCCGACAGCAGCAGGCGATCGGGCAGGGCATCGAAGGCGGTCTTGGGCACGCCGCGGCGGTGCGTGCGCACCAGCGCCGCGAGCACCTGCTGTTCCTGCCGCGAGAAGCCGGCGATGTCCGAATGCTCCAGCACGTAGGCGCCATGCTGGTGGTACTGGCTGTGCGCGATGACCAGCCCGATTTCGTGCAGGCGCGCGGCCCAGCCAAGCATGCGCGCGTCATCGGCGTCGAGCTGCCAGTCATCGGCGACCTGTTCATGCAGGCGCAGCGCGGTGGCTTCCACGCGTGCGGCCTGAGTCTCGTCGATGCCGTAGCGCTGGGTGAGCGCGGCCACCGACAGATCGCGCGGGTCGTTGTCGCTGCCGCGGCCGAGCATGTCGAACAGGATGCCTTCGCGCATCGCCGCCTTGCTGACCATCAGGCGTTGCAGGCCGAGTGCCTCGAACGCCGCTTCGAGCACCAGCACGCCGCCGGCGATGATCGGCCGGCGATCACTGGACAGGCCGGGCAGATCGATGTCCTCGATGCGATCGGCCTGCAGCAGGCGATCGCGCACCTGCGGCAAGGCCTCGGCGGTCACCGCGCCCTTGGTGAGCTTCATCGCCGCGCAGATTTCGCCGATGGCCTTGTTAGTGCCGGACGAGCCAATCGCTTCCTGCCAGCCGAGGCTGCGATAGAGCCCGGCGAACTGCTGGAATTCGGCGCCGATTTCGGTGAGCGCTTCCTTCCAGCGCTTCTTCGACAGCTTGCCGCCGGGAAAGAACCGCCGCGTGCTGGCGATGCAGCCGGCCTGCAGGCTTTCGCGTTCCAGCGTTTCCATGCCGCGGCCGATGATGAACTCGGTCGAGCCGCCGCCGATGTCGATCACCAGTCGCAACTGGCCTGGCTTGGGCGGCTGCGAATGCGCCACGCCCAGGTAGATCAGGCGCGCTTCCTCGCGTCCGGAGACCACTTCGATCGGCTTGCCCAGCGCGGCCTCGGCCGGCATCAGGAAGCCGAGCGGGTCGGCGAGCTGGCGCACGGTATTGGTCGCCAGTGCGCGCACGCGCGAGGCCGGCACGTTGCGGATGCGCTGGCCGAAGCGCGACAGGCAATCCAGTGCGCGTTCGCGCGCGGCCTGCGAAAGACCGCCGCGGCCATCCAGACCGTCGGCCATGCGCACGGTTTCGCGCAGGCGATCGACCACGCGCAACTGGCCCAGCGTGTAGCGCGCCACCACCATGTGGAAGCTGTTGGAACCGAGATCGATGGCGGCGAGGTGTTCGCCGTCCAGCGGAGGCGGCGACGCTTGGGGGGAGGCGGGCGACATGCGCGAAAGCCTAGAGCGTGCCGCCGGGATTTGGCAACGCGGGATCTGTCGGCTCAGTGACTTGCACGGCCTTCACACGCCCGCGAGCAGCGTCGCCTGCGCCGAATGCGGGGCTTCGCCCTCGCCGGGTTCGACCTTGCTGTAGTGGCCGTCGGCATCGAGTTCCCACGCATTCTGGTTGTCGTCCAGGTAGTTCTGCAGTCCTTCGCGGAACACGCGATCGGCCAACTGCTCGTCCAGGATCGGGAAGCAGGCCTCGACACGATGCAGCAGGTTGCGTTCGAGCCAGTCGGCGCTGGCGCAATACAGTTCCGGATGACCGTCGTTGCCGAACCAGTAGACGCGACTGTGTTCGAGGAAACGGCCGACGATCGATCGCACGCGGATGTTGTCCGAGATGCCGGGCAGACCGGGCCGCAGCGAACATGCGCCGCGCACGATCAGATCGATGCGCACGCCGGCCTGCGAGGCCAGGTAGAGCGCGCGGATGATGCGCGGTTCGTTCAGTGCGTTGATCTTGGCGATGATGCGGCCGGGCTTGCCACTGCGCGCGAGCCTGGCTTCGCGTTCGATCTTGCGGATCAGCCCCGCGTGCAGGGTGAACGGCGATTGCAGCAGGCGCTTGAGCTTGGTCGAGGGGGCCAGCCCGGAGAGCTGCTGGAACAGCAGGTGCACATCGTTGCCGATGTCCGGATCGGCGGTGATGAGGCCAAGGTCGGTATAGGCGCGCGCGGTGCCGCTGTGGTAGTTGCCGGTGCCCAGGTGCACGTAGCGGCGCAGCTTCTTGCCCTCGCGGCGCACGATCAACATCATCTTCGCGTGGGTCTTGTAGCCAACCACGCCATACACCACCTGCACGCCGGCTTCCTGCAGGCGATCGGCCACGCCGAGGTTGGCGTCTTCGTCGAAGCGCGCGCGCAGTTCGACCACCACGGTGACGTCCTTGCCGTTGCGCGCGGCCTGCACCAGCGCATCGACGATCGCCGAATCCTTGCCGGTGCGGTACAGCGTCTGCTTGATCGCCAGCACGTTCGGATCCACCGCCGCCTGCTTCAGCAGTTCCAGCACCGGCGTGAACGCATCGAACGGATGATGCAGCAGCACGTCGCCGTCATCGACCTTGTCGAAGATCGTGTCGCTGTCGCGCAGCGTGCGCGGCGTGAACACCGGATATTTCAGCTCCGGGCGCTGCACCAGATCGTAGACCTGGATGACGCGGTTGAGGTTGACCGGGCCGTCGATCAGATAGACCGCGTTGTCCGGCAGCGCGAAGTTCTGCAACAGCGTGCGGATGATCGGCTTCGGGCAGTCCTGCGCGATCTCCAACCGCACGGCCGGGCGATAGCCGCGCCCGATCAGTTCATCGCGCAGGGCCAGCGCCAGGTTCTCCACTTCTTCCTCGTCCACCACGACTTCCGAATTGCGGGTGACGCGGAACTGGTAGGAGCCCTTGACCTCCATGCCCGGGAACAATTCATCCACGAATGCCGAAAGCACCGAGGACAGCAGCACGAAATCGTTCTCGCCGCCCGACACGCGCTGCGGAAGATGGATGATGCGCGGCAACGAGCGCGGCGCGCGCACGATCGCCAGATGGCCGGCGCGGCCGAACGCATCCTTGCCGCGCAGCACCACCACGATGTTCAGCGACTTGTTGAGGATCTTCGGAAACGGATGCGCCGGGTCCAGGCCCAGCGGCGACAGCACCGGCATGATCTCGTTGCGGAAATACGCGCGCAGCCAGCGGGCCTGGCGCGGGGTCCAGTGATTGCGGTTGAACACGCGCACGCCGGCCTCGTTGAGCGCCGGGCGGATGACCTTGTTCCAGCAGTGGTACTGCGCCTCGACCAGTTCGGCGGCGCGATCGTGGATGCGGTTGAGCACGGTGGTCGGGCTCATGCCATCGGCCGCCGGCGGCAGGCCGAAATCCTGCGCATGGCGCACGGTGGCGGCGCGGATCTCGAAGAATTCGTCGAGATTGGTGCAGGAAATGCACAGGAAGCGCAGCCGTTCGAGCAGCGGGACGTTGGCATCCATCGCCTGCGCCAGTACGCGGAAGTTGAAGTCCAGTTGCGACAGCTCGCGGTTCAGATACAGCGCGGGATCGCGCAGCGCGTCTTCGGTGCTCAGGCTTTCCGGCGTCGTATCGAGGGCGGCGTTCATGCGATCTGGCTGTGCGGAAGGGAAGGAGAAGCGTGGCGCGGGTGCAACCGGGCCGGGCCGAAGTGCACCGAGAAGACGCTACCGTGGCCCACTTCGCTTTCGATTTCCAGTCGGGCCTGGTGCAGGTTCAGTACGTGCTTGACGATCGACAGGCCCAGCCCGGTGCCGCCGCTTTCGCGCGAACGGCTGGTGGACACGCGGTAGAAACGTTCGGTGATGCGCGGCAGGTGCGCAGCGGGAATGCCGTAGCCGCTGTCGCGCACGCTCAGCACCGCGCCGTCGCCCTCGCGCGCGAAGCGCACATGGATGCTGCCGCCGGCGGGCGTGTAGCGCACGGCGTTGCTGACCAGATTGGAGAAGGCGCTGTGCAGTTCCTTGTTGGATCCCCACAGATCCACGCCGGCTTCGTCCTCGACGGTGATCGTGTGGCGCTTGTGGCTCAGCGCCTCGGCTTCGCGCCGCAACGTGGCCAGCATCGGCGCCATCGCCACGCTCTCGTCCGGCAGGCTGTCCTGCGCTTCCAGGCGGGAAAGCGTCAGCAGATCCTCGACCAACTGCGTCATGCGCTGCGATTGCTTCTGCATTTCCGCGAGCATCGGCGTCCACTCGGGGAAATCCTGCGGATCGAGCATGTCGAGATAGCCATGCACCACGGTCAGCGGCGTGCGCAGTTCGTGCGAGACGTTGGCGACGAAATCGCGGCGCATCTGCTCCAGGCGCAGCATCTTGCTGACATCGCGCGCGACCAGCAGCCAGTACTCGTCCGAATACGGAATCAGGCGGATGTTCAGGCGCAACTGCGGATCCACCGGCGAGGCGGCATCGAGCATCGGTTCGGCATTGCGCCCGGCAGCGAGCCAGTGCGACATCGGCAGCGGTTGCAGGCGATCGCCCACCGGCATGCCGATGTCGGCCGGATATTGCAGGCCCAGCACGCTGGTCGCTGCCTCGTTGAACCATTGCACGCGCTGGCTGTTGCGTTCGACCACCACGACCGCATCCGGCAGCGCGGCAGCGGCCGCGCGGTAGGCGCGCAGCATGTCCAGCAGGCGGCGCTTGCGTGCGCGCATCTCGGCCTGGCCGCGATAGAGCAGGCGATCCAGTTCGTTCCACACGCCCTTGCCGGAGGCCGGTTCCAGACGCTGGCGCGCGGTCAGCCGCAGCAGCACCGTGCGCAGCCGCCAGTAGTGCCACGCCACCACACCGAGCGCGGCGAACGTCACCACCGGCCAGACGTAGCCAATCAGCAGCCCGATCACGGCCGCGCCGGCAAGCATTGCCGCCAGTTGACCCAATGTCTTGAACCAGGCGGAGCGGATGTGGTCGGGCATGGTCGGGTATCGGGAGACGGGCTTGAGTACGGAGAGACGGAAGATCGGATGGCTCAGGGCAACGCGTGGTCCGGCAGGTCGGGAACGCAGGGCGGTCCGGGGACCGCTTCCGACGAAACCTGTTTCCCGAATCCCGATCCCCGCCTCCTCACATCGCCGCCGAGAAGCGGTAGCCCGATCCGCGCACGGTCTGCACCATGTTCTCGATGCCGTGCGGCTCCAGCGTCTTGCGCAGGCGGCGGATGTGGACGTCGACCGTGCGTTCCTCGACATAGACGCTGCCGCCCCAGACGTGATCGAGCAACTGCGTGCGCGAATAGACGCGTTCGGGGTGGGTCATGAAGAAATGCAGCAGGCGGTATTCGGTAGGGCCGATTGGCACGGGCGTGTCACCGGCGAACACGCGGTGCGCGGCGCCGTCGATGCGCAACGGACCGACGCTGACGCTGCCGTCTTCATCGTCCTCGCGCGAGCGCCGCATGACCGCGCGGATGCGGGCGAGCAGTTCGCGCGCGGAAAACGGCTTGACCACATAGTCATCGACACCGGCTTCCAGCCCGCCGACGCGATCGTTCTCTTCGCCGCGGGCGGTGAGCATGATGATCGGCACGTCGCGGGTCATCGCGTCCTTGCGCCAGCGCCGGGCCAGCTCCAGCCCGCTGGTGCCGGGCAGCATCCAGTCCAGCAGGATCAGATCCGGCACGCGGTCGGCGATGGCGTTCTGGGCCTCGCGGGCGTCCCCGGCGTGGACGGGCTCGTAATCGCCCTTGCGCAGGGCGAAGGCGACCATGTCGCGGATGGCCGGTTCGTCGTCAACGATCAGGATGTGCTTTTGCACGTAATTCCCATGCGGATAGGGGTACCGCGCCAGTAGACGACAATTTTATGACCGAAAGGTGACAGGAGCGGGGAGAGGGAAACGGGGTTCTGGATTCGCGACCGCCAGCCCGCTGGCGGTTGGACGAGCGGATTGCCGAGGCAAGGCGATCCCGTTCGTCGCCGCGGCCCGCCCTGGCGGTTCCTGACGCGCGAATCCCTGGCGAGCGCCTCTCAGCGCCGCTCCAGATCCGGGTCCTTGATGCCCTGCCGCCGCAGTTCCAGGACCTGCGGGGTGATGGCCGCGATGCGGGCGTCGATGCGGGCGCGGGCGTAGTAGTCCAGGTCATCGCGGCGCTTGAGGTTCTGCAACTGCACCAGCGCCTGTTCCGGCCGGCCGTTGAGGAAGGCGGCTTCCGCATAGGCTTCGCCGGCGCGCACGCTGTCGCCGGCCAGTTCGTTGGCGCGGCCGAATTCCTGCTGGAACACCGGGTCGCTGCCGGCCCGCGACAGCAGCGGTCGCAGCACCGATTGCGCGTGGCGGCCGTCCTCGGCGCCGCCCTGCGCATTCAGTACGCGCGCATAGGTCAGCGCGACCGGCCGGTTGTTGGGCATCTGCTGCGTCAGGCGTTGCAGGCGCTGGATGGCGGAGGCGCTCTTGCCGGTACGCGATTCGGCTTCGGCGGTCGCCAGCTCCAGCCACAGGTTGCCGGGATGCTCGGCCAGCAGCGCATTCAGTTCGGACAGGGCGTCGGCCGGGCGACCGCCATTCAGATGCGCCAGCGCCAGCCCATAACGCTGCGCGTCGGACAGTGGCTTGCCGCTGTCACGGCGGATGCTCTCGTAGTCGCGCGCCGCGCCGGTGGCGGTGTTGGCGCTCAGCACCCGCAGGCGTTCGCGCGCCCATTCGAATTCGCCGGACGGCCCGCGGGCGAAGAGTTCGTTCGGAAGCCGCACGTTCAAGGGCAGCAGTGGGTTGTCGCTGTTCTTCTCGGGCGCGGTGACGACCTTCGGGTCGAAGCGCTCCACGCGTTCACCGCCGCCCGGCACGCGCGTGATCAGGGTCCGGCTGTCCTTGCGGATCTGCTCGGCGCGCTGCTTGGCTTCGCTGATGCGGGTGGTGGTGACCGGGTGGGTCATCAGATAGTCGGGGTACTGTTCGCGCCCGCTGCCGCGGTTGGAGCGGGTCGCCTGCGCCATCCGTGCGAAGAACCCGGCCATCGCGTCCACGTCATAGCCGGCGCGGGACAGTGTGCGGATGCCCAGCCGGTCGGCTTCGGACTCGTTGGAGCGGGTGTAATCGATCTGGCGTTGCTGCATCAGCCCCATGCCGCTGGCCACCGCCGCCATCGAGGCGTCGCCGCTGGAATTGCCGCCCGCGCTCTGCGCCAGCACGATCGCGCCGAGCATGCCGAGCAGGATCGGAATCTGATCGCGCTCGGCGCGCTCGACCGCGCGCAGCACGTGCTGCTGAGTGACGTGGGCGATTTCATGCGACAGCACCGCCGCCACTTCGTCCTCGCTTTCGGCGGTGAGGATCAGGCCGGCATTGGTGCCGATGAAACCGCCCAGCGTGGCGAACGCGTTGATCTGGCGATCCTTGAGCAGGAAGAACGTATAGCTCTGGCGTGGCGAATCGCTCTCCGAGCCCAGCCGCGTGCCGACTTTCTGCAGCCAGTCGTCCAGCAGCGGGTCTTCGAGCAGATAGCCGTAGTTGCGCAGTTCGCGCAGCATCATCCCGCCGTACTCGGCCTGGCGGGCCGGCGACAGCACCTCGCCAGCGGAGGAGCCGATATCCGGCAGGCGGGCCTCCTGCGCACCGGCCAACGGCGCGGCCAGCAGCAGGGTCATCAGGGCGGCGAGCAGCGTGTGGCGCAAACGGGGCTCCGGATCGGGGCGATGAGGCTCGACCGGCAGAATGACGCGTGCTTCGCGGAGGCGAGTGAACATGTGGTTAATCGGGGCTGCCCAAGGTCAGCCGCGCGTGTTGGAATGGAAGATCCTTGACGGACCGCAGACGGCTCGCACTGTTCCATCGTCCCCGATGGAAAGGCCGCGTGCGGCCCTCATCGTCTTTCGACCTGTTTGCGTGCGGAGAATTCCCTTGAGCGAGATCCAATCCGGTGGCCCGGCCATCACCATGTACACCACCGCCATCTGCCCGTATTGCGTGGCCGCGAAGAATTTCCTGAAGAGCAAGGGCCAGGCCTGGAGCGAGGTCCGCGTGGATCTGGACCCGGCCGAACGCGAGAAGATGATCGCCAAGGCCCGCCGCACCAGCGTGCCGCAGATCTTCATCGGCGAAACCCACGTCGGCGGCTACGACGACATGATGGCGCTGCACCGCGCGGGCAAGCTCGAACCGTTGCTGGCCGGAGCCGGCGCATGAGCGGGGGCGGGGACAGCGCCGATCGCGTGCGCGAGTTCACCGAATTCCGCCAGCGCATGAACGAGCGCATCCTGGGCGAGCCCAATCAGGTGATCCGCCGTTTCTTCGCGCTGGACACGCAGACCTATCAGCCCGGCGCGCTCGACGTGAAGACCAAGGAACTGCTGGGGCTGGTGGCCTCGATGGTGCTGCGCTGCGATGACTGCATCAGCTACCACGTGGCCCAGTGCAAGGAGGCCGGCGTGACTCGCGAGGAGTTTTTCGAGACGTTCTCGGTAGGCTTGGTGGTGGGCGGTTCGATCGTCATCCCGCACCTGCGCCGCGCGGTGGACTTCCTCGACCAGCTCGAAGGCGGCGCGGAGGCGCCCGCGGCGCACAGCCACGGCTGAGGCAGGGCTGGGAACCGGTCACAACCGCGGACAGCCGCAAACCGGGGAGCGGGTAGCCGCTGGCCGCAACAGCGGCGAACCGTTCTGCCGTGTCTGGCTCGAATTGCGAATCACGAGTCCGGATTCCCGAACCCCGATTCCCGGCCCCGCGACCAAGGTCGATTTGGGGCGGTCCGGGGCGTTCGGGCATAATTGGCGGACTTCATCCTCCTCGCGCGCGCCTACCGGCTTGCCTTCGGCGCGCGCCCTGTTCGGAATTCCCAGCAATGACCCAGACGATTACGGTCATCCGCGGCGACGGTATCGGCCCGGAGATCATGGACGCCACCCTCTACGTGCTTGATGCGCTCAAGACCGGCCTGACCTACGAAGAAGCCGACGCGGGCATGGTCGCGCTGGAAAAACACGGCGAACTGCTGCCGCAGGCGACGCTGGACTCGATCCGCAGGAACGGCGTGGCGCTGAAGAGCCCGCTGACCACTCCGGTGGGCGAGGGCTTCAGTTCGATCAACGTCGCGCTGCGCCGCCATTTCGATCTGTACGCCAACGTGCGGCCGGCCAAATCGTTCCCGAACACCAAGTCCCGCTTCCCGACCGGCGTGGACCTCATCACCGTGCGCGAGAACACCGAAGGCGCCTACATCGGAGAAGGCCAGTCGATTTCCGAGGACGGCGAGACCGCGCTGCTGACGCAGAAGATCACGCGCAAGGGTTCCGAGCGCATCGTCCGCTACGCCTTCGAACTGGCCCGCAAGACCGGCCGCAAGAAGGTCACCGTGGTGCACAAGGCCAACATCCTGAAGACCACCTCGGGCCTGTTCCTGAAGGTCGCGCGCGAAGTGGCGCAGCAGTACCCGGACATCCAGTGCAACGAGATGATTGTGGACAACACCTGCATGCAGCTGGTGATGCGTCCGGAGCAGTTCGACATCATCGTGACCACCAACCTGTTCGGCGACATCATCTCCGACCTGTGCGCCGGCCTGGTCGGCGGCCTGGGCCTGGCGCCGGGCGCGAACATCGGTGTGGACGCAGCGATCTTCGAGGCCGTGCACGGTTCGGCTCCGGACATCGCGGGCAAGGGCGTGGCCAATCCGTGCGCGCTGCTGCTGGGCGCGGCGCAGATGCTCGATCACCTCGGACAGCCCGAAAAGGCCGAGCGCCTGCGCGCGGCCATCATCGCCACGCTGGAAGCCAAGGATTCGCTGACGCCGGATCTGGGTGGCGAGGGCAATACGATGGGCTTCGCCAAGGCGATTGCTTCGCGCCTGTAAGGAATCGATGGCGGCGTTCTGCCGCGTCATCGCTCCACATCAAAACGGGACGCTGATTCAGCGTCCCGTTTTTTGTTGCCGACTGTCGGATTGCGGACATCCGGTCCAGTTGCGGAGGCACGAAAAAGGGCGCCGGGGGCGCCCTTCCAATTCCGTGCGCAAATGGGTCAGTTGCGCGATTGCAGCTTCGACAGCAGCCGCAGGAACTCGATGTACAGCCAGACCAGCGTGACC
Organism: Pseudomonadota bacterium; assembly: GCA_023390905.1. Classification (GTDB taxonomy): domain Bacteria; phylum Pseudomonadota; class Gammaproteobacteria; order Xanthomonadales; family Xanthomonadaceae; genus Pseudoxanthomonas_A. Next base: position 46,628 of record JAEWBY010000037.1, on the reverse strand, counting down.
ATCAGGCCGAACGCGCCGTACCACTCCATGTACTTGGGCGCGCGCTGCTCGACGCCGCTTTCGATGAAGTCGAAATCCAGCACCAGGTTCAGCGCGGCGATCACCACGACGAACAGGCTGAAACCGATGCCAATCAGGCCGGACTCGTGGATGAAAGGAATGCGGATGTTGAAGAAGCCCAGCACCATCGTAGCCAGGTAGATCAGGGCGATGCCGCCGGTGGCCGCCACGACGCCGAGCTTGAAGTTCTCCGTCGCCTTGATCCAGCCGCTGCGGTAGGCCATCAGCAGCGCGAACAGCGTGCCGAACGTGAGCATCACGGCCTGCAGCACGATGCCGTTGAAGCGTGCTTCGTAGATTGCGGAGATGCCGCCGAGGAACAGGCCTTCGGCCAGCGCGTACAGGGGCGCCGATACCGGCGCCCAGTTCTTCTTGAAGATCGTCACCAGCGCCAGCACGAAGCCGGCCAGGGCGCCACCCCAGATGTAGGCCGTCGCACCGGGGGCCAGTTCGCCGGTCGCGGTCAGCGTGGTGTTCCAGGTGTAGGAAGCGGTCAGCACGCACAGCAGCAACAGCAGGCCGGTCTTGTTGACGGTGCCGTTCAAGGTCATCGCGCCGGCATCGCGCGAGACGATCGCGCCGCTGCCGAGGTCGAGGAAGGTGGATTCTTTCAGAGCCGGATTGCCGCTGCGCATGATTCCCTCATGTGGTGTTCGGACATGCTGTCCCTTCCGGCGAGGATACCGGATCGGGTTTTTCTTCACATGCCGTTTGACAGGCGGGCCGCAGCTTCCGACAATACGCGGCCTTGTCGTCGCTTTCCGGCGGTGACGCCGGGCCCTCGTCGGGGTATAGCGCAGTCTGGTAGCGCATCTGCTTTGGGAGCAGAGGGTCGGGGGTTCGAATCCCTCTACCCCGACCAGTCTGGTGCAGGCCCGACGATCGGAATGCGGCAATCCGGTACAGGGCGCCCGTAGCTCAACCGGATAGAGCACCGGCCTTCTAAGCCGGCGGTTACAGGTTCGAGTCCTGTCGGGCGCGCCATCGGCGCAAGCGGCGGGCAATGTTTCAATGGTGGCTGTAGCTCAGTTGGTTAGAGTACTGGATTGTGATTCCAGTTGTCGGGGGTTCGAGTCCCCTCAGCCACCCCATCACGCAATGGCATCGCACCGCGGTGTTTGTAAGAAAAAAAAGATGCGGTTACACTACGCATCCTGTTTTCAGGGCCGTTAGCTCAGTTGGTAGAGCAGTTGACTCTTAATCAATAGGTCCAAGGTTCGAATCCTTGACGGCCCACCAAAACGAGAACGCCCGGTCGAAAGGCCGGGCGTTCTTCTTTTTGCCGGCGCGGAAGCGCCGGCCACTGGTTAGAATGCCGGCATGCGAAAGTGGCGGAATTGGTAGACGCACTGGATTTAGGTTCCAGCGGGTAACCCCGTGAGGGTTCGAGTCCCTCCTTTCGCACCATTCACGTCGGCCCCGGGGAGGGGAACGGCGCAGCACCGGCGCCGCATCGGCGGTATTCCATGCAGACCGCAGCCGCGGCGCTGGCAGGCCGGGCAGGAATCAGCGACACTATCGCGTTCCGCTGGCCGGCACCGACGTGCGCAGGCGGCGACCCGAATTCATCAACGTCAAGCTCCGGCAGGGACCGGGGTGGCAGGAGTCAGTGAACATGCAAGTTTCGGTCGAATCGGTCGGCAATCTCGAGCGCCGCATGACCTTCAGCCTGCCGGCTGAGCGTCTGGACACCCACATCGGCGGCCGCCTGCGCGAAATCGCGCGTACGGCGCGCATCAAGGGTTTCCGCCCCGGCAAGGTACCGACCAAGGTGATCGAGCAGCGTTTCGGTCCGCAGGTCCGCGCCGAAGCACTGGACGGCCTGCTGCGCGAGACGTTCAACAACGCGGTGCGCGAGAACGAACTGCAGCTGGCCGGCAATCCGCGCATCGAGAAGAACGGCGAGGGCGAACTCGACTTCATCGCCACGTTTGAAGTGGTGCCGGACTTCGGCGAAATCGATGTCGCCAAGCTCAACGTGATCCGCCACACCGCGGAAGTCGCCGAGAGCGACATCGACCAGATGGTCGAGAACCTGCGCATGCAGCGTCGCACGTTCGAAATCGTGCAGCGCGGCGCCAAGGAGGGGGATCGCGTCGAACTGGAAACCTGGTCGCAGGCCGGTGACGAGCGTCTGCCCGCAGAAGGCGTGGAAAAGGGCGCCACGTTGATCGGTTCGGGCGTGATGTTCCCCGAAATCGAGAAGGGCCTGATCGGCTTGGCCGCGGGCGAGGAAAAGACCATCGCGGTCGAGTTCCCGGCTGACTGGCGCGTGCCGCAACTGGCCGGTCGCAAGGTCGACGTGCACGTCAAGGTCACCGAAGTGGCCGAATCCGTGCTGCCGGCGGTGGACAAGGACTTCATCAAGAGCTTCGGCGTGAAGAGCGGCGATGCCGAGCAGTTCCGCCGTGATATCCGCAGCAATCTGGAGCGCGAACTCAAGGGCGCGCTGATGGGCCGCCTGCGTCGCGAAGTGGGTGAACAGCTGATCGCCGCCTACGCGCACGTGGAAATGCCGCCGCGCCTGGTCGAGGGCGAAGCCCGCGCGATGGTCCAGCAGACGGCCGAACAGGCGGCGCGCAACGGCCAGCAGATGCAGATTCCGGCCAATGCGCACGAAGGTTTCATGGACGCGGCGCGCAAGCGCGTGCTCGTCGGGTTGCTCGTGGGCGAGGTCGCCCGTCGCAACCAGTTGCGCCTGGATTCCAAGCGCCTGAACGAAACGCTGCGTCTGATCGCTTCGACCTACGAAGAGCCGGAACAGGTCATTGAGTTGTACCGCAACGATCCCCAGTTGATGGGTGGGCTGCAGTCCCGCGTGATGGAAGAGCAGGTGATCGACTGGATCGCCGAGCGCGCCCAGCACACGGAGAAGGCGCTCAGCTTCCAGGAAGCCATCCGGAACTAAGCGGTTCGGCAGGGTCTGTCCGGCCCCAGCCCGTCCCGGTCCGGCTATCCTTGGCCGGACCTCTCCACGAATCTAGGGCGCGAATAGCCGATGAGCATTGAAACCAAAGCCTTGAACCTGGTGCCGATGGTGGTCGAACAGACCAGCCGCGGCGAGCGCGCGTACGACATCTACTCGCGCCTGCTCAAGGAGCGGATGATTTTCCTGGTGGGCGGGGTGGACGACCAGGTCGCCAACGTGATCGTGGCGCAGATGCTGTTCCTCGAGGCCGAGAACCCGGAAAAGGACATCAGCCTCTACATCAACTCGCCCGGTGGCGTGGTGACCGCCGGCATGGCGATCTACGACACCATGCAGTACATCAAGCCGGACGTGAGTACCGTCTGCGTGGGCCAGGCCGCCTCGATGGGCGCGCTGCTGCTCGCCGCCGGCGCCAAGGGCAAGCGTTATGCGCTGCCGAATTCGCGCGTGATGATCCACCAGCCGCTCGGCGGCTTCCAGGGCCAGGCTACGGACATCGACATCCATGCCCGCGAAATCCTGTCGCTGCGCGCGCGCCTGAACGAAATTCTGGCCAAGCACACCGGCCAGGCGCTGCAGACGATCGAGCGCGACACCGAACGCGACAATTTCAAGAGCGCCCTCGACGCGCAGGCGTATGGCCTGGTCGATCAGGTGCTGGAACGCCGCCCTGACGAGACCATCCAGCCGGCGTAAAAGCTCGGCGCGGCAAGCCTTTGCCGCGTTCGAAATCCCCCTCCACGGAGCCGGCTGACACGCCGGAGCCGTGTGTTATTCTCCGAACGCAAGGCCCGCTTGGCGGGCGGGTGACCGAGTAACCGAAGCATGAGTGAAGACCGTCAGGGCCGCACGGGCGACAGCAACAAGATCCTGTACTGCTCGTTCTGTGGCAAAAGCCAGCATGAAGTCCGCAAGCTGATTGCGGGCCCCAGCGTGTTCATCTGCGATGAATGCGTCGAGCTGTGCAACGACATCATCCGCGAGGAGCTGGAAGAAAAGGCGCAGTCGGCTCGCAGCCACCTGCCCAAGCCGCGCGAGATCCTCGAAGTGCTCGATCAGTACGTGATCGGCCAGCAGCGCGCCAAGCGCACGCTGGCGGTGGCGGTCTACAACCATTACAAGCGCATCGAAAGCCGCCAGAAGAACGACGACGTCGAACTGGCGAAGTCGAACATCCTGCTCGCCGGCCCGACCGGTTCGGGCAAGACGCTGCTGGCCGAAACGCTGGCGCGCCTGCTCAACGTGCCGTTCACGATCGCCGATGCCACCACGCTGACCGAAGCCGGCTACGTGGGCGAGGACGTCGAGAACATCATCCAGAAGCTGCTGCAGAAGTGCGACTACGACGTCGAAAAGGCGCAGCAGGGCATCGTCTACATCGACGAAATCGACAAGATCTCGCGCAAGAGCGAGAACCCTTCGATTACCCGCGACGTGTCCGGCGAGGGCGTGCAGCAGGCGTTGCTGAAGTTGATCGAAGGCACCGTCGCCAGCGTGCCGCCGCAGGGAGGCCGCAAGCATCCGCAGCAGGAATTCCTGCAGGTGGATACGAAGAACATCCTGTTCATCTGCGGCGGCGCGTTTGCCGGCCTCGACAAGATCATCCAGCAGCGTTCGACCGAGGCCAGCGGTATCGGTTTCGGCGCGAAGGTGAAGAGCGCCGAACGCAAGACCGAGACCGGCAAACTGCTGTCCGAAGTCGAGCCGGAGGACCTGATCAAGTTCGGCCTGATTCCCGAGTTCGTCGGGCGCCTGCCGGTGGTGGCGACGCTGGAGGAACTGGACGAGCCGGCGCTGGTCAAGATTCTCACCGAGCCCAAGAACGCGATCACCAAGCAGTTCAAGAAGCTGTTCGACATGGAAGGCGTGGAACTGGAATTCCGCGCCGACGCGCTGTCGGCGATCGCCCGCAAGGCGCTCAAGCGCAAGACCGGCGCGCGTGGTCTGCGCACCATCGTCGAATCGGTCCTGCTCGATACGATGTACGATCTGCCGTCGCTGGAAAATGTCAGCAAGGTGGTGGTCGATGAATCGGTCATCGAGCACAAATCCGAGCCGTATCTGATTTACCAGAATCCGCCGCCGGCCAAGGTCGCCTCGGCCGAGTGAACGGTTCCGTCCGTTAAGGCTAAACGGCTGATTTCCAAGGCGTTTACGGTCCGCACTTGCATCCTTTCTCCAATGGCCCCATAACGGGGCCATTGGCGTTTTTCGCCCCTGTTTTTCTGCTTTTCGCTGGAGCCCCCATGCCCCGTCGTACCGCCGCCCCCACCCTCGACCTGCCGGTTCTGCCGCTGCGTGACGTCGTGGTGTTCCCCCACATGGTCATCCCGCTGTTCGTCGGGCGCGACAAGTCGATGCGCGCGCTGGAACAGGCGATGGACTCGGACAAGCGGATCCTCCTGCTCGCCCAGAAATCCGCCGAGACCGATGATCCGACCGCCGCCGATCTGTATGGCATCGGCACGCTCGCGCAGGTGCTGCAATTGCTGAAGCTGCCCGATGGGACGATCAAGGTGCTGGTCGAAGGCGTCGCGCGAGTGAAGGTGTCGAACATCGTCGAGCGCGACGGCTCGCTGTATGGCGAGGGCGAGGAGACCGAATCCACCGAAGGCCGCGAGTCGCGCGAGATCGAAGCCGTCGCACGCTCGCTGATGAGCCTGTTCGAACAGTACGTCAAGACCAATCGCAAGTTGCCGCCCGAACTGCTGCAGACGCTGGCGGGCATCGATGAACCCGGGCGGCTGGCGGACACCATCGCCGCCCACCTGGGCGTGCGCCTGAGCGACAAGCAGCGCCTGCTGGAAACCCTGGAAATCGGCGCGCGCCTTGAACTGCTGGTGGGTTTCGTCGATGGCGAAATCGATGTGCAGCAACTGGAAAAGCGCATCCGCGGCCGCGTCAAGTCGCAGATGGAAAAGAGCCAGCGCGAGTACTACCTCAACGAGCAGATGAAGGCCATCCAGAAGGAACTGGGTGAACTGGACGATGCGCCGAACGAGCAGGAGGAACTGGCGCGCAGGATTGCCGAAGCCGGCATGCCGAAGGCCGTCGAAACCAAGGCCAGGAACGAACTCAACAAGCTCAAGCAGATGTCGCCGATGTCGGCCGAAGCGGCGGTCGTGCGCAATTATCTGGACTGGCTGCTGGGCGTGCCCTGGAAGAAGCGCACCAAGGTCCGCAAGGATCTGAAGGTCGCGCAGGAAACGCTCGACGCCGATCATTACGGTCTGGAGAAGGTCAAGGATCGCATCCTCGAATACCTCGCCGTGCAGTCGCGCGTGCAGAAGATGCGCGGGCCGATCCTGTGCCTGGTCGGCCCGCCCGGCGTGGGCAAGACCTCGCTCGGCCAGTCGATCGCCAAGGCGACCAACCGCAAGTTCGTCCGCATGTCGCTGGGCGGCGTGCGTGACGAGGCCGAGATTCGCGGCCATCGCCGCACGTACGTCGGTTCGATGCCCGGCCGCATCGTGCAGAACCTCAACAAGACCGGCAGCAAGAATCCGCTGTTCGTGCTGGACGAAATCGACAAGATGTCGATGGACTTCCGCGGCGATCCGTCGTCGGCGTTGCTGGAAGTGCTGGATCCGGAGCAGAACAGCGCCTTCAACGATCATTACCTGGAAGTGGATCTCGATCTGTCCGAGGTCATGTTCGTCGCCACCTCGAATTCGCTGAACATCCCCGGTCCGTTGCTCGACCGCATGGAAGTCATCCGCATCCCCGGCTACACCGAGGATGAAAAGCTCAACATCGCGCAGCGTTATCTGCTGCCCAAGCAGCTCAAGGCGAACGGACTGGCGCAGGCGGAACTGGCGATCGAAGAAGATGCGATCCGCGATGTCGTGCGCTTCTACACGCGCGAATCCGGCGTGCGCAATCTGGAACGCGAGATCGCCAAGATCTGCCGCAAGGTGGTGAAGGAGATCGCCCTCGCCGGTCCGCAGCCAGCTAAGAAAGCCGCGAAAAAAACCGCGCGCAAGTCCAAAGCGCTGGTCACGGTGTCTTCTAAGAATCTCGACAAGTATCTGGGCGTGCGCCGTTTCGATTTCGGCCGCGCCGAAGAGCAGAACGAGATCGGTCTGGTGACCGGACTGGCGTGGACGGAAGTCGGTGGCGATCTATTGCAGATTGAGGTCGCGCTCGTCCCGGGCAAGGGCGCGATGACGCTGACCGGCCAGCTCGGTGATGTCATGAAGGAATCGGCCGCCGCCGCGCTGTCGGTGGTGCGGGCGCGCGCCACGGCGCTCGGCATCGATCCGGAATACCTGCAGAAGCACGACGTCCACCTGCATGTGCCCGATGGCGCGACACCGAAGGACGGCCCGAGCGCGGGCATTGCGATGGTGACGGCGCTGGTGTCCACGTTGACGCGCACGCCCGTGCGCGCGGACGTGGCGATGACCGGTGAGATCACGTTGCGCGGACGCGTGTCGGCGATCGGCGGCCTGAAGGAAAAACTGTTGGCGGCGCTGCGCGGCGGCATCACCACCGTGATCATTCCGGAGGAGAACCGCAAGGATCTGGCCGACATTCCCGCCAACGTCACCGACGGCCTGAAGATCGTGCCGGTGCGCTGGATCGACGAGGTGCTCGATCTGGCGCTCGAACGTCCGCTCGCGCCCGCGAGCGCTGCGCCTGCTGGCGGCAAGACGCGTCGGGTCCCTGCACGCCGCAAGTCATCGGAACATCCCGACGTCAAGCACTGAAACCGCTGCGCGCAGCACCGCCGGATCGCCGGAAACCCGCGCCATTATTGGGCTTCCGGCTTGCGTGGCGCTGCACGGCGCTGGTATAACGACGTCACCCGCGACGCTCGCTCACGCAGCGAATGCTCGAGGAAGCCGACCGGAAATTGCAGAGGGACGAACGGTTCCCGCACTCCGGTTACACATTCCGCGGATGTTCCGCAAAAGGAGTTTCCTAAATGAACAAAACCGAGTTGATCGACGCCGTCGCCGACGAAGCCGAGATGTCCAAGGCCGAAGCCGGTCGCGCTGTCGACGCCGTGATCTCCGCCATCACCAAGACCCTCAAGAAGGGCGACACCGTGACCCTGGTGGGCTTCGGTACTTTCCAGGTGCGCAAGCGCGCCGCGCGTACCGGTCGCAATCCGAAGACCGGCGACACGATCAAGATCAAGGCGTCGAAGAACCCCGCGTTCAAGGCTGGCAAAGCCCTGAAGGATGCCGTAAACTAATTGGCTCGCTGCCGTCACTGCGGTGCCGGATCGGGTGCTTAGCTCAGCGGTAGAGCGTCGCCCTTACAAGGCGAGGGTCGGGGGTTCGAAACCCTCAGCACCCACCACCTCGGTGGCGATGCGAAGAAAAATTTTGTTCGGTGGCCTCTAGCGCAAATGGCAGATTCCACCTTACAATAGCTGTCTCAGCGCGGAGTGGTAGTTCAGTCGGTTAGAATGCTGGCCTGTCACGCCGGAGGTCGCGGGTTCGAGTCCCGTCCACTCCGCCAATCATTGAAGAAGCCCGCGAAAGCGGGCTTTTTCTTTTTCCGTGCCCGCAATTCTCCCGTATCGGCTCGCATCGGCCGGCTTCGAGCCAAGCGGGCGGAAGCACGGTAAACTGCCGGGCTAAACGAAATCGGGCCGTACTTCGATGCTGCAGACACTCCGCGAAAAAACGTCCGGGTGGATCGCCACTCTCATCCTGGGCTTGCTGATCATTCCGTTCGCCTTCGTTGGCGTGAACGAGTACATGACCGGCGGCACGGCCAATGATGTGGCGACGGTCGAGGCTCCGCCGACCTGGTGGAAGTCCGCTCCGCACTGGTGGCCGATGTCGCGGCTGTGGCAGCGCAAGGAAGTCACCGTCGATGAATTCCGTACGGCGTTCGAGAACGCGCGCCAGCAGCAGCGCCAGGTCGCGGGCGAGAACTTCGACGCGCGCGAATTCGAGAGCAAGGAAAACAAGCTCAGGATCCTCGAGCAATTGATCAGCCAGCGCGTGCTCGAACTGGCATCCGATCGCGCCGGTGTCGTGATTGGCGATGCTGCGGTGCGCGAGGCGATTGCGTCCGAGCCGGCCTTCCAGGTCGAAGGCAAGTTCAACGCCGAACGTTACCAGTTGCTGCTGGCTTCGCAGGTGCCGGCGCTGACGCCGCTGAAGTTCGAGGAACGCGAGCGCGAGCGCCTGAAGATGATGGTGTTGCCGGAAGGCATCGCCACGTCCGATTTCGTGACCGCGAAGGAAGTGGATCGCCTGTTCAAGCTGCTGCTGCAGACACGCGACGTGACGATTGCGCTGATGCCCCAAACGGCGGAAGACGCCGCGCCGGTGAGTGATGCGGACATCAAGAAGTGGTACGACACGCACAAGAGCCAATACCAGCAGCCGGAAACGGTGACGCTCGAATACATCGAGGTCAACGGCGCCAATCTTTCCAGCGGTGCTCCGACCGATGAAGCCGCGCTGCGCAAGCGCTATGAAACGGAGAAGAGCCGTTTCGTCGCACCGGAACAACGCGTGGTCGCGCACATCCTGATCGCGGCGCCCGCCGATGCTGACGCAGCGACGCTGAAGAAGGCCGAGGACAAGGCCAGGGCGCTCGCGGAACAGGCACGCAAGGGTGCCGATTTCGCCGCGCTGGCGCGCGCCAATTCCGAAGATCCGGGTTCGAAGGACAGTGGCGGCGCGTTGCCGGCGTTCGCGCGTGACGGTTCGATGGTCAAGCCGTTCGAGGATGCCGCGTTCACCATGCAGCCCGGCGAGATCCGGGGGCCGGTCAAGACCGACTTCGGCTATCACGTGCTGAAGCTGGAACAGGTGCAACCCGGCCACGGCAAGACGTTCGAGGAAGTGCGCGACGAACTCGCGCGCGAGCAGGCCACGACGGATGCCGACCGGGCCTACAACGAACTGGCCGGTCGCCTGATCAACGAAACGCTGAAGAATCCCACCTCGCTGGAGGGCGCGGCCAAGGCGGTGAACCTGCCGTTGCAGAAGGCCGGCCCGTTCTCGCGCGCGACCGCCGGCGGCGTGCTCGCCAACCCGGCCGTACTGCGCAACGCGTTCTCGGAAAACCTGATCCAGGACGGCACCGCCAGTGACGCAATCGAAATCGCGCCGAACCACAGCGTCGTCATCCGCGTCACCGGCCATACACCGGTGCAGCCGCAGCCGCTGGCCCAGGTGCGGGATGCGGTGATTGCCGCCATCCGTGCCGATCGCCGGGAGAAGGCCGCCGTCGCTGCCGCCGACGCCATGGTGGCGCGCATCGCCAAGGGCGAGTCGCTGAAGGACATCGCCAGCGCGCAGAAGCTGCAGTTCAACGAAATGCCGGCGATGCCGCGCGGCATGCCGGTGCCCACCCCGCAGGGCAACGAAGCAATCTTCGCCGTGGCGCGCCCGGCCGAGGGCAAGGCTTCGCCGGGTCGCATCGCGCTGGGCAATGGTGCGTATGCGGTCTTCGCGGTGACCAAGGTCAGCGACGGCGATCTGAGCAAGGTGCCGGCCGATCAGCGTGAGGGCATGAAGCAGCAACTGATCCAGCTTGCCGGTGGAATGTCCTCGCAGGCATTCGTCGATGCGATGCGCAAGCAGTTCAAGGTGCAGGTGATGGAAGAGCGCCTCTGATCCCCCCGCGCGGATCAGCATCAGAAGCCCGGCAACCGCCGGGCTTTTTTTATCGATCGAATCCCGCGTCCACGCGCAGCCGCATCCCGGGGCGCAGGATCGCGTTGGCCTTCAGGCCGTTGCGTGCGAGCAGTTGCGCCGGACGAAGGCCGTAGCGACGGGCGATGGTCCATGCGGATTCGCCGCTGCGGACCGTGTGCGAGCGTTGCCCTGCTTCAGCACGCGCCGCGCTGCCGTTGGCTTCCGGAGTTGCGCCGGTGCCGGTCAATGCGTCGGCCATGGCTTCCATCGTCAGCGGTTCCGCCGAAGCAGGCGCGGTGGCCGCCGGCGTTGATGGCGCCAGCACGCGAGTCGGGCCGGACAGGCGCGGCAGCGTGCTGGCCAGCGACGGGTTGATGCGCTTCAACCATGCGGCGTCGTACCCTTGATCGCGCGCCCAGTGATCGAGGCTGGGCGTTTGCCGGGGGAGTTCATGCTCAGCCAGCAACGGCACGGGCCGGTCCAGGCGATCGAGCCATTCCCCGCGATCATCGGCCTGTTCGAAGATGCAGGCCAGTGCGTGCAGCTTCTGCACGTAGGCGTGGGTGACCGGCGCGAGGCCGGGCAGGCGGGAAGGATCGGCATTGGAGGCATTCATGCCGGCACGGCGCAGCGATTGGAGCAGGCGGTATTCGCCAGCGTTGTACGCCATGACCGTCAGTCGCCAGTCACCGCCGAACATCCCGTGCAGCGTCTTCAGATAGCGGATGGCCGCACGTGTCGAATCCACCGGCGACAACCGGCCGTCGTAGCCGGCGCGCATCGGGACCCCATGGTTGCGGGCCGTGATGGCGACGAACTGCCACAGCCCGCTGGGTCCGCTGCTGTTGCGCGCACCCGGACGATAGCCGCTCTCGACGAAGGGGATCAGCGCGAACTCGGTGGGCAGTTGTGCTTCGCGCAGCGCATCCACCACGTATCCGAACAACGGCAGCACGTCATCGCTCGTGCGCGCCAGTTGTGCCGGCGCATGCGCGAACTGCTTCTTCCATCGTCCGGCGCTGGCATCGGCATCGCATTCCGGATCGGCCAATCCCTCGCGGAACGCGCGGTAGATGTCCTGGCCGCTGCGGGTGCCGGCACCCATGTCGGGTGACGGCGATTCGGGTGAAGCGGTCGCGGTTTCCTGCGCGTGCGCGGTGGCCCCCGCACATGCCAGCGCCAGCAGCAGCGCCATGGCCAACGGCCGGCGCCTGCGATGGCCGCTGCGTTTCCGCACGCGCCCACTCATGCGCGGAATTCGTCCTTCCAGCGCCGCAGTTCGGCGAAGGTTTCCACGCGATCCTTCGGCTCGCGCCCGAGGCGGTGCGCGACCGCCGCCCGCACGGACGGGCGGTCCACGCGCAGGAAGGGATTGGTGTCCCGTTCCTGCTGCAGGGTGGAGGGCAGACTGGGGCGGCCGGCCTGGCGCATGGTCTGGACTTCCTCGATTCGGCGGCGCAGCGCCGCGTTGGCGGGTTCGACGACGCGCGCGAATGCGCCGTTGGCGAGCGTGTATTCGTGGCCGCAACAGACGGCGGTCTGCCCGGGAAGGGCGGCGAGCCGGTCCAATGATGCCAGCATCTGGGGGGGCGTACCTTCGAACATCCGCCCGCACCCCAGGCTGAACAGGGTGTCGCCGCAGAACAGATACGGCTCTCCGGCCCCGCCGAAGTAGGCGACGTGGCTGCGCGTGTGGCCGGGCACGGCGAGGACCTCGAGCGTCCAGCGCTTCACCGACACGCGTTCACCCCCGCCGACCCGCACGATGTCTCCCGGAATGCGCTCGTCTTCGGGCCCGTAGACGGGCAGGGTGGGCCAGCGCTCGCGCAGCGCCGGTACTCCCCCGGCATGATCCCCGTGGTGATGGGTCAACAGCACGGCGGCCGGCCACAGCCCCTGCGCCTGAGCCGCCAGTACCGGCGCCGCGTCGCCCGGATCGATGATCAGCGCATCGCCGTCGTCGTCGGCCAGAGCCCAGATGTAATTGTCTTCAAAGGCGGGCAGGGCAAGCAGGCGCATGGGCGACGGAACCGGGACGATGACGGCGGCGTCCACTACAATTCCGAACATGCCTGCCTTCGCATTCAGCCGTCAACCCGATGCCCAGGCGTGGTTTGGCGGCGGGCGAGGCCGGATGCTGCTGGCGCAGGAGCGCGGGGTGGCCCATCACTGGTTGACCGGCCGGCCTGCCCAGCCGGTGTTGTGGTTGGCCCTTCTGGCCAGCGATGCTCCGGAGCAGCCGCCTTCCGTCCCCGCCGCGCGGCGTCTCCAGCTATGGACCGACGGTACCGGATTCACCGGCGACGTCCGCTGCGGCCTGCCGCTTCCGCTGCCGAGTGAATCCTTCGGCAGCGTGGTGGTGCAACACCTGTGCGAGGGTGACCCAGGTGCCCTCATCGAGGAATCCGTGCGCGTGCTGGCGCCGGGCGGGCGGCTGCTGATGTTCACCCTCAATCCGTTGAGTCCGTATCGTTTTCGATGGAGCGGCCATGCCATCGGCGCGCGCGAAGTCGGCCACTGGCAGGAGCGGCTGCGCCAGCTCGGTTTGCACCTGCCGCCCGCATCGGAGCAGTACCTGGGACCGGTGTGGCGGACCTCACCCCACGGCGGTCCGGGTTTGTCGTCCAACCGACTGCGCGCCGTCTGCGTCCTCGACGCCGAGAAGCGGGCGGTCGCCATCATTCCCCCCACCTCGGTCCGCCGCGCCTGGAACGCCGGCGCGGCGCCGGCCTGATCAGAACACGCATGAAGCACATCAGCATCCACACCGACGGCTCGTGCCTCGGCAATCCCGGCCCCGGCGGCTGGGCCGCGCTGCTGCGATACCAGCAGAAGGAGCACGAGCTTTCCGGCGGCGAACCGGACACCACCAACAACCGCATGGAACTGATGGCGGCCATCGTCGCGCTGGAAACGCTCACCGAGCCCTGCGTGGTCGCGCTCTACATCGATTCGCAGTATGTGCGGCAGGGCATCACCGAATGGATGCCGAACTGGATCCGCCGCAACTGGAAGACAGCCGCGGGTGATCCGGTGAAGAACCGCGATCTGTGGGAGCGCCTGCACGCTGCCGCCAGCCGGCACCGGATCGAATGGCACTGGGTGCGTGGACACAACGGCGATCCGGACAACGAGCGCGTCGACCTGCTGGCCCGCACGGCCGCGCTTAGCTTCCGCGACCGTGTCGCGGTAAGGTGATGCGCATGGAATACAACACCGTGCTCGAAACCGAGCGCCTCCGCCTGTGCCAGTTGTCCGACGATTCGCAGGATGATCGCCGCTTGGTGCTGGATCTGCTGAACGATGCCGACTTCCTCCGTTTCATTGGCGACCGCGGTGTGCGGGATCTGGAACAGGCGGCTCATTACCTGCGCGAAGGCCCGATCGCGAGCTATCGCGCCAACGGCCACGGCCTGTACCGCATTGAGCGCAAGCACGATGGCGCGTCGCTCGGCATGTGCGGGCTGGTGCGCCGTGCCGCATTGCCCGGCCCGGATCTCGGCTACGCGCTGCTGCCGCGCTACCGCGGCCTGGGTTATGTCGCAGAGGCCGGTCTGGCCGTGCTCGGTGATGCGCACGCGCGGCTGGGCCTGGATGAAGTGCTCGCGGTCGTGGATCCGGAAAATGCCGCGTCCATCCGTTGCCTGCGTGCGATGGGCTTCGCGTACCGGGAACCGGTCAGGCTGTCGGCCGACGACATCGAACTGCATCTGTTCGGTTGGCAACCGCCACGGGGATCGAACGCATGAGGCAGATCATCCTCGACACCGAAACCACCGGCCTGGAGTGGAAGAAGGGCAACCGCATCGTCGAAATCGGTTGCGTTGAACTGGTCGAACGCCGGCCCACCGGGCGCACCTATCATCAGTACATCCATCCGCAGCGCGACTTCGAACAGGGAGCGGCGGAAGTCACCGGCCTGAGTCTGGATTTTCTTTCGGACAAACCCGTGTTCGCGCAGATTGTCGACGAGTTCCTGCAGTTCATCGACGGCGCCGAGCTGATCATCCACAACGCGGCCTTCGACGTCGGCTTCATCGATTACGAACTCTCGCGCCTGGGCGAACATTACGGCCGGCTGGCCGATCGCGTGACCGTCGAGGATTCACTGCTGCTGGCCCGTCAGCGCTTTCCCGGCCAGCGCAATTCGCTCGATGCGCTGTGCAAGCGGCTCGGCGTCGACAACACGCACCGCCAGTTGCATGGCGCGTTGCTCGATGCGCAGTTGCTGTGCGATGTCTATCTGGCGCTGACCTCGGGCCAGAGCGAGATCGGCTTCGGCGGCGTGGACGACGCGACCGGGGCCACGGTCGCCGTCACGGTGGATTTCAGTGCGTTGGCGGTCGGGCCGCGCCCGCAGGTGCGGCCCAGCGAGGCCGAACTCGCGGCGCACGCGGCGCGGCTGGAGAAACTGCGCAAGAAGGCCGGAGGCAGCGCGATCTGGGACGAAATCGAACCGGCCCCGGTGGAAGCCGACGCCATCGCCGTCTGAGCGATGGCGCGCGCTGCCTCAGTGGCAGCGCACCAGGATCGCAGTGACGTTGTCCGAACCGCCGCCATCCAGCGCGGCGGCGATCAGGCAATCGACGCATTCCTGCGCGCTGCATTCGGCCAGCCGCAAGGTCTCGGCGATGCTGCGATCGTCCACTTCTTCGGTCAGGCCGTCGCTGCACAGCAGGATCTGCATGCCCGGGCGCAGTTCGCCGGTGAGCGTTTCCACGTTCAGATGATTGGGGTCGGTGACGCCCAGTGCCTGGGTGACCACGTTGCGGTGCGGATGGCTGCGCGCCTGCTCGCTGGTAAGCGAGCCCTGCGCAATCAGTTCCTGCACGTAGCTGTGATCCTGGCTCAACTGCGCGAGCTGTCCATCGCGCCACAGATAGGCCCGGCTGTCGCCGACCCAGGCGACTTCGAACCGGTTGCCCTGCACGCGCGCGGCCACGACGGTCGTGCCCATCGGCAGCGTATCGTTGCGCCGCCGGGAAGTGCGGATGATTTCCTCGTCGGCGATGCGGATCGCCTGGTGCAGCGGGGTGCCATCGCGGATCTCGCGGACGATGGTCTCGCGCGCCAGCGCGCTGGCGACTTCGCCGCAGGCATGTCCTCCCATTCCGTCGGCGACCAGCCACAACCCCAGCTCGCTGTCGCCATAGTAGGTGTCCTCGTTCAGTTCCCGGCGGAGGCCTACGTGGGTGATGTGCCCGAATTCGATCATGATGTCCTGTCTGCGGGAGCAGAAGTTTCCCCTGCCCGTAGATACGGAATGATCCGGGCGAAACGGACATCCGGCAAGCCGCGCGCCGTCACGGTTCAGTGATTGCGCACAAAACCGTCCGGAACGTGGATTCGGCTTGTCGTGCGCGACCGCGACACGTATCATTCACGACCCCGGCCGAGCCGGGGACCACCGGAGAGGTGGCAGAGTGGTTGAATGTACCTGACTCGAAATCAGGCATACGTTAATAGCGTATCGAGGGTTCGAATCCCTCCCTCTCCGCCAGATACGCAAGAGCCCCCGCAAGGGGGCTTTCGCGTATTTGGCGATGAGGCAGGATTTGATGAAGCCTCCGGTTCGACAACCGCGCAGCGGTTGCATGCATGCGAACCCGCGCAGCAACGCACGGCGAACGACCGCGACGTGCTCAGACCCGTCCGGTCACCGGAATCAATGCGCCGGTGATCGCGGCCGCCGGTTCGGACAGCAGGAACCGCACGACGCCGGCCAGTTGTTGCGGCGTCACCCAGCGCGCGGGATCGGCGTCGGGCATGTCGCGGCGATTGGCGGGCGTGTCGAGAATGCTCGGCAGCAGCGCGTTCACGGTGATGCCGCGATCCTTGAATTCCTCGGCCATGGCCTCGGTCAGGCGGGCCACGCCGGCCTTGGAGGCCGCATACGCGCCCATGCCGGTGGCCGCGCGCGTGGCCGCGTTGGCGCCGATGTTGACGATGCGTCCGCCGCCCGATGCAAGCAGGTGCGGCAGCGCGGCCTGGCTGGCGGCCACGGCCGTGCGCAGATTGAGCCGATACAGGCGATCCCAGGTGTCGAGGCTGCCTTCGCCCACGGTTTCCCATTGGAAACCACCGGCGATGTTGATCAACGCGTCGAGCCCACCCAGGGCTCCGACGGCTTCGGCGATCGCGCCCGTGGCGGCGTCGGCGTCGGCCAGATCGACCCCTCCAATCGCACGCAGCGCGGACGAATGTTCGGGCGGCTGCGCATGATCCACGCACGCCACGCGCGCGCCCGATTGCACGAGCGCATCGGCCACGACGCAGCCCAGCGCGCCGAACGCGCCCGTCACGATGACGCGCGGAGACTGATGGTCCATTTCGATAACCCTTGGAAACGTGGGCCGCATGTTACGCGTCGGCCGTGCCCGCGGCCATGACGGCCCGGAACGGAGCTTCCGGTAGACTGTGCGTTCCCGTCTGCACGGCCGTTCGACATGTCCGAAATCCTGGTCCCCGTTTCCTTTGGCGAGTTGCTCGACAAGATCGCCATTCTCCAGATCAAGTCCGAGCGCATGAGCGATCCGGCCAAGCTGGCCAATGTGCGCAATGAACTGGCCGCGCTCGAAAAGACCTGGATGGCGCATCCGGCCGCCGGCCACAACATCGCCGAACTGCGTGCGCAACTGAAGGCCGTCAATGAGCGACTTTGGGTGATCGAGGACGATATCCGCGTCAAGGAGAAGGCGCAGGCGTTCGATGAGGAATTCGTGCGCCTGGCGCGCAGTGTCTACTTCGAGAACGACGAACGCGCGCGCATCAAGAAGGACATCAACCTCGCGCTGGGCTCCAGCTATGTCGAGGAAAAGTCCTACCAGGATTACAGGACCGGCGCGACGCCCTGAGGCCCCAGCCCGCGCGCCAGTTCGCGCGTCAGTCGTTCGGCCGGGATCGCGCGGCAGCCGCTGCGGTTCTGGCCGGCCCACAGCACTGAATAATCCCCGGATCCGCGTGCCTCGGCGGCCGTGCGCAACGCCGCCATCGCCGAAGCCGCGCGCGGAAACGGTGGCGCCTGCGGATCCACCGGGCCCCATTGCCGGATCGCGTGATTGACGATGCCGCGCGCGGGCCGGCCGGTCAGTATGTTCGTTACCACGGTCGAGGCATGCGGATCGCGCAGTGCTTGGCGGTGCACCGTACTCGTGCGTGTCTCGTCGCAGAGCAGGTAACTGGTGCCGACCTGCACGCCGTGCGCGCCCAGTGCGATCGCCGCGGACACACTGGCCGCATCGGCGACGCCGCCGGCCGCGATGATCGGCACGTTCAATGCCTTCACCAGTTGCGGCACCAGCGCGAACGTTCCGGGTTGCGGGTCCAGCAGGTTGCCCAGGAATACCGCGCGGTGCCCGCCGGCCTCCCAGCCCTGCGCGATGACGGCGTCCACGCCATGCCGTTCCAGCCAGCGGCCTTCTTCGACCGTGGTCGCCGACGACAGGATGCGGCAGCCCCATTGGCGCAGCGGCGCGAGCAGATGCGGCGGGGGCAGGCCGAAATGAAAGCTGACGACCGGCGGGCGCAATTCCTTCAGCAGTTCGAGCGCGGTTTCATCGAAGGGCCGCCGTGCGCCTGCATCCAGTGTCGCCGGTGGCCGAATGCCCAACGCCGCATAGTCAGGTGCGAGCCGCGCGATCCACGCCGCATCGCGATCCGGATCAGGCGGCGGATCCGCGTGGCAGAAGAAATTGAGGTTGAAGGGTGCACTGGTCTGCGCGCGGATCGCGTGGACTTCTTCGCGGATGCGATCGGCCGAGAGCATCGCGCACGGCAGCGCCCCCAGGCCGCCGGCGCGACACACCGCCACGGCCAGTGCGCTGTCCTGCACGCCCGCCATCGGCGCCTGCAATAGCGGTAATTCGATTCCAAGCAGTGCACCGAGCGACATGTGAACCTCAGCGTGGGTGATCGGCGCGGTAACGTTCGAACGCGGCGATCGCATCCTCGACCGTGATCAACTGCATCACGTCGTCGAA
This sequence comes from Pseudomonadota bacterium, assembly GCA_023390905.1. Classification (GTDB taxonomy): domain Bacteria; phylum Pseudomonadota; class Gammaproteobacteria; order Xanthomonadales; family Xanthomonadaceae; genus Pseudoxanthomonas_A. The sequence goes on along the minus strand of JAEWBY010000037.1, from coordinate 28,050 downwards.
CTCGATTTTCGTGCCCCATTTGAGCTCTGCGGCCGGCTTGCCGAGATATCTGCGCGCCGCATCGTCATACCGATCCACGCAATAGCGCACGTTCGAATATGGCCCGCTGCGCAGCGGATTGCTGGCCGCGTGCAGGCCGAGCACCTTGGCCCCCACCGCGTTGCCGATATGCATCGGGCCCGAATCCGGCGTCACCAGCAGATCCGCGCGCTCGAGCAGCGCGGGCAACTGCTTGAGCGTGTCCTTGCCCACCAGGTCCAGCGCCGGCGCCTTCATCGCCGCGAGGATGGCATCGGCCGTGCTGCGCTCCAGATCGCTGCGGCCACCGCACAGCACGATGCGCCAGCCGCGCGCGGCGGCGTGATCGGCCAGCGCCGCGTAGCGATCGGCGAACCAGTTGCGCCGGACATGGCTCGAACAAGGCGAGATCATCAGCACGGGGATTCCGTCCTGCGGCCACTGCGCCTGCGCCCATTGGCGATCCTGCGCGGAATAGGGCAGGTTCCAGATCACCGCGTCCTGCACCAGCCCGAGCGGCTCGCAGAAACTGCCGATGGCGTCGAGCACATGGATGCCCGGGCGATCGGCGATGCGTTCGTTGATGAACAGGCCATGCAGATCCTTGGAGCGCGCGCGGTCATAGCCCACGCGGCGGCGTGCGGGGATGAAGGCCGACAGCACGTTCGCGCGCAGCGCCACCTGCATCTGCAACAGCACCTCGAAGCCCCCGGCGGGAAATTCCCGACGCAGCGCGCGCATGCCGGCCAGCCCGCTGCGCTTGTCATAGACGTGGAAGCTGACGCCCTCCAGCCCTTCCAGCAGCTTGAATCCGGCCTTGTCGATGACCCAGTGCAGCCGCGTGGACGGCCAGTGCCGCTGCAGGGTGCGCACCAGGGGGACCACGTGGGTGACGTCACCCAGGGCGGAAAGACGCAGCAGGCAGATCGAAGCAGGTGCGGAAGGCACGGATAGGGATTCCGATGATGGATGGCCGCACGCGCGGCACGATGCGGTCAGTGTAGTGCGATGCCGGCAGGTGAGCATGCGTGAGCGGGCCATGCGGCGCGTGGTGAAGAAGCCGACGCCTTTGCACAGGCCCGTATCCCTATCCCCTCGTGATGACAGGCTCTAAACTCCGGGCATGGTCCGTTTCGACGCCTCGGAATCCCTGACCCCTTTTCGCGAAGGTCGCGGCTACGGCGCGATCCTGTTCGATCGGCAGCACATGCGTCAGGCCAATCCGGACTGGTTCGCGCCCGAGAAGTGGGGCGATCGTGCGCGGCCGGTGGACGAAGGCGGGCGGGGCGGTGCGTGGTTCATCGATGCGCCCTCCAGCCGCTGCGTGCTGCGCCATTACCTGCGCGGCGGGCTCGCGTCGCGGTTGAGCCGCGATCGCTATCTGTGGCACGGTCCGGATCGCACGCGCAGCTTCGCCGAATTCCGCCTGATGCGCGCGCTGCTGGCGCGCGGGCTGCCGGTGCCGCAGCCGGTGGCAGCGCAGTACGTCCACGAGGGCATGTTCTACCGTGCGGCGATACTGATGGAACGCCTGGAAAACGTCACCTCGCTGGCGCGCCTGGCCGAACAGGGCGATGCGCCCTGGGAAGAGAGCGGCCGCCTGATCGCGCGCTTCCATCGCGCCGGCCTCCAGCATGCCGATCTCAATGCGCACAACATCCTGTTCAACGCGCAGGGACGCGGCTGGCTGATCGATTTCGATCGCGGGCGGCTGCGCATTCCCGCCACGGCCTGGCGCGAACACAACCTCGCGCGGCTTGCCCGCTCGCTGATCAAGACCCGCCAGTCGCGCAGCGTGGAGCAGGTGCGCGCCGATTTCGCGCACCTGCGTCGCGCCTACGATCAGGCCTGGGCAAAGGGAGTCTGAGCATGGACTGGCGGCTGCGATTCCATGGCGTCGGCAGCGCGACCGCGGTCGGTCTGGGCTCGGCGATGGCGACCATCGAGCACGCGGGCGAACCGTGGCTGACGATCGATTGCGGCGGTGAAGGGCTGACGGCCTTCCTCGAGCATTACGGCCAATGGCCGCGCGCGCTCTTCATCACCCACGTGCATCTGGATCATGTGGCCGGCTTCGAGCGCCTGTTCGTCGGCAGCTATTTCGATCCCGCACAGCGCGGACGCGTGCGCTTGTACGTGCCGGCCCCGGTGGTGCCGTGGCTGCACCAGCGCATCGGCGAGTATCCGAACGTACTGGCCGAGGGCGGTGCAAATTTCTGGGACGCTTTCCAGTTGATTCCGGTGGGGCCGGCGTTCTGGCACCAGGGCCTGCGGCTGGATGTGTTCCCCGTACGCCATCACTGGCCGGACACCGCGTTCGGCCTGCGTTTGCCGGGCAGCCTGGTATGGACCGGCGATACGCGCCCGATTCCGGAAATGCTGGCCCGTCATGCCGATGCCGATGAACTCATCGCGCACGATTGCGCGCTGCACGGCAATCCGTCCCATAGCGGCATCGAGGATCTGGAGCGCGAATATCCGCGCGACCTGCTCGCCCGCTGCGTGCTCTACCACTATGCCAGCGTGGCCGATGGCGAGGCGCTGCGCGCGCGCGGGCATCGCGTCGCCGCGCCGGGCGAGTGGCTCGATCTGCGCGCACCGCTGTTGCCTTCGGGGCTGTCATGAACGGGCTGCCGGAATCGCCGGGTCCGGTCGATCGGCTGGGGCGGCCGCTGCGCGATCTGCGCCTGTCGGTGATCGAAGCCTGCAATTTCCGCTGCGGCTACTGCATGCCGGCCGATCGCGTGCCGGATGACTACGGATTCGATTCTGCCTCGCGGCTGTCCTTCGATCAGATCGAAACGCTGGTGCGGGCGTTCGTGCGGCTGGGCGTGAGCAAGCTGCGGCTGACCGGCGGGGAACCATTGCTGCGCCGCAACCTGCCGGATCTGGTGGCGCGCCTCTCGCCGATTGCCGGGCTGGAGGATCTGACCCTCACCACCAACGGCAGCCTGCTGCGCACCCAGGCGCGCGCGTTGCGCGATGCCGGCCTGCACCGGCTGACGGTGAGTCTCGACGCGCTGGACCCGCAGGTGTTTTCCGCCATGTCGGGCGGGCGCGGACGCGTCGAGGACGTGCTGGCCGGCATCGACGCGGCCGTGGCCGCCGGCTTCGATCGGATCAAGATCAATTGCGTCGTGCAGCGCGGCGTCAACGAAGGCGAAGTCCTTCCCTTGCTGGCGCATTTCCGCGACAGCGGGCACGTGGTGCGTTTCATCGAGTTCATGGACGTGGGCACGCGCAACGGCTGGCGTCACGAGCAGATGGTCCCATCGGCCGAACTGCGCGAGCGGATCGGCGCGCGCTGGCCGGTGCATCCGCTGGACGCGCAGTATCGCGGGGAAGTCGCCGAACGCTACGCCTACGATGATGGCGCCGGGGAAATCGGCTTCGTCAGTTCGGTCAGCGCGCCGTTCTGCGGTGACTGCCACCGCGCGCGCGTTTCCGCCGACGGCCAGCTCTACACCTGCCTGTTCGCGGCCGACGGCCTCGATCTGAAACCGGCCCTGGCCGAGGGCGAGGACGCACTGGTTGCCCGCATGGCACGGCTGTGGGCCGCGCGCGCGGATCGCTACAGCGAAGTGCGCGGCCGTCGGGACGCCCCGCGCAGGCACGTCGAGATGTACCTCATCGGTGGCTGATCGGGCGTCGCCGTCGTCGGCTGCGGGCGCTACCATGCCCGCATGAAAGACTCTCCGACATTGACCCATCTGGATGAGGACGGCCGGCCGGCGATGGTGGACGTGTCATCCAAGGCCACGACCGCCCGCGAAGCCCATGCCGAATGCTTCGTCGCGTTTCCGCCGCAGGTCGCCGCGCAATTGCGCGAGAACGGACTGCGCAGCGCCAAGGGTGGCATCGTCGATACGGCGATCATCGCCGGCACGATGGCGGTCAAGCGCACGCACGAGCTGATTCCGTTCTGCCATCCGCTGCCGATCGACGGCTGCCGGCTGAGCGTCGAATGGTGCGAGACCGATCGTCTGCGCATCGAATGCCGGGTCAGGACGACCCACCGCACCGGCGTGGAAATGGAAGCATTGACCGGTGCGACGGTGGCGGCGCTGACCGTCTACGACATGTGCAAGGCGCTCTCGCACGACATCGTGCTCGGCCCGGCCCGCCTGCTGGGCAAGCGCGGCGGCCGCCACGACATCGGAACGCTCGGATGAAACAGGTGACGTTGCGCTATTTCGCCAGCCTGCGCGATGCGGCCGGCATGGCCGAGGAAATCGTGCACACCTCCGCGCCCTGCCTGCGCGATCTCTACGAAGAAGTGCGCGCGCGCCATGCGTTCCGCTGGACGCCAGCGCACCTGCGCGTGGCGATGGACGGCGATTTTTCCGATTGGGATGCGGCGGTGCGCGATGGCAGCGAGATCGCGCTGATTCCGCCGGTGAGCGGAGGGTGATCGATGGACGCGGCGTTCGCACTGATTGACTCGGAGATAGACGTCCGCGCACTGCGCGAGGCGCTGCGTGATCCGCGCGCGGGTGCGTTCGCCAGCTTCGAGGGCTGGGTGCGCGATCACAACGACGGCCGCGCGGTGCGCGGCCTGCACTATGAGTCCTACGTCGAACTGGCCGCGAAGGAAGGGCAACGCATCATCGAGCAGGCGCGGCAACGCTTCGACATCCTCGATGCGCGCTGCGTGCATCGCATCGGCGAACTCGCGCTCGGCGACATGGCGGTGTGGGTCGGCGTGAGCGCCGGCCATCGCGGCGCGGCCTTCGATGCGTGTCGCTGGATCATCGACGAGGTCAAGGCGCGCGTGCCGATCTGGAAGCACGAGCGCTATGTCGAGGGCGACCACGCCTGGCTGCATCCCGGCGGGGAAGGCTGACGCGTGCGGATCGGCATGCGTGGCATCGTGGCGGCGACGTGCCTGGCCTCGCTCGCGGTTGCGCCGGCGCGGGGCGTGGATCTGCTGGTGAGCAACCAGTCCGCCGACACCGTCTGGCGGCTGTCGGCGGACAACGGGCGCAAGCGTGGCGAACATCGCACCGGCGACGCGCCGCACCAGATCGCGGTGGACCCGGTGCGCAGCATCGCCGTGGTCAGCAACTACGGCAGCCTGGTGAGTGGGAATACCTTGTCGGTGCTGGATCTGGACACGGGCACGCCGACGCGCCGCATTGATCTCGGCCTGCACGGGGCGCCGCATGATCTGCGTTTCCTGCCCGATGGCGATGTGCTGGTCACCACCGAGGGCAGCGGCAGCCTGCTGCGCGTGGATCCCGAGCGCGGCCAGGTGAAGCAGGTGTTCCCTGTCGGGGACGGCGTGGTCCACATGCTGGAGGTGGACCCGAGCGGCCGAATCGCGTGGGTCAGCGCGATCGCCAAGGGCACGGTCACGCGCATCGAACTCGACAGTGGCCGCCGGATCGAACATGCCGCCGGGCGCGGCGCCGAAGGGATGGCATTGCGTCCGGGCGCGAACGAACTGTGGGTGGCCAACCGCGACGAGGGCACGATCACCGTGCACGATCCCCGGACGCTGGCAATCCGGCGGCGCATGTCTAGCCGCGGCTTTCCGCTGCGGATCGCATTCTCGCTGGACGGTCGTCGCGCCTACGTGGTCAATGCGCGCAGTGCTGAACTGCAGGTGTTCGATGCCGGCAACAAGCTGCTGATCGCCCGTGTGCCGCTCACCCGCCCGGATCTGCCATTGGGGGACACCGCGCTGGGCCGGGGAGCACTGCCGATCGGCATCGCCATCGATCCGCGCGGCCCGCGCGCCTATGTCGCGATCAGCGGCGCCGACCGCATCGCCGTGGTCGATACGCAACAGGCGAAGGTGATCGACTACTGGGTCACCGGCCGCGAACCGGGCGCGATTGCGTTCGTTCCCTGAGCTGTTCGGCCGACCACCATCCCCTGACGAAGCCGCTCTGACGGCCACGTCGTTCGATGTGCCTTGGCCGCGCGCCCGAAAACACGTAAAATGGTCCGCTGCCTGCAGGCCAAGCCCGCAGGACCCGGAGAGGTGTCCGAGTGGTTGAAGGAGCACGCCTGGAAAGTGTGTAAGCGTCTAAACCGCGCTTCGGGGGTTCGAATCCCCCTCTCTCCGCCAGTTCCACGGGCCGCGCGTGCGCGGCCCTCGTCTATGGTGACCCCGTCGGTCCCTCGCGACGCTAGGTTGAAAACCCCGCCAGGGCCGGAAGGCAGCAACGGTATCGACTGATGCGGGCGCCGAGGTCAACCGGCGGGGTCATCGCCTGTCAGCGCCCGGCATTGTGCTGCGCGACGCGCCGCCCGCGCCTCCACGAGCCGGCAATCAGGCCGGGTATGGCAGAATCCTTCCATGAGTTATCTCGTTCTCGCCCGCAAGTGGCGTCCCAAGCGTTTCGCCGAACTGGTGGGGCAGGAACACGTCGTCCGTGCGCTGAGCAATGCGCTGGATACCGGCCGCGTCCATCATGCTTTCCTGTTCACCGGCACGCGTGGCGTCGGCAAGACCACCATCGCGCGCATCTTCGCCAAGTCGCTGAACTGCGAGCGCGGCACCAGCGCCGATCCGTGCGGTGAATGCGCGGCCTGCCTGGACATCGACGCCGGCCGCTACATCGATCTGCTGGAAATCGACGCCGCGTCCAATACCGGCGTGGACGATGTGCGCGAGGTCATCGAGAACGCGCAGTACATGCCGTCCCGCGGCAAGTTCAAGGTCTACCTGATCGACGAAGTGCACATGCTGTCGAAGGCCGCGTTCAACGCGCTGCTCAAGACGCTGGAAGAGCCGCCGGAACACGTGAAGTTCCTGCTGGCCACCACCGATCCGCAGAAGCTGCCGGTGACGGTGCTCTCGCGCTGCCTGCAGTTCAATCTCAAGCGTCTGGACGAGCCGCAGATTGGCGGGCAGATCAGCAGAATCCTGCAGGCCGAGGGCATCGAGGCCGATGAGGGTGCGGTGCGCCAGATCGCGCGCGCGGCCGACGGCAGCCTGCGCGACGGCCTTTCGTTGCTGGATCAGGCCATCGCCTACGCTGGCGGCGCGCTGCGCGACGACGGTGTGCGCACGATGCTGGGCACGGTCGATCGCACGCAGGTCGGCGCGATGCTCGACGCGCTTGCCGAAGGCGATGGCGAGCGCCTGTTGCAAGTGGTCGCGTCGCTGGCCGATTTCTCGCCCGATTGGGATGGCGTGCTCGAAGCACTGGCCGAAGCGTTGCACCGCATCCAGGTCAGGCAACTGGTGCCCGGCGCGCAGCTCGATGGTGAAGGCGTGGATGGCGAACGCTTCGCCGCTCGCCTGCAACCGGAAGTCGTGCAACTCTGGTACCAGATGGCGTTGAGCGGACGCCGCGATCTTCCGCTGGCGCCGAGCGCGCGCGCCGGATTCGAAATGAGCGTGCTGCGCATGCTGGCGTTCCGTCCCGCTGCTGCCGGTGAACTCAAGCAGGAACCTTCCGCCGGCACGGCCCAACGGTCCCCGGAGCCGGCCGCCGCGCGCGGCGCGGGTGTCGCACCGGTGACCCCTCGCACGGTGGCCGACGATACGCCGCCGTGGCCTTCCGAACCGCCTGCGACGGCGCGTGCGCGTGCGCCAGCGATCGCCGCGATGTCGCCACCTGCCGCGCATGCCGCAGCCGCCAGCCCGGTCATCGCGCCTTCGCAAGCGATGGCGCCGCCCCCTGCCTTGAAGAAGGCCGAGGAATCCCCGCGCCCGGCCGAGGCCGAGTTCAGCGCGTCATCGGACATCGGCATCACCAACGCCGATGTCTGGCTGCACTTCGCCAGCAGCAACGAACTCAAGGGCGCGACCCGGCAGTTGATCGAAAACGCCGCGTTTGCCGGTTACAGCGACGGCGTGCTGCAACTGTCGCTGGAGCCGGGCTTCGATTACCTGCGCTCGGAGCGCAGCGTGCGCGATCTCGGCGAGGCCATCGCGCAGCGTTACGGCGCCGCGCCGAAAATCGTTTTCCACACCGCGCGCCATGCCACTGAAACGCTGCGCGAACGCAGCGATCGCCAGCGCAGCGAGCAGCAGGTCGCGGCCGAGCAGGATTTCATGAACCACCCGGACGTGCAGCGCCTGATCCAGCAACACGGCGCGAAGGTCGTACCGGATTCCATCCGTCCATTCGAAGAGTAAAGAACATGCGTGGAAACATCGCCCAGTTGATGCAGCAGGCGCAGAAGATGCAGGAAAACCTGCAGCGCGCCCAGGAAGAACTCGCCAAGCTGGAAGTCACCGGCAACGCGGGTGGCGGCATGGTCAGCGTGACCCTCACCGGCGCCAAGGAGTGCAGGAAAATCCGCATCGATCCCTCCGTGCTCGGTGATCAGGAAATGCTCGAGGATCTGGTCGCCGCCGCGTTCAACGATGCATCGAACAAGGTCGATGCCGAATCCAAGGCGCGCATGGGCGCGGCCACCGCTGGCATGCCGATGCCGCCGGGCATGAAGCTGCCGTTCTGAGGGGCAGGGGAATCGAAGAGACGGGAGCGGAATCGAGCGGGTCGCTTGGCCGGACGCCTGCCGCTGGATGAATCGCCGGACCCCTTCCATCCATGTCGACACTGCTCGAACAACTGATTGACGCGCTGCGCGTGCTGCCTGGCGTGGGCCAGAAGACCGCCCAGCGCATGGCCTATCACCTGCTCGAACGCGAGCGCGAGGGCGGCACGCGATTGTCCGGAACTCTCGCCCTGGCCCTGGAACGGATCGGCCATTGCAAGCAATGCCGCGATTTCACCGAGGGCGAACTGTGCGCGATCTGTGCCAGCGCCAGCCGCGATCGCCATCTGCTGTGCGCGGTCGAATCGCCGGCCGATCGTCTGGCGATCGAGCAGGCCACCGGATACCGCGGCGTCTATTTCGTCCTGCAGGGCCGGCTGTCGCCGCTGGATGGCATAGGCCCGCGCGAACTCGGCCTCGATGCACTGGCCGCGAGGCTGGCCGAGGGCGAGGTCAGCGAACTCATCATCGCCACCAATCCGACCGTCGAGGGCGAAGCGACCGCGCACTATCTGGCGCAACTGGCCCGCCAGCATCAGGTCAAGCCCAGCCGCCTCGCGCACGGCGTACCGCTGGGCGGCGAGCTGGAATTCGTCGATCGCGGCACGCTCTCACATGCCTTCGGCTCGCGCAGTGAAATGGTTTGAGGGCCGGGAGACGGGAGAGGGAATTCGGGATTCGCAATAATGACCACAAGCGCTTTAGCGAGTGGTTTGACGTGCGCGGCGGTATGCTCCTGCGAATCCCCAATTGCCAATCCCGAATCCCGCCCATGAACGACACCCTGTTCGGCAAGATCATCCGTCGCGAAATTCCCGCCACCATCGTCCATGAAGATGAGGATGTCCTCGGCTTCAAGGACATCGCACCGCAGGCGCCGGTGCACGTGCTCTTCGTTCCGAAGAACGAGCTGATTCCGACTCTGGATGATCTGCAGCCCTCGCATGTCGAACTGGTCGGCAAGCTCGTGCTGGCCGCGGCGAAGTACGCGCGCGAGCAGGGGCTGGCCGAGGATGGCTACCGCGTGGTGATCAATTGCCGCGAACATGCCGGGCAGACGGTGTTCCACCTGCATCTGCATCTGCTCGCCGGCGCGCCGCTCGGGCATTTCGGCACGCCCGGTCGTTGATTCGTGCAAAAAAAAAGCCGCTCGATGAGCGGCTTTTTCGTGCGCCGGTGCTTTACCACCAGCCCCAGTAACCCCAGCGCGGGCCCCAGTACGGGCCCCAGAAGGGGTCGTAGAACGGCGAGCGGACGACTTCGACCTCGCGCACTTCCGGCCAGAGGTACACCACGTCGGCGCTGACCTTCGGCAGGCGATAGTCGTATTCGCCGATGCGCGTGTTCTCGAAACTCTCGACGCGACCGACGAAGGTCACTTCACGGCCCGGTGCGAACACGGCCGGGTCGTAGAATCCGGCACGGCAGGCGAGGAAACGCCCATCGGTGTTGTCCGGCTCCGAGCTCGACGGCCGGCCGGTCGCATTGAGCGGGCGGGAGACCATCTGGAAGCAGGTGCTGTCCTGGCCCGGGGTGGTCTCGATGATGCGGCCGCCCCAGCGGACCTGCGAACCGACCTGCGCGCCGGCGGTGGCATCGCGCGGCGTGACCTGCGTGAACGTGCCCTGCAGGGGTTGGGGCGCGCTGGCACAGGCGCCCAGCAGGGCGACCGCGCCGATCAGCAACAACGAACGAAATTTCATGGCGGATCTCCGGTTGGCTGCCTGGACCGGGTGCGGGTCACGGGGCGATGACGCCGAATATCGCGCACCAGGGCGGGAATGTCGCTTTCCCCCGGAGCGTAGCGCGCGGCGGCGAAACGCTGGCTGAGCAAAATGAGTTCTGCGTCGCCGGATGCGGATGCGGCCACGCGCCGGGCCCAGGCCAGCGCCGGTTCGTGCGGTTCCGGCGCCAGGCCGTGGCGCCGGTAGCGCCGGCCCAAGCGATGCCAGGCACGCAGCAGCGGATCGCGTTCGCGTTCGCCGCGTGCCAGCAGCCAGCCCATGACAAGCAGGCTGAGCACCGCCATCAGCGCGAACAGCAGCGCCAGCCGGCGCTGTTCCAGGCGCGGCAGGCCCAGTCCCTGCAGGAGGGCTTCCTGCCTGCGCGCGTCGAATCCCAGGACCAGATCATTCCAGTTGCGGCGCAGCCAGTCGCTGACGTCGAACAGCGTGGCGCCGGCGGTTTCTGCCGCGCCATCGACACCGTCGCGATCATCGATGGTGTCGTAGATGCGTTCGGGCGCGACGGCCGCGGTGGGATCCACGCGCACCCAGCCACGCCCGGCCAGCCAGACTTCCGACCACGCGTGCGCGTCCTGATTGCGCACCAGCCAGTAATCGCCGAGGCCGTTGCGATATCCGCCCGCGTAACCGACCACGACCCGCGCCGGAATTCCGGCCGCGCGCATCAGCACCGTGAAGCTGGAGCTGAAGTGCTCGCAGTACCCGCGCTTCTGGGTGAACAGAAACTCGTCGACCGCGTCGCGGCCCGGCAGCGGAGTGTCGAGGGTGTAAATGAAATCCGAGCGGATCCACTGCATGGCGCGACGGATGATCGCCTCGTCATCACGACCGGCCTGCGCCCGCCACGTGGCGGCCAGCGCACGCGTTCGCGGATTGAAACCGTCGGGCAATCGCAACGCACGGTCACGGATGTCTTGCGGCAAACCGGTGTCGAATGTCTGTGGCATGGCCGAGGCCATGCGCCACCGCGTCAGTGACGTCAGCGGCCGATCGCTGACCAGCGTCCGATCGTGATCCAGGCGCGTACCGTCCGGCGCCGCCGACGGTACGTCGAGCGAGGTCAGCCAGCGCTGCTCGTTCGGCTCGACCGATATCTCGTAGTCCCAGCGTGTCGCGGCCTCGCGCACCGGTGCGGCCGGCAACGACGCGATCATTGGAGAACGCGTCCAACTGCGACCATCGAAGTCCCACAACACCATCGCGCGCCAGTACATCTCCTGCTGGCGCGGCGGGCTTCCGAAAAACTGCACGCGCAGGGCGGGGCGATCATCGGACATCAGATCCAGCCATCCACCCGGTGACATGCGCTCGGACAGACCGGGCGTGGCGATTGCCTTGCCGGGCACGCCCCACAGCGGCGATGCGAAGCGCGGGAACAACCAGAACGCCACGCCGATCAGCGGCAGCCCGATCAGGATCAGGCGACCGATCAACCACAGGCGCTGGCGTAGCGGAACCGTCGTGGTGATCGCGGCTTCCGCATCGGCCAGCCGGCCCAGCGCCAGCAACGCCGCGATGATGCCGATGCCGGACAGCACGAGCGTCAGCGGGCCCTGATCCAACAGGAAGGCCGCGAAGGGCGCGAACAAGGCGAAGCCGAGCAGGCTGCGCGCATCGCGCAGGGTCGAGGTTTCGGAAGGTTTGATGGCGAGCAGCGCGGTCAGCAGTGCGCAGCCGGTGTCACGGCCAAAGCGGAAACCCATCGCATTGGCGACGATCGCCAGGATCGCCACCGCGAGCACCAACCGGAGGATCGCCGGCATCGGCCGCCGCCACGACAGCGTGGCCGTCAGCACACCAAGCAGCGCGCTGCCTGCCGCCACCAGCCACGGCAATTGCAGCAGCAGAGGCAACAGACAGGCGGCCGACGCGGCCAGTGCCCACAGCCGGCTCGCGCCATCCAGCGACGGTGTGCGATCAGCGGCCATCGACGTGCGGCAGCAGCGCCAGTGCGCGCAGGCAGAGATGGCGGTGGCCGGCCCCCTGGCCCGGACCCAGCGCGGGTTGCCCCGGCAGACGCAGGCGGTAGCGGCGGCCTTCGCGTTCGGCCAGCGTGATCCAGTGCGCGAGCCGGGCGATGCGGTGTTCGTACGACAGCGCGTCCAGCGATGACCAGTCCAGTTCGATCTCGCGCCCGACCGGTTGCTCGAATTCCCGCACCAGCAGGAGGTCGCGCCGCGCCGAGGGCTTCCATGCGATCGCGCGCAAGGGATCGCCGACGCGATACGGCCGCAGGTGATGCACGTCATCGCCTGCGGGTTGCAGGCGCGCCCGTGCGCCACCGCCGTTGTGATCCGGCAGCGGAGGCCCGTGCGGTTCGGCGGCCGGATACACCAGCAGCGCGGTCCCGGGCCAGAACCATGACCACGCGCGCGCCAGGCCCAGCGGCTGGGTCGTCCACAGACGGATGCGCCCGGGTTCGAGCCATCCGCGCCGCTCGGTGGGCAGCGCCAGCACGGCCAGTGCCGGTTCCCCCGCACCGAGATCGAAGTTGGCCACCGACCCCGCGCAGTCCAACCGCAGGCCGCGGCGCGTGCGCCGATCGCGCGCGCCGAATGCCAGATGCAGGGACAGCGGTTGTCCGGCGGGAACGGGATCGGCCGACAGGCTTTCCAGCCGAATCCCGGACAACTGCAGGTGGGCGGCAATCAGGCTCGCCAGACCGGTGGCCGCGAGCAGCAACGCCATCAGCAGGGCCGGATTGTTGTTGTAGTTGAGCGCACCGAGCAGCATCGCCAATACCAGCGCGGCGTAAAAAAGGCCGAACGCGGTCGGCAGCACGTAGACGCGGCGGCGGTCCAGTTGCACCGGAAGCGTTTCGGCCTGGCGCGGTCGCGCCAGCAGGGACATGCGCCGTCGCCAGGAAGCGCGCACGGGCCGGCTCGACACTTCAGTCCACCGACACCGAGTGCAGGATCGCCTTGGCGAGTGCGGCCGTGGAATCGGCTTCGGCCTCGGCGACCAGCCGATGCGCGGCGACGGCGGCGAACAGCGCCTGGATGTCCTCCGGCAATACGTGGTTGCGACCCAGCAGCAGCGCATAGGCACGCGCGGCGCGCAGCAGTGCGATGCCCGCACGCGGCGACAGGCCCACGCGCACGCCCGGATGATGGCGGCTGCGTGCGAGCAGCGCCTGCACGTAGGTGATCAGCGCATCGCTGGCGTGGATCCGGTTCACCGCATCACGCAGTGCGATCACGTCTTCGGAAGAAAGCAGCGGCAGCGTCTGTGCGATCAGCGTGCGCCGATCCGTGCCCGCCAGCAGCGAACGCTCCGCCTCGGCATTCGGATAGCCGAGGGCGAGCCGCAGCAGGAAGCGATCAAGCTGGGAGTCCGGCAAGGGATACGTGCCCGAGAGATCGACCGGGTTCTGCGTGGCGATGACGAAGAATGGATCCGGCAGGGCATGAGTCACGCCATCGAGCGTGACCTGATGCTCGGCCATCGCCTCGAGCAGCGCGCTCTGCGTGCGCGGCGGCGCGCGGTTGATCTCGTCGGCCAGCAGCACCTGCGTGAATACCGGGCCCGGATGGAACTGGAACTGCCGCGACGGCCCGTCGTACACCGACACGCCCAGCACATCGGCGGGCAACAGATCCGAGGTGAACTGCACGCGCTGGAACGACAGGCCCAGGGTAGCGGCGAGCGCATGCGCGAGCGTGGTCTTGCCCAGGCCCGGCAAATCCTCGATCAGCAGGTGTCCGTCGGAGAGCAAGGCCACGAACGCCAGCCGCACTTCGTGGGGTTTGCCCAAAACGAGCGCATTCACTTGTTCCTGCGCACGCTTGAGCGACTCTCGCAGCGCATCGGATAGCATGGTCGGGATCGGCGGCGGCACGGTCATGCATCAACTCATTGGCAGCGGACGAGGAAGTGTAGCGGCATGCAGGATGTGGAACGTACGCGGAAGGCCTTCCTGACGATCTGGGCCATCGCAACCGTGATCAAGGTCGTGATTGCTTCGCGCCTGCCGTTGTTCGTCGACGAGGCCTTCTATTGGCAGGAAGGGCGCCATCTGGCGGCGGCGTATTCGGATCTGCCGGGGCTGACGGCGTGGCTGACCCGATTGGGCACGGCGCTGGGCGGACAGCATGTGCTGGCACTGCGCGCGCCGTTCCTGCTGATGGCCGCGCTGATGCCGTGGCTGATCGCGCACATCACGCGGCGCTGGTTCGATGAAGCGGCCGGATGGCAGGCCGGCATCCTGGTGGTGGTGATGCCGCTGTCCGGCACGCTGGGCCTGCTGGCCCTGCCGGACGTGCCGATGGCGCTGGCCACCGTGATCTGCCTGGACGCCGGCGCGCGGCTGCTGCGCGAAGTGGATGCCACATCCGCGCTCGAACTGGCCATCGGCCTGGCGATGGGCGCGCTCAGCCACTATCGCTTTCTCGGCGTGATTGGCGTGGGCTTCATCGCGCTGTTGCTGCTGCCTGAAGGCCGCCGCATGTTGCGCGATGCGCGGGTGTGGGTCGCACTCGCGGTCGGCGTGGCCGCGTGGGTGCCGTTGATTGGATGGAACCTCCAGTACGCCGACGCGGGCCTGCGTTTCCAGCTCATCGATCGCCATCCCTGGTCGTTCCAGAGCAGCGGCTTGTGGTTCGTGCTGATCCAGGCGCTGATGGTGACACCGTTGCTGTTCCTCGCGCTGCTGATGACGGCCAGGGCCGCGTTCGCGCGCGATGACGGCATGCCCGCGCAATGGCGGTATTTCGGCATGCTCGGCGCGGTCTCGACGCTGGGTTTTTTCGTGCTGGGTTTCTTCGCCGATGTCGAACGCGTGAGCTTCCACTGGACACTGCCCGGTTATCTCGCACTGATCGTCGCCGTGCCGATGCTGCTGCGTCGCTGGCCGCCGATCTGGCGACGCGCGACCTGGGCGCTGGCGGGGGTGGGCGTCATCGGCATGCTGGCGTACTACCTGATCGTGTCGATTCCGGCGTGGCGCGAACGCACCGCCGGTTCCAAGTACTACCCGTACAACTTCGCCGGCTGGGAACAACTGGCCGGACAGGTCGGCCACAGGCACGCGCGCATGCCGGCGGGCACGCGGATACTCGCGGACAACTTCAAGATCGGCGCGGAACTGGGCTTCCATCTGGATCGGCCCGACATCCTCGTGCTCGATCATCCACTCAACGTGAAGCATGGCCGCGCGCCGCAGTTGAAACTGTGGGAACTCCAGCGTGACGGGCTGCCGGGCCAGCCGACCCTGCTGGTCATCAGTTCCACCGACGTCAAGCTCCGGCAACTGGTGAATCACTACCAGAGCCTGTGCGATCGGCTGGGACCACTGCCCGCGCCGGAAGTCGTGAACATCGATCGCGGTGCGCAGCGCTTCCTGCTGTTCCAGCTCGACGGCCGTCGCCGGCCCGGGCCGTGCGTCGCGCCCGCGATCGCTTACGTCAACACGCCCAAGCCCGGTGCTTCGGTCAGCGGCTCGTTCGAGGTGGACGGCTGGGCCTTGAAGGAAGGCGTCGGCGTCAAGGCGGTCAACATCACGCTCGATGGCAAGCCGGTGGCCAAGGCGCAGTATGGTTCGGACGATGCATGGCTGGTGCGCGACTTCTATCGTGGCCGGTCGCGCGATCCGAATGGCACGCGCATCGGGTTCCAGGCGCGGGTGCAGCTCGGCCAGGACCTGCGCGGCGAGCACTGGCTCGGCCTGGAGATCATCGGTGGCGATGGCAGCCGCGAGCGCTGGGCCGAACAGCGCATCCGCATCGAATGATCGCGTGGCGCGGAGCGCGGGCCGGCGTGAGGTTTCCGTTGCGTCAGGGCAGTGCGAACCCGGCGTCGCGCAGCAGACGCGACACGGCGATCAGCGGCAATCCGATCAGTGCCGTGGGATCGCGTGATTCCACCGCATCGAACAGCGTGATGCCCAGTCCCTCGCTCTTGAAACTGCCCGCGCAGTCGAACGGCTGTTCGATGTCCACGTAACGCTCGATCTCCGCCGCGCTCAGCGAGCGGAAACGCACGCGGGTCAGATCGGTTTCCTGGAAACAGCGACCATCCTGGCGCATCACGCACACCGCCGTGTGGAAGTGGACCTCGCGCCCGGCCATCGCTTCCAATTGCGCGATCGCGCCATCACGGTGGCCCGGCTTGCCGATGGCCGCACCGTCGAGCTCGGCGACCTGGTCCGAGCCGATGATCCAGGCGTCCGGGTACTGCACCGTGATGGCGGCCGCCTTGGCCCGGGCCAGCCGGACCGCCAGTGCGGACGGGGCCTCGCCGGGCCGCGGGGTCTCATCGACCTCCGGCCGGGCCACATGGAAGGGCAGGCGCAGGCGCTCGAGCAGCTCCCGGCGGTAACGCGAGGTGGAGGCGAGCAGCAATGGCATCATGGCGGGCGGCCGGGGCAGGGCGGGCTGGCAGTCTGCGGCCGGTCGCCACGCCGGGCAATCCCGGGCCCGCCCACGGCCGTGTTTGACAGGTCCGCGTGCAGTCCTTAACATTCAGCGGCTTATGTCCGCGAATACGCCCGAGATGCTCGATGCTTGGCGCATGGTCGCGGCACGGCGCAGTTTCGAAGGTCGCCTGCCGCTGTCGTCCATGACGCGCTTGCAGGGCCTGCTGAACGATACCGACGGTGACGCACGCTACACGATCGAGTTCGATCGCGATGCGCTGCAGGTGCCTTACGTGGAGTTGAGGATCGAGGCGGAGTTGCCGCTGGTGTGCCAGCGCAGCCTGCAGCGTTTCCTGCTTCCGGTCAGTATGGTCCAGCGGCTGGGCCTGGTGCGCGACGAGGCCGATGAAGCCGCGTTGCCACCGGATTACGAAGCATTGCTGGTGCCGGAGGACGGCATGCTGCACCCCCGGGATCTGGTGGAGGACGAACTGGTCCTCGCCGTTCCGGTGGTTCCGGTGGATCCGGAATCGGAGGCGGTGGAGCGTGACTGGTCGCCGGATCAGGAAGAAGTGGCCAAGGCCAGTCCGTTCGCGGCGCTGGCCGGGCTGAAAAAGAAGTAGCCGCCCCGCGGTCACCCAAGAACGCAGATTCATTCAAGAGTTGGAGCTGGAGCAATCCCATGGCTGTGCAGAAATCCCGTGTCACCCCGTCCCGCCGTGGTCAGCGTCGTTCGCATGACGCCCTGACCGCCAAGCAGCTGTCCACCGATCCGACCAGCGGTGAAACCCACCTGCGCCACCACGTGACCGCCGACGGCTACTACCGCGGCAAGAAGGTCATCGCGACCAAGACCAGCGTCGTCGAAGAAGATTGATGCTGCCGGGCGCGTCCTTTGATCGGGCGCGCCTTCCGTCATCGTCGTGGTATCCAGGCCCCGTTGCGGGCCAGCAACGGGAGCGGGCATGACCCAGCCGCAGTCCAACGGGCGCATCTACGCGCGTATCGCCGGCACGGGCAGCTATCTGCCGGAAAAAGTGCTGACCAATGACGATCTGGCGCGCATGGTCGATACCAGCGACGAATGGATCCAGACGCGCACCGGCATCCGCGAGCGCCACATCGCCGCCGAGGGTGAGACCGCTGGCGATCTCGGCTACCAGGCGGCGCTGCGCGCGCTTGAAGCCGCCGGTGTCGCTGCCTCGGAAATCGACATGATCGTGGTCGGCACGACCACGCCGGATCTGATCTTCCCGTCCACCGCCTGCCTCATCCAGGCCCGCCTGGGCGCCGAAGGCTGCGCGGCGATGGACGTCAACGCTGCCTGTTCGGGCTTCATCTACGCGCTCAGCGTGGCCGACAAGTTCATCCGCTGCGGCGACGTGAAGACCGCGCTGGTCATCGGCACCGAAACGCTCAGCCGCATCGTCGACTGGACCGAGCGCACCAGCTGCGTGCTGTTCGGCGACGGCGCCGGCGCCGTCGTGCTCAAGGCCGACAGCGAAACCGGCGTGCTCAGCACCCATCTGCACGCCGACGGCAGCAAGAAGGAACTGCTGTGGAATCCGGTCGGTGTTTCCGCCGGTTTCGACAACGATGCGCCGAACAACGGCATCCGCATCAACATGAAGGGCAACGACGTCTTCAAGTACGCCGTCAAGGCGCTGGATGGCGTGGTGGATGAAACCCTCGAGGCCAACGGCCTGGACAAGCACGATCTGGACTGGCTGATTCCGCACCAGGCCAACCTGCGCATCATTGAAGCCACGGCCAAGCGGCTGGACATGCCGATGGACAACGTGATCGTCACCGTCGACAAGCACGGCAACACCTCGTCGGGCTCGGTGCCGCTGGCGCTGGATGCCGCGATCCGTTCCGGTCGCGTGCAGCGCGGCCAGTTGCTGCTGCTGGAAGCATTCGGTGGCGGTTTCACCTGGGGTTCGGCGCTGCTGCGCTACTGATGAGTCCGTGCCGCGCGCAGCGGCCGCGAAAGGGACACCGCGATCAGCGATCGGGTGTCCCTTTTTTGTTTGCATCCACGGCCGACCACGCGCGCCGACGCCGGGCGCAACCACGCATCGCCGCGCGTCCTGCACGCACGCATGGCGGTGTCGCATACGCCTGAGTACAGACAATCCGGCGTATTCGCACGTATCATCGCCGCTCGTTTTTTCGACCGGTTCCCCATGACTTCGACGCAACTCGCATTCGTCTTTCCCGGCCAGGGATCGCAGTCCGTGGGCATGCTCGCCGAACTGTCCGAGCAGCACGCGATCGTGCGCGAGACGTTCGTGGAAGCGTCCGAGGGTGCGGGCGTGGATCTGTGGGCGCTCTCGCAGGGCGGCCCCGAGGAAATGCTCAACCGCACCGAATACACGCAACCGGCGCTGCTTGCCGCCGGTATTGCCGTGTGGCGCGCGTGGCGGCAGCAGGGCGGCGCACGGCCTGCGCTGCTCGCGGGCCACAGCCTGGGCGAATACACCGCGCTGGTGGCGTCCGGTGCAGTCTCGCTGCGTGATGGCGCGCATCTGGTGCGCTTGCGTGGACAACTGATGCAGGACGCCGCACCCGAAGGCGTCGGTGCGATGGCCGCCGTGCTCGGCGCCGAAGATGCCGTCGTGGCCGAGGTCTGCACGCAGGCGTCGGACTCCCGCGTGGTCGTGCCGGCGAACTACAACTCGCCGGGCCAGATCGTCATCGGCGGCGATACCGTGGCGGTCGATCGTGCAATCGCCCTGCTGGGCGAACGCGGCGTGCGCAAGGTGGTGAAGCTTGCGGTCAGCGTGCCCTCGCATACGCCCTTGATGCGCGAAGCGGCCAACCGGCTGGCCGAGGTCATGGCGGGGCTGTCATGGCAGGCGCCGGCGATCCCGGTGGTGCAGAACGTCGACGCGCAGATACATGCATCGCTGGACGATCTGCGCGCCGCACTGGTGCGCCAGTTGTATCTGCCGGTGCGCTGGACCGACTGCGTGCAGGCGCTGGCCGGGCAGGGCATCACGCGCATCGCCGAATGCGGACCGGGCAAGGTGCTGACCGGGCTGGTCAAGCGCATCGACAAGTCGCTGGACGCCCGCGCGATTGGCGCCAGCGGCGACTTCGAAGCCGCGCGTACCGACTGGGCCTGAGGCGTTACCATCCGGCGAGATCGCCGAACTTCTTCCACGAGGATTCCATGAGCAAGCCATTGCAGGGCGAAATCGCGCTGGTCACCGGCGCCAGCCGCGGCATCGGTGCGGCGATTGCCGACGAACTGGCCGCACAGGGCGCGACCGTCATCGGCACCGCGACCAGCGCCGGCGGCGCGCAGGCCATCGGCGAACGCCTGGCCGAGCGCGGCGGCCACGGCCGTGAGCTCGACGTCACCGACGCGGCCGCGACCGAAGCCCTGATCGAAGAGATCGGCAAGCAGTTCGGCCCCATCTCCATCCTCGTCAACAATGCCGGCATCACCCGCGACAACCTGCTGATGCGGATGAAGGACGAAGACTGGCAGGCGATCCTCGACACCAACCTGACCAGCGTCTACCGCACGTCCAAGGCGGTGATGCGCGGGATGATGAAGGCGCGCAAGGGCCGCATCATCAACATCGCTTCGGTGGTCGGCGTGATCGGCAACGCAGGGCAGGCCAACTACGCCGCCGCCAAGGCCGGCATCATCGCCTTCTCCAAATCGCTGGCCAGGGAAATCGGCAGCCGCGGCGTCACCGTCAACGTGGTCGCGCCCGGTTTCATCGACACTGACATGACCCGCGCTCTGCCCGAAGACGCGCGCAACGCGCTGGTGCAGCAGATCGCGCTCGGCCGCCTGGGCACGCCGTCGGACATCGCGCAGGCGGTGGCGTTCCTGGGCGGCCCGGCCGGCGCGTACATCACCGGCGAGACCCTGCACGTCAACGGCGGCATGTACATGCCGTAAACAAGTTAGCTGTAAGTGGTTGATCGCAGGACGGTTTCTGGCATCTGCCCGGCGTCCCCGGTTTCCACTACACTATCCCCCGGTTTGCCGGTTGTGCGCTGGCAATATCTACTAGTCACCCATCTCCGTCTGGAGCGATATCCCAATGAGCAGCATCGAAGAACGCGTCAAGAAAATCGTCGTCGAACAACTCGGCGTGAAGGAAGAGGAAGTCACCAACAGCGCATCGTTCGTCGATGATCTTGGCGCCGACTCGCTGGACACCGTTGAACTGGTGATGGCGCTGGAAGAAGAGTTCGAGTGCGAAATTCCTGACGAGGAAGCCGAGAAGATCACTTCGGTGCAGCAGGCCATCGACTACGTCAAGGCGCACGTCAAGGCGTAATCACGTGCCCGCAAGGGACGGTGCCGGGGCCGCTGATGCGGCCCTGTGCATGTGTGGGGCCGGACGATCGCGCCGCGCGCGCATCCGCCCGGGGCCAGCAAGCATCCTGGCCCGACGATCGCATCCCCGCGCAACGCGCGCCCGGATGCATTCAAGCAAACCGAATTCGAGGAACCCTCCATGAGCCAGCGTCGTCGCGTCGTTGTTACCGGAATGGGCCTGGTGTCGCCGCTGGGCAATGACATGGCCACCAGCTGGGATGGCATCGTCAACGGACGCTCGGGCATCGGCCCGGTCACCTCGTTCGATACCACCGGCTTCACCACCCAGATCGCCGGCGAGATCCGCAACTTCGATCCAGCCGACTTCGTGTCGCCCAAGGACGCGAAGAAGATGGATCCCTTCATCCATTACGGCATCGCCGCCTCGTTCATGGCGCTGGATGATTCGGGCCTGGAGATCACCGAAGCCAACGCCGAGCGGATCGGCGCGATCGTCGGTTCCGGCATCGGCGGCATCCACGGCATCGAGGAACAGACGATCAAGCTGCACGAAGGCGGCCCGCGCAAGGTCTCGCCGTTCTATGTGCCCAGCACGATCATCAACATGCTGCCGGGCCAGCTCTCGATCCTGAAGGGGCTCAAGGGCCCGAGCTATTCGGTCGTATCGGCCTGCGCCACCTCGAACCATTCGATCGGCATCGCGATGCGCGCCATCCAGTACGGCGATGCCGACGTGATGGTGGCCGGCGGCGCGGAGCTGGGGTCTTCGCCGACGTCGATGGCCGGTTTCTGCTCGATGAAGGCGATGTCCACCCGCAATGACGAGCCGGCCCGCGCCTCGCGTCCCTGGGATCGCGATCGCGACGGCTTCGTGCTCGGCGACGGCGCCGGCGTGCTGATCCTGGAAGAATACGAACACGCCCGGGCGCGTGGCGCCCGCATCTACGCGGAACTGGCCGGCTTCGGCGCAAGTTCCGATGCACACCACATGACCGCACCGAGCGAAAACGGTGAAGGTCCGGCACGCTGCCTGGTGGCTGCACTGAAGGACGCCGGTCTGAATGCCGAGCAGGTCGAATACCTCAACGCGCACGGCACGTCCACGCCGCTGGGCGACCTGGCCGAAACGCTGGCGCTCAAGCGCGCGCTGGGCGATCACGCGTACCGGATCATGGTCAGTTCGACCAAGTCGATGACCGGACACCTGCTGGGTGCGGCCGGTGGCGCCGAAGCGATCTTCTCGGTGCTGGCGATCCACCACGGCATCATTCCGCCGACCATCAACCTCGACAATCCGGGCGAAGGCTGCGATCTCGATTACGTGCCGCACACTGCCCGCGAGAAGAAGATCGACATCGCCGTGTCCAACGGTTTCGGCTTCGGCGGCACCAACGGGACGCTGGTGTTCCGGCGGATCTGAGAGCCGGCAACCGGGAGTCGCAAAGGGAGTCGTGAAAGCGGCTCCCTGACTTTTTCGGAGCCGCGTGTTTCATCCGTCCCTGCACCTACCGGCATTGCTTTGTCATCCGGAAGCCCAACCCAAGGCCACACGCGCATCACATGATCGAAACCCGCGCATTGCCCGCCGATCTGGATCTGCTCGCGCTGCATCGGCGTGCGCCGTCGCGTTATCCGGTGCTGCTGGAATCGGTGGCCTCCGGCACCGCGCAGGGACGCTGGGATCTGCTGCTGGTCGCGCGCGAGGGCGAAGGATTCGCGCTGTGGCAGGACGGCCAGGTGCACGATCTCCGCGGCGTGCCGCAGCCGGGCGGTTTTCTCGATGTGCTCGATCGCCACTGGCAGGCCGCGAGGATCGCGCGCGAAGAGCCGCGCTGGCCGTTCCGCGGCGGCTGGGCGTTGTTGCTGGGTTACGAGCTGGCGGGTGAAATCGAACCGGTCCTGCACCTGCCACCACGCAATGACAGGTCCGCGATGCCGGTTGCGGTCGCGCTGCGCTGTCCCGCCGCCCTCCTGCGCGATCGCAGCAGCGGCCAATGCGTGGCAATCGCCGAGCCGGGGCACGCGGACCTGCTCGATCGCATCCTGCAGGATCTCGCTGCGCCCGCCGCGGCGGATTTTCCCGTGTGGCAATCGCCGCGCATCGAGGAGGACGATCCGGATCGTTTCACCGATGGCGTGACACGCATCCTTGATTACCTCGCCGCCGGCGACATCTTCCAGGTCAACCTCTCGCGCGCATGGACGGCGCACTTCGATGCGCCGCTCGAACCGGCCGCGTTGTATGCACGCCTGCGCACGGCCAATCCCGCGCCGTTCGCCGGCCTGTTCGCGCATGCAGACTGGGCGGTGGTCAGCTCCTCGCCCGAACGCCTGGTTTCGGTGCGTGGCGAGGTGGTGGAGACACGCCCCATCGCCGGCACGCGCCCGCGCTTTCCGGGCGATGACGATGCCGCGCGCATCCGCGAACTGGTCGGCCATCCGAAGGAACGCGCCGAACACGTGATGCTGATCGATCTCGAACGCAACGATCTCGGCCGCGTGTGCGAACCGGGCAGCGTGCAGGTCGATGAGCTGATGACGGTCGAAAGCTATGCGCACGTGCACCACATCGTCAGCAACGTGCGTGGACGCCTGCGCGCCGATGCCACGCCCGGCGACGTCATCCGCGCGACCTTTCCCGGCGGCACCATCACCGGCTGTCCCAAGGTGCGCTGCATGCAGATCATCGCCGAGCTGGAGAACGTGGCGCGAGGCGCGTACACCGGCGCGTTCGGCTGGCTCAACCGCGATGGCGATCTCGACCTCAACATCCTGATCCGCAGCGCCGAAGTGCTGCCTGCGCAAGACGGTACCGAAGTGCGCTTCCGCACCGGCGCCGGCATCGTGGCCGATTCCATCGCCGCCAGGGAACTCGACGAAACCCGCGCCAAGGCGCGCGGCCTGCTCAAGGCGCTGGAATCGTAGGGAGCGAGCCCCGACAGCGTCGAGGCCAAGGTCTGCACGGACCTGGAGATGGCCTCGAGCTTCTTCCGCCCTGTCAACATCGCCCCGTCCGGGATGACCCGGTATCCTCCTGTTTCCCGATTCCTGCCGAGAACGCCGTGGCCTCAGGTTGCAAACGCGGTTGCCGCAATATTCTCCTGGTGTTGTTGCTGCTGGCGCTGGTGGCGGCGGCCGCCGGTGGTTGGCTGTGGCAGCGCTACCAAGGTTTCGCCGATCAGCCACTGAGCGGCGTGCAGGACAAGCAGGCGATCGAGATTGCCTCCGGCGACTCCTTCGCCAGCGTGCTGCGCAAGCTGCGCGCGCAGGGCGTGCAGGACGGCAGCGACATCGAATGGCAACTGCTCGCGCGCCAGCTCGATGCCGCCGGCAAGCTCAAGGTCGGCGAATACGGCCTCACGCCGGGCACGACTCCGCGCGACCTGCTCACCCGCATGCGCGATGGCAGGACGCTGAGCTATCGCTTCACCATCGTCGAAGGCTGGAACATCCGCCAACTGCGCAACGCGCTGAAGGCGGCGACGCCGCTGAAACAGTCCACCGCGCGGATGAGCGACGCCGAGCTGATGGCGGCGCTCGGCCATGCCGGACAGCATCCGGAAGGCCGCTTCCTGCCGGAGACCTATGTCTACACGCGCAGCGAAAGCGATCTCGATGTGCTCAAGCGCGCGCACGCGGCGATGGAAAAGGCGCTGGCCGACGCATGGGCCGAACGCGATCCGCAGGCGCCGCTGGCCTCGCCGGAGGAAGCGCTGATCCTGGCTTCCATCGTGGAGAAGGAGACCGGCATCGCTTCGGAACGCCCGGCAATCGCCGGCGTGTTCGCGCGGCGTCTGAAAATCGGCATGCGCTTGCAGACCGATCCGACCGTCATCTACGGCATCGGCAGCAGTTACGACGGCAACATCCGCAAGCGTGATCTGCTCACCGATACGCCGTACAACACTTACACGCGCGAAGGCCTGCCGCCAACGCCGATCGCCATGCCGGGCATCGACGCACTGCGCGCGGCAGTGAAGCCGGAAGCCGGCGATGCGCTGTACTTCGTGGCCGTGGGCGATGGCAGCGGCAAGCACGTGTTCTCCTCCACGCTGGAGCAGCACAACGCGGCGGTGGCGCGTTATCTGGTGGTGCGCCGGCAAACATTGGATCAGGCGCAATCGCGATGAGTCCTTCCATCACCACGTATCCGCATTTCATTTCGCTCGAAGGCGGCGAGGGTGCGGGCAAGACCAGCGCCATCACCGCGTTGCGTGATCAGTTGCAGGCGCGCGGACATGAAGTCGTGCTCACCCGCGAGCCGGGCGGCACGCCGCTGGCCGAGCGCATCCGCGAACTGCTGCTGCATCCAAAAGGCGAACCGATTGCCGCCGAGACCGAGCTGCTGCTGATGTTCGCCGCGCGCGCGCAGCACGTGCGCGAAGTGATCCGCCCGGCATTGCAGCGCGGCGCCTTCGTGATCAGTGATCGCTTCACCGATTCCAGTTATGCCTATCAGGGTGAAGGCCGCGGCCTGGACGTGGAGTGGATCGCCGAACTGGAACGGCGTGCGGTCGGTGTTCAACCCGGCCTGACACTGCTGCTCGATCTGGACATCCGCGAAGGACGCGCGCGCGCGGCCGGCCGTGATCTGTGGCCCGATCGGATCGAAAGCGAGCAGGACGATTTCTTCGAGCGCGTGCGGCACGGATTCCGCAAGCGCGCTGCCGCCGAGCCTCGGCGCTTCCGCGTGATCGATGCCAGCCAGACGCCCGAGCAGGTGGCCGCGGCCGTGCGCGATGCACTGTGGCAGTGGCTGGAAACGCTGGATACCCTGCAATGAGCGCGACCGATTTTTCACCCTGGCAGCAGCGCGCCTACGATCACGCCATTGCCGCACTCGATGGCGGACGCATGGGGCATGGGCTGCTGATCTGCGGCCCGGCCGGGCTCGGCAAGCGCGCCGTCGCCGAGCGCCTGGCGCTGCACGTGCTTTCCGGCGGCGATGCGCAGCAGGCTGCGCGCACCGCGCAACTGATGGCGGCGGGCACGCATCCGGATCTGCAGATCATTTCCTTCGTGCCCACCAAGGACGGCACCCGGCTGCGCACCGAGATCGTGATCGATCAGATCCGTGAACTGTCGCAGAAGCTGGCGCTGACGCCGCAGTACGGCGCCGCGCAGGTGGCCATCCTCGATCCAGCCGATGCGATCAACCGTTCGGCGTTCAACGCCCTGCTCAAGACGCTGGAGGAGCCCGCGCCGGGCCGCTATCTGTGGTTGATCAGCGCGCAGCCGGCGCGGTTGCCGGCGACGATCCGCAGCCGCTGCCAGAAACTCGAATTCCGCCTGCCGCCGCGTGAAGAAGCGCTGCAGTGGCTGCAAGCGCAAGGGCATTCGCCGAGCACCGCCACCGAAGCGCTCGATGCGGCGCGCGGTCACCCCGGCCTGGCCGATGCGTGGCTGCGTGAAGACGGCCTCACGCTGCGCCGCGAAGTGGCGCGCGATCTCGATCGCCTGTTGCAGGGCAAGTCCGGCGTCGTGCAGATGGCGCAACGCTGGACGGCCGATGCGCTCGCCGATGCGCGCCTGCGCCACGCGGCCGATCTGGCGCTGGCGCAGGCCAGCGATGCCGGCTTGACCGACGCGGCGCGATTGAACAAGCTGGCAGCCTGGTTCGACGCGGCCAACCGCACCCGCGATCTGCTGCGCACCACGGTGCGTGCGGACCTGGCGGTGGCCGAATTGTTGTTGACGTGGACGCGGCAGATGGGCGGGCGTCCGGCGCAGAAGGGATAAGGAACGCAGATGAGTGCAGCCAGTGGCCGTCAAGGCATCCTCTCGTTGGCCGTCAAGGACAAGGCGGCGCTGTACAACGCCTACATGCCCTACGTGAAGAACGGCGGCATTTTCGTGCCCACGCCCAAGCGGTATTTCCTGGGCGATGAAGTCTTCCTGCTGCTGACCCTGCCCGAGTCCAGCGAACGCCTGCCGGTCGCCGGCAAGGTCGTGTGGGTCACGCCGGTCGGCGCACAGGGCGCGCGCACCGCCGGCATCGGCGTGCAGTTCCCGGAAAGCAGCGATGGCGAAGCCATCAAGAACCGCATCGAAACCCTGCTGGCCGGCACGCTCGCCGCGGACAAGCCGACGCACACGATGTAAAGCATCGCGGCGGCGTGCGCAGCGGCGTGCAGACGCACGCTCGCCGCTCGTGCGCGGTCAGGGATCCGGTGCGCGGCCTTCGCCGGTGCCGGCCGCCCCTTCGCGATGGGTCGGCGTGTCGCGTTCGCGCTGCAACCAGCGCAGTTCGGCGCGATGCAGCTCGCGCTCTTCCTCCTCGATGACCTGCAGATCATCGAGCAGCAGGCGACGCAGGGAGTACAGCACCGCGGCCAGCAGCAGCGCGAACGGCAGCGCGGCGACGATCACCACCGCCTGCAGCGCCTGCAGGCCCCCCGCGGCGAGCAGCGCGATCGCGATGGCCGCCTGCATGACGCCCCAGGCCACGCGCCGGAACAACGGCGGATCCGCCTGCGACTCGCTGGACATGCTGGCCAGCACCAGCGTGGCCGAATCGGCCGAGGTGACGAAGAAGCTGAGCAGCAGGAAGATCGACAGCCAGCTCAGCAGCGTCGAGAGCGGCAGGCCGCCGAGCGAGGCGAACAGCACGTGTTCGTATCCGTTCGCCAGCACCGAAGCCAGATCCAGCCCACCGAACAGTTGCTGGAACAGCGCGGTGCCGCCGAATGCGGAAAACCACAGGAAGCTCACCAGCGCCGGACCCAGCACGACGCCGAACACGAACTCGCGCACGGTCCGTCCGTAGGAAATGCGTGCGAAGAACGCGCCCACGAACGGTGCCCAGGCAATCCACCACGCCCAGTAGAAGATCGTCCATTCACCGACCCACGTGGTCTGGGAAAACGGCGCCATGCGCAGGCTCATCGCCGGCAACTGGTTGAGATAACCGCCGAGGGTGGTGGTGAGGGTTTCGAAGATGAAGCCGGTCGGCCCCAGCGCGATGACCAGCAACAGCAGCAGCGCAGCAGTGGCGATGTTGAGGTTCGACAGCCACTTGATCCCGCGATCCAGTCCGGTCGCACTGGAGGTCATGTAGAGCACGAACGCGACCGCGATGACGATCAGTTCGACCGAGAACGAAGCCCGCACGCCGACCACATGTTCCAGCCCGGCGCTGATCTGCACCGCGCCCAGGCCCAGCGTGGTGG
>JAEWBY010000029.1 GCA_023390905.1 Pseudomonadota bacterium | reverse complement strand
GTCTATTACCAGCCGGTGTCGCGCGGCCTGGAAATCAGGCTCAAGGAGAAGCTCGACGCCTTGCGCGAAGCGCGCGCTCGCGCTCGCGACGGGCGCGACCGCTAGACTGGATCAATGGCGACGATCTGGTGGCAGCAGCTGGTCCTGGTGATGTGCGGTGGCGCGCTGGGCTCAGCCGCGCGGTTCTGGCTCGGCGGTGCGCTGCTGCGACGGCTGGGCGAAGGCATCCCGTGGGGTACGTTGGCGGCGAACCTGGTCGGTTCGTTCGCGATCGGGTTCCTGGCAGTCTGGCTGGAAGGGCGCGGTCCGCAGGCACTTTACTGGCGCGCCTTCCTCATCGTCGGCCTGCTCGGCGGCCTGACCACCTATTCCTCGCTGATGCTGGAATGCCTGCTGCTGGCGCGCGCACCGCGTGCAGGGGTGGCCCTTGCCTACCTTGGCACGACGCTGGTGGCCGGGCTGCTGCTGGTCTGGTTGGGTACGCGGCTCGCGGCCACGATCCGGCCGCCGTTTCCGCTGGCCTGACCGCGCAGCCCGCCCTCGGCCTGCCTTTGGGCCAATGTGAACGGTTGCAGGCAAACACTTTGATGAAAGTGCTTGCACGGACGCGATGGCTTCCCTACAATACGCGACTCTGCTGCGGGGTGGAGCAGTCTGGCAGCTCGTCGGGCTCATAACCCGAAGGTCGCAGGTTCAAATCCTGCCCCCGCTACCAAGTTTCGGTGTTGCGTTTCGGCACCAGGCTCGGGCCGCGAAAGTCTCTCCAAGCTTTCGCAATCCAGCGTCATCGGAAAAGGGCCCAGAGGGCCCTTTTTTCGTTTCCGGGTTTTCGTTCGCACAGTTGAGTTCCGGCAGGCAAGACGTGACAGACAAGGCCGACGACATCGCCGCGCTGCTTTCGCCCACCATCGCTTCGATGGGGCTGGAGTTGCTTGGCATCGAATACCTTCCCGCACCGGGCGGCGCCACCGTGCGCCTGTACATCGACGTGCCGCAGGCCGAAGCCGACGCGCGCAGCGTGGGGATCGAGGACTGCGAGGCGGTCAGCCGCGAGGTATCCGCGCAGCTCGATGTCGAGGATCCGATCAGCGGCAACTACACGCTGGAAGTGTCCTCGCCCGGGATCGACCGGCCGCTGTTCGGCGCGGCGCAGTTCGCCCGTTTCGTGGGCGACAGCGCGAAGGTCTCCCTGAAGCTGCCGCAGGAGGGTCGTCGCCGGCTGCAGGGGCGGATCCTGCGGGTGGACGGCGACAGCATCGTGTTTGATGTCGATGGCGCGGAATTCGCGACGTCGGCGGCGAACATCGACAAGGCACGGCTCGTCCCCGACTGGGTGGCGCTGGGTCTGGCGCCGGCGCAGGACAAGTCCGGGCGCGATGCGCGGCCAGGCAAGCAGAAATCGAACAAAGGCGCGGCGGGCAAGGTGCCGGCGGCGAAGAAGAATCCAACCAACAAGCCGGCGGCCAGCGGGTCGCCCGATGCGGAGTAAGCGGGCATGAGCAAGGAACTGTTGCTGGTCGTCGACGCGGTCGCGGCCGAGAAGGGCGTGCCGGAGTCGGTGATCCTGGAGGCCATCGAGGCCGCATTGGCGTCGGCGGCGAAGAAGCGCTACATCGACCAGGACGTGCTGGTGCGCGTGCAGATCGACCCGAAGGACGGCAGCTACGAGACGTTCCGCCGCTGGGAAGTGGTGGCCGACGACGTGGTGATGGAATCGCCCGACCGCCAGGTGCGCCTGATGGACGCGGTGGACGAGAGCGAAGAAGCCGAGGTCGGCGACTACATCGAAGAGCAGATCGAGAACCCGGAGTTCGGCCGCATCGCCGCGCAGGCCGCCAAGCAGGTGATCGTGCAGCGGGTCCGGGAGGCCGAACGCCAGCAGGTGGTCGACGCGTGGAAGGACCGCGTGGGCGAGCTGGTGACCGGCGTGGTCAAGCGGGTCGAGCGCGGCAATGTCTACGTCGACCTGGGCGGCAACGCCGAGGCCATCATCTCCAAGGACAAGGGCATCCCGCGCGACGTGCTGCGCACCGGCGACCGCGTGCGCGGCTACCTGTTCGACGTGCGCAGCGAGCCGCGCGGGCCGCAGCTGTTCATCAGCCGCGCCGCGCCCGAGTTCATGATGGAGCTGTTCAAGCTGGAGGTGCCGGAAGTCGGCCAGGGCCTGGTGTCGATCATGGGCTGTGCGCGCGATCCGGGCGACCGCGCCAAGATCGCGGTGCTGGCGCACGACAACCGCACCGATCCGATCGGCGCCTGCATCGGCATGCGCGGTTCGCGCGTGCAGGCGGTGACCAACGAGCTCAACGGCGAGCGCGTGGACATCATCCTGTGGAGCGACAACCCCGCCCAGTTCGTCATCAACGCGATGGCGCCGGCCGAGGTGCAGTCGATCATCGTCGACGAGGACAAGCACTCGATGGACCTCGCGGTCGCCGAGGAAAACCTCGCCAAGGCAATTGGCCGCGGTGGACAGAACGTGCGCCTGGCCAGCCGCCTGACCGGCTGGCAGCTCAACGTGATGACCGCCGACCAGGTGCAGGCCAAGTCCGAGGCCGAGCAGGCCGCGGCCCGCCAGCTGTTCATGGACAAGCTGGAAGTGGACGAGGAAATCGCCGGCATCCTGGTCAGCGAAGGCTTCAGCACGGTCGAGGAAGTGGCCTACGTGCCGGTGGCGGAACTGCTGGCGGTCGAGGGCTTCGACGAGGACATCGTCGAGGAACTGCGCTCGCGCGCCCGCGATGCGCTGCTCAACGAGGCGCTGGCGGCGGAGGAGAACCTGGAGGAACACCAGCCGGCCGAGGACCTGCTGTCGCTCGACGGCATGGACGAAACCACCGCCTTTGCGCTCGCCGAACGCGGCGTGCGCACCCGCGAGGACCTGGCGGAATCCGCCACCGACGAGATCGCCGACATCGAAGGCGTCGGCGAGGAGCGCGCGGCGGCGCTGATCATGGAAGCGCGCAAGCACTGGTTCGAATGATGCAGGGCACAGCGCGGGCATGGGCCTGCGCTGCCTGATTGGCCGGCGGGCCGTGGCCCGCCCTACAATCCACCGATTCGGCCGCCTCCTTGGCGGCCAATGACACCGGAAACCGAATGTCGCAGCAAACCACCATCCGCAAGCTGGCCGAACTGGTGAACACGCCGGTCGAGAAACTGCTGGAACAGCTGGCCGAAGCCGGCATGAAGTTCAGCGGTCCCGACCAGGTGATCACCAGCGCCGAGAAACTCAAGCTGCACGGCTTCCTGCGCCGCGCGCACGGCAAGGCC
Organism: Pseudomonadota bacterium; assembly: GCA_023390905.1. GTDB lineage: Bacteria > Pseudomonadota > Gammaproteobacteria > Xanthomonadales > Xanthomonadaceae > Pseudoxanthomonas_A. The sequence goes on along the minus strand of JAEWBY010000029.1, from coordinate 297 downwards.
GACAAGCCTGCCGAAGACGTCATCGCGCCGGGCAAGATCACCCTCAGCCGCAGCCGCAAGCAGGAAATCACCGTGGGTGGCAGCGGCAAGGCCGGTCGCACCGGCGGCAGCACCATCGAAGTGGTGACCCGCAAGAAGATCACCCTCAAGCCGGGTGCGGGCCAGCCCATGTCCGCGGCCGACATGGACGCCGAGCGCGCCGACGCGCTGCGCAAGCTCGAGGAGTCGCGCGCGCGCAACCTGGCCGAACAGCAGGCGCTTGCGGAAAAGGATCGCCAGCGCGCCGAGGAGCTGGCG
>JAEWBY010000086.1 GCA_023390905.1 Pseudomonadota bacterium | reverse complement strand
TTCGTACACGGTTACGCTCCGGGCAGCCGGGCGGCGATGTCGTCGAGCTCCCAGACCTTGTCGGTCTCGATCGTCTCGACGTCCTGCCAGCCTTGGAGCAGCGAGATGGCGCCACCCTGAACGGCGTACACCTTGCCGGTGACAGGGCACTTCTCGCTCGCCAGATAGCCGACCAGCGGTGAGATGTTGGCCGGTGCGAACAAATCCAGTTCGCCGTCGTCGGGTTCGGCCATCAGCGCTCCCATGCCCGGCGTCGCCAGCGTCAGCCGGGTCCGCGCGATCGGCGCGATGGCGTTGACCCGCACCCCGTACCGCTCGAGTTCTTCTGCGGCGATCAGTGTCAGTGCGGCGATCCCGGCCTTGGCGGCCCCGTAGTTCGCCTGACCGGCATTGGGCAGCGTCACGCCGGACCCTGATGCGGTGTTGATCACCGCCGCGGTCGGCTGGTCGCCTGCCTTGGACTGTTCCTTCCAGTACGCGGCGGCGTGGTGAAGCATCGCGAAATGCCCCTTGAGGTGGACGTTGATCACCGCGTCCCACTGGTCCTCCGCCATCCCGGCGATGAACGCATCGCGCAGGATGCCGGCGTTGTTCACCAGGACGTCGAGACGGCCGAACTCGTCGATCGCCTGTTGCACCACACGCTTGGCGCCATCCCAGTCGGCCACGCTGTCGGTGTTGGCCACCGCCCGACCGCCGTTGGCGGTGATCTCGGCGACAACCTCGTGCGCGGGGCCTGCATCGGCGCCCTCACCGGTGTTACTGCCGCCGAGGTCGTTGACGACGACCGCGGCGCCCTGCGCCGCGAACAGCAGCGCGTGCTCGCGGCCGATGCCGCGACCCGCGCCGGTGATCACCGCGACCCGGCCATCCAACATTCCCATCATGTGTCTCCTTTGACTCGTCAGTCGGCGATCTCGGCAAGACCGTCGGTGATTGCCTTTTCGGCGCCGCCGGCCCGGGTGGTCTCGAACTGGTAGGTCGTGACGCCGGCCGCCGCGGTGCCGCTGTCCCTCTTCCAGATCGACGTCTCGAGATCGTCGCCGGGGAGCACCATCTTCGAGAACCGCACGGCGAATCGCCGTAGCCGGCCCACGTCCGAGCCGGCGACCTCGGTCAGCACGGCCCACGAGGTGAACGCCATGGTGCACAGGCCGTGTGCGATGATGCCCGGCAGACCGGCGTCGCGTGCCACCTCCTCGTCGAGGTGGATCGGCATCGGGTCACCGGATGCCGGGGAATAGCGGAACGTCTGGTCGTGGTCGATGTGCTGGGCGACCCGGGCCAGGGGATCCCGCTCCCGTAGCGCTTCGTCGAACTTGTGCGACGGGCTGAGCTCGCCGATCTTCTTGCCCGCGTTGAAGCCCCGCACGAAGCACGTCACGTACTGCTCGTTGACCAGCTCGCCGCCCTCGGTCCGGCACTCGATCAGGATCGCCGCGCGGGTACCGTTGTCCAGGCCCTCATATCCGATCATCTTTCCGCGGGACACCAGCTTGTCCCCGGGGCGGATCGGGCGGTGGAAGTAGAAGTCCTGTTCCCCGTGCACCACCCGCGGAACGAGTTCCACCGGGAGTACGTCGACCGTGGGCATCATCATCGACTCGAACACCGGGACGATGGCGAACACGGGCGGCGCGACATCACCGTTGCGATGCGCCTCGATGGGATCATTTGTGGCCGCGGCATATTCGGCGATGCGCTCGCGGGTCACCTCGAAGTGATCGTCGTCTGTCCAGGTGTCCAGACCGCTGTCGTCGAACGCCAGATCGGCCACCGCCGCGCGTGTGTCCGTCACGTCACACCGCCGCCGAGGCGAGCTCGTCGAGCTGGCTGAGCGTCTTGTCGAGCTGACGCAGGCCGTCCTTCTCCACCGCTTTGGCCAGCGCGCCTTTCACCAGCGCACCCTCGAAGTCACCACTGACGGTGAACGTCGAGCCGGCGCCCGACGGTTGGATGGTGAACGTGAAATCGGCCTTCACACCGGCCATTCCGGTGCCGCCGAGCGCCAGCGCGGTGGGGGCGTCGACCGCCTTGACGGTCCATTCGATCTTGTTGGCCATGTTCAGCATCACGATCTTGGCCGTCAGCCGGGCACCCGGGGTGAGCGTGGCGGGGGGCTGATCCAGCCACCTGTCGTGCACGGTGAACCACTTGTCCCAGGTCTGCGGGTCCGAGATGATCGCCCACAGCTCCTCGGGAGCGGCGCTCAGATCCCTTGTGGCTTCGATGTGTCCCATGGTGTTACTCCTGTCGTCGGGTTGTGTCTTCGGAGGTCAGCGCGTCAGCGTTCGGCGCGTTGGTAGGCGGTGACGACGGCGGCGCCGCCGAGACCGATGTTGTGCTGCAGCGCGGCGGTCACGCCGTTCACCTGGCGCTTGTCGGCGTCCCCACGCAGCTGCCAGGTCAATTCGGCGCACTGCGCCAGCCCGGTGGCACCCAGCGGGTGCCCCTTGGAGATCAGTCCGCCGGACGGGTTGACCACCCACCTGCCGCCGTAGGTGGTATCCCCTGCGTCGATCAGTTTCGGAGCCTCGCCTTCACCGCACAAGCCCAGCGCTTCATAGAGCAGCAACTCGTTGGCCGAGAAGCAGTCGTGTAGCTCGATCACCTGAAACTCCTCAGGTCCGAGACCCGCCTGTTCGTAGACCGATTGCGCCGCAGCGACATTCATGTGGTAGCCGATCAGCGCCTTACAGGTGCCATCGAAGCTGTCACTGAAGTCGGAGGTCATGGCTTGACCCACGATCTCCACGGCACGGTCGGCGAGCCCGTGTCTGTCGACGAAGTCTTCGGAGGCCAGAATCGCCGCGCCGGAGCCGTCAGAGGTCGGTGAGCACTGCAGTTTCGTCAAAGGGTCGTAGATCATTCGCGAATCCAGGATGTCGTCGAGCGTGTACTCGTCCTGAAACTGTGCGTACGGGTTGTTCACCGAGTGCTTGTGGTTCTTGTACCCGATCTTCGCGAAATGCTCTGCGGTGCTTCCGTATTCCTTCATGTGCTCCCGGCCCGCGGCACCGAACATCCACGGCGCCGGCGGGAAGAGCACCTCCGAGATCTCGGCGAGCGCCAGGAAGTGCTTCTCCATCGGCTGGGCCCGGTCGTCGTACGTCGACCCCAGCGAGCCCGGCTGCATCTTCTCGAAACCCAGCGCCAAGGTGCAATCGGCCAATCCGCCGCGGACCGCACGCGCGGCCAGGTACAGGGCCGTCGAACCGGTCGAACAGTTGTTGTT
>JAEWBY010000010.1 GCA_023390905.1 Pseudomonadota bacterium | reverse complement strand
ACAGGGAACAGGGAACAGGGAACGGGAACAGGGATGGCGGATCCATTGGTGGAGCCAGGGGAGCCGAACCAGCCGCGACGCACTAGCGCGCCAGCTCTCGGTCGCGGCCAAAGCCGCTCCTACAACTCCCACAGACGATGTCCGAGAGCATCCATCCTCTCTTCCGCTGCCTTCTCCAAAATCCCGGCTCCCCAATCCCGACCCCGGCCGCCCGCTTCCCCGATTCCCGCTTCCCAGTTCCCGATTCCCGGCTCCCGGCTCCCGGCTCCCGGCCCTTCCAATCCCTGCCTCTTACATTATTGCCTAAGCATCTATATCATAGGCAGCCATGACGGACGCCTGCTCTCCCGCCAGCCTCGGCTATCTCATTGCCGACCTCAGCCGTTTGTATGGTCGTGTGTTCGATCGTCGCGCTGCGCATCTGGGGCTGACCCGGGTGCAGTGGCGCGCGCTCAAGCGCATCCACCAGAGCGAAGGGCTGACCCAGGCCGCGCTCGCCGATGTCATGGACATGGAGCCGATCGCCGTGGGCCGTGTCATCGATCGCCTGCAGAAAGCCGGCTTCATCGAGCGACGCAGTGACCCGCAGGACAGGCGCTGCTGGCGTCTCCATCTGCTGCCGCAGTCCACGGCGCTGATGGACGAAGTCGAAGCCGTCGCCACCGGCCTGCGCGAGGACAGCCTCGCCGAGGTCGGCGCAGAAGAACTCCAGATCACCTTGAACGTGCTGTCGCAGATCCGCGAAACCCTCTCCCAGCTCGACCGCGCCAGCCGCGGCGAGTCCGCCCTCCGCAAAGCCTGACCCCACCACGATGACCACCAAGATCAACGCCGCCGCCGAACAGGCGGCCCAACCTCCCGTTCCCAAGCGCCGGCGCGTGCCGCTGTGGCTGTGGATCGCCGCACCTGCCGCGGTGATCGGCTTTTTCGCCTGGGAATACGTCGTCTCCAGTCGCGAAGTCAGCACCGACAACGCTTACGTCAAGGCCGATCGCATCCTGATCGCGCCGCAGGTGGGCGGGCGCGTGGTTGAAGTGGCGGTGCGCCAGAACCAGGTGGTGAAGAAGGGCGATCTGCTGTTCCGCATCGATCCCGAACCGCTGCAACTGGCCATCGCGCAGAACGAAGCGACGCTGGCGTACGTCGCCAACACCACGCTCGCCAGCCGCGCCAAGGTGACCGGCGCCGGCACCTCGGTGGAGGCCGCGCGCGAAACCCTGTCGTGGGCGCAGCGCGATCTGGCCCGCATGCAGCAACTGGCGAGCCAGCAGCTGGTCTCGCGCAAGATGCTCGATGACGCGCGTCACGCGGTGGCCGAAGCCAAAACCGATCTGGCCGACGCGATTGCTTCGCAGAGCGAAGCCAACGCCGTGCTGAGCGGTGATTCGCATACGCCGTTGACGGATCTGCCGGGCTATCGCGGTGCGATGGCGATGCTGGCGAAGGCCAAGCTCGATCTCGCGCACGCGGAAGTGCGCGCCCCGGTCGACGGCATCATCGGGCTGCATGATCTGCAGGTCGGTGAATACATCAATGTCGGCCAGAGCGCGATGCCGCTGGTGGCGACCGCGCCGATCTGGGTGGAAGCCAACTTCAAGGAAACCGAACTGACCAGGATGCACGTCGGCCAGAAAGCGACGATCGAAGTGGACACCTATCCGGGCGTGAAGTGGCATGCGCACGTGGCCTCGATTTCCCCGGCCTCGGGCGCCGAGTTCAGCGTGCTGCCACCGCAGAACGCGACCGGCAACTGGGTGAAGATCGTGCAGCGCATTCCGGTCCGGCTGGAGATCGACGATGCGCAGCGCGGCGGCGCACCGCAGTTGCGCGCCGGCATGAGCGCCGAGGTCAAGGTCGATCTGCAAGATGATGGCGGTGCGCAGGCCAGCCAGGCGACGGCTTCGCGCTGATTCTTTTCGTCATTCCGGGCGTCGGCGTTTCGCCGCGGCGCTGTGGTGGAGCCGTCCGCGATCGCGGCGCTCGGGGTGACTCCTGAACTTCCGTCATGCACGCGCATGGCGCATTGACCTGCATCCATGATCAGCCGACTGAAGAACACGAACGAAAACGGCAACCGCACCCTGCTGGTGGTGTCGGTGATGCTTGCCACGCTGATGCAGGCGCTGGACACCACCATCGCCAACGTCGCGCTGCCCGACATGCAGGGCTCGCTGTCGGCCACGCAGGACCAGGTCTCGTGGGTGCTGACCAGCTACATCGTGGCCGCCGCGATCCTGACGCCGGTGACCGGCTGGCTCGCCGGCCGTCTTGGTCGCCGTCGCCTGCTGATCATTGCCGTGGGTGGCTTCACCGTGGCCTCGCTGTTGTGCGGCATCGCGACCGGCATCGGCGAGATGGTGTTCTACCGGATCCTGCAGGGCGTGTTCGGTGCATCGCTGGTGCCGATTTCGCAATCGCTGCTGCTCGACGCCTTCCCCAAGGAAAAGCACGGCGCGGCGATGGCGATGTGGGGCATGGGCATCATGGTCGGCCCGATCCTCGGTCCGCCGCTCGGCGGCTTCCTCACCCAGAACTACAGCTGGCACTGGGTCTTCCTGATCAACCTGCCGATCGGCATCCTCGCGCTGATCGGCATCATGGCCAGCGTGCGCAAGGACGCACCGCACGAACGCAAGCTCGACGGCATCGGCCTGGGCTTGCTCGCGCTCGGCATCGGCGCATTGCAGTTGTTCCTGGATCGCGGACAGGGTGAAGACTGGTTCGGCAGCCTGGAAATCCAGGCCGAAGCAGCGATCGCCTTCCTCGCGCTCTACACCTATGCCCTGTGGTGGTGGCGGCGGCGCGAACACGCGCTGCTGGATCTGGGACTGCTCAGGAACGCGAACTTCGCCGTCGGCTGCGCGCTGATCTTCATCGTCGGCATCGTGCTGTTCGCGACGCTGGCGCTGTTGCCGCCGTACCTGAGCACGCTGATGAACTATCCGGTGCTGACCATCGGCCTGGTGCTCGCACCGCGCGGTGTCGGCACGATGTTCAGCATGATGATCGTCGGTCGCCTGCTGGGGCGCGTGGATGCGCGCGGGCCGATCCTGGTGGGCATGGGATTGATGGTGTACTCGCTGCACGGCATGACCGAATTCGGGCCGACCGCGTCGATGGCCTCGATCGTCTGGCTCGGCATTGCGCAGGGACTGGGCCTGGGACTGGTGTTCGTGCCGATTTCCACGGTGGCCTATGCGACGCTGGAACCCCACCAGCGTACCGAGGCGGCGGGACTCTTCAGTCTGGTCCGCAACATCGGCTCATCGGTGGGCATTTCGGTGGTGATGACGCTGCTCTCGCGCGCAGGCCAGATCAACCATGCCGAAATCGGTTCGCGCATTCCCGCGTTCGGAGCGGAAACTTCGCTGATTCCCTCGATCTGGAATCCGGCCACCACGACCGGCGCAGCCGCATTGAATGCGGAGGTGATGCGCCAGTCCGCCGCGATCGGTTACCTCAACGATTTCAAGCTGATGATGTTGCTGACGCTGCTGTCGATGCCACTGGTGCTGTTCATGCAGAGCGGCAAGCATGCCCGTGGCGGCGGCCCCGGCGCCGATGCCGCGGCGGCGCATTGAGGCAAATGCCGGCATGATGGGTAGTAGGCTGGGGTGGAGCGAAGCGCAACCCCAGCACCATTGCACGGATGCAAGGTCAAACGATGCGAACCTATCTGCGGAACCGCACCCAGGGCGGAACCTATTTCTTCACCCTGGCCTTGGCGAACCGGGTAAATAATCCGTTGCTGTTAAGCAATCTGGACGTGCTCCGCAACGCTTTCCGTGCAACCTTCGAGGGCCATCCAGTGCAGATGGAGGCGGTGGTCATCCTGCCTGAACACCTCCATTGCATTTGGCGCTTGCCCCCGGGTGATAGCGATTACGCCACACGCTGGGCGCTGATCAAGGGCCGATTTTCACGCGCATTGCCGCGTGCCGAAATGGTCTCCTCCAGCCGTCGCGCGAAAGGTGAGCGTGGTGTGTGGCAGCGACGCTATTGGGAACATCTGATTCGCGATGACCTCGACTACGTGCGGCACGTTGAATACATCCATTTCAATCCGGTGAAGCATGGGTACGTCAAGCGGCCGGTTGACTGGCCGCATTCTTCGTTCAAGCGCTGGGTGCGCCGCGGCATGTATGCGCCTGACTGGGGTTCGACATAGCGTCGTGCTGGGGTTACGCACGGCTTCACCCCAGCCTACCTGATGCGTCTGACCGACAGGCAGTTGCAGTGGAAGCCATCCGTGTGATGAATACACCGGCAGGCGCTTTACCTTCTTCGCGGATCCCGATGGCCTGCCGCTCGAACTCTACGAGACCGGACCGCGTGCATCCACTGAAGGGAGTTGATCCATGGACAAGCAGAATGCACGCGTCGGCGGCGCGCTCTTCATCGCGGCCGGCGTGGCGTTCCTCGCCGCGGCCGCCATCGGCAAGCAGGTCGCGTTCACCGGCATCGGTGTGGCCTTCATCGCCATCGGCGGTGCGCAGATGGCGAAGAACCGGCGCGATCGTTCCTGATCATCCTGACAGGGACGCGTGATCAGACCGCAGCCGCTGCCTGATCAACCACACGCGCACTCAGAGACCGCCTAGCCAATCGTCGTCGGATCCCTCGTTGACGCCTTCGAACAATGGCGTGGAGAAGTAGCGCTCGCCGGTATCGGGCAGCATCGCGAGGATCACCGAGCCTTCGCTGGCCTTCTCCGCGACCTGCAAGGCCGCCGCGATGGTCGCGCCGGCGGAGATGCCGACGAAGATGCCTTCCTCTGCCGCGAGCCGTCGCGAGGTGGCGATCGCGCTGGCGTCATCGATCGAGAGGATCTCGTCGGCGACTTCGCGATTGAGGACGTCCGGAACGAAGTCCGGCGTCCAGCCCTGGATCTTGTGCGGTGACCAGTCCTTGCCCTGCAGCAGCGGCGCGGCGGCCGGCTCGGAGGCAATGATGCGTACTTCCGGCCGCGCCGCACGCAGCACTTCGCCCACGCCGGTCAGCGTGCCGCCGGTGCCCCAGCCGGTCACGAAATGATCGAGCCGGCGGCCGGCGAAATCGCGCAGGATTTCCGCCGCGGTGGTCTGCCGGTGATACGCCGGATTGGCCGGGTTGGCGAACTGTCGCGCCAGGAACCAGCCGTGCTGTTTGGCCAGTTCTTCGGCCTTGCGCACCATGCCGCTGCCGCGTTCGGCGGCGGGCGTCAGGATGACCTTGGCGCCATAGGCGCGCATCAGCTTGCGGCGCTCGATCGAGAAGGTTTCGGCCATCGTCGCCACGAACTTGTAACCGCGCGCGGCGGCGACCATCGCCAGCGCCACGCCGGTGTTGCCCGAGGTCGCTTCCACGATGGTGTCGCCGGGTTTGAGCAGGCCCTTGGCTTCGGCATCGAGGACGATCGCCAGCGCCAGACGATCCTTCACCGAGCCGCCGGGGTTGAACGATTCGACCTTGGCATAAAGCTCGACATGGGCCGGGCCCACGCGGTGCAGGCGCACGACCGGAGTGCGGCCGATGGTGTCGAGAATGCTGTCGTAGATGGCCATGCGGGGATCTCCAGGAAGGTCAGGCGGCGTGTGGCAGGGTAGGCGAGGCCGGGTAAGCGGAAGGTGTGGAGGCGGACAACGGAGGCGCGCCGAACCAGTGCAGGGTCGCGGCCAGCGCCGCCACCTCGCCGATGATCAGCAGGGCCGGCGAGACGACACCGTGCGCGCGTGCGGCGTCAGCCAGTTGATCCAGGCGCCCGCCGAGCACGCGCTGGTTTTCGCGCGACCCATTCTCGATCAACGCAAATGGCGTCGAGGCCGGACACCCTTCGGCGGAAAGCCGTTGCTGGATCGTGTCCAGACCCGCCACGCCCATGTAGAACGCCAGCGTCTGGCGCTCCCTGGCCAGCGCGGCCCAATCGAGCGTGTCCAGCGAATCGCGGCAATGCGCGGTCACCAGCCGCAGCGACTGGGCGTGATCGCGGTGGGTCAGCGGAATGCCGGCGTAGGCGGCGCAGGCGATCGCAGCGGTGATGCCGGGAACCACTTCATGCGCGATGCCGTGTGCATGCAGGAATTCCAGTTCCTCGCCGCCGCGACCGAACACGAACGGATCGCCGCCCTTCAAACGCACCACGCGCTTGCCGGCGCGCGCGTGCTCCAGCATCAATGCGTGGATCCGCGCCTGCGACGTGCTGTGCCCGCGCGCGGACTTGCCGACTTCGATGCGCTGCGCATCGCGCCGTCCGAGTTGCAGTACCGCTTCACTGACGAGGCGATCATGCAGGATCACGTCGGCCTCGTTCATCGCGCGCAATGCGTTGAGCGTCAGCAATCCCGGATCACCGGGACCGGCGCCCACCAGCACGACCGAGCCGGCCGTCGGCGTGGCCGGCGCGTCGAGTGCATCACGCAGGCAGTGCTCGGCCTGCGCGAAGCGCTGCTGCCGCAGCAGGCGCGGCAGCGGCCCGGACAGCATGCGCTCGAAAAAGCGGCGGCGTTCGGCCATGTCCGGGAAGCGCGCGCGGATGCGGGCGCGTTCGCGGGTGAACAATGCGGTCACCGCGCCCCAACTGTCATCGAGCCAGCTTTCCAGCCGACGCCGCAGGTGGCGCGCGACCATCGGCGCGCCGCCACCGCTGGAGATGGCGATCTGCAGATCACCGCGCTGCACGCGCGCCGGCACGTGGAAGCTCGACAACCCGGCGTCATCGACGATGTTGGCCCAGCGATGGCGACGCGCCGCTTCGTCGGCGACACGCCGATTGAGCGCGTGATCGTCGGTGGCGGCGATCACCAGCCAGGCCTCGTCGATCGCGCTCGCATCGAAGGCTTCGCCGCGTGCGATCACCTCGCCGCATTCGATCCAGTGCCGGATGCGATCGGTGGTCTCGGCACTCTGCAACAGCGGGCGCGCGCCGGCTTCGAGCAGGGCTTCGATCTTCCGCTCGGCCACCGCGCCGCCGCCCACCACCAGCACGGCGCGGCCCTTCAGGTCGGCGAACAGCGGGAACAGGGAAGGCGGAGCGGAAGCCACGGCAGCACACGGAGGAAGCGGCTGATGACCGTAGCCCTCATGCCGCGCCCCAAGGAAATAACTTGCACCGGATCCCATATGCCTTGTGGTTATGAGCCGGCGGCGCTACGGTTCGGCCAGATCCACTACAGTCGTTGCACTGGCGGGCACCCCCGCAGGGACTCCCCGATGACGTTGACCCAACTGCGCTACCTGGTGGCCATCGCCGACGCCGACCTCAACATCACGCTGGCGGCCGCGCGCGTGCACGCCACCCAGCCGGGCCTGTCCAAGCAGCTCAAGCAACTGGAGGACGAGCTGGGATTCCTGTTGTTCGTGCGCAAGGGCCGCAGTCTGGAAGCGGTGACGCCGGCCGGCGAGGAAGTCATCGAGCGCGCGCGCGCGGTGCTGTCCGAAGCCAACAACATCCGCACCTATGCCGCCAACCAGCGCCGTGAAAGCCAGGGCCAGTTGATTCTCGCCACCACGCACACGCAGGCGCGCTTCGTGCTGCCGCCGGCGGTGGCGCGGATCAAGCATGCATATCCGCAGGTCAGCGTGCACCTGCAACATGCGGCCGAAAGCACCGCGCTGGATCTGCTGAGCCAGGGCGATGCGGACATCGCGGTGATCAGCACGGCCGGCGATGAACCTCAGGGCGGCATCGCGGTGCCGTTGTATCGCTGGCGACGGCTGGTGCTGGTGCCGCGCGGACACGCACTCGACCACGACGGCCCGGCGCCCGGCCTGCGCGAACTCGCCGACCAGCCGCTGATCAGTTACGACTCCTCGACGCGTCCGGGTTCCTCGCTGCAACGCGCATTCGGGGGGGCGGGCTTCGAACCGAGGATCGCGGTGACCGCGCTCGACGCCGATCTGATCAAGACCTATGTGCGCGCCGGCCTGGGCGTCGGCCTGCTCGCGGAAATGGCGGTCAATGCCAGCGATACCGATCTGCGTGCGTGGCCCGCGCCGAAGGAGATCAAGGAGTGCATCGCCTGGGCGGTGCTGCCGCGCGAGCGCGTGTTGCGCGATTACGCGCTGGAACTGGTCAATACGCTCGCGCCCCAGATAGACCGTCGCGACCTGCGCCGCGTGCTCGATGGCAACCAGGCCGCCGATTGGCCACCGCCGCCAAGCTGGGAATCGCTGACGCAGACGATTACGGTCTGAGCGAGGGAGCGGGACTCCGGCATCGGAACCGGGGATTCGGGATTCGACACAGGAACCACCGCGCGCGCTGACCGCGGCATGGTGCATGAGCGGCTTCAGCCGCGATCCGTCAGCCCGTCGCGGCTGGAACCGCTTCGACAGCCATTCATGGCGATCACGGCTTCACGCCTTCGTTGCGGGCAGGCTGGACAATACCGGCAAGCTCGACCGGATGTCGGGTGCGACAGGATGCCTGATGAAGCTGATATCGCGGATGGTGCTGCAGATGTATGCCCCCGCCGCACTGATTGCCGGCGGTGGACTGCTGATTGCCGAGGCCATCAGTCGCATCGACAGCAGCGTCGGTGGCATCACCAGCGCACGCGTGGCGTCGCTGACGTTCCTGCTGGCGATCCTGCTGGGCACGAGCTGGGCATTGCATTCGAGCTGGCGGCTGTACCGCTGGGCGCTCGGTCGTGAACTGCGATGCGACTGCGGCGGCATGTTGTCCAAGCCACGCATCAATCGCAACGGCGAGGTCTACCGCAAGTGCATCGGTTGCGGATCGAAGCGGTACGAACAGAGGGATTGAGCGCGCATCCGGCAAGGACGGATGGGGTGCGTGGAAGATGCTCCATCGCCGTGCTGTGGATCACTGCAACCCGTCTTTCGGCGGCAAGAAGCGTCTGGCGATCAGTGCGCCTGGCACTCGTCCGGGGCGGGCGCGTGATCGCCGCGCACGCAGACGCGCGGACGATCCGAGAGACCGCGACGCTCGATGCGATCGCCCACCGCCACGCTGAAGATCTGCGCAGGTGCGGAATGGCACGCGGCAGGATCGCGACCCGCCTGCTTTACGCAGCGATCATCGTAGACCGCGTAGTGGCAGCGGCCGCTGAGGCTCGCGCGGCACTCGAACCGCCCGACGCCATCGCGCACGCGTGACTGGCTGTGCAGGCGTTCGACGCCGTTGGCCGAATCGCGCACGTCCGAGGTGAACGTCGGCGTTGCGTTGCAGCCGACGAACGACAGCAGCAGTGAGAAGGCGGTGGTGATCATGCGCATGGCGGACTCCATTGGCGATGCATGCGTTACATGCCGCGGAACAGCGACATGAAAGCCTGGCTGACGGTCAGTGTTTCCGGGCGCTGTTTCAGTCGCATCAGTCCGCGCCCGGTCTCATCGCGCGTGACCGACGCCACCGCTTTAAGGTTGACGATGGTCGATCGGTGGATCTGCCGGAACACTTGCGGATCCAGTCCGTCCAGCAAGTCGCGCAGCGATGTGCGCAACAGCGCTTCGCCTTCGGCGGTCACCACCGTCGTGTACTTGTTGTCGGCACGGAAATAAGCCACGTCCTCGACCAGGATCAATCGCGTCTCCTTGCCGGCGCTGGCGGTGATCCACACCAGCGGCGGCTGATCACGCGCCACGTTCTGCGCACCCAGTTGCCGGATCAATGCCGCCAGCGTGGCCGCATCCGGATGCGTTCCGCGCTGGCGCAGACGCTGCACCGTGGTGCGCAGGCGCTCGGGCGTGATCGGCTTGAGCAGGTAGTCGACCGCGCCCTGTTCGAAGGCATCGATGGCGTACTGATCGTAGGCGGTGACGAACACCACCTGCGTGCCCGGGCTGGTCTCGGGCAGCGCCGCGGCCACGTCCAGCCCGGTCAGTCCGGGCATGCGGATGTCGAGGAACGCGAAGTCCGGCTTGTGTTCGGCGATCGCTTCCAGCGCGCTCGCGCCGTCCTCGCATTCGGCGACCAACTTCAATTCCGGCCACACCTCGCGCAGCAGAGAAGCCAGCGCGGTGCGCAGCAGTTCCTCGTCTTCGGCGATGATGGCCTCAAGCATGACGCGCCTCGGCTGGCTCGGCGTGCAGCGGCAGGTTCAGCGTGGCCGCCACACCCTGCGGGAAGTTGGAGATGATCGCGAACGAAGCCTCGCCGCCATAGGTCAGCCGCAGCCGTTCGCGCAGGTTCTTCAGGCCGATGCCGGTGCCACTGCTCTGGCTGCCGAACCCCTGCCCGTCGTCGGCGACCGTGATGGCGACCTGGCGATCCTGCACACGCGCGCGCACCCAGATCGTGCCGCCGCCGGTCTTCGGTTCCAGGCCATGCTTGATCGCGTTTTCCACCAGCGTCTGCAGCATCATCGAAGGCATCGGCACATCGCGCAGTGGTTCGGGGACATCGACGTGCGCCTGCAGCCGCTGGCCCATCCGGATCTTGAGGATTTCCAGGTATGCCTCAGCGCGTTCCATCTCCTCGCCGAGCGTGGACATCGCATCTTCGGCGCGCGGCAGCGATCGGCGCAGGTACTGGATCAGGTGGCCGAGCATCAGATCCGCGCGCGCGGGATCGGTGCGCGTGAGCACCTGCGCGCTTGCCAGCGTGTTGTAGAGGAAATGCGGTTCCACCTGCGCCTGCAGCAGGCTCAGGCGCGCGACCGTCAGTTCCTTCTCGGTGACGGTCTGCTCGGTGACCGCTTTCTCCTGCCGGCGGCGCTCACCGACACGGCGGGCCAGCGCGCGCACGAGGGCCTCGGCGTTTTCCAGATTGGTGCCGTCATCGACCTTCAGCAGATCGATCCACGCACTCGCATCCGGTTCGCACAGCAGCGACACGCTGCAGGTGCCTGCGCCGGGCGTCACCGTGGCGAGGATCTGGTTGCGGCGCGTGCCGAACCAGGCAAAGACGTTGTAGCGCGCCGGCCGCGCATTGCCATACGGGTCCAGCCGCGCGAGCTTGGCGCGCACCTGCAGGCTGTCGCGCGCGCTTTCGACCTGCGCCACGCGCGGCAGTTCTCGCACGGCCGCCTCGACCAGCAGGAAGGCTTCGTCGGCTTCGAACGGAATCTCGATCTGCCGGCGATGCCGGTTCGACAGACTCGAGTGATCCAGCCGGCCGGCGATCAGCCCCACGCGCCGGATATGCGACAGCGTGCTGATGAACACCGCCACCGAAAGCAGCAGCACCAGGATGGCGAACACCGGCCCGGGGCCGCTGTTGTCGCCGATCACATTGAACAGGCCGCCCCACAAGAGCGCGGCGACCATGACCACCACCGCCCATGCGGCAAGGATTCGGATGACGAAGAACAGGCTGGCGAACACGGGAGGGCCCACGGCGTTGGATTGCCGCGGAGCATAGCCGCCTGGCATGCCCACGCAATCGCCGGGCGACGAAACGGGGATGCGAGCGGATGAAGCCGGCAATCGCGCGCGTGAATGCCGCAGCCCGCAACGCGGACATGGGGCCTTGCGGCCCCATGCCCAGTGGCCTTCGCACATCTAGCGCGGAAGACCGGTTGCCGCAGTTCAGCGGGCGCGCCGCTGCATACGGCCGGGTTTACCAGCTGAACATGCCGCCGGCGCCGAACGCGAACTTGCCATCGCCGGCGGTGCCCGCATTGACGCGCAGTTTCACGCTGTCCGATGCGCGCAGGATGAACGCCGCCGACACTGCGTTGCGTCCGGCGTAGCTGCCCACGCCGAGCCCGAAACCGGCGGTCTTGCCGTCCTCGATGTCCGGCATCGACGCCAGTGCCGTGGCGATCGCCACGCCGCGCGCGGCCATGCGATCGACACGATTGATGTCGTATTCGAGCGAGCGGACGGTACCTTCGACCTCGGTCAGCCGTGCATCCATGCCGGCCGCCATCGCGTAGGCCGCGTCGGCCCGGCTGCGAACCGTATTGGCCGTGGTGACGGCCTGCGTGGACTGCACCATCGCATCGTTCGCCGTGGCCTGCACCGAGGCGACGGTCGCCTTGGCCGCAGTGGCTTCGGTCATCGCGCCGTCGGCCGTGGTCTGCGCGGTGGCGGCATTGGTCAATGCGGTATCGGCGGTGGTCTGCGCGGTGGCCGCATTGGTCAGCGCGGTGTCGGCCGTGGTCTGCGCGGAGGCCGCGTTGGTCAATGCGGTATCGGCGGTGGTCTGCGCAGTGGCCGCGTTGGCCAGTGCGGTATCGGCCGTGGTCTGCGCGGTGGCCGCATTGGCCAGTGCGGTGTCGGCAGTCGTCTGCGCAGCCACTGCGACCTGTTGCACGTCGTAGAGCTGGCCGCCGTTCACTGCATCGGTCGAACCGCTGGCCACTACACCCGCGGTCACGCCGCTGACGGCACCGGCGTTGGTGATGCCGGCGAACTGGTTGTCGACGCCGTTGAGGGTGGACAGGCCGGTGGCACTTAGAGTGCCGTCGATCGAGGTGTTGCCCAGCAGTTCATTGCCGTCGGCATTGACAGTGAGCGAGGAGACGATGTTTCCGCCGATTTCGTACCCCATGAAAGCATCCAGTTGGGTGGTCTGCACAACCGCTGCGCTGTCATTTGCCACGTCACTCGTCAACAGCCAGCCCCGATCGCCCTCCAACACCATCCGGGACTTGGATGTTCCGTCGCCATACAGCGTTTCCGCCAGGACTCGGGTAGTTCCCGATGCGTCGGTTTGCGCCTCGACCGCGGCGGAGTCGCCGGTTGTGCCGTTGTTCGCGATCACGCCCGAGCCCACGGCGATGCTGTTGGTCAGCGAGTAGACGGCCGCATCGTGGCCGCTGACCGCATCGACAGTGCCCATCACTGCGGTGTCCGACGTGACGTTGATGACGGAAGCGGCGGTACCGGGCTGGATGGCTTCTACATGGACACCCGGTACGCCGCTGGTCGGCGCAGTGCATGCCGAAGAGGGTGTGCCCGGGTTGGACACACAGGTGGTGCTGACGCCATCGTCTATCCGGATATCAGCCACCTGTGCGAAGGCCGCAGGCGAAAAACTGGCTGCGATGCAGGCAACAAGAATCTTGCGCTTCAAGAGGATCTCCTTTTTTCTTGAATGATTTTTCGTCCACGAATGGCTTCGTGGAAATTCATTCTGGAAAGGAAGGAGGAACACCGGCAATGCAGCGCGCTGCAATATTAGGAACCTGACAATCGGGCGCCCGTCTCGGTTGCAGAGCTGCAGTCGCGCGGATTCTCACGTGGCGTAGAGGGCCACAACGTGCGCCATTGCGTGAAGCGGCGCTGCCGTGCATCTCTGTGAATTGGGTTGCCGATACTCCCAGCGTGCAACGCACGCATGCGACCACCGGCGAGTGCGAGCCCGATGGATCACCTGCCGGAGCGGATCTGCGCAGAAATGGAGGGGTCGTCCTGCACTGCGTTGGATCGGATTGCAGCGTCGGGGTATCGGCGTCCGTGCTCAGATATCCAGATGCAATCCGCATTCGCGCTTCAGGCCGAAGAAGCGCGTGTCTTCCTCGCGCATGCCCGGCTCCCAGCGCGTGGTGGTGTGGAAGTCACCGATCGATACATAGCCTTCTTCCCACAGCGGGTGATAGGGCAGATCGTGGCGCTTGAGGTATTGCCAGACGTCGCGATCGGTCCAGTCGGCGATCGGGTTGACCTTCAGCCGCGCACCACGCTGTTCGATGATCGGTGCGTTGGCGCGGGTGCTGGCCTGACTGCGGCGCAGACCGGTGAACCAGGTGCCCACGCCGAGTTCGTCGAGCGCGCGACGCATCGGCTCGACCTTGCGCAGGTTGTTGTATTGCTCGATGCCGACCAGACCCTGCTCCCACAATCGGCCGTGGCGCGCTTCCATCCATGCGCGGCTCACCAGCGGGCGGAACACCTTGAGATTGAGCTTGAGGCGCTCGGTCAGTTCATCGGCGAAGCGGTAGGTCTCCGGGAACAGATAGCCGGTATCGATGAGGATCACCGGGATGTCGGGCTGCTCGCGGCTCAGCAGGTGCAGCATCACCGCCGCCTGCGCACCGAAACTGGACGACAGCGCCGGCGCGGCGGGCCCGTTCGCGAGCGCCCAGCGGATGCGCGCCGTTGCGTCCATCGATTCCAGCGCGGTGCGCGCGAGGTTGAGCTCCTCTCCTTCGCGCGGAGGACGGGCGGGTTCGGCAGCGCTCATGCGACCAGTTCCAGTGCGATCTCGCGGTGGGTGGGATAGTCCGGCAGCGCGATCAGGCCGCTGCCGTGGAGGAAATCGCCGAAGCCTTCGTCCCCGGCGCGCTCGGCGGCATAGCGGGCGAACAACGGTTCAAGTGCATGCAGGATGCCCGCCTCGTCGATGTTCTCGCGGTACAGCGTGTTGAGCCGCTGGCCGCGATGGTCCGCGCCGAGCATCAGGTTGTATCGGCCGGGCGCCTTGCCCACGAGCGCGATCTCGCCAAGGTAGGGGCGCGAGCAGCCGTTCGGGCAACCGGAAATGCGCAGCAGGATGGGCGCATCGTGCAGGCCGTGACGTTCCAGCAGCGGTTCGAGTTTGCGGGTGAAATCCGGCAGATAGCGCTCGGCCTCGGCCATCGCCAGTCCGCAGGTCGGCAGCGCGACGCAGGCCACCGCCGCGCGTGCGAGCGCGCTGCCGGCCTGGCGTCCGTCATCGAGTCCGTGCGCGCGCACCATTGCTTCGATCCGTTCGCGTTCGTCCGCAGGCACGCCGGCGATGACCAGGTTCTGGTTCGGCGTGAGGCGGAACTCGCCGCGATGCACGCGCGCGATCTCGCGCAGTCCGCTCAGGTGCGGCGCATCGTCGCTGTCGTGGATGCGGCCGGCGAAGAAGTGCAGCGTCAGGTGCCAGCGTCCGTCATGGCCTTCGACCCAGCCGTAGCGATCGCCGTTGTGCGCGAACGCGAACGCGCGCGGCGGCGCGAGGGACAATCCGGCGCGGCGCTCGATCTCTTCCACGATGCGGGAAAGGCCGTGATCGTCGATGGTGTACTTGAAGCGCGCACGCTTGCGCAGTTCGCGGTTGCCGAAATCGCGCTGGGTCGTGACCACGGCGGTCGCCGCTTCCAGCAGTTTGTCCGGAGGCACGAAGCCGACCACATTGCCCAGGCGCGGATAGGTGGCCGCATCGCCATGGGTGGCGCCCATGCCGCCGCCGATCACCAGATTGAATCCCGCCAGTTCGCCCTGCTCGATGATGGCGATGAAGCCGAGATCATTGGCGAACACATCGACATCATTGATCGGCGGAACGGCGAATCCGATCTTGAACTTGCGCGGAAGGTAGGTCGCGCCATAGATCGGTTCTTCTTCCTCGCCGCTGCCGGCCACGCGTTCCTCGTCGAGCCAGATTTCGTAGTAGGCGCGGGTGTTGGGCAGCAGATGTTCGGACAGGCGCGCGGCCCAGGCGTGCACCTGTGCGTGCGCCGCGGACAGCAGCGGGTTGGCGGCCACCAGCACGTTGCGGTTGACGTCGCCGCAGGCAGCCAGCGTATCGATCAAGGACTCGTTGATCGCGCGCATCGTCGCTTTCAGCTCGCGCTTGATCACGCCATGGAACTGGAAGGCCTGCCGCGTGGTGATGCGCAGCGAATGATTGGCGTGGCGCGTGGCGATCGCATCCAGCTTCAGCCACTGCTCGGGCGTCACCACGCCGCCGGGCGTGCGTGTTCGGATCATGAACTGATAGGCCGGCTCCAGCTTCTGCCGCCGGCGCTCGTCGCGCAGATCCCGATCGTCCTGCTGATAGCTGCCGTGATACTTAATCAGCGTCTGATCCGATTCGCGCAATGCGCCGGTCACCGGATCGGCCAGGCTGTCCAGCAGACTGCCCCGCAGCCGACGGCTTTCGGACTTGATGGATTCAACGGAATGGGTGGACATGGAATGGGGCCGGAAGCGAAGTGGAGATTGGCGATAAGGGAGCCGGTAGCGGGGAGCCGATAGCCGATGGAGACAGTTGCGAGTGTCGCGACGGTCGCGGTGATGATGGCGATTACCGATTACCGATTACCGATTACCGATTACCGGCTACCGGCTACCGGATCCCGGATCCCGCCATCAGTACACATCCCGCGCATACCGGCCCTCCGCCTGCAATCGGGACAGATATTCGGACGCAGATTCCGCATCGGTACCGGCGTGTTGCGTGATCACGTCGAGCACGGCGGCATGCACGTCCTTGCCCATCGCGATCGCCCCGCAGACATACAGATGCGCGCCGCCTTCCAGCCAGTCGTACAACGCGCGTCCGTGTTCGCGCACGCGATGCTGCACATACACTTTCTCGGCCTGATCGCGCGAGAAGGCCAGATCGAGCCGATGCAGTTCGCCCTTGCGCAGCGCGTCCTGCCATTCGGCCTGGTAGAGGAATCCATGGTTGAAGTGCTGCGTGCCGAAGAACAGCCAGTTGCGGCCGCGCGCTCCGATCTCGGCGCGTTCCTGCACGAAACCACGGAACGGCGCGACACCCGTGCCCGGACCAATCATGATCACGTCGCGATCAGGATCGGCGGGCAGGCGGAAGCGCTCGTTGGCCTCGATGTAGACCGGCAGGTGATCGCCTTCCTCCAGATGCGCGAGATGGTCGCTGGCCGCACCGACATGCAGTTCGCCGAAGGCCTGGTACGACAGCACATCGACAGTCAGGTGGACCTCGTCGCCGACGCGCTTGCGGCTGGAGGCGATCGAATACAGGCGCGGCGCGAGCGGACGCAGCGCCTGCACCAGTTCGTGCGCATCCCACCGCGCCGGCCAGCGTCGCAGCACATCGATGACCTGATGGCTTTGCAGCAGCGGTGCAAGCGCCGATTGCTGGCCCGGACCGAGCAGTACATTGAGTTCCTCCGCATGCGCGACGGCCGCGTGTTCGGCGAGGAACGGACGCGACAGGCGCGTCAGTTCGCGTCGCGTCATGAGCCATTCGCGCAGCGGTCGCGATTGCTCCTGCACGCTGACGACCGCATCCCCATCCAGTCCGAGGGTCTCGATCACGGCATCGACCAGCGTCGCCGGATTGCAAGGAATGACGCCGAGCGCATCGCCCGGTTCGTAGTGCAGCCCACTGCCGGCAAGCGAAAGTTCCAGATGCCGGACCTGCTTGTCCTGTCCACCATGCTGGCCGAAACGCGGCCCGCGGAAATCGCGTCCGCTGATCGGCTGGTTGAGCAGCAGTTCGGCATGATACGGACGATCGTGCGACCACGCCGGCGTCACGGCAGGCCGCAAGGGGGTGACGGTCGCAAGCGCGGCCGGCGGCGTTTTCAGGTGCTCGCGCGCATGTTCCAGCGCCTGCGTGCGCCAGGGCGTGGCGACGGCATCGATGTCCAGATCCGCCAGCCCCGGCTCGAACAGGCGTTGCGCGCCCAGTTCGGCCAGTCGCGCATCGAGCCTGCGCGCGATGCCGCAGAAGTCCGCATAGCTGGAATCGCCGAGACCCAGCACGGCATAACGCAGCTCCGGCAGGCGCGGTGCGCGCTTGCCGCCGATGAACTCCACCAGCCCGATTGCATCGTCCGGCGGATCGCCTTCACCCTGCGTGCTGATGACGACATAGAGCAGCCGTTCGCCGGCGAGCTCGCGCGTGGCGTAGGCGTCGGCGCGCAGCAGGCGCACGGGCAGACCGGCGGCCTCGGCTTCACGCGCGATCTGTTCGGCCGCGCGGCGCGCGTTCCCGGTCTGGCTGCCGTAGACGATGGTGAGGCGCGACTGCGGGACGGCTGCGGGCACGCCCCCCGGCAGCAAAGCCAACTGCGGTGCGTGCTGCGCCTGCGCCAGCCCCGCCGCATAGCCGGAAACCCACCACAATCCGGCCGCATCGAGCCCGTCCACCGCCCGCGCCAGCAGCGTGCGTCGATCCTCGGTGAGAGGAGCGGGCGGCAGTGCGGGAGAGGGAGCGGTCATCGGGATCGCCGTGCGCGGTAGGAAGTCCGATGTTAGGAATCCGTTCCCCGCGCAAGAAAGGACGATGGGTTATGGCCTTATCGCCCGCGCTTATTTCAGGCGGGCCGGGCGCCAGTGGAATGCTGCACGACGCAGGCAGGGCGGCAGCGGAAGCTGGTACGCTTCGTGCCGGCCAAAAATCCCCTGTTTTCCCGCGACCTTTCGATGACGGATTCCCTTCGCCTGTCCCATCTCGACCGCCTCGAAGCGGAGAGCATCCACATCCTGCGCGAGGTCGCCGCCGAGTTCCGCAATCCGGTGCTGCTGTATTCGGTCGGCAAGGACAGCTCCGTGCTGCTGCATCTGCTGCTCAAGGCATTCGCGCCCGGCCCCGCGCCGATTCCGCTGCTGCATGTGGATACGCGGTGGAAGTTCCGCGAGATGATCGCCTTCCGTGATCGCCGCGCCGCCGAAACCGGCGTGGATCTGCGCGTACACATCAATCCGGAGGGCGTCGCGCAGGACATCAACCCCATCACGCATGGCGCCACCGTGCACACCGACGTGATGAAGACCCAGGGCCTGAAGCAGGCGCTGGATCAGTTCGGCTTCGATGCGGCCATTGGCGGTGCGCGCCGCGACGAGGAAAAGTCGCGCGCGAAGGAGCGCGTGTTCTCGTTCCGCAACGATCGCCATCGCTGGGATCCGAAGAACCAGCGCCCGGAACTGTGGAACCTCTACAACACGCGCATCCACAAGGGTGAAAGTGTCCGCGTGTTCCCGCTGTCGAACTGGACCGAACTGGACATCTGGCTCTACATCTACCGCGAGAACATCCCCGTCGTTCCGCTGTACTTCGCCGCCGAGCGGCCGGTGGTCGAACGCGACGGCGCGCTGATCCTGGTCGATGACGATCGCCTGCCGCTGCACGCGGGCGAGCAACCGCAGCAGCGGCGCGTGCGCTTCCGCACGCTCGGTTGCTATCCGCTGACCGGCGCGATCGAATCCGATGCCGATTCGCTGGAGAAGATCATCGCCGAGATGCTGGTGACCACCTCATCGGAGCGGCAGGGCCGGGTGATTGATCACGATCCCACCGCCTCGATGGAGAAGAAGAAGCTGGAGGGATATTTCTGATGGAACCGGCAATCGGGAATCGCCAGAGCTGCACGCTCTTCTCCACTGCGGGCCGCATTGAGGTCATGACGGAACATCGATGAGTACTGTCCACACCGACATCACCGCTTACCTGCAACGGCATGAGACCAAGCCGCTGCTGCGCTTCATCACCTGCGGCAGCGTGGACGACGGCAAGAGCACGTTGATCGGCCGGTTGCTGCATGACAGCAAGCGGCTGTTCGATGATCAACTCGCCGCGCTGGAACAGGACAGCCGGCGGCATGGCACGCGCGGAGGCGAAATCGACTACGCGCTGCTGCTCGATGGTCTGGCGGCCGAACGCGAACAGGGCATCACCATCGATGTGGCCTACCGTTATTTTGATACCGACCGGCGCAAGTTCATCGTCGCCGATTGCCCCGGCCACGAGCAGTACACGCGCAACATGGCCACCGGCGCCTCCACCGCGGATCTGGCCGTGGTGCTGGTCGATGCGCGCAAAGGGCTGCTTCCGCAGACACGCCGCCACAGCTACATCGTGTCGCTGCTGGGGATCCGGCATGTCGTGCTCGCGATCAACAAGATGGATCTGATCCAGTTCGATCAGGCCACGTTCGAGGCGATCGCCAGCGAGTACCGCGCGCTGGCCGGGCAACTCGGCATTGCCGATGTGTTGTGCGTGCCCATGTCGGCGCTGGAAGGCGACAACCTGATCACGCGTTCGACGCGCACGCCGTGGTACACGGGGCCGAGCCTGCTCGAGCATCTGGAAACCGTGCAACTCGATGCCGGCAGCGGACGCGCCGGATTCCGCCTGCCGGTGCAGTGGATCAGCCGGCCGCACCAGAACTTCCGCGGTTTCGCCGGCACGATCGCCTCCGGGCGGATCCGTGAAGGCGAATCCGTCGTCGTCGTACCGTCGGGCCGGCGTTCGAGCGTGCGCGGGATGCTGCTCGCCGATCGCCCGGTATCGGAGGCGTCCGCGGGCCAGGCGGTCACGCTGACGTTCGCCGATGAGATCGACATCAGCCGGGGCGACGTGATCGCCGCCGCCGATGATCCACCGGAAGTGGCCGATCAGTTCGCCGCGCACGTGCTGTGGATGGATGATGCCGCGCTGCTGCCCGGTCGTCCGTACTGGCTGAAGATCGGCACGCGCACGGTCACCGCGACCATCAGCGATATCAAGCATCGCGTCGATGTCAACACGCAGGAACACCTGGCGGCCAAGCGGCTGGAATTGAATGAAGTCGGCTATTGCAACCTGAGCCTGGAAGAGCCGATCGCGTTCGCGCGTTACGCCGACAACCGCACGCTGGGCGGCTTCATCCTGATCGATCGCCAGAGCAATCGCACGGTGGGCGCGGGCACGCTGGATTTCGCGCTGCGTCGCGCCGGCAACGTGCACTGGCAGCATCTGGACGTGGACAAGGCCGCGCGTGCGCGCCAGAAGGGACAGCAACCGCGCGTGCTGTGGTTCACCGGTCTGTCCGGCGCGGGCAAATCGACGATCGCCAACCTCGTCGAGAAACGGCTGCACGCACTGGGTTATCACACCTTCATTCTCGACGGCGACAACGTGCGCCACGGGCTCAACCGCGACCTGGGTTTCACCGACGAGGATCGTGTCGAGAACATCCGCCGTGTCGCCGAAGTGGCGCGGTTGATGACCGAGGCCGGACTGATCGTGCTGGTCAGTTTCATTTCGCCGTTCCGCGCCGAACGGCGGATGGCGCGCGAGCGTTTCGCCGAAAGCGAGTTCCTGGAGATCTTCGTCGATGTCCCGCTCGCGCTTGCCGAGCAGCGCGACGTCAAGGGCCTCTATCGCAAGGCGCGCGCGGGACAGATCCCGAACTTCACCGGCATTGACTCGCCCTACGAAGCGCCGGAACATCCGGAACTGAGGCTGGATGCCGGCAACGAGAGCCCGGAACGGTTGGCGTTGCAGGTGCTCGAAAAGCTCGGACTGACCTGAGCCGAGTGCCGTTCACAAGGGTCGTTAGTCATGCCCTTGTCAACCACGCCTCGTGCCACTTCGTTCATCCCCTGAAGTTAAACTTCACCGGATAACGATCATTACGGACTCGTCATGCTGAGAGAAGCCGGACTGCGCGCGATGCTGCTCGCCGCGTCGATGTTGGTGTTGACCGCATGCGGCGACAGGAAGGCCCAGCCTGCCGGCGGCCCGGGCGGGGGCGACCGCCCCGTGCCCGTGACCACGCGCGTGGTGCAGCCTTCGGCGTGGAATGATTCGCTCGAAGCGCTCGGCACCGCCAAGGCGCGCGAATCGGTGACGCTGACGGCCAAGGTCAGCGAGATCGTGCAGGCGGTGCACTTCGAGAGCGGGCAGGAAGTGCGCGCCGGGCAGACCCTGGTCACGCTGCGTGGCGACGCCGCGCAGGCATCGCTGCAGCAGGCCGAGGCAACCTTTGCCGAAGCCGAACGCCTGTATCGCCGCCAGCGCGAACTGGCCGAACAGCAGCTGGTCGCACGCTC
Source organism: Pseudomonadota bacterium (assembly GCA_023390905.1). GTDB lineage: Bacteria > Pseudomonadota > Gammaproteobacteria > Xanthomonadales > Xanthomonadaceae > Pseudoxanthomonas_A. Next base: position 4,501 of record JAEWBY010000010.1, on the reverse strand, counting down.
GACGCTGGATACGCAGCTCGCGCTGCGCGATGCCGCCGCCGCGCGCGTGCAGCAGATGAAGGCCGACATCGGCGATCGCAGCGTGCGCGCGCCGTTCGCCGGGGTGCTCGGCATCCGCCAGGTGAGCCCGGGTTCGCTGATCACGCCGACGACGGTGATCGCCACGCTCGATGACATTTCCCGCATGTATGTCGATTTCCAGGTGCCGGAAGCGGCGCTGGCCACGGTGCATCCGGGCGATGCGATCACCGGCGTGACCGCCGCGTATCCGGGCCGCACGTTCGAAGGTGAAGTGGAAACCATCGACGCGCGCGTGGATCCGGCCACGCGCGCCATCACTGTGCGCGCGGTGTTCGACAATGCCGATCGCGCGCTGCGTCCGGGCATGCTGCTGGACGTGAAGCTGTTCCGTCCGGCGCGGCAGGCGCTGGTGATTCCGGAGATCGCGGTGGTGCAGGTGGGCCGCGATTCGTTCGTCTATTGGGTCAAGTCCGATGGAACCGTCGAACAATCCAGCGTGCGCACCGGCGTGCGGCGCGAAGGCCAGGTCGAGATCGTCGAGGGCCTGAAGGCCGGCGATCGCATCGTCATCGATGGCACCGGCAAGCTGCGCCCGGGGGCGCGCATCAGCGATGCCGGCGCACCGGCCGCCGCGGCGCCGGCCACGCCCGGCAAGGGCTGATCGGATGAAGATCTCGGATCTGGCGATCAAGCGGCCGGTACTGGCCGTGGTGATGAGCCTGCTGCTGATCGTGCTGGGCGTGATGTCGTTCATGCGCCTGACGCTGCGCGAACTGCCCAACATCGATCCGCCGGTGGTGTCGGTGGAAGTGACCTATCCCGGCGCATCGGCGGCGGTGGTCGAAACGCGCGTGACGCAGATTCTCGAGGACGCGCTCGCCGGCATCGAAGGCATCGAGACGATCGAGTCGCGCAGCTCCAACGGCCGCTCGCAGGTCACCATCGAGTTCACCCTGACGCGCGACATCGAAGCGGCGGCCAACGACGTGCGCGACAAGGTCAGCCGGGTGATGGATCGCATGCCCGACGAAGCCGATCCGCCGGAAGTGCAGAAGGTCGAAGCCGACGCGGACGTCATCCTCTGGTTGAACATGAGCTCGACCAGGATGGATACGCTGCAACTGACCGACTATGCGGATCGCTACATCGTCGATCAGCTCTCCGCCCTCGACGGCGTCGCGCAGGTGCGCATCAGCGGCGCGCAGCGCTATGCAATGCGAATCTGGCTGGATCGCGCGGCGATGGCGGCGCGCGGCATCACCGCCAGCGATGTGGAGAACGCGTTGCGGCGCGAGAACATCGAGCTGCCGGCCGGCCGCATCGAGTCGCAGACACGCGACTTCACCCTGCGCGTCGAGCGCGGCTATGCCACCGCCGAGCAGTTCGCACAGATGCCCTTGACCAAGGGCACGGACGGCTATGTCGTGCGTGTCGGCGATGTCGCGCGAGTCGAACTGACCACTGAAGAACGCCGCGCGTACTTCCGCAGCAATGGCATCCCGAACGTCGGCCTGGGCATCGTCAAGACCTCCACCGCCAACGCGCTGGACGTGGCGCGCGCGGCGCGCGCGGCGGCCGAGCGGATCCGGCCCACGCTGCCGGAAGGCACGCAGATCTTCGTCGCCTATGACAGCACGATCTTCATCGAAGCCTCCGTCGAGCGCGTGTATGCGACGCTGATCGAAGCGATGGTGCTGGTGTTCGCGGTGATCTGGCTGTTCCTGGGCAGCCTGCGCGCGGCGCTGATTCCGGCGGTCACGGTGCCGGTGTGCCTGGTGGCCTCGTTCATCGCCTTGTATGCGTTCGGTTTCTCGATCAATCTGCTGACGCTGCTGGCGCTGGTGTTGTGCATCGGGCTGGTGGTCGACGATGCGATCGTGGTGCTGGAAAACATCCAGCGTCGTGCCGATCTCGGTGAGCCGCCGCTGGTGGCCGCACGCCGCGGCACCGCGCAGGTGGCATTCGCGGTGATCGCGACCACGGCCGTGCTGGTGGCGGTGTTCCTGCCGGTGGGTTTCATGGAAGGCAACACCGGTCGCCTGTTCCGCGAACTGGCCGTGGCGCTGGCCGCGGCGGTGGCGATCTCCGCATTCGTGGCGCTGACGCTGACGCCGATGATGTCGTCCAAGCTGGTGCGCGCGCACACCACGCCGCGGGGTTTCAACGCGTGGGTCAACCGGCAGCTCGGCCGCATCAGCGACGGTTACGGCCATCAGGTCGCCCGCTTGGTCGCATGGCCCGGCCGCCGCATCCTGCTCATGCTGGTGATCGCGATGGGCGCTTGCCTGGCGGTGGCCGCACTGCTCGGCGCACGCGTGCCGAAGGAACTGGCGCCGATGGAGGATCGCGGCGCGTTCTTCGTGTCCATCCAGGGGCCGGAAGGTGCGGGCTTCGATTACACCGTCAAGCAGATCCAGCAGGTCGAACACCTGTTCGCCGATCGCATCGGCGAGGGCAAGCCGATCCAGCGCGCCAACGCGCGCGTGCCCGGCGGCTTCGGCGCCAGCGAGGAAATGCATACCGGCCAGGTCATCGTGTTCCTGCAGGACTGGCAGAAGCGCGATGTCAGCACCACGCAGGTGCTGGAGTCGGTGCGCAGCGAGCTGGAGAAGATGCCGGGCATCCGTGCGCAGCCCTCGCAGCGGACCGGCCTGGTGCGCGGCGGCGGACAGCCGTTCCGCATGGTGCTGGGCGGGCCGGACTACAACGAACTGTCGCAGTGGCGCGATCGCATGATGCAGCGCATGGAGCAGAATCCGGGCCTGTATGGCGTGGATTCGGACTACAAGGAAACCCGTCCGCAGATGCGCGTCAACATCGATCGCAACCGCGCCGCCGATCTCGGCGTGTCGGTGCAGGAGATCGGCCGCACGCTGGAAACGATGATGGGTTCGCGGCAGGTCACCACCTTCGTCGACAACGGCGAGGAATACGACGTGCTGATGCAGGCCGATCGCGAACGCCGGTCTTCGCCCTCCGATCTGACCAACACCTATGTGCGCGGCACCTCGGGCGAGCTGATTCCGCTGTCGAATCTGGTGACGCTGTCCGAGATTGCCGAGCCCGGCAGCTTCAACCGCTTCAACCGGTTGCGCTCGATCACGCTCAGTGCCTCGCTTGCGCCCGGCTACACGCTGGGCGAGGCGATGCAGTGGGCGCAGGACACCGCGCAGCGGGAACTGCCCGATTACGCGCAGCTCGACTGGAAGGGCGAATCGCGCGAATACCTCAAGGCCGGCGGCGCCGTGCTGCTGACCTTCGGCCTGGCGCTGTTGATCGTGTATCTGGTGCTGGCCGCGCAGTTCGAGAGCTTCATCCATCCGCTGGTGATCATGCTGACGGTGCCGCTGGCGGTGCTCGGTGCATTGATCGGGCTGTGGGTCACCGGCGGCACGCTCAATCTGTTCAGCCAGATCGGCATCGTCATGCTCATTGGCCTGGCCGCGAAGAACGGCATCCTGATCGTGGAGTTCGCCAACCAGTTGCGCGATGAAGGCATGAGCGTGGCGCGCGCGATCGCCGAGTCCTCGAAGGTGCGCCTGCGTCCGATCCTGATGACCTCGGTCGCCACGATCATGGGCGCGGTGCCGCTGGTGGTCGCGGGCGGGCCCGGATCGGCCAGCCGGGCCACGATCGGCATCGTGGTGATCTTCGGCGTGTCGTTCTCGACACTGTTGTCACTGTATGTGGTGCCGGCGTTCTATGCGTTGCTGGCGCCGTTCACGCGCTCGCCCGAAGCGGTCGCGCACGAGCTGCAACGTCTGGAAGATGAAACGCCTCCGGTGGGTGGACATGGTTGAGTCGGACAAACGCCGGATCACCGGCGAAGGTTTCATCCTCAGGACGTGGAAGGCGGAAGATGCGCGTTGGTTGATCCGCAACGCCAATGATGCCGAGGTCGCGCGCGGGCTCAGCGATCGTTTCCCGCATCCGTATCGCCGCGAGGATGCCTGGCGCTTCCTCGCCGGCGAGGTGGTCGATCTGGATGGCCCGGTGTTCGCCATCGAGGTCGATGGGCGCGCGGTCGGCGGCATCGGCGCGCGGCCGTTCAGTGCCGAGCGCAGTGGCAGCGCCGAAATCGGCTACTGGCTGGGCCGTCGCTACTGGGGACAGGGCCTGATGACGCGCGTGGTCGCCGCCTATCTGCCGTGGCTGGTTCAGACCTGCCAGCTCCATCGCGTGCAGGCCTCGGTGCTGGCGGGCAATCCTGCTTCCGCGCGCGTGCTGGAGAAGAACGGGTTTGCATTGGAGGGCGTGCTGCGCAGCGCCGTGCGCAAGCACGATCAGCTGCATGACCTGCGCGTCTTCGGGCGGGTGGAAACGCGCGCCTGAGCGAGGCTGCATCGCTCCCTGCGTGGGCGCCATGCGATGATGCCGTTCCGCGGCCGGGCCGACGGTGCGACGCACCGCGCCCACAGCCGAGTCGTCGAGAATGGAGCACGTGGTCAATCCCTGGGACAAGTCGCGGGGGCGGGCACCC
>JAEWBY010000089.1 GCA_023390905.1 Pseudomonadota bacterium | reverse complement strand
GGCATCCACCGGGCCGCCCCTTTGTTGCCGCCCCGGCCGCGTGCGGCCGGGGCGCGGGGAAACCCCCGCCTTCGCTTACTCCGACTTGCCCTCGAGCTGCTCGCGCAGCAGCGCGCCCAGCTTCGTGGTGCCGCTGGAGGCCTCGGAGGCGGCCTTGTTGTACTCGGCGAGCGCTTCCTGCGTCTCCGCCTCGTCCTTGGCCTTGATCGACAGCTGCATCAGGCGGCTCTTGCGGTCGGTGCCCATGATCTTGGCCTCGACCTTGTCGCCGACCTTCAGCTTCTGGCTGGCGTCCTCGACGCGCTCGTGCGCGATGTCGCGCGCGGCCAGGTAACCCTCGACGCCGTCGCCCAGGTCGACCGTCGCACCCTTGGCATCGACTTCCTTCACCGTGCCGGTGACGATCGAGCCGCGGGTGTTGTTGGCCTGGAACTGGCCCATCGGGTCCTGCTCGAGCTGCTTGACGCCGAGCGAGATGCGCTCGCGCTCCGGATCGACCGCCAGCACGACGGCCTCGAGGGTGTCGCCCTTCTTGTAGTTGCGGGCGATGTCCTCGCCGGTCGAGTTCCAGCTGATGTCGGACAGGTGGACCAGGCCGTCGATGCCGCCGTCCAGGCCGATGAAGATGCCGAAGTCGGTGATCGACTTGATCTGGCCCGACACCTTGTCGCCCTTCTTGTGGATCGCGGCGAAGGTCTCCCACGGGTTGCTGGTGACCTGCTTGATGCCCAGCGAGATGCGGCGGCGCTCCTCGTCCACGTCCAGCACCATGACCTGCACCTCGTCGCCGACCTGCACGACCTTGGACGGGTTCACGTTCTTGTTGGTCCAGTCCATCTCGGACACGTGCACCAGGCCTTCGACGCCCGGCTCGATCTCGACGAACGCGCCGTAGTCGGTCACGTTGGAGACCTTGCCGAACACGCGGGTGTTGGCCGGGTAGCGGCGCGAGATGTTGTCCCACGGATCCTCGCCCAGCTGCTTCAGGCCGAGGCTGACGCGGTTGCGCTCGCGGTCGTACTTCAGCACGCGGACGTCGAGCTCCTGGCCGACTTCCACGACTTCGGACGGATGGCGCACGCGCTTCCAGGCCATGTCGGTGATGTGCAGCAGGCCGTCGATGCCGCCGAGGTCGACGAACGCGCCGTAGTCGGTCAGGTTCTTGACGACGCCCTTCAGCACGGCGCCCTCGACCAGCTTCTCCAGCAGCTGCTCGCGCTCTTCCGAATGCTCGGACTCGACCACCGCGCGGCGCGACACCACCACGTTGTTGCGCTTGCGGTCGAGCTTGATGAGCTTGAACTCCAGCTCCTTGCCTTCCAGGTACACCGGGTCGCGGACCGGGCGAACGTCGACCAGCGAGCCCGGCAGGAACGCGCGGACGTCCTTGATGTCGACGGTGAAGCCGCCCTTGACCTTGCCGCTGATGCGGCCGGTGATGGTCTCGTTCTTCTCGAGGGCTTCCTCGAGCTCGTCCCACACCATCGCGCGCTTGGCCTTCTCGCGGGACAGCACGGTTTCGCCGAAGCCGTTCTCGAGCGAGTCCAGCGCCACCTTGACGATGTCGCCGATGCCGACGTCGATCTCGCCCGCGTCGTTGCGGAACTGCTCGATCGGGACGATGCCCTCGGACTTCAGGCCGGCGTTGATGACGACCACGTCGGAGCGCACGTCGACCACGGTGCCGGTGACGATCGCACCGGGCTTGAGCTTGGCGAGGTGGGCCTGGCTCTGTTCGAACAGTTCAGCGAAGGATTCGGTAGCTACGGACATGTTGTTCTCTGTGGGCTCGTGCGGGATTGCACTCGCCATGCGGTTGATGCCGTGTTCTCACGGCGTGGAAAGGCGCCCGCGCGCCTCGTGGCCCGCGGACGATCGTTGCCTGCTGCGTGGATCCCCGGCCGGGTCAGGCCCTGACCAGCGCCAGCACCCGCTCGACGACCGCGTCGATCGGCAGCCCGGTGGTGTCGATGCGCTCGGCGTCGTCGGCCGGTCGCAACGGCGCCCCCGCGCGGCTGGCGTCGCGGGCGTCGCGGGCCAGGATCTCCCGCAGCAGACCCCCCAATGTAACGGAAACCCCTTTTTCCTTCAACTGCTTATAGCGCCTTTCGGCCCTTTCCTCGGCGCTGGCGGTCAGGAACACCTTCCGGGTGGCGTCGGGAAAGATCACGGTGCCCATGTCCCGGCCGTCCGCCACCAGGCCCGGCGGCTGGCGGAAGGCGCGCTGCCGGTCCTTGAGCGCCGCCCGGACCTCGGGGATCGCGGCGATGGCCGAGGCGGCCGCGCCGGCGGTCTCGGTCCGGAGTTCGTCGGTGGCGTCGTGGCCGTTGACCAGCACCCGCAGCTCGCCGTCGGCGGCCTCGCGGAACGCGATTTCGGTGTCGAAGGCGCAGCGGACCAGGGCCCCCGCGTCGTCCAGGTCGAGGGCGGCCCAGCCGGCGGCGACGCCGACGGCGCGGTACAGCGCCCCGGAGTCCAGGTAGTGCCAGCCCAGGCGCTGGGCCACGAGCCGGCTGATGGTGCCCTTGCCGGAACCCGAAGGGCCATCGATGGTGAGGACGGGGACGCTGTCGTCGGCTGCCATGCCGCCATTGTATGCGCGACCCGTGGCGCCGAGGTGCAAGCACTTGAATGGAGGAGGAAAAGCCGGCTAGAATGGCGGGCTTCCGTGCGCGGGCAGCCCCAGGGCGCTGCGCTTCCCCCTCCATCTTCCGTATTTGCCGAGGTTTCCATGAAGGTCCTGTCCTCCCTGAAGTCGGCGAAGACCCGCCACCGCGACTGCAAGGTGGTCCGCCGCCGTGGCAAGGTCTTCGTGATCTGCAAGTCCAACCCGCGCTTCAAGGCGCGCCAGCGCTGAGCGCGCTGCTGGCCGCCGGCTCCTGGCC
>JAEWBY010000026.1 GCA_023390905.1 Pseudomonadota bacterium | reverse complement strand
TCGCGGCCGATGCCGACGTTCTCGCCGGGATGGAACCGGGTGCCGCGCTGGCGCACGATGATGCTGCCGGCGGAAACCAGTTGGCCACCGAAGCGCTTCACGCCCAGGCGCTTTGCATTGGAATCGCGCCCGTTGCGCGAGCTGCCGCCTGCCTTCTTGTGTGCCATCGATTACTCTCCGTGTCTCTCAGGCGGAAATGCCGCTGATCTGGATTTCCGTGTAGTTCTGGCGATGTCCCTGCGTCTTGCGGTAGTGCTTGCGCCGGCGCATCTTGTTGATGCGGATCTTCTCGCCCCGGCCATGGGCGACGACGGTCGCCTTCACGGAAGCGCCGGACACGGTCGGGGACCCGGTGGTGACCTTGTCGCCGTCCGCCACCATCAGAACGTGGTCGAGCGTCACCTCGGTACCTACCTCGGCCGGAAGCGTCTCGACCCGGAGCCTCTCCCCGGGGGTCACGCGGTACTGCTTGCCACCGGTCTTGATTACTGCGTACATGGCTAAGTCCCTAGCGCTTCTCGAAAAACGGCGAAGTATACAGGCCGCTCGCGGGACGGTCAAACCGACCGCCCGATCGGAAGGACACAGGTGCGGATGCCCGGTCGGGACAGCGGGGATGGTATCCTTCCGAGGACCCTGCGCCCCCGTCCAACATGACCCTCGACACCCTCCTGTCGCTCCAGAGCCTCCTTGCCGACGAGATGCGCGCGGTCGACGAGGTCGTGCGTGCGCGGTTGCACTCGGACGTGGTGCTGGTCCGGCAGGTCGCCGAGCACATCATCGGCTCCGGTGGCAAGCGCATGCGGCCGGCCCTCGTCATCCTCGCCGCCGGCGCCTGCGGTTACAGCGGCAGCGCGCACTACCAGCTCGCCGCCGTGGTCGAGTTCATTCACACCGCGACCCTGCTGCACGACGATGTAGTGGACGAGTCCGATCTGCGGCGCGGCAAGTCAACGGCCAATTCGCTGTTCGGCAATCCGGCAAGCGTCCTAGTCGGGGACTTCCTGTATTCGCGTGCGTTCCAGATGATGACGGACCTGCGCGACATGCGCGTCATGGAGGTCCTCGCCAACGCCACCAACACCATCGCCGAGGGCGAGGTGCTGCAGCTGCTCAACTGCAACGATCCCGATGTCGGCGAAGACAGCTACCTGCAGGTGATCCGCTTCATGACCGCCAAGCTGTTCGAGGCAGCGGGACATCTGGGGGCGATCGTCATCCATGCCAGCCGTGTCGTCGAGGAGGGCCTCGGCCGCTACGGCATGCACCTGGGCACTGCGTTCCAGCTGATCGACGACGTGCTCGACTATTCGGGCGACCACGAACGCACCGGGAAGAACGTGGGGGACGATCTGGCCGAGGGCAAGCCGACGTTGCCGCTCATCCATGCGATGCGCAACGGCACGCCCGAGCAGGCAGGGCTGATCCGTACGGCAATCAAAGACGGTGGGCTGAGGGATTTCCAGCCGGTGCTCACGGCCATCCACGATACCGGCGCGCTGGAGTACTCGCGCCGTCAGGCCGAAGCGGAAAGCAAGCGTGCGGTCGCCGCGCTGGACGCTTTGCCGCGTTCGACTTACCGGGACTCTCTGCTACAATTGGCGTCCTTTGCCGTGACCCGGTCGTACTGATCCGTTTCCCAGACGGATCGTGTCATGAAGCAGATCCTGCTTCTACCTGTCTCCCGGGTTGTTCGAAGCGTCGGGGTGTAGCTCAGCCTGGTAGAGTACTGCGTTCGGGACGCAGGAGTCGGAGGTTCGAATCCTCTCACCCCGACCACATGATGCTTCCTGCATCCGATGCGCCGGAATGCCCTTGGCGGCCGGGCGCATCGCATTGCACTTCTCCTTTCGCGACGGTCCGCAGGCATGCCTCAGTAGGGCAGGCTGAAGAACAGCCGGATCGCATTCACGTCCTCGCCGACGCGAAACGCCAGCCCGACCAGGTCGAAATTTACGAGGTGGTGTCCGAACGCACGCAGCTTCACCGGCCCGCGCGTGCCGATGCTCAGTGCGAACTCGGCCTCGTTGCGCAACTGCTTTGCGACGTTCCCGGCGACCGGGTAGTCGAGCGGCGTGAGGTAGCGGTAATAGATGAGATGCAGCCCGAGATCTGCCGGCACGCCGCCGATCGTCCCATGGGTGGGAAAGGCGCTATTCACGCCCAGGACCAGCTGGGTCAGGGGGTGGAAGCCGCCGTCCTGCGCACGGTAAGCCGCATGATTGAGGCCGGCACCGAGCATCAGATTCGGTCCGCGGAGCGGTGGCTTCCAGCGTGCCTTGATTCCCAGGTTATAGATGAACGCCGAATCGCGGCCGTCGAGCTCCCAGCCGTAACCGGCGTAAGCGAAGGGCCGAACCTCCAGCGCCGGGCTGAGGCGAATCCCTGCTTCCACGCCGGGTAGCACGCTCATCGTGCTCAGACGCTCGGGCAGGTCGCCATCGGTGAGGGCGCCCAACTCGAGGTCGTAAAAGCCGAAGGACACCGGCAGCTTGAGGGTGATGCGGGTGGCGGCCTGCTCCGGCGCCTGCAGCGTGTACGCCAACGGCAGTTGCACCACCGTGACGGTCCGATCCCCGGAGGTGTAGAAGCCGGTACCGAAGACCGCGGAGTAATACCAGTTGATCAGTTCCTCCG
>JAEWBY010000088.1 GCA_023390905.1 Pseudomonadota bacterium | reverse complement strand
GATCGGTTCGGCGCCCTGCGGGCCTTCTTTCCGGAATGGGGGCGGATTGGCTTCACCCGGATGCGGAAACAACCGTTCGGCGATGTCCAGCAGTTCCTTCACGCCCACGCCGGTGCGCGCGGAGACGAAGCAGACCGGCACCAGATGGCCCTCGCGCAGGCATTGTTCGAAGGCATCGTGCAGTTCCTCGCCCGACAGCCCGTCCTCGCCGAGATCGAGGAAATGCTCCATCACCGTTTCGTTGATCTCGACCACCTGGTCGATGATCCTCTGGTGCCATTCGGCCACCGGGCCGAGATCCGATTCGCCCTGCGATTGGCCGAAGCAATCGACCACGCGGCGGCCGTGGTCGGCGGGTAGGTTGAGCGGCAGCACCTCGGCGCCGAAGCTCTCGCGCAGATCCTGCAGCACGGCCGCGCAGTCCGCGCCCTCGTGGTCGATCTTGTTGACCACGATCGCGCGGCACAGGTTGCGCTGGCGCGCGCGCTCCATCAGGCGGCGCGTGCCGTGCGCCACGCCCACGTCGGCATCGACCACGATCAGCGCGGTTTCCACCGCCGACAGCGCCGACAGCGCCGGGCCGCGGAATTCCGGATAGCCGGGCGTGTCGATCAGATTGAGGTGGACGAACTGGCCGTTGGAAGCGGTGTGCTCGGTGCTGGCGATCGCGGTGTCGATGGAATGGCCGCGCGCCTTTTCGATCGGATCGTGGTCGGACACGGTGGTGCCGCGTTCGATCGTGCCTGCCGTCTGGACGGCGCCGCCGGCATGCAGCAGGGCTTCGAAGAGCGTGGTTTTGCCGGCGCCGGGGTGGCCTGCCAGGGCCACGTTGCGGATCTGCGGTGTGCTGTACGACATGAGGCCGTTCCTCCCGTCAGTCAGGGGTCGAAGGCCGTCATGGCTGTCCGGGCCGGCGCGACCCGTGAGCGTGCGCTCGGCGGGCGGTCATGGCGGGAGGCCAGCATCGGCGCGGTGGCCGGCGCGGTCAAGCCGCAACGCGCAACCGGACGCGAACAATCGACGGTGTAAGCTGCGCTTCCCCCTGGACGAGGAGTGGCACCATGGCTTTGAAACGGTATGCGGACGCGGTATGGAAAGGCGATCTGCAGGCGGGCAAGGGCAATATCAGCACGCCGCAGAGTGGGCTGTTCGATGCGCAGAACTATTCGTTCAAGACGCGCTTCGGTGACGAGAAGGGCACCAATCCGGAAGAACTGCTGGCCGCCGCGCATGCGGGCTGTTTCAGCATGGCGCTGTCGGCGGTGCTGGGCAAGGCCGGCTTCACTCCGGAACTGATCCAGAGCCGCGCCGAGGCGACGATGGAGCCGGGCATGGATCCCGGCCCGACGATCACCGCGGTCAAGCTGATCGTGTCGGCGCGCGTGCCGGGCATCGATGCGGGCAAGTTCGAGGAAATCGCCCAGCAGGCCAAGGCCGGTTGCGTGATCTCGCGGGCGCTGTCGGTGCCGGTTTCTCTGGAAGCCACGCTGCTTGAGTGATCGCACCGCGCTGTTCCTGCACGGCGCCGGTGGCGGCGGCTGGGAATGGCGCATCTGGTCGGAAACGGTGCGCGCGCACGCCTGGTACGTGCGCGCGCCGGATCTGGCGCGGACGGATGGCGATGCATCGTCCGCGCGCTGGGAAGATCATCTTGCCGCGGTCCATCGCGAACTCGACGCGGCAGGTGCGCCGTGCGTGGTCATCGGTGCGAGCCTGGGCGGTCTGCTCGCGCTGGCGGTCGCGCCGCGAGCTTCGGCACTGGTGTTGATCAATCCGCTGCCGCCCGCGCCCTGGCATGGCGGGTTGCCTGCAAGAGAGTGGCCGGACGTGGTGCCGTGGGGCACGCACGCGCGGCTGGCGTCCACGCGCCGCGCGATGCCGGATGCCGACGAGGCATCGATGCTTTTCGCATTCCGTCACTGGCGTGACGAATCCGGTGCGGTGATGCGCCAGGCCACCGGTGGTATTGCACTGCCGGCGCCCGAATGCCCGTGTCTGGTGATTGCCGCGCGCGAGGATGCCGATGTGCCGGCGGCGATTGCACGTACGATGTCGATGCGCTGGAACAGCACGCTGTGGGAGGTCGACGGTGGCCATCTGTCGCCGCTGATGGGCCGGCAGGCCTCCGCGCTGGCGGCGTAGGCTGTCGGATGGATGAACCTTCACGCGCAGGGCCAGCCAGTTCAGGAGCGTTTCACCGGCTTCACATGACGATGCGTTTGCGCCATCCGGCGCGGGGAGTCGAACATGAAAGCTGCCGCGGTCATCACCCTGTTGTCGCTGGCGTGGGCCGGTTCGGCGCATGCGCAATCGTATGCCGGTGATCGGTATTACACCGGTGCCGATTACGACTACGCGCGCGTGATCCGCGTCGATCCGATCATCGATTCCGGACGCTACGGAAGCCGTACCGTCAGTACCTCGCAGCGTTGCTACTATCGCGACGCCGACAACGACTACGTGTACGACGATGGCTATCGTGACGGCTACTACGGCGATGATCGCTATGGTGATGAGCGCTATGGCGATGATCGCGGGTACGGCGATCGCTACGGCAATGTGCGCGGCAGCGAGACCGGCCGCACCGTGGCCACCGTCATCGGCGGCATCGCCGGCGCCGTGCTCGGCAGCAAGGTCGGCGATGGCAGTGGCCGCTACGTGGGCACGGCCGTGGGATCGATGGTCGGCGGCATGGCCGGCCGTTCGATCTACGACAACACGCAGCGCAACCAGCGTACGCGGCGCGGCACGGTACGCGTCTGCGATCCGGTGCCGGTCGGGCAGGGCGGTTATGACGATGGCCGTGTATCCGGCTATGACGTCACCTACGAATATGCCGGCCGCACCTATCACGCGCGCACCGATCATCATCCGGGCGACCGCATCCGCGTGCGCGTGGACGTGCGGCCCGAATAACGCGGGCTCACCACACTCACCGGGGTGCGCATGCCGCACCCTGACTTGCCTCCTGCGCACCCACCGCGCATAGTCGGCCTCGGTTTTCTACGGGGAGTGGCAATGCGCGGATCCTGTCTGGCCCTGATCGGGCTGTTGTTCGTATCGATGGCGCCCGCGGCGGAAGTGACGCTGCTGACCGCCGGCCGCATCCACACCTCGGATCCGCAAAATCCCGTCGCCACCGCGATCGCGTGGGATGAGAGCGGCCGCGTGATCGCCGTGGGAGAAAGTGCATCCCTGCGCGATCGCTACCCGCAGGCGCATCGCATCGATGCCGCGGGCAAGACCGTCATCCCCGGGCTCATCGATGCTCATGGCCATCTGATGGGACTCGGGTTCTCGTTGATGACCGCCGATCTGACCGGCACGCGCAGCAAGCAGGAAATCCTGGAACGCCTGCGCGATTACGAACGCCAACTCGCCCCGGGCGCGTGGCTGACCGGCGGCGGCTGGGATCAGAACGACTGGCCGGAAAAACAATTCCCCACCGCCGCCGATCTCGATGCGGCATTCCCGCAGCGTCCGGTGTGGCTGGATCGCGTGGACGGACATGCCGGCTGGGCCAATACCGCCGCCATGCGCGCCGCGGCGGCCCGGAGCGGCCGTTCGCTCGATGGCGACTGGCACCCGGACGGCGGTCGCATCGAGCGCGCGAATGGCAAGGCCACCGGCGTGTTCGTGGATGGCGCGATGTCCCTGGTGGTGGCGGCCATGCCTCCGGCCGACGACGCCACGCGCGAGAAAGCCGCGGCCCGCGCGTTCGCCGCGGCGGTGGAGCATGGTTTGACCGGCGTGCACGACATGGGCGTGTCACGCGAGGATCTGGCGCTCTACAAGCGCTTTGCCGACAGCGGCCGGTTGCCGCTGCGCATCGACGCCTACGCCGACGGCGACAGCCAGGCCCTGGCCGATCTGTGCACGCAGGGCCTGTACCGCCATGCCGGCGGTCGCCTGGAGATGCGCGGCGTCAAGCTGTACATGGACGGCGCGCTCGGCAGCCGAGGCGCGGCGCTGTTGCAGGACTACAGCGATGACCACGGCAATCGTGGCCTGCTGGTGACCGACCCGGTCGCCTACGAAGCTGCCGTACGCAAGGCGCATGGTTGCGGCGTGCAGGTGGCCACGCACGCGATCGGCGATCGCGGCAATCGCCTGGTGCTCGATACCTACGCGCGCGTGCTCGGCGAGGATGCGGCGAGCATGGATCATCGCTGGCGCGTGGAGCACGCGCAGATCGTCGCGCTCGATGACATTCCGCGTTTCGCGCGGATGGGCGTGATCGCCTCGATGCAGCCCACCCATGCCACCTCCGACATGCCGTGGGCCGAGGATCGCGTCGGTCCTGATCGCGTGCTCGGCGCTTACGCCTGGCAGCGTTTCCTGCACAGCGGTGCGCGGCTGGCGCTGGGCTCGGATTTCCCGGTCGAATCGGTGGATCCGCGGCTCGGCCTCTACGCGGCGGTGACCCGCCAGGATCGCGAAGGCCAGCCGCCGGGCGGATGGCAGCCGGAGCAGCGCCTGAGCGCGGCCGAAGCCGTGCGCGGCTTCACCGCCGATGCGGCGTATGCCGGGCGCGACGAGGATCAGGTCGGGCAGTTGCGCGCCGGTCTGCGCGCGGACTTCGTGATCCTCGATGAGGATCCGCTCAGCGTGCCGTCGGCCAGCCTCGATGATCTGCACATCCGCTCGACGTGGGTGGACGGCAAGCCGGTCTACCAGGTGCGCTGACGCAACGCCGGATCATCAGCCTTCCAGCGCCTGCAGCAACTGCCCGATCCGGTACGGCTTGGGCAGGAAGCGGATGCCTTCGGGCAGATCCTGCAACTGCGCCTTCGCGTAGCCGGACACCAGCAGCACCCGTGCCTGCGGCTGCAGTCGCGCCGCGTGCCCGGCCAGATCGATGCCGGATATGCCCTCGGGCATGCTGACGTCGCTGATCATGTGGGTGAAGCGGAGATCGCCGCGCAGCAGTTCCAGCGCTTCCACGCCGTGGTTGGCGGTGTGGACTTCGTGCCCGAGCGAGGCCAGCGCGTCGCTGATGATCGCGAGCAGGTCCGCCTGATCCTCCACCATCAGGATCCGCATCGCACTCATGCGTTCGGCTCCACGGCCGGCAGGTACAGGCGCACGGTGGTGCCGTGGCCGGGTTCACTGTCCAGTTGCACGAAGCCGCCGGACTGCGCGGCGAAGCCGAACACCTGGCTCAACCCGAGCCCGCTGCCCTTGCCCACTTCCTTGGTGGTGAAGAAGGGCTCGAACACGCGCTGATGCAGAGCCGCCGGAATGCCCTCGCCATCATCGCGCACCGATACGCACACGTAGTCGCGTTCGGCGCCCGAGACATCGGCCGGATCGCTGCCATGCCAGGCGGCGCTCGTCAGCAGGATGTGGCCACCGCGCGGCATCGCGTCACGGCTGTTGGAAATGAGGTTGAGCACCGCGGCCTCGAACTGCGCCACGTCCAGTTCCACCGGCAGCAATTGCTCGGCCAGGCGCATCTCGAACTGGATGCTGCCGCCGCACGCGCGGCGATAGAGTTCGCTCGAACGCTCCAGCAACTGGTTCAGATCGCTGCGCTCGGGCGCCAGCTTCTGGCCGCGTCCGAAGGCCAGCATCTGCCGCGTCAGCAGCGCGCCGCGATCGGAGGCCCGCTGCGCCGCTTCGATCAGTTCCTGCGCCCGTGCGGTCATGCCCGGCTGCATGCTGATCAGGTCCAGGCTGTTGATGATCACCGTCAGCAGATTGTTGAAGTCGTGCGCCAGGCCGAGCGTCAACTTGCCGATCGCCTCCATCTTCTGCGACTGCGCCAGCGCCTTCTGCGTTTCGTGCAGCTTCTGCTGGGCTTCGTAGCGCTCGGTGATGTCGCGGGTGATCTTGGCGAAACCGATCAGATGGCCGTCCTGCCAGATCGGATCGATCACCACGCTGGCGCGGAAGCGCGTGCCGTCCTTGCGCACGCGCCAGCCTTCGGCTTCGAACTTGCCTTCGCGGCGGGCGATCTCCAGCCCGCGCTGCGGCAGGCCACTGGCGATGTCCTCCGGCGTGTAGAAGCGCGAGAAATTCTGCCCGATCACGTCCTCGGCGCTGTATCCCTTGATGCGCGCACCGCCCGGATTCCAGCTGCGGATGTAGCCCTCGGGATCGAGCATGTAGATCGCGTAGTCGGTGACGCTGTTGAGCAGCAGCGCGAACTGGCGCGTTTCATCGTCCAGCGCGATGTTGCCTGCAACGTTTGGCATTGCTGGGTTTCCTGTATTTCCCCGGGTCCGACCGTATTGCGCAATCTGTTAAAGCACTGTGCAGGCGATGGTGCGCTGCGCAAGCCGCGATCGCGATGCATCGCGATCGCCAGTGTCGCTACCAGTCGAGGGCGCCGCGCACCACCGAACGCACCTGGCCGCCGGACCACACGTCGCCGGCCTCATCGACTTCCAGTTGCAGTCGCGCATCATGTCCGACTTCGCGGCCCTGGCTCACCGTGTAGCGGTGCCGCTGTCCCGGCAGCGCATCGCGCGCGGCCAACCACGCGGCGAGCGTGGCGTTGGCGGCGCCGGAGGCGGCATCCTCGAACGCCGCCGGCGCACCGACGAACGCGCGCACCGCGAGATCGTGATCCGCGCCTGCGCCGGCATAGGCGAATGCGCACACGCCCATGCTGTCCGTGGCCCCGGCCAGTGCACTGATCGCATCCCAGTCCGGCGTGGCCGCGCGCAATTGCGCTTCGCTGGCCACTTCGGCCAGCCACCAGCGGCGGCCGCCTTCCACCAGCGCCGGCGGCAACGTGCCGGCGGGGAAGCCGCGCAGTGCGGCATCCAGCGCGGCATGAGCCGCGCGATCGGCCACGTCCACGATCGAGGCCCGGGGCGTGCGCACGGCGATGCTGCGCGCGGCGCCTTCGCCCGAGATCCGCAACGGCAGCAGCCCGGCGATGCCTTCCTGCACGAGCTGTCCATCGCGCGGGCTTGCCAGGCCGGCTTCCAGCACCGCATGCGCGGTGCCCACGCTGGGATGACCGGCGAACGGCACCTCGCGGCGCGGACTGAAAATGCGCAGCGCATACGAGGCTTCGGCCGATCGTGCGGGAAACACGAAGGTGGTTTCCGGCAATCGCGTCCAGCGGGCGATCGCCTGCATCGCGGGGTCATCGAGCCCTTCGGCGTCGAGGACGACGGCCAGCGGATTGCCCGCGCCGGGGCGATCGGCGAACACGTCCAACTGGACGTAACGACGTGAGGTCATCAGGGAAATCTCGGTGGGGGCGCGCAGCTTACCAAGTCGCGCTGCCGGCGATGACCGCCTGCACCTGCCCGCCGATCCACACTTGGCCGTCCTCGTCGATCCGCACGGCCACGCGTCCGTCGCGACCGAGTTCGCGGCCCTGGCTGGCAACGTAGGCGTTCGCGCCCGCGGGCAGGGCGTTGGCCGCGTGCAGTGCCGCGCCGATGCACGCATTGACCGAGCCGGTGACCGGATCCTCGGGGATGTTGTCGGCCGGGCAGAACGCGCGCACCGCCAGCGCGTGGTCATCGCTCGAACCCGCGCGGCCGAACACCGCCAGTCCCACTGCATCGGTGGCGCGGGTCAGTGCGGCGATCGCGGCCAGAACCGGTTGGAGCGCGCGCACGGCGGCGGCATCGGCCAGTTCCACCAGCCACCAGCCAGGACCGTTGTTCCAGAGCGCGGGCCGCAGCGACCCGAGCCGCCATCCTGCGAGCGCGCGATCGAGCAGATCGCCGCTGCCGGCGGGAACAGGCAACGGCGCGGCCGAGGGCGCGCGCAGTTGGATCGAACGCTGTGGCCCGGTGCCGTGCACCTGCACCGGCAACAGCCCGGCCGCACATTGCTGGATCAGCGGTGTGCCTTCCGGCGCCATGCCGGTCTCGATCGCCGCCCACGCCGCACCGACACTCGGGTGACCGGCGAAGGGCAACTCACGGCAGGGAGTGAAGATGCGGACGTGGTAATCGGCGTCGGCTTCGGTCGGCGGCAGGAAGAAGATGGTTTCGGACAGGTTGAGCCAGGCGGCGAACGCCTGCATCCGCTCGGTCTCCAGATCGGCCGCGTCGAGCACCACGCCCAGGGGATTGCCCGCGCCGGGACGGTCGGCGAAGACATCGAGTTGCAGGTAGCGGCGAGGGCGCATCATCGGGGTCCTTGAGGCCAGAGTGGACAACGGTTTCGGGCTAGAATCCTTGATTCACGCCCGAACGTTTCGGGTATTCCCGCGATTCTATCCATGCCTTCCGATTCCCTCGCGTCTGCTCCCTGGATTGTCCTCAAGTTTGGTGGCACCTCGGTTTCCCGCCGTCATCGCTGGGACACCATCGGACAACTGGCGAAAAAACGGGCGGAAGCGCAGGACGCGCGCGTGCTGGTGGTGGTCTCGGCGCTGTCCGGCGTCACCAATGAACTGACCGCCATCGCCGATGGCGCGGCCGACAGCGATGCGCGCATCGGCAAGCTCGAGCAGCGTCACCGCGAATTCGCCGCCGAACTGGAACTGGATGCCGAGACCGTGCTCGGCGCGCGGCTGTCGGCGCTGCGCGCGCTGCTTGCCGATGAACGCGCGGCCACCCGCACCCTCGACTGGCAGGCCGAAGTGCTGGCGCAGGGCGAGTTGCTGTCCTCCACGCTGGGCGCGGCCTATCTGCGCGCCCGCGGGCTGGATTTCGGCTGGGTCGATGCACGGCACTGGTTGCAGGCCAGCATCCTGCCGAACCAGTCCGCGTGGGCGCAGCGGCTTTCGGTGTCGTGCACGACTGCTCCGGATCAGGACTGGCGGCGCGCCTTCGCCGCGCAGGACAACCGCATGCTGCTGACGCAGGGGTTCATCGCGCGCCATGGCGATGGCGGCACCGCGATCCTCGGTCGCGGCGGCTCGGATACCTCGGCCGCGTATTTCGGTGCGCTGCTCGGTGCGCGCCGCGTGGAAATCTGGACCGACGTGCCCGGCATGTTCAGCGCCAATCCGCGCGAGGTCGCCGATGCGCGCCTGCTGACGCGGCTGGATTACTACGAAGCGCAGGAAATCGCCACCACCGGCGCGAAGGTGCTGCATCCGCGTTCGATCAAGCCGTGCCGCAACGCCGGCGTGCCGATGGCGATCCTCGATACCGAACGGCCGGATCTGCCGGGCACCAGCATCGACGACAAGGCCGCCACCGTGCCCGGGGTCAAGGCGATCAGCCGGCGCAACGGCATCGTGCTGGTGTCGATGGAAGGCATCGGCATGTGGCAGCAGGTCGGCTTCCTCGCCGACGTGTTCGCGCGCTTCAAGAAGCATGGACTTTCGGTGGATCTGATCGGTTCGTCGGAAACCAACGTCACCGTGTCGCTGGATCCGAGCGAGAACCTGGTCAGCACCGACGTGCTCGCCGCACTGTCGGCGGATCTGGCCGAAGTGTGCCGCATCAAGGTCATCGCCCCGTGCACCGCGATCACGCTGGTGGGCCGGGGCATGCGCTCGCTGCTGCACAAGCTCTCGGATGTGTGGGCGATGTTCGGGCGCGAGCGCGTGCACCTGATCTCGCAGTCATCCAATGATCTCAACCTGACCTTCGTGATCGATGAGGCCGCCGCCGACGGCATGCTGCCGGCGCTGCATGCGGCGCTGATCGACAGCGGCGCGATGCCGATCGACGAAGCGAGCGTGTTCGGCCCGAGTTGGCGCGAGATCAACGGCACCGTGCGCCGTCGCGGCACGCCGTGGTGGCATGCGCCGAAGGCGCGCGAGCAACTGCTTTCGCTCGCGCAGATCGGCACGCCGCGCTACATCTATCACCTGCCGACGGTACAGGCGCGCGCACGCGCGCTGGCCGGCATCCAGGCGATCGATCGCCGGTTCTATGCGATCAAGGCCAACTCGCACCCGGCGCTGCTGCGCGCGATGGTGGCCGAGGGCTTCGGCCTGGAATGCGTGTCGCAGGGCGAACTGCAGCGCGTGTTCGATGCGGTGCCCGCGCTGGCGCCGGAGAACGTGCTGTTCACCCCGAGCTTCGCGCCGCGCGCCGAATACGAATACGCCCTGCAGCGTGGCGTGATCGTCACCCTCGACAATGTCGAAGCGCTGCAGAACTGGCCGGATCTGTTCCGCGGTCGCCGGCTGTGGCTGCGCGTGGATCTCGGCCGCGGCGATGGTCATCACGACAAGGTCAAGACCGGCGGCAAGACCTCGAAGTTCGGCCTGCCGCTGGTGCGCCTGGATGAGTTCCTGCAGGCCGCGCGCGCGCTCGACATCCGCATCGCCGGACTGCACGCGCACCTGGGCAGCGGCGTGGAAACCGCGCAGCACTGGAAGCAGGTCAGCGATGAACTCGGCGGCATCGCCGATCAGATCGGCACCATCGAAAGCATCGACATCGGTGGCGGCTTGCCGATTCCGTACACCGCCGAGGACGAACCGTTCGACCTCGATGCGTGGGGCGCCGGGCTGGCCGAGATCAAGGCGGCGTATCCGGCATACCAGCTGATCATCGAACCGGGCCGCTATCTGGTTGCCGAATCCGGCGTGCTGCTCACGCACGTGACGCAGGTCGTGGAGAAGCAGGGCATCCGCCGCGTCGGCGCGGACGCCGGCATGAATGCGCTGATCCGTCCGGCGCTGTACGACGCCTGGCACGACGTGGCCAACCTGAGCCGGCTGGGCGACACGCTGGAAGACAATTTCGATGTGGTCGGCCCGATCTGCGAATCCAGCGATGTGTTCGGCAAGCGCCGCCGCCTGCCTTCGGCCACGTGCGAAGGTGATGTGCTCGTGTTCGCCGACGCCGGCGCCTATGGCTACTCGATGGCGAGCACGTACAACCTGCGCGATCTGCCGGCCGAGGAGATCCTCGGAGACGAGCAGGCATGATTCCGCCACGCGTCGAGTTCGTGCTGATCAGTGCGGCGCTCGCGTTCGTGCTGGCCCTGCTCGCGTACGTGATCCTGCTGGGCGGCGTGGACACGGCGCAGTGGGGGCGCTCGGGCTGGGAATCGATGAAGGTGACACCGGCCGCGCTCATCGCGACGCTGTTCGGTGCGTGGTGGACGACCGTGTGGCATCGCCGTGCGTTGCAGAAGGGACGCCGCTGGACCAGTGGCGGCTTCACGCTGCGCACGCTGCTGCTCGCGTTCACCTGTTTCCCGCTGGTGCTGACGATCTGGTTCGGCGGCATGAGCCTGGTGGACGAAACCGGCGGCGGCCTGGCGTGGGTCGTACCGGCCGCGCTCCTGTTCACCGGTTTCGCCATCGTCCTGGGCGCCGTGCCGGCGTTCATTCTTGAATACTTTGTCTGCCGTCGCTACCTGAAGCGCACGGCGGCCATCACCACAGGTTCCGCATGATCAATTTCGACAAATCCAGCATCCGCACGTTCCGCTTCGTCCGCTGTTCGCTCGATGCGCAAAGCGGCGTGGCGCAACTGGTGTATGCCTTCGATGAGGGCCCGGAACTGATCGAGTCGGTCACCTTCCCGGGTGCGCCGTTCACGCTGGATGCCGCGCGCGCGCAGGCGGTCGAGCGTGCGCTGCGGTTGCTGCATCTGATCACCGGCGTGAGCTACTACAAGGCCGCGATCCCGCCGGATATCCGCATCGACGGCTATGGCATCGACGCCGGCACCGCGGCCTTCCTGGAAACGGTGTACGTGCACGGGCTCGGCGAGTTCGCCTATCGCAACGGGCTGGATCTGAAAGGTCGCGTGCGCTTTCCGATCACCCAGGCAAATGCGCAGGCGCAGGCGCCGGCCCTGGGCCTGCGCGAGCACGCGCTGGTGGCGATCGGGGGCGGCAAGGACTCGCTGGTCAGCATCGAGGCGCTGCGCAACGCGGGCGTCGATCAAACGGTTACGTGGATCGGCGGCTCGCAGTTGATCGCCGCGTGCGCCGCGCGTACCGGTCTGCCGACGCTCAACATCGGCCGCGCGCTGGCGCCGGAATTGTTCGAGTACAACCGGCAAGGCGCATGGAACGGCCATATCCCGGTCACCGCGATCAACTCGGCGATCATGGTGCTGGCCGCCGTGCTGCTCGGCGTGGATCAGGTCGTGTTTTCCAACGAGCGCTCGGCCAGCTATGGCAGCTTCATTCCCGGCACCGGCGAGGTGAACCACCAGTGGTCCAAGGGCTGGGCGTTCGAGCAGGCGCTGGGCGACTACGTGCAGCAGCACGTCGCCGCGGACCTGCACTACTACTCGCTGTTGCGGCCGCTGTCCGAACTGGCGGTGGCCCGGCAGTTCGCGCGCACCGATCACTACGACGCGCATTTCTCCAGTTGCAACCGCAACTTCCACATTCTCGGCGAGCGTCCGGTGAACCGCTGGTGCGGCGTCTGCCCGAAGTGCCACTTCGTGTTCCTGGCGCTGGCCCCGTTCATGCCCAAGCCGCGGCTGGTGCGCATTTTCGGCCGCAACCTGCTCGATGATGCCGGCCAGATCGGCGGCTACGACGCGCTGCTCGAATACCAGGACCACAAGCCGTTCGAATGCGTCGGCGAAGGCCGCGAATCGCGTGCGGCGATGGCCGCGCTAGGCGATCGCCCGGAATGGCGCGAGGACGCCTTGGTGGCGCGCTTCAACCGCGAGATTCGCCCGCAACTGGATCAAGGCGAACTGGCGATCGCGCCCTTGCTGGAAATCAGCGGTGAACACCGCATTCCCGCCGCGCTGTGGGAGCGACTGCGTGCGAATTTCGCAGCTTGAGAATCGCCGTGTCGCGCTGTGGGGCTGGGGCCGCGAAGGACGCGCAGCGCATGCGGCCCTGCGCCAGCGTGGCATCAGCCAGCCGCTGACCGTTTTCTGCACGTCGGAGGAGGCCGCGCAGATCACCGGCTGCGGTGATCCGGCGTTGCACGCACGCACGGATGTCGACGGCGAGTCGCTGGCGGCATTCGATGTGGTGATCAAATCGCCCGGCATCAGCCCGAACAAGCCCGAAGCCCTCGCCGCGGCGGCGCGCGGAACGCGTTTCATCGGCGGCACCGCATTGTGGTTCGCCGAGCATGCCGGCGCCGATGGCATCGCGGCGCGCACGGTCTGCGTCACCGGCACCAAGGGCAAGAGCACGACCACTTCGCTGCTCGCGCATCTGCTGCGTGCCGCGGGCCATCGCACCGCGCTCGCCGGCAACATCGGCCTGCCGCTGCTGGAACTGCTCGACCCGCGACCGGCGCCGGATTACTGGGCGATCGAACTGTCGAGCTACCAGACCGGCGACGTCGCCGGCAGTGGCGCGCGGCCCGACGTGGCCGTGGTGCTGAACCTGTTTCCCGAACATCTGGACTGGCATGGCAGCCAGGCGCGCTACATCGAGGACAAGCTCGCACTGGTGACGCGTGCCAGGCCGCGCGTGGCGGTGCTCAATGCAGCGGATCCGGTATTGGCCGCGCTCGATCTGCCCGACAGCGACGTGCATTGGTTCAATCACGAGGGTGGCTGGCATCTGCGCGACGACCATCTGTATCGCGGCGAGGTGTTCGTGATGGATACGCGTGGCGTGCCCGTGCCCGGACGCCACAACCGCAGCAACCTGTGCGCGGTGCTGACGGCGATCGAGGCGCTCGGCATCGACGCGTCCGGCCTCGCCGTGGCGGCGCGCGATTTCCGCCCGCTGCCGAATCGTTTGCAGACGCTGGGCGAGCGGGACGGTTACACGTTCGTCAACGATTCGATCAGCACGACGCCGCATGCCAGTCTCGCGGCGCTGGAGGTGTTCGCCGATCGATCAATCGCGTTGCTGGTGGGCGGACATGATCGCGGGCTGGACTGGAGCGATTTCGTGCAGCAGATGGCGCAGGCCGCGCCGGCCGCGATCATCACGATGGGCCAGAACGGGCCACGCATCCATGCGCTGCTGCAACCGCTGGCCGACGCCGGACGTTTCAGCCTCGCGGCCGCGGACGATCTGGCGGGCGCGATCACGCAGGCGCGTCATCTTGTGCGTGCACCGGCCGTCATCCTGCTGTCGCCGGGCGCGCCGAGTTTCGGACAGTATCGCGATTACGTGGCGCGTGGCAGGCATTTCGCCGAACTCGCCGGCTTCGATCCGGATCTGATCACTGCCATTCCCGGCATCGGCATCGAGTAGCGCCACGCGTCGGCGACCCGGATGCGGTTAGACTCCGGCCACCTGACCCCGAGAGAACCCGTATGCGCCTGATGTCCGTGTTCGCGGCCGCGCTGGCCGCTGTGTGGATGATGCCCGGTTTCGCCGCCACCCAGAGCCGCGCGGTCGAGTGGAAATCGGGGGCGCAGACGTTTTCCGGCTTCATCGTCTATGACGATGCCAGCACGGAAAAGCGCCCTGGCCTGCTGATGGTGCCGGACTGGATGGGCGTCACCGAGGACGCGCTCGCCAAGGCCAAGCAGATCGCCGGCGACGATTACGTGGTGCTGGTCGTGGACATGTACGGCAAGGGCGTGCGGCCGGAGAACGCCGAGCAGGCGCAGGCCGAGGTCAAGAAGCTCTACGGCGACCGCGACGCGATGCGCGCGCGCATGAATGCCTCACTGGAAGCGCTACGCCATGAGGCCGCCAGCGCGCCGCTGGACGTGGCGCGCATCGCTGCGTTCGGTTACTGCTTCGGTGGATCCTCGGTGCTGGAACTGGCGCGCAGCGGTGCCGATGTCGATGGCGTGATCACCTTCCATGGCGGACTGGATACCAGCGCGCCCGCGAAGGCCGGCGTGGTGAAGGCGCCGATCCTGGTGCTCAACGGCGCCGAGGATCGTGGCACGGCGCCGCACATCGCGGCGTTCGAGAAGGAGATGAATGACGCCGGCGCGGACTGGCAGTTCGTCAACTTCAGCGGCGCGGTGCATTGCTTCGCGCTGGAAAACGCCAATCGCCCGCCGGGCTGCGTCTACAACGCGCGCGCAGCCAAGCGTGCCTACCGGATGATGGATGACTTCCTCGACGAGGTATTCGCGGAGCGGTGATTGCCGGCAGTTGCGAACCGGATTGAGGTGAGTGGCTGCCCCGATATTCGTGCGCCGGATTCAGCCGCGACCCGCAGGAGCCACTATATCGCCGCCCGTGGCATCGCGACTGCCCCATATCGGAGTGAAGCCCCTCGACGGGAGGGGGCGCGATGGACGTGCAGGAGCGGTTGACGCCTGTCGGTGGAAAGCGCGCCGCGACCGGATCGCTCAGTGCCTGCGCTCGACTGCATATCGCGCCAATCCGCGCAGCGCGGCCACGGCCTCGTTTTCGGCCAGCCCTTCGATCGCGCTTTCGGCCGCGTCGGCATATTCGCGCGCACGCTGCTGGCTGTATTCCAGCCCGCCGGTCGCGCGAATGGCGGCGAGCACTTCCGGCATCGCCTGCGCGTCGCCTTCCTGCACGATCACGCGCAGGCGTGCGGCCACGTCTTCACTGGAATGACGGATCGCATGGATCAGCGGGAGGGTCGCCTTGCCTTCGGCGAGATCGTCGCCGAGATTCTTGCCCAGATCCGCCGCATCGGCGGTGTAGTCGAGCACGTCGTCGGCGATCTGGAAGGCGTAGCCCAGATTCATGCCGTAGTCGTACAGCGCCTGCTGCGTGGCGGCGTCGACCTGTGAAGCCAGCGCGCCGAGCTGCGTGCCGGCGGCGAACAGCACCGCCGTCTTGCGCTCAATCACGCGCAGATAGGCGGCTTCATCCGTATCGGGGTTGTGGACGTGCAGCAGTTGCAGCACCTCGCCTTCGGCGATGCGGTTGGTGGTGTCGGCGAGGATGCGCATCACGTCCATGCGATCCAGTTCCACCATCAACTGGAAACTGCGCGAGTAGAGGAAGTCGCCGACCAGCACGCTCGGTGCGTTGCCCCACAGCGCATTGGCCGTGCTGCGCCCGCGCCGTAGATCGGATTCGTCGACCACGTCATCGTGCAACAGCGTCGAGGTGTGGATGAACTCGATGATCGCGGCGAGCTGATGGTGCGCCGGCGTCGAGGCGCCGGTGGCCCGACCAGCCAGCGCGACCAGCATCGGGCGCAGCCGCTTGCCGCCGGCGGAAATGATGTGGTCGGCGATCTGGTTGATCAGCACCACGTCCGAAGCCAGCCGGTGGCGGATCAGCGTGTCGATGGCGGCCATGTCCGTGGCGGCGAGGGACTGGATTTGCGACAGGGCCAGGGCAGGGCGCGGGGTATCGACGACGGACATGAGGACAAGGCCGGGGAAGTGCCTGAATTATAAGGTGTCGCGGGTGTCGAAGTCTCACGCGCACGCGCGTGGATTTCTGACAGGAAGGCCGGGCGTGCACGCTATACTGGCTGGGTCTTGCCCGCTGCGCGGGCGCCCGATACGGAAAAACAGCGATATGGCCCGCGGCATCAACAAAGTCATCCTGGTCGGCAACCTCGGCAACGATCCCGACACCAAGTACACCCAGAGCGGCATGGCCGTGACCCGCATCAGCCTGGCCACCACCAGCGTCCGCAAGGATCGTGACGGCAACCAGCAGGAGCGCACCGAGTGGCACCGCGTGGTGTTCTTCGGCAAGCTCGGCGAGATCGCCGGCGAATACCTGCGCAAGGGCAGCCAGGTGTACGTGGAAGGCTCGCTGCGTTACGACAAGTACACCGGCCAGGACGGCGTGGAGAAATACACCACCGACATCGTCGCCGATGAAATGCAGATGCTTGGCGGGCGTGAAGGCGGTGGTGGCGGCGGCGGTGGCGAACGCCAGCCGCGCCCGCAGCGCCAGGAATATTCGCAGCAGGCGCCGCGCCGCCAGTCGGCCCCGGCCCAGCCGCCGGCCGCGATGGACGACTTCGCCGATGACGATATTCCGTTCTGATGCGCTAGAGATCTGGAAAGGAAAGACCCGCGCGAGCGGGTCTTTTTTTACCAAGCCTCCGGGATCTTATTGGTCTTAACTGTCAATCGATGGAGTGGATCCCAGCACAAGAGAGCAATCACTGCTCTGTAAGTCACAAATGAAAAGGCAAGAGCAGAACAGCCATTCGACTTGAGTGGAAAAGCTTTTTTCGATAAGGGCACCTAGTTTGGCATTGCGCCTTAACGCGCTCCTAACAGACCCTTGGAGAAAAAATGAAACAACGCAATTTGCGTTCTGCGGTGCGTCGCGGGCTTCTTCCGCTGGGCATCGCCATCGCTTTGGCGCCGGCCTTTGCAGCCGCCCAGGAAAAGGACGCTACCAATCTTGATACCGTGCAGGTCACTGGCTCGCGCATCCGCAGCGCGGACATCGAGACGCAGCAGGCAGTGACGACCATCACTCGCGCCGACATCGAACGCCAGGGCTTCACCAACGTCGCCGACATCCTGCAAAGCCTGACCAGCGCCGGCAACCCGGCCATCTCCCGCGCCGACGCGCTGGCATCGGGCGAGGCGGTCGGCGGCCAGTATGTGGACCTGCGGAACCTGGGACCGGAACGCACGCTCGTGCTGATTGACGGCAAGCGCATGGGGATCACCTCGGGCGGCTACTCCGATCTGGCCTCAATCCCGACCTCCTCGGTCGAGCGCATCGAAGTGCTCGCCGACGGTGCCTCGGCCATCTATGGTTCGGATGCGATCGCGGGTGTCATCAATGTCATTACCCGCAAGAACTTCGAAGGCCTTGAAGCCAGCGCTTACCTGGGCCAGTACGGAAAAGGCGACGGACAAAAGCAGATCTACAACTTCCTGTTCGGCACGACCGGTGAGCGGGGATCGATCACGCTGGGCGGCGAACTGAGCAAGGAGCAGCCCGTCGAAGCAAAAGACCGGGCATTCAGCGCATCGTCCATGGGCCAATACCATGCTGCGCCAGAAATCTACGACGGAAGCTACCGCTCCAACGGTTGGAGCGCGACCACCCAGATGGGACGCCTGATCGATCAAAAGGGCAAGAGCTGGACGCTCAATCCGGGTGGTGACCCCAGGAATCTCTCGGATTACCACGTCACCAACCGCCTCAGCGATTACGCCAACACGCCGCAGCAGATGTTCCTCGCCACCGGCCTGGAGCGGCGCTCACTGTTTGCCAATGGCGATTACCAGATCAACGATGACGTGAAGTTCGTCGCCGACGCCCTTTATACGCGCCGGGAGACACTTCAGCAGATCGCGGGTTATCCATATCAGTCAGCCGTATACGACACGCCGCTTTCCGCGGACAGCTATTTCAATCCGCTGGGATATGAGGCCGACTTCCTGCGCCGCACCTGGGAGATGCCACGCCAGACACGTTCCCGGCTGACGACTTACCGCTTCAATCTCGGCCTGGAAGGCAACTTCGAGATTGGCGACAAATACTGGAATTGGGATGTTGGCTATCTGTACAACCGCAACGAAGGCTTGAAGGTCGGCACAGGCAATCTGTACCTGCCGCATGTCACCGACGCCGTCGGCCCTTCCTTCATGGGTTCGGACGGGGTGGTACGCTGCGGCGCGCCGGGTGCCGTCATCGACGGCTGCGTACCGTGGAACCCGATGGCACCCTACGGTGCGCGCATCGCCGGTTCGCTGACGGACAATCCGGCACTGCAGGACTACTTGTTCCCGGTGAGCCACGGCACTTCCGACACCAAGACCGAGGTCTTTTCCGCCAACATCGGCGGCACGCTTGCACGTTGGGCGGCTGGTGACCTGAACATGGCATTCGGCCTCGAGCATCGCAAGGAAAGCGCCGTGTACGAGCCGGACGCACTGGATCAGCTGGGTCTCACGACGGATCTGTCGGGCAGTTCGACGCGTGGCAGCTACTCGCTCAGCGAGGCGTATCTTGAATTCGCCGTCCCGCTGTTGGCTGACAAGACCTTGGCCAAGGAACTGTCGCTCGATGTCGCCGGCCGTTATTCGGACTACAGCACGTTCGGCGACACGTTCAACAGCAAGATCGGGCTGAAGTGGAAGCCGAACGATGATCTGCTGGTGCGCGCCACGTATGCCACAGGGTTCCGTGCGCCAACAGTCGACGATCTATGGGGCGGCACCAGCGAGACCTTCGACAACCTGACCGATCCCTGTGACGGCCTCTTCGGTGCAGCGTCGCGCAATCCGGGCGTCGCAGCCCGCTGCGCAGCCGATGGCGTACCGGCGACGTTCCGTCAGGAGGCTTCCGGTGGCGTTCCTGCCACGGGTCCGGGCACGCAGACCAACTACACCTACCTGTCAGGTTCCAACCCGGATCTCACCCCGGAAGAGTCGAAGAGTTATTCGGTGGGCGTGGTGTGGAGCCCCAGCTTTGCGGAAGGTCTGAACATCAGTCTGGACTGGTGGAAGGTTCGAATCGAAAACGTGATCGCTGCCGAAACCGTCACCTCCATCCTCAACCAGTGCTATGTGATGGGCAATGCGGAAGCCTGTGATCGTTTTGAACGCGCAGACGGCGGCAACAAGAATGCGTTGAAGGATCACCAGGTCATCGATGCGACCCGGACGCTGGTCAACGCCGGCTTCCAGAAGACGGCGGGCTACGATCTGAGCGTGGCGTATTCCCTGCCCGAATTCAGTTGGGGCAAGGTCGCGATCAGTTGGAAGTCCACGTATGTGTCGTATCTGGACTACAAGCTGGACAATGTGGCCGATACGCCAGTGTGGCACTTGAACGGCTGGTCACCCGATGATGGCACCGGCGCCAATTCCCGGATCCGCTCCAACCTCAATCTGAACTGGACGCGCGGTCCCTGGGGTGCGAACTGGAACACGCGCTACTACTCGGGCGTGAAGGAATACTGCGTCTACGACGAGGAGTGCAGTGACTTTGACTACTCGTCTGCCTATACGCAGGCGCAGCCGATCCGCAAGGTTGGATCCAACACCTTCCATGACGTGAAGCTCTACGTGAACGTACCTTGGGACGCCAAGATTTCGCTGGGCGTCAACAACGTGTTCGGCCACGAGGGTCCGCAGATGTACAGCCAGCCTGACAGCAGCTTCTCCTATAACGGCGCCTTCGATATCGGCCGTTTCTGGTACATGAAGTACGAACAGAAGTTCTGACAATCGTCGTTCGCAAAGGAAACGGCCCCGATCGGGGCCGTTTTCCCATGTGCGCTTGAACGCCAGCGCAAACGATCAATTCAACCCTTCAGCCTTCAGCGCAGCCTGCACGCCCGGATCGTTTTCCATCCGTTGGCGGTGCGCGGCCAGATGATCCAGGCCACTCAGGTCCACACCGACATTCCCCGCCCAGCGCAGGGTGATGTAGAAGTAGGGATCGGCGAAACTGCGGAAGCCGGCCAGCCATTGCTTGTCGGCGAGCTGCCGATCAGCGGTTTCGAACAGGCCGCGCAGGCGCTTGCGCGCGGCGCTCTTCACCGCCTCGTACTGCGCTTCATCGCCGATGAATTTCGCCGGCCCGAACAGCGGCGAAAACGCCGGGTGCAGATCCGAGTTGACGAACGAAAGCCAGCGCGTGGCGATCGCGCGTTGCCGCGGCGAGCCGTCGCCGGCGAGCTGCGCGTGCGGATAGCTGTCGGCGATGTAGCCCATGATCGCTGCGTTCTGCGTCAGCACGAAATCGCCATCGACGATCGCCGGGACAGCGCCGGAGGGGTTGATGGCCAGGTATTCGGGCGCTTTCAGTTCGGGCGCGGTCATCACCTGGACCTCGAACGGCTGGCCCGTCCATTGCAGGGCGATGTGATCGGCGGTCGAACAGGCGCCGGGCTTGGTGTAGAGCTTCATGGAGAGCCTCCGAGGCTGCGAAACAGTCGGGTACTTTCCCAGACCCGATTGCGCATGCTCAACCTTGCCGGCGTAACAGTCCGTCACGGGCGCGGCGCTTGCAGGTTGTCCATCCCGCGCATGCAGTCACATGCTTCGAACGCAGCAGGGATCAGTCAGCTCGTTGAATGCGCAGGGGCGTGTGCTCGACAGGCGCGAGTTGGCCGAAGGCTTCGCCTCGGCGCTCTCGTCCATGAGCGGACGGAGCCTTGCGGCTCCGCCGTGTCCGCTGCGATGCCTACGACCGCGGTTTCAGGCGCTGGACGCGCAGGAACGTGTGGTCGCCGATGGTCGCCACGCGGTAGGCGTTGCGCCATGTGGGGCTGGCCGTCTGGTGGGCCATGAAGTGGCTGGCGCCGGGGACGATTTCCTTGCGCTGGCCGGGCGGCAGGGCCCAGTTGCGTTCGGCGCCCAGGGCGACGTTCACGGAGGTGGCCCAGGCGTCGGCGTTGCGCAGGCGGGTGCCGGGGGCGACGAGGGTGGGGGCGAACTGCTTGCGGGCAGTCACGACTTCACAGACCGAATCTCCCCACAGACCGCTGTCGCGGCGGCGGAGGGCGACCTCGGCGACGGCTTGCTGGCCGCGCAGGGTCTGGTCACGGGCTTCCAGGTATACGGTGGTGCTGAGGCACAGCGAATCGGCGGCCGGCTGCGGCAACATCTGCGACAGCCAGAGAATCCAGGCCAGTTTCATGGGAACTCCTTGCTCCGTCTTTCCCGCGTCCCTGCGGCTTCCATTACTGCGGAAGGCCACGATGATTGGACACGGCAGGGCGTCATGGGGAGGCAGCCTTCACACGGGCTGCCCGTTTCCGGCCAAAGAACCATCCGGGCCGGGGTGACCCGCCTGAACTGGGCGGCGGGCCGAAAGTGGGCGCAAGGTACGGTCGAAAAACGGAACCCGGCCTGAATATGCCGGCTTGACAATCACACTAAGTGATTGATTGGAAATGCCTGCGCGTGAAGCGCGCGTCAAAAACCGACGGCTTGCGCTGCTGGATCATAGGTGCGCGGAGCGCGCTCTTTTTTGTGAAATGCATCATCAATTCACGCGCCGACGGTACCTACAACGTCGCGGCCAGTTGGCTGCCCTGCGCGATCGCGCGCTTGGCGTCGAGCTCGGCAGCCACGTCCGCGCCGCCGATCAGATGAGCGGTACGCCCGAGCGTGGCGAGCGCATCGGCCAGCTCGCGGCGCGGCTCCTGACCGGCACAGATCACCACATGGTCCACGGGCAGGATTTCCTCCCGGCCCTCGAGGCGGATCTGCAGGCCGCGATCATCCACGCCCAGATACTCGACCCCGCCAAGCATCCTCACCTGCTTGGCCTTCAAGGTGGCGCGATGGACCCAACCGCTGGTCTTGCCCAGTCGGGCGCCGGGTTTGCCTGGCGTGCGCTGGAGCAGCCAGATTTCGCGCGCCGGAGGTTCGGGCCGGGGAGGTGCGAGGCTGCCACGGGCCTCGAAGTCCGCATCCACGCCCCATTCGGCCATCCAGCGGTGCCGGTCCAGCGAGGGCGAGGGGCCGTCCTGCGCCAGGAACTCGGCCACGTCGAAGCCGATGCCACCGGCGCCAATCAAGGCCGCGCGCGGCCCGATGGCCACCCGGCCCGACAGCACATCCACGTAGCTCACCACCTTGGGATGTCCGGCGCCCGGGAAGTCGACCCGGCGCGGGATGATGCCCGTCGCCAGCACGATTTCGTCGAAGCCCGCCAGGCTCGCGGCGTCGGCCATGGTCGAGAGCCGCACGTCCACGCCGGTTTCCTCCAGCCGGTGGCGGAAATAGCGCAGGGTCTCGTGGAATTCCTCCTTGCCCGGAATGCGCTTGGCGAAGTTGAACTGGCCGCCGATTTCCCCGGCTCCGTCAAACAGGGTCACGTGGTGTCCCCGCTCGGCGGCGACGGTGGCGCAGGCCAACCCGGCCGGTCCCGCGCCCACCACGGCGATGCGCTTGGCAACGCGGACCGGCGTGTAGATCAGTTCGGTTTCCGCGCATGCACGCGGGTTGACCAGGCAACTGGCGTTCTTGTTCTCGAACACGTGGTCCAGGCAGGCCTGGTTGCAGGCGATGCATGTATTGATCGAATGCGCCCGGCCGCGCCGCGCCTTGTCCGCCCAGCGCGGGTCGGCCAGCAGCGGGCGCGCCAGCGACACCATGTCGGCCTTGCCGGCGGCCAGGATGCCCTCGGCCACCTCTGGCATGTTGATGCGGTTGGTCGCCACCAGCGGCACGGACACATGCGGCTTGAGCTTGGCGGTCACATCGACGAAGGCCGCGCGCGGCACCGAGGTGACGATGGTCGGCACGCGCGCCTCGTGCCAGCCGATGCCCGAATTGATGATGGTCGCGCCGGCCGCTTCGATGGCGCGGGCCTGGGCGACGATTTCCTGCCACTGGTTGCCGTCTTCGACCAGATCCAGCAGTGACAATCTATAGATGATGATGAAGTCCGGCCCGCAGGCCTCGCGGATGCGGCGCACGATTTCCACCGCGAAGCGCATCCGCTTTTCCGGCGTGCCGCCCCAGTCGTCATGGCGGCGGTTGGTGCGCGGCGCGGTGAACTCGTTGATCAGATAGCCTTCCGAGCCCATCACTTCGACACCGTCATAGCCGGCGT
>JAEWBY010000078.1 GCA_023390905.1 Pseudomonadota bacterium | reverse complement strand
CACCGGCGCCTCGCTGTTCTTCATCGTCGTCTACCTGCACATGTTCCGCGGCCTGATGTACGGCTCGTACCAGAAGCCGCGCGAACTGGTGTGGATCCTCGGCATGCTGATCTACCTGGTGCTGATGGCCGAAGCCTTCATGGGCTACGTGCTGCCGTGGGGCCAGATGTCGTTCTGGGGCGCGAAGGTCATCATCTCGCTGTTCGGCGCGATTCCGGTCATCGGCAACGGCCTGACCGAGTGGATCATGGGCGACTACCTGCCGGGCGACGCCACGCTGAACCGCTTCTTCGCGCTGCACGTGATCGCGCTGCCGCTGGTGCTGCTGCTGCTGGTGGTGCTGCACATCGGCGCGCTGCATGAAGTCGGCTCCAGCAATCCCGATGGCGTGGAGATCAAGAAGGGCCCGAAGGGCAACCGCTGGTCGCCGACCGCACCGGCCGACGGCGTGCCGTTCCACCCGTACTACACGGTGGGCAAGGACCTGTTCTACGTCTGCATGCTGGCGTTGATCGGCGCCTTCATCATCTTCTTCGCGCCGGCCTTCGGCGGCTGGTTCCTGGAACATGACAACTTCACCGAGGCCAACCGCCTGGTGACCCCGGCGCACATCAAGCCGGTGTGGTACTACACCCCGTACTACGCGATGTTGCGCGTGGTGCCGCACAAGCTCAGCGGCGTCATCGTGATGTTCGCCGCGATTGCCATCCTGTTCCTGGTGCCGTGGCTGGATCGCGGCAAGGTGAAGTCGATCCGCTACCGCGGCCTGGGCTTCAAGATCGCGCTCGGCATCTTCGCCATCAGCTTCGTCTGGCTGGGCAAGATCGGCGCCGGTCCGGGCACCGACATCATCGAAACGTACATCGGCCGCGGCCTGACCGTGCTGTATTTCGGTTTCTTCATCTTCCTGTGGATCTACACGTTCTTCGGTCTGGAAAAGACCAAGACGGTGCCGGAACGGGTGACGACGCATGACTAAGACTTTGATCACCCGGCTAGCCGTGTTCGCCAGCGGGTTGCTGATTTCGATTTCCGCGCTGGCCGCCGAAGGTGGCGAGACGCTGCAGGCCGGCAACGACCTGGGCGATCGCGCGTCGCTGCAGCGTGGCGCGCAGCTGTACATGAACTACTGCTCCGGCTGCCATTCGCTGAAGTTCCTGCGTTATTCGCGCATGGCCGAGGACCTGGGCCTGACCGAACAAGAGGTGATGACCAACCTCAATTTCACCGGCGCCAAGTTCGGCGAGCAGATCCAGGTGTCGATGCCGCATGACCCGGCGTCCAAGTGGTTCGGCAAGATGCCGCCGGATCTGAGCACCATCGCGCGCGTGCGCGGCAGCGACTGGATCTACACCTATCTCAAGTCGTTCTACCTGGACGAATCTCGCCCGCTGGGCTGGAACAACAAGCTGTTCCCGAATGCCTCGATGCCCAATCCGTTCTGGGAACTGCAGGGCCTGCAGCACGCCGAATTCGGCGTGCTCGATCCCGCGACGGGCGAGCGGCCGGTCGAAGGACTGAAGCTCGCCCAGCCGGGCCGCCTGACCCAGGCGGAGTTCGATCAGGTCGTCCGCGACGTGACCAACTTCCTCGAGTATGCCGGCGAACCGGCGGCCCTCAAGCGCAACCAGTTCGGCGTGTGGGTCATCCTGTTCCTCGTGGTCCTTTCGTTCCTGGCCTACCTGCTCAAGCAGGAGTACTGGAAGGACGTGCACTGACGCCTCCGCGTCGTCTCCCTTCGCCGTCCGGCAGCGCCGCCGGACGGTCGGCTGTCTACGGCGATATGGGAATCGCTTGGCATTTTCGTGAAGGGATTGCACACTCGGGGGCCGTGGCGACCGTCAGCAAGGGGCTGACGGCGTCGGTGCGATCGGCGGATTCCGATCGTCGGAGAGCCTGATGGCTGCGAGTCCACGTATGCGCAATACACTGACTTTGTTTTCCTCCACCGATGATGTCCTCTGCCACCGCGTGCGCCTCGTGCTCGCCGCCAAGGGTGTCAGCTACGACTTCGTGCCGGTGGATCCGCAGAACCCGCCTGAAGATCTCATCGATCTGAATCCCTACCATTCCGTGCCCACGCTGGTGGAGCGGGATCTGGTGCTCTACGCCGCGTCGGTGGTGAGCGAATACCTGGACGAACGCTATCCGCATCCGCCGTTGATGCCCGTCGATCCGCTCTCCCGCGCGCGCCTGCGCCTGGCGATGCTGCGCATCGAACATGACTGGGTGCCGCAGGTCCAGGCCATCCAGCTCGGCAACAAGCAACAGGCCGAAGCCGGCCGCAAGCGACTGAAGGAACTGCTGACCGCCGCCGTGCCGCTGTTCAAGGCGAGCAAGTTCTTCCTCAATCCGGAAATGAGCCTGGCCGATTGCGCGATGGCGCCGATCATCTGGCGCCTGCCGTCGCTGGATATCCCGCTGCCGAAGGACGGCAAGGCGATCGAGGATTACGGCAACCGCATTTTCCGCAATCCCGGTTTCCTGCGCAGCCTCACGGACTCCGAGAAGAAGCTGCGCGAAATTCCGGCGTAAGCGGACGACACAGGGCGACGCAGGCGTTGCTCGCAGCGAATGACCCAGCCATGACCGAAGAATCGTCCCGCATGACCAGCCACCGCCCGTACCTGTTGCGGGCGCTGGTGGAATGGATCGCCGACAACGGCATGACCCCGCACCTGCTCGTGGACGCCACGCAGCCGGGCGTGCAGGTTCCGGCCAGCGCGGTGAAGGAAGGCAAGGTCGTGCTGAACATCGCCGAGCGGGCGGTCGTGCAACTGCATATCGACAATCATTCGGTGAGCTTCACCGCACGCTTTGGCGGGGTCAGTTTTCCGGTGATGGTGCCGATCGCCGCGGTGCTGGCGATTTACGCACGCGAGACCGGGCAGGGCATGGCATTGCCGGATGATGGTCACGCGGCCGGTCCGGATGACGGCGGCGATGACGAACCGCCCTCTCCCGATTCCTCCGGTGGCGACGACGCGCCGGCTGCGCCCAAGCGCCCGCATCTGCGCGTGGTGAAATAAGGCGGCCAGCGTTCGCGGTATCGCGCTGATCGGCGATGCGAGCGAAGGCCCCGCTCAGCGCTCGAACGGCACCACGCTCGGTCGCACCGGTCCGATGAACGACACCAGTTGTTCGCCGCGCAACACCATGCGACCGGTATGGCGCTCGATGCCGTCGTACGAATAATCGAAGCGGAAGGTGCGCTCGAAGCCCAGCCTGCCACCTTGATTGCGACGCACGCGCAATCCGCTGGCGTGCACGCTTTGATCCAGCCAGATGACGCCCGCGGCCTCGCACGCGTTTTTACCCAGCAGGATGGCGCGTTCGGCCGCTGCCCGCGCCGCGTTCCAGTACGCGAATGCGGCCGCGCCGGCAATCATCAGCAGAATCAAGGTCGGCATGCGGTCGTTTCCGGGGTGACTTCCAGATTCAATGGGTGCGGGTTCGCCATCGGCAAGGCGCCGGCACCGTCAGACGGGTACCGGCCCGAGCTTCATCGACAGGTCGATGGCGTGCACGTGCTTGGTCAGGCCGCCGATTGAAATGCAGTCCACGCCGTCCCCGGCGATCGCGCGCACGCTGTCGAGATCCACGCCGCCGGAGATCTCAAGCGGAATCCGGCCCGCGGCGATCTTCACCGCTTCGCGCCGCGACTCGGGCGTGAAGTCATCGATGAGGATGCGGTCACATCCGGTCGCCAGCGCCTCGTGCAATTGATCCAGCGTCTCCACTTCCACGATCAACGGCAACGCGGGTTGCGCCTGTCGCGCGGCCCGGATGGCGGCCGTCAGCGAACCCGCGGACCGGATGTGGTTTTCCTTCAACATCACCGCATCGAACAGGCCGATGCGGTGGTTGTGCCCGCCGCCGCACAGCACCGCGTATTTCTGCGCGAGCCGCAGTCCGGGCAGGGTCTTGCGGGTATCGAGGATGCGCGTGCCCGTGCCCGCCACCGCGGCGACGAAACGGGCGGTGATCGTGGCCGTACCCGACAACGTCTGCAGGAAGTTGAGCGACGTGCGTTCAGCAGTGACGAGCGAACGCGATCGCCCATGCAGGATCGCCAGCACGCGGCCCGGTTCGATCCGCTCGCCGTCCCGCGCTTTCCATTCGATGCGTACCTCGGGATCCAGCAGGCGATGCGCGGTTTCAAACCACGCCGAACCGGCGAGCACGCCGCTTTCCTTGCACAGCAGATAGGCCTGGTCCGCCGTGTCCGGCAGCAACGCCGCCGTCACGTCGCCATCGCGGACATCCTCGGCCAGCGCGCGGCGGACGTCGTCCTCGACGACGGCCTGTGGCGGTGCAGGAATGCTCATCGCGCCGGGAAATCGGCCAACTGCGAGGTGGCGATGCCCTCTTCGGTCAGCAGTACCGGGATGCCGTCATCCACGCGGTAGATCAGTTTGCGGTCCTGCGTGATCAGCGCTTCGCTCAGGGCCTGCGTCTGCGGCGCGCCATCGACGCGCACCGCGGTGCCATCGCCGATCGCGCGATTGAGCGCGTCCAGGCCACGGGAATCGAGCAGCGAGAGCGGCTGGCGCGTGGCCGGGCAGCAGAGGATGTCCAGTAGTTTGCGGTCCATGGGTCCAACGTCTTTCGGCAAGGAGGGTAGAATACGTCTTTGCGACAGAGGACGGCCATGACCGCCACCGTGAACAGCCCCCTGGTGGGCATCGTGATGGGCTCTCGTTCGGACTGGGAAACCCTGCAGCATGCCGCGCAGAAACTCGAGGCGATGGGCGTGCCGCACGAAGTGAAGGTGGTCTCCGCCCATCGCACGCCGGACGTGCTGTTCTCCTATGCGGAAACAGCCGGTCCCCGCGGCCTTCGCGCGATCATCGCCGGCGCCGGCGGCGCCGCGCATCTGCCAGGCATGCTCGCCGCCAAGACCACCGTGCCCGTGCTCGGCGTGCCGGTGCAATCGAAGGCGCTCAACGGCATGGATTCGCTGCTGTCGATCGTGCAGATGCCGGCCGGCATTCCGGTCGGCACGTTCGCCATCGGCCATGCGGGCGCGGCCAACGCGGCATTGTTCGCTGCCGCCATGCTGGCCAGCGAATATCCGCACATCGGCGCGGCGCTGATGGCCTTCCGTGCGCGCCAGACCGATGAGGTGATGGCGCACGATGATCCGCGCCTGCCGGCATGATCACCGTCGGCATCCTCGGTGGCGGGCAACTGGCCCGCATGCTCGCGCTTTCCGGTGCGCCGCTGGGCCTGCGCTTCCTGATCATGGATACCGAACCGGACGCCTGCGCCAGCCAGTTCGCGCCCTTGCTGGTGGGCGACTATCGCGATGAAACCGCGCTGGCGGAATTCGCCTCGCGCGTGGACGTGGCGACGTTCGACTTCGAGAATGTTCCGGCCGAATCCGCCCGGTGGCTGAGCGATCGCGTGCCCGTATTCCCCAGTCCGGGCGCCCTCGCCACCGCGCAGGATCGCCTCGCGGAAAAAACGCTGTTCCGCGAACTCGGCATTCCGGTGCCGCCATTCGCCGCCATCGATACGCGCGAACAGCTCGACGCGGCAATCGCGGAGATCGGTACGCCGTGCATCCTGAAGACGCGGCGGCTCGGTTATGACGGCAAGGGGCAGTTCCGCATCAAGACACCGGCCGATGCCTCCGCCGCATGGGATGCGCTGGGTGCGCAGGCGAACAAGGTCGGGTTGATTCTCGAAGGCTTCGTCCATTTCGAACGCGAGCTTTCGGTCGTCGCGGTGCGTGGCCGCGATGGCGAGTTCCGCGCCTGGCCACTCACCGAGAACTGGCATGTCGATGGCGTCCTGTCCGCCAGCCTGGCGCCCGCGTTGGTCGACACCCGCGTGCGGGACATGGCGTATGCGCATGCGCGCCACCTGGCCGATGCGATGGATTATGTCGGCGTGTTCGCGCTGGAATTGTTCTGCCGCGACGGCCGACTGCTCGCGAACGAACTTGCACCGCGCGTGCACAACTCCGGCCACTGGACGATCGAAGGCGCCGAAACCCCGCAGTTCCAGAATCACCTGCGCGCCGTGCTGGGCCTGCCGCTCGGATCCACGCGCATGATTGGACACGCGTGCATGCTCAACTGGATCGGCGCCATGCCGGAGGCGGCCGGCGTGCTGGGCGAGGCGGGCGGCCATTGGCACGATTACGGCAAATCGCCGCGCGCCGGCCGCAAGGTGGGCCACGCGACGCTGCGGGCGGACGATCCGGCTGAACTGTCGGCGGCCCTGCAGCGCGTGGGCCACGTGCTCGGCCGCGAAGCGCAGGTCATGCCGGTGGTCGAACGCCTGGGCGGCTGATCGCTTCCCCAGGAGCGGCTCGACCGCGACGCGCGGGATGCACGGTCGCAGTGGATGGCGATGATGTTCCGGTCGTTGCAGAAGGCGCTGCCGCAGAAGGCGGCGCCCTTCGAGAATCGCGATTCCGATTGCAACAAAAAAGCCGGGTTTCCCCGGCTTCTTTGTTCGCTTGCAGCGGCATCAGCGCAGGTTGCTGGTCACGAAATCCCAGTTGACCAATGCCCAGAAGGACTCGAC
Organism: Pseudomonadota bacterium; assembly: GCA_023390905.1. Taxonomy (GTDB): domain Bacteria; phylum Pseudomonadota; class Gammaproteobacteria; order Xanthomonadales; family Xanthomonadaceae; genus Pseudoxanthomonas_A. Next base: position 47,829 of record JAEWBY010000078.1, on the reverse strand, counting down.
GTACTTCGGGCGCGCGTTGCGGTAGTCGATGTAGTAGGCGTGTTCCCACACGTCGATCGTCAGCAGCGGCTTGTCCTCGCCGGTCAGCGGAGTGACCGCATTGGAGGTGCTGACCAGCGCCAGCGAACCATCCGGGCGCTGCACCAGCCAGCCCCAGCCGGAACCGAACGTGCCGATCGCGGTCTTGGTGAACTCTTCCTTGAACTTGGCGAAATCGCCGAACGCCTTGTTGATCAGCTCGGCGAGCTTGCCGGTGGGTTCGCCGCCGCCATTGGGCTTGAGGCAGTTCCAGTAGAACGTGTGGTTCCAGACCTGCGCGGCGTTGTTGAACACGGCGCCCTGCGAGCGGCGCACGATGTCCTCCAACGGCAGTTCGGCCAACTCGGTGCCTTCGATCAACTTGTTGAGGTTGTCGACATAGGTCTTGTGATGCTTGCCGTAGTGGTAATCGATGGTCTCGCCGGAGATGTGCGGCTCCAGGGCCGTACGGTCATAGGGCAGGGGGGGAAGTTCGATGGCCATGGCTCGGGTCCTTACGCTAGGCGGTGGAAACGGGGCGTCAGCCGGGCGATGCCCGGCTTACAATAGCGCTCTCGCCGGCACTGCCGGACGAGACGAATCGAAAGTGTACCCGAGGACGGCGTGGCCGCCGTCAAAGCAGGAGAATTCAGCATGCCGGTCATGGAACGCATCCAGACGGAAGTGGAACGCCATCCCATCGTGCTCTTCATGAAAGGCACGCCGCAGTTCCCGATGTGCGGGTTTTCCAGCCGTGCCGTCCAGGCGCTGAAGGAAGCGGGCGCGGACGATCTCTACACCATCAACGTGCTCGAAGAGCCCGAGATCCGCGCCAATCTTCCGCGCTTTTCCAACTGGCCGACGTTCCCGCAGCTTTTCATCCACGGTGAACTGATCGGCGGCTGCGACATCACCCTCGAACTGCACGAGTCCGGCGAACTGCGCCGCATCGTCAACGAAGCGCTGACGCAGTGAGCGCATCGATGGGAACGTTGATCGGATTGCCGACCCGCGCAGCGCGCGTGCTCGAGGGCCGCGTCGTACTGATCAGCGGTGCGCAGGGAGGGCTGGGCAGCGCGGCGGCGATGGCCTGCGCCGAAGCGGGCGCGACGCTGGTGTTGCTCGGACGCAAGCCCGCCAAGTTGAATCGCCTCTACGATGCAGTCAGCCAGGTGGGTCCGGAGCCGTTGCTGTATCCGCTCGATCTCGAAGGCGCATCGCCGGACGATTACGCGGAACTGGCCGATCGCCTGCATGCCGAACTCGGTCGGCTCGATGGACTGCTGCATTGCGCGGCGGAGTTCCGCGGGCTCACCCCGCTGGAGCACACCGACCCGGCCGCATTCGCACGCGCGGTGCACGTCAATCTGACCGCGCCGTGGTGGCTGTCGCAGGCGTGCCTGCCGCTGCTGAAGCAGGGCGACGACGCCGCGCTTGTGTTCGCGCTGGATGATCCGCAGCGCGTCGCGCATGCGTACTGGGGCGGCTACGGAATCGCGCAGCACGGGCTGTCCAGCCTGGTGGCGATGCTGGCCGAGGAACTGCAGGGCACGGCCGTGCGCGTGTCGGCGCTCCAACCGGGCCCGATGCGCACCGGCCTGCGTTCGCGCGCCTATGCCGACGATCAGGACGGCGAAGTCCGCGAGGCCGCGGATTACGCGCATGCCTGCGTGCGGTTGCTGTCTCCGGCCGGCGCCGAGCATCGCGGGCGGATCTGGACGGTGCGCGCATGACCGTGCTTTCCGCGGCGCTGCTGCTGTTCCTGATCCTCGATCCGCTCGGGAACATTCCCGTATTCCTGAGCGTGCTCAAGCCATTGCCGCCGCAGCGCCAGCGCGTGGTGCTGGTGCGCGAACTACTGATCGCGCTGGTCGTGCTGATGGGCTTCCTGTGGGGCGGCAAGTATTTCCTGGAAATGATGCACCTGCGCCAGGAATCGGTCGCCATCGCCGGCGGCATCGTGCTGTTCCTGATCGGCATCCGCATGATCTTCCCGCGCCCGGAAGGTCTGATGGGCGAGATTCCGGGCGGCGAGCCTTTCATCGTCCCGCTCGCCATCCCGCTGGTGGCCGGCCCGTCCGGCATGGCCGCGGTGATGCTAATGGGCAGCAACGAACCGGCGCGGCTGGACGAGTGGAGCCTGGCGCTGGTGCTCGCGTGGGGCGCCACTTCGCTGATCCTGTTTTCGGCCACGCTGCTCTACAAATGGCTGGGCCGGCGCGTGTTGACCGCGGTCGAGCGCCTGATGGGCATGCTGCTGGTGGCGATCTCGGTACAGATGTTCCTCGACGGCATCCGCAGCTACCTGCAACTCTCCGGCTGAGCCGCGCCGACGGCGCTCGGGTGCACGCACCGCGTGCGCTGAAATTTCGTGGTCACGCGACCCACGTGCCGCCGTCTGGGCCGAAGCGCTCGCTGACGGGGGCTTGATCAAAATTCATTGGAATCTCAATGGCTTGCATCCATCGACGGCTAGGCGAAGAGCGCACGCCATCGTCGCCGGAAGGCGGGAAATTTGTAACGCCTCGGTCACAAAATGGTCCTATCGTGTTAACCTGTTATTAACCAGCGCGCCCGCTGCGCCGGTCCAGGGAACCGCCAGATCCGAACGCTCACCGCTGCCAGCGGCACACGCCTGCGTGTGCACGTTGCCGCCTGATTTTCGCCACCGCCAACTCCGTATCGAGGCTTACACACATGAATCATCCCCGTTGTTTCCGGAAGTCCAAGCTCGCCCTTGGCCTGGTCGCCGCGTTGGCGGCCGCACCGGTTTTTGCCCAGACCACCTCCGCCGGCGTCGGCGGCACGGTGACGGGCAACGACGGCCAGCCCGTCGTGGGTGCTGAAGTGGTCATCACCCACGTCGAATCCGGCACGGTCAGCCGCGCCACCACCGATGCCAGCGGCCGCTACAGCGCCCGCGGCCTGCGCGTCGGCGGTCCGTACCAGATCAGCATCACCAAGAGCGGCTCGGGCACCAAGACCGAAGACAACGTCTATCTGGCCCTGAACCAGATCAACACGGTGAACGCCGCGCTGACCGGCGATGCGACCACCACGCTGGAAACCGTCGTCGCCGTCGGCATGGCGGGCGGCTCGGAAGTGTTCAGTGCGACCAAGATGGGCGCCGGTACGAACGTCAGCCGCCCAACCATCGAGGCGCTGCCTTCGGTGGGCGGCAACATCCAGGATTACATCCGGTTGGATCCCCGTATCGCGCAAACCAGCAAGGCTGATGGCAGCATCTCGGCCGGCGGCCAGAATCCGCGCTACAACGCCATTCGCGTGGATGGCGTTTCGATCAGCGATACCTTCGGCCTTGAGCCAAACAGCATGCCGACGCGCCGCCAGCCGGTGTCGATGGAAGCAGTCGAAGCGATCAACGTCGATCTGTCGAGCTATGACGTGACCATCACCGGTGCCACCGGTGCGGTAATTGATGCGGTCACGAAGTCCGGTACCAACGAATTCCACGGTTCGGTATACGGAGCGTATCGCGATGGCGACTGGTTCGGCGATGACCCGGCCACGGGCGCGGCGTTCGACGGATTCGAAAAGGAACAGTCTTATGGCGCCACGTTTGGCGGTCCAATCGTCAAGGACAAGCTGTTCTTCTTCGCCAACTATGAAAAGCAGGAATGGAAATCGCCGGGTGCAAGCCTGAGCGACAGCGCGGTGGGTACTGGCGCCATTTCCATGGATCAGGTCAACGAAGCCGTGCGTATCGCACGTGACACCTGGGGCTTCGACGCAGGCGGCGTCGGTGACACCGACGGCAGCACCGAACTGGAAGAGTACGCGCTCAAGGTCGACTGGAACATCAACGAGAACCACCGCGCCAGCATGCGCTACAGCAAGGTGGAGCAGAGCCAGCTGCGCACGCCGAGCACCGGCGGCAACCTGATCAATCTGAGCTCGACGTACTACCAGCAGCAGAAGACCATCGAGAACTACGTTGCACAGGTCTTCAGTGACTGGACCGAGAACTTCTCGACCGAATTCAAGGCTTCCTACCGCGAATACAGCTCCATCCGCGTGGCTCCCAATACGCTGGCGAACGTCAAGATTTACTTCGGCGGCAGTGAAGAATCCCCCTCCGGGTCGAACATCCAGATCGGCCAGGATGTCAGCACGCCGATGAATGCAGTGGGGACCGAAACCTGGACGGGCTATGGCGCCGGCATCTGGAATTTCGGTGACCATGAACTGAAGTTCGGCGTCGACTACGCTGATAACGACGTGTACAACATGTTCGCGCAGAACCTGTATGGCGCTTACGAGTTCTATGGTCTGGAGAACTTCGAGAACGGCATCTGGAGCAGCTACGTCCTGCATGCGCCTCAGCTCGGCCAGAGCTACGATTCGATCGCCGCCAAGTTCGCATACAAGGAATATGGCTTCTTTGTCCAGGACACCTGGTACGTCAACAACAACCTGACGTTGAACTTCGGCGTGCGCGCCGACAAGCCCAGCGTGGACGGCGAACCCGGCTACAACGCTGTGGCCGAAGACGTGTTTGGCGTGGACAACCGCAACGTCGGCAAGAATGACTGGCTGTGGCAGCCGCGCGTCGGCTTCAACTACACCTTCGACAGCGAGCGCCCGATGCAGTTGCGTGGTGGTCTCGGCCTGTTCCGTGGTATTTCGCCGCAAGTCTGGATCGGCAATGCGTTCAGCAATACGGGTCTGAACTACGTACGTTACGATGAGGACATCGGCGGCGCTGTCACCTGGGAAGACATTCCGTACCAGCCCGATGGTACGCAGCAGCAGCGTCCGACCGGCGCTGGCGCTGGCGGTGAAATGAACGTCAATCTGGTGGATGCTGACTTCGAGCAGCCTTCGGTCTGGAAGGCGAATCTCGCGTTCGAGCAGGAGCTGCCGTGGTACGGCATCGTGGGCTCGGTCGAAATGCTGTGGACGCAGGTCAAGTCAGGGCTGCTGTACAGCCATCTGAACTTGGGTGACAGCCTGGTTACGGGACAGGACGGTCGCGATCTCTACTACAACCCGGCCCGCGTCGGTCGCTCGTGGAACTCGGCCAGCAACCGCTTCGGTCGCGATACGCGCTTCAATCAGGTCTACCTGCTCGAAAACACCGATCGAGGCCAGAGCACGCAGTTCACGGTGGCGCTGCAGAAGCCCTGGATCGAGGGCAGCGATTGGTCCTGGAGCTTGGGTTACACCTACACCAATGCTGACGAAGTCAGCGCCATGAGCAACTCGACGGCCAATTCCACCTGGCGTTACAACTACAACTTCCAGGCCAACGCTGAAGCGGTCGGCAACTCGCGTTATGAAATTCGTGACCGCGTCTCGGGCACATTGAACTGGAAGCATGCGTTCTTCGGGGACTACAACACGTCGTTCGGCCTGTTCTACGAAGGCCGCTCGGGCCGTACCTTCAGCTATGTCTACAGCAACGATGCCAACGGCGACAGCTACAGCTTCAACGATTTGTTCTACGTGCCGTCCGCCCCGGGCGACGTACTGTTCGGAACGCTGAGCAGCGCGGGTGTGTTTACGCCCAATCCGGCGATGGAAGCCGCATTCTTCGAATGGCTGGGCGACAACCCGGATCTGGCCCGTTACAAGGGAAGCGTGGCGCCGCGCAATTCGGGTCGCGCCGAATGGGTCAATAGCTTCGACGTGCGCATCAGCCAGGAACTGCCGGGCTTCTTCAAGGGCCACAAGTCGGAAATCTGGCTGGACATCATGAATGTGGGCAACCTCATCAACAAGGATTGGGGCCACATTTACGACTATGGCTTCTTTGCCAATGAAGGTGTCGCGGCTGCCACCGGCATCTACAACGGCAAGTATGTGTACTCGTTCGATCCCAACTCGGTCACCAAGCCGACTGTCGCCAACAGCGGTGACGGTATCGGCAATACAGGTGTGTCGCAGTGGTCGCTGCAGCTGGGCTTCCGCTACAAGTTCTGATCGCTTCCCGATCGGATGCAACACCGAACGGCCGGGGCAACCCGGCCGTTTTTTTTTGGGAATGCCCGGATCCGGGCCAACTGATAAAGTCACCGGACTGACAAGAAGAAAACAGGAACCGACATGAGTGAAACCGCCACGCGCGCGCTGCCCGTCCAGAACGCACAGATCCATCCGCGCGGCGCGCTGGACGTGCTGTCGCGGGCGGAAGTGGCTCGGCTGCGCGATGCTTCTTCCGGCGGCATGCACGACCTGCTGCGCCGGTGCGCACTGGCCGTGCTGACCAGCGGCAGCGCTTCGGACGACCCGCGCGCGGCGCGCGATCTGTATCCGGACTTCGACATCCAGGTGCTGCAGCAGGATCGCGGCGTGCGCATCGATCTGTTCAACGCGCCGGCGATGGCGTTCGTCGATGGCGAGATCATCCGTGGCGTGGCCGAACTGCTGTTCGCCGTCGTGCGCGATCTGGCGTACACCGCGATCGAACTCGGCCCCGAATACGCGACCGATCTGGAATCCTCGGCCGGCATCACCAACGCGGTGTTCGGCCTGCTGCGCAACGCACGCATCCTGCGCCCTTCGGATCCGAACCTGGTGGTCTGCTGGGGCGGCCATTCGATTTCGCGCGACGAGTACCTCTACACCAAGCAGGTCGGCTACGAGCTGGGCCTGCGCGGGCTGGACATCTGCACCGGTTGCGGCCCGGGCGCGATGAAGGGGCCGATGAAGGGCGCCACCATCGCGCACGCCAAGCAGCGCCGCCGCACCACGCGCTACATCGGCATCACCGAGCCGGGCATCATCGCCGCCGAATCGCCGAACCCGATCGTCAATCACCTGGTGATCATGCCGGACATCGAGAAGCGCCTCGAAGCCTTCGTGCGCATCGGCCACGGCATTCTGGTATTCCCCGGCGGCGTCGGCACCGCCGAGGAAATCCTCTATCTGCTTGGAATCCTGCTGCGCGAGGAAAACCAGGCGCTGCCGTTCCCGCTCATCCTCACCGGCCCGACCATCGCCGCACCGTACTTCGAGCAGATCGATCAGTTCATCCGCCTGACCCTCGGCGAAGAAGCCACCCGGCGCTACGAAATCGTCATCGGCGATCCGGTCAGCGTGGCCAAGAAGATGACCGCCGGGATCCGCAAGGTGCGCGAATACCGCATCCACCACAAGGATTCGTTCTTCTTCAACTGGGCGGTGGAGATTCCGGAGGAATACCAGCGTCCGTTCGTGCCGACGCACGAAGCCATGGCCGCGCTCGATCTGCACCACGGCCGTCCGGCCCACGCACTGGCCGCGGATCTGCGGCGCGCGTTCTCCGGCATCGTCGCCGGCAACGTCAAGGAAGACGGCATGCGCCGCATCGAGGAATTCGGCCCGTTCGAAATCCACGGCGACACCGACATGATGCAGGCGCTGGATGCGTTGCTGCGCGCGTTCGTCGAGCAGCGGCGCATGAAGATCGCCGGTGAATACAAGCCCTGCTACCGTGTGCTGACCTGAGCCAACGGGCGGCTTCGCGCCGCCCACACCCGGAGCACGCGCACGATGCAGCCAGTGCATTCGCCGGAATCCTGGATTCCCGACTTCTGTCGTCGCGGGCGGTTGCTGGCGATGCTGGCGATCGCCGAACTGGTGGTGGTGCTGCTGGCGATAGCGCCCGAGGGCGGATTGCGCGCCAGTCCCCGCCAGTTCCTCTCGGCGAGCGCGTTCGCGTTGTGGATGGCGGTGGGCGTCGCCGGCAGTGTGTGTACGGCGCGGCAACATCTGCTGCGCATGCCGCCGTTGACCGGTTGCCTGTGCGCGCTGGGCCTGACCGCGCTGGTCACCGGCGCGGGCGCGGGAATCGTCTTTGCGCTGTATGACGCCATCGGCACGCCGCCCACCGCGAGCTTCTGGCGTTTCGTCATCGGCAGCGCCGCGACCGCGACACTGAGCACCGCCCTGATCATGCGCTACTTCTATGTCAGCGATCGCTGGCAGGCGCAGGTGGGCGCGCAGGCGCGCGCGGAGGCCGATGCATTGCAGGCGCGCATCCGGCCGCATTTCCTGTTCAACAGCATGAACATGATCGCCGGCCTGATCCGCCGCGACCCGGATCTGGCCGAACGCGCCGTGCTGGATCTGTCGGATCTGTTCCGCGCCGCGCTGGGGGCAGGCGAGGGTGGTTCGACACTGGACAAGGAAGTCGAACTCGCGCGGCAATACCTCACCATCGAATCACTGCGACTGGGCGATCGCCTGCAGACCGAATGGCAACTGGAAGAACCGGTGCCCTGGTCGCAACCGCTGCCGCGCCTGGTGCTGCAACCGCTGATCGAAAACGCCATCCTGCACGGCATTTCGCAGGTACCGGAAGGCGGCGTGGTGTCGATTGCAATACGCCAGGAGGCCGGCCTGCTGCGCATCGTCATCGAGAATCCCGCACCGGCCGCCGGCAGGGAGCAGGCCAGCCTGCATCGCGGCAGCGGACATGCACAGCGCAACATCGCCTACCGGCTGGGGTACCAGTTCGGTCCGCGCGCCAGTCTGAGCAGCGGCATGCGCGGGGATCGCTATCGGTGCGAAATCGCGGTTCCGCTGGCCTGATCGCGAAACAGGGGTGCCGTCACGCGCCGGCGTGGCGTGGATCACGGAACCATCGGGCCGGTCCACATTTGTCCTGCCGATCCGACCGCCCGTCGCGGCGGGCGCTGTGATCGCCGAAGTGCCGTGCTAGCTTCTTGCCTGATACTTTGGGGATAAGGTGTCCAGATGGCCAAGTCGCGAACGGCCGGCTTCACCCTGATCGAGCTGATGATTTCGCTGGTGGTGCTGGGCGCCCTGATTGCGCTGGGCATGCCGAGCTTCCAGTCGGCGATCCGCTCCAACCGCGTGACCACCGCGTCGAACGAACTGCTGACATCCTTCAGCCTCGCGCGCAGTGAAGCCATCCGCAGCACGCGCGGCGCTGCGGTCTGTGCCAGTTCCGACGGCAGCACCTGCGGCACGGACTGGAATGCCGGCTGGCTGGTCTGGCGGGACGTGAACGCGAACAGCGTTCTGGACGCGGGCGAAGTGGTGGTGCGGTACACGCAGGGCAACAGCGCGCTGGGCCTCACCGCCAGCGCCAACACCATCGCCTTCGATCCGCGCGGTCGCATGCGGCTGACCACGCAACAGACATTCGCGGTGAAGCCGTCGGGCCAGAGCGCCCCGTTCCGCTGCGTGATCATCAACGTCACCGGCCAGCCCCGCATCCAGAAGGACAGCTGCACATGAGCCCGTACACGCCACGCGGCCGAACCTTTTCCAGCCACCGCACCGCGCGGGGCTTCAGCCTGCTCGAGGTGCTGATCGCCATGCTGGTGATGGCGTTCGGACTGCTCGGCTTCGCGCTGCTGCAGACGATGAGCGTGCGCTTCACCCAGAGCGCGAACCAGCGCACCAAGGCCGTGGACCTGGCCAACGACATGCTCGATCAGATGCGTTCCAACCGGTTGTTGGCCGCGCAGTTCGCCGCCGCCAGCTTCACCGACACCGCCACCGCGAACCAGTGCGATGTCACCACCGGCGATCGCAGCGTCACGCAGAAGATCACGGCGTGGCAGTGCGCGGTGCGCCGCGGTCTGGGCGAGGGTTCCTCGGCCAACGTCACGCTGGTCAATGGACAGGCGACGGTGACGCTCAACTGGTCGGACCAGCGCTGGGAACGCGATTCATCGCGGACCAGCGGTTCCTACCAGACCGGCACCGTCACCCTGGTGAGCCGCCTGTGAGGACGACGATGCGCAAGAATCAGCACGGCCTGTCCCTCATCGAGCTCATGATCGCGTTGCTGATCGGCACGCTGCTCGTGATGGGACTGATGCAGGTCTTCGGCGCGTCGCGTGCCGCCTACCAGCTTTCACAGGGCATGGCGCGGGTGCAGGAAAACGGCCGTTTCGCGATGGATTATCTCGAGCGCGACATCCGCATGGCCGGACACTTCGGCTGCGTGAACGACCAGGGCCGCAAGCAGGGCAACAACCTGCTGGGGCTGCACGTCAGCGGCGCGGCGCTCAACTTCGACGTGTCGATCAGCGGCTACGAGGCCACCGGCACCGCGCCCAGCAACACGGCGGTCAATCTCGCCGGCCTGACCGCGGGCTGGACGCCCAGCCTGCCCACCTACATCAGCGGATTGTCGCCGGCCCCCAACGCGGGCAGCGACATCATCGTGCTGAGGTATTTCGACAGTGATGGCGTGCCGGTCACCGGCGTCACCGCCAACCAGGTGTCCGTCGCGCCGGCCAAGTGGAACGTGCTGACCCAGGACGGCGTGGCCTCGCCGGCGATCTTCGGCATCAGCGACTGCACCTTCGCCGATGTGTTCCAGGCCAGCGGGACCAGTGCCGTTGCAGGCACCGTCAATGCCAGCGCGACCGGGGGCCTGGCCACCAGCCTGCCGGATTTCACCGGGCGCTATACCGCGCACCCGGCAGGCCAGACGATGCTGTATCGCGGCGAAGCGGTGGTCTATTACGTGGGCACCCGCAACGGCGCCGACGTGCCATCGCTGTACCGCGCGCGTTTCGGCTCGGCGGTCGGCGGCGCGCAGACCGTCACCTCCGAGGAAATGGTCGAAGGCGTGCAGAACCTGCAACTGTTGTACGGACTGGATCAGTCCAACGACGTGAACCGCCTGACCGGCAACATCACCACCTACGCCACGGCGGCCACGCTGGGCAGCACGGAAACCCAGTGGCGGCGCGTGGGCCAGGTCAAGGTCGGATTGATCGCCATCAGCCCGGAAGGTGCGGCGGCGGAACAGGCGGCGGCCGGGCTGAACATCGCGGGCGTCACGTTCACGCCACCGGCAGACGCGAGCTACCGGTCCCCCTATGAAACCACGGTTGCGCTGCGCAACCGGCTTTACGGCAATTGAGCGAGGTCTCCATGCGTCGGCATCCACCCCGTATTCCGCGCGGCCCGGCCAGGCAGCAGGGCGCGGCCCTGTATGTGGCGCTCATCGTGCTGCTGTTGCTGGCCCTGATCGGCATCGTCGGCATGCAGGTGGCCGGCATGCAGGAAAAAATGTCCGCGAACTACCGCAACGTGAACCGCGCATTCCAGAACGCCGAGGCGCAGGCGCGCCTGTCCGAATGCCAGCTCGAGGCGCAGGTCAATCGCGTGGCAGGCGGCCCGTGCGCGGCCGTGCCGACGGTGGATCGTGTCTGCGACAACGGCTTCGACGCCACCAACTGGGCTTCGGCGCGCGCCATGGATGATCCGGTCGCCAGCACGCAGATGCTGCGTTCGGTCGGCAAGTGCATTTCCGGCAACAGCCAGCTGGACATGGGCGTGAAGCCGGAGAGCGAGGATCCCAATCCGGTGTTCCAGATCACGTCCTACGCCACCGACGACAACACCAATCCGTCGGCCGATGCGGCCGTGGATACCATCTTCCGCCCCTGAGGTCACCCATGGCGATCCGCCGCATTCCGCTCATCATCGCCGTCTCGGCCGCGCTGCTCGCCGCCGGTGGCTACGGCCTGTATCGGGCCACCGCACAAAGTGCGGCACCGGTGCTGGCGCAGGCGCCGATGAACATCACCAACCTGATCACGCCGGCCTTCATCATGGCGGTCGACAACTCCGGCTCGATGGTGGACGACGAAGCGTTGTTCCGCACGGCCAATGGTGACGGTCGCTTCCAGAACAACAGTTTTTTCGACAGCAGCGGCCTGCCTTATGAATCGGGCGGCACCGAAGTGTCCAAGCACATGGACCAGAGCGGCACGTATTCCGATCGCTTCGCCGCGCTGCGTTCGCCCAAGCACAATCGCGCGTTCTTCAATCCGCGCACCGAATACCTGCCGTGGCGCACCGCGACCGGAGGACTGGAAGCCGACTCCAACATCGCCGCGGCGGTGGAGGATCCGCGCGACAACAGCGGCACCACGTTCGATTTCTCCGGGACCGTGCGCACCACCGGCAACGAAACCTGGCCCAGTGGTTCGGTCGTCCCCGCGGGCACGGTGGTCTACAACGACGAGACCTGCGACCGCGCACCCGGCAGCACCCGGACCGCCAACGCCTGGGTGGTGTACGCCACCGAGAAAACGCTGGCCTCCAACTGCTCGATCAACACCCGCTACTATCCCGCGCGCGTCTATCTCGATCTCGACGATCCGATGCCGCCGGGTTTCATCGAGGCCAACCGCGTTCTGGTCCGGGGCGTGGGCCCGCGGGGCGCGGACATGTGGCGCTACGACTATCTGGAAAGCAACTTCAGCACCGGAGGCGCAGCGGCCGTACAGAATTTCGCCAACTGGTGGACGTATTACGGCAACCGCAATCGCGCGATGATCGCGGCGATGACGCATTCGCTGGCCGACGTCAACCGCATGCGCGTGGGCATGTTCCGCATCAATCCGCCGTTGCCGAGTGGCAACGTCACGATGCGAGATCTGGGCGTGCAGGCCGATCGCGACGCACTGTATGCGGACATGCGCGGCCTCAATGCATCCGGCAATACGCCCATCCGGCGCGCCACGGCGTACATGATCAAGCAGTTCCGGCGCCGGCCGACCTGGGCCGATCCGAATCCGCCGATCAGACTGCAATGCCAGAAGAACGCGGGCATGCTGTTCACCGACGGCTTCACCAACGATGACAACAGCGGGCTCACGTCCTACTGGAACGTGGGCGATACCGATTATTCGCAACCGCGTCCCTACGGTGGCGGTCTGGCTTCGACCAACACGATCGCCGACTACGCCATGGCCGGGTACAACACCAATCCGCGGCCCGACCTGCCCACCGGCGAGGTGCCCGTGCCGCGCGCCTGCAGTGGAACGCCCACGCCAGGCACGGACTGCAACACCAACCTCCACGTGAACTTCTACGGCGTCACGCTGGGCGCGCGCGGCGCGATCTATGACGTCAACACGGCCGCGACCACGGATCCGTACACCAACCATCCGTCGTGGACTGCCACCGGGACCATGAACCTGCAGCCGCCGAATGTCGATGACATCTGGCACGCCGCATTGAATGCGCGTGGCGAATACATCAACGCGCAGACCCCGGACGCGATCACCACGGCGATGCGCCGCATCCTCGGCGCGGTCAGCGACGGCGGTTCGCCGGCCGGCACGATCGCGGTCACCGGCGCGCGCATCGGCAATGGCTCGTTGTCGGTGCAGCCGCGCTATGACTCCACCAACAGCGGCACGGACTGGTACAGCACGCTCACGGCCGAAAGCATCAGCGCCGATCCGGTCACCGGCGAGGCCCGCTTCACCACCGAATGGGAAGCGGCCGCCAAGCTCGCCACCAACACCTCGCGCAACATCCGCTTCGGCCGTACCGGCAGCAGCGTGCAGCCGACCGTGCTGGACTTCACCGCCACCAACGTCACGCTGGCCAACCTGTGTTCGGACCCGCTTTCGTTCTGCACGGCCGCGCAGATCAGCGCGTTGCGGACCGGCATGGACAATACGCAGGCCGTTGCCTACCTGCGCGGCGATCGATCGCTGGAGAGCGGCGCCAACAACCTGCGCACCCGCACGAACATCCTGGGCGACATCATCAATTCATCGCCGGTGCTGTCCTCGCCCAACGATGATTACGGCTACACCGCGCTCAGCGGTTTCGCGACCAGCTACCAGAACTACCTGACGGCCAAGAAGGCGGCCAATCGCCCCACCGTGCTGGTGGGCGCGAACGACGGCATGTTCCATGTCTTCGACGGCCGCACCACGAGCGCCGGCGGCAACGAATTGTTCGCCTACATTCCGGCGACTTCGCTCGGCCACATGGGCAACCTGTTGTTCCCGTACCGCGAATCGTACGGTGACGATCAGAAGTTCAAGCACCGCTACTTCGTCGATGGACCGGTCACGGTGTCCGATGCCTACATCGGCGGCGAATGGAAGACCATCGCGGTCGGCACCAGCGGCGCGGGGGGACGCAGCGTGTTCGCGCTGGACATCACCAATCCGGGCAACGTCAGCGTACTGTGGGAAATCAACAACCTGATCACCGGCAACACCGGCATCAGCAACAACATCGGTCACGTGCTCGGCAAGCCCGTGATCGTGCCGCACAAGACGGCCAGCGGCACCGTGAGCTGGAAGGTCATTTTCGGAAACGGCTATAACAGCGCCGGACAGCAGGCGCGGCTGTTCGTGGTGGATCTGGCCAGCGGCGCGGTCACTTCGATCCTCGCGGCCGAAAGCACCGCGCCGGCGTTCAACGGGCTGGGCAACGTGGTCGTGGTGGATCGCCGCACGGTCACCACCAGCACCAACCTGGCCATCCGCGATGGTTTCGCCGACACCGCGTATGCGACCGACCAGAACGGCGCGGTATGGAAGTTCGATCTGATGACCAACACTGTGGCGCTGGAAGGCCTGCCGCTGTTCATCGCGCGCGATGCCGCCTCCACGCCCAACCGGCAGCCGATCATGGGAGGCCTGACGGCAGCGGCCGGTCCTTCGGGCGGTGTCATGCTCTACTTCGGCACCGGCAGCTTCTCGTTCGAAGATGACATGAACCGGAACGGTACGCAGACGCTGTACGGCATCCTCGACCGTGGCGAGGTGGTGACCGGCCGCAGCGTGTTGCTGCAGCAGACGGTCGGCACGACCGCGGGCGATTTCAGGGCGACCAGCAACAACGCGGCCTCGACGATCGGCTTGCGAGGCTGGTACCTGGATCTGCCGGCGCGGGAGCGATTCGTGGGTTATCCACGCATCGAAAGCGGTATCGTGTTCTTCCCCACCTACGTACCTTCGGCCGGCACCGGCAATGATTGCGCGGTGGATGGCGACAACTATCTGTACGGGCTGAATGCATTGACCGGTGGAGCGTCGCTGACCTATCTGAGGCTGGGTTCGCCCGATGGCACGCAGCCGACGGCGACAACCGGCGCCGTGCGCCTCAACGCCGGTTCGGCACCAGTGAAGGACGTTGCGGTCATGACCACGCCGCGCGTGGCGCCGCTTGCCGCGGGCGCGACCGCGGCCGAGCAGGCCAGCGCACTCGCGTCGCGCTGCTCGATGGTCGTGCGCGTCGCGGGCGCACCGCCGATGTACGTGCCGCGGCCGTGTGGGCGACAATCGTGGAGACAGGTGCGATGAGGACGATGGAAAAAATGCTGACAGAACGCAGGCAAGCGGCTCGGCGGGCCGATGGCTTTACCTTGATCGAGTTGATGATCGTGGTGGTCGTGATCGCCATCCTCGGAGCGATCGCCTATCCCTCCTATCAGGAACATGTACGCAAGGGCCGGCGTGCGCAGGCGAAGGCGGATCTGGTCGAATACGCCCAACTGGCCGAGCGTTTCCATACAGCCAACAATACTTATGCGGGCTTCTCGCTGCCGGCCACGGTATCGCCGCGCGATGGCAATGCGGTCTATAACCTGACGCCCAACAATGCGTTTACAGCGGCCAACACGTTCACGATCACCGCCACCCCCACGGGCGATCAGGCCAACGATCCGTGCGGCACGCTTTCACTCAATCAGGCCGGCGTGAAGACCTCGAGTGGTCCGATTGCCACCTGCTGGTAATTGATGGGGTTGGCACAGAAACGCCCGCCACTGTGCGGGCGTTTTTTGTTCGTGTGGAAGTTTTGCCACCACTCCCGCCAAGCGCGGACGAGGCGGATGCGCCCCTTATGGTGGCCACGGTCAGGCAGACGGCACCGAGCCGGGATCGGGGACAGGCCCACTGCCTGCGTCACCGACGTAAATCCGGCGCCTGCTCAATCTGCCTGAGTGCCAGCTGCCTGGCGACAGCCGCGCATGCAGATGCCTGGAGCCCTCAGCGCCGTGCGACGGAATCGTCGCGCAACAAAAAAGCCCGCGATCGCTCGCGAGCTTTTTCAGAATCTGGCGCCCGAAGTTGGTTCCGACTCGTTCGCGCAGGGTATTGATGTTCAAGGACAGTCCAGCTTCTGGAAAGTTGATCTACCCGGAAATCTACCCGCTCGCCTGATATTCCGAAGTCGGGAGGGGTTTTGCAAATGAGGTTGCCTCGGGCAAGGCGTGCCATCAATAGGGACACTTGCTCATCCCAGCAGTTCCTCTAGCGCTGCGAAACACATGGCCCGCATCCGTTCCGGATCAAGCTGGCGGTCCTGCGGGATGGCCGCCGCATCGCGGATTCGGTCATCCAGTTGCCCGAACAACTGGTTCTTTATCTGGACGGGACTGCGCACTTGGTTCTTGTGGAGTCTGGCCGGGAGCACATCGCGCCATAGTGTGCCCAGTCCGTCCAGTTCTGCTGCAAAAAGCTCAAGCGTGTCGTGGATGTAGAGAAGGTCTTGGGCCTTCTTGCCGGGAAGGCGCTGATCGTGGACCAGCAGCTTCTGCACGATGAAGCTCACCGGGTTGGGGATGCGCAGATCCATTGGCATCCCGGCGCCCCAGTCTTCGTCTAGGGTCACGCGCCACGGGGATTCGAGTAACAGATCCAGATATCGCAGACGCTGCGCCGTAACACCTGCATTCTTCACCGTTGCGAGCGGTTCGCCTTGTCTGGTGCGGCCGCTACCCGTCAGTGGTGTCAGGAATTCCGCATAAAAGCCGCCGGCATCATCATCGCCCAAGGTGTACTGGGATACCGGAGGATTGTGATTGCCGGTCAACTGCTCCTTGAATCCTGCCTCCAGCAGTCGATCCTTGATGCTCCCCTCGAGGTTCTCGCGTTCGGCAAACGCTACGTCCGCGTCCAGCGTTGTGAGGGGCCGGTATGCCGGCACCATCGCTGTCGGATGCAATCGATACAGGCGATGTGCCCATCCTCCGATGTACACGAGCCGATCGCCCCAAGGAGCAAGGGTCCGGACCAGCTTTGCAAAGGCTGCGTGCTCGGTCATGGGTTCTCTCCCATGATGCCGGACAGCACGCCCTGTCGCAGGAAATCTGCCTGCTCCATGCCACGCGAGGGATGCGCTGAAGCATCCAGCCACACTTGGATGACGTCCGAAACCAGCACGCCGTCCACCCGCACGGCGCCGCGGAAGAGGGATTCCGGAGCATTCGCCTGCTTGAGGATGAGATGCGGCTGTTCACCGGGCTTGGCCGGAACCAGCAGACCATGTCGGCCGGCGGCGGATGACGGAGCGAGGCGACGGACGTAGAGATAAGGCGGTACGCCACTCACGTGGCCCAAGTTCAAGGCATCGGCTGCAGCGAACAGCCCGACGCATCCATCAAGCTTCGCCGCCGCGTTGTTCAACTGCTGCGCTCCGCCCGGAATCAGATAACACATGCGCAACTCGGGCGAAGAGCGCATCGCGGCAGAGTGCCAGCGACGGAACAACTCCCCGCGCCGCACCAGGCGGAGCGAACGCCCGGATTGCTCCAGGAAACCGTCTTCCTGCAGCCCCCGCACGAATCGGGACGCGCTCATGGCCGAAACCTGTGCAACCTCGGCAAGTTCCGAGACCGTGCGGCAATCGCGACGCGGAGCATGCAGGAGGTCTTCGGGCAGCTCCGGCGCCAGAAGTACCTTCAGCATCCACTGGTTGAGGTCTGAAAAGGGATCCGACGCCTTGCGTGGCCTCGCGATATTTTCTCCTCGTGGGCCTAGAGGGGGCTCGACGTTGAGCTCGTCCAGGCCAGGGCCAATGAAATGGCGCCCGCCAGCATCCGATATCAGGCCGATCGCGATATCTGGAGCGTAGTCGCTGTGGAACTGCTCCACCTTTCGGAACAGTGATGGCGAGGCATGGCCCACATGCACTACTGCCAACGGACTCATCGCTAGGGATTTGGCTTGTCGGTTGGCCTGGAGGATCGCTTGCGAGAGAAATGCCAGCACACGATCCGGTCGCCCTTCTCCAACGGATTTGAGCTCCACCGCGTAACGCAGCGGTCCTTTTGCGGCCACTAAGTCCGGTTGCGGATAGCCGCCAGCCTGCGGCTCGAGATCGACCCGCCAGCCATGGGCAGCCAAGAGCTCGGCTAGGCTGTCTGCCGCTGCTGAACCGTCGTGACTCGAAGGGTGGAAGGACATGGCTGGGCTCGAAAGGGACTACCGTGGCCATGTTATATACCGCGGCCACGTTAATTACCATGGCCATGGTGGGCTTCATTCAGGCTCGAACCCACAAGGCGCCGCTATTCGCACAGTTCCCAGCAGTCCAGGTTGTCCCAGATGATCGAGGGCTGAACCCTGCCGGGCATTGAATCGACGCGCCCACCAAGCTCGGCCACCCGAATCTGGATTTTTCCATTGTCCGGGCTGACGCTCTCGGTAATGCCGACATACCGGATGCCGCCGTCAATGCGGCAGATCCGGCGCCGATCTTTCGCTTCTCCGAGAGCGTCAGGTCATCACTCACCTGTTCCGCCATAGCAGCGGACGATGCCTTGAGCTCCATCTCCCATGTTTCTGCTCGATCAGATCTTGGCCCCAAGCAATCTTGACCTCGCCAACGTCGACGATGGATCCAACGGAAGAGGACCAATCCATGCGCGCACCGCCACCGCAGTGTGCCGCGACCTTGTTGCGCAGGAAGCCGCGTTTGAGACGCCCGCGTCCGGACGGGACGCCGGGGCGAAACGCGCAGCTAGGAGACGAGGTCAGTCATGGGCTGACGTTGATCAATTGCGGGAGAGGCCGTCATCGCTGTCCGACAGGTATGCAAGGGGCCAATTATGAGGCGTCGATGGCGAAAGACGGCCGAGAGGTGCTGATGGCATGCCCTTGAATCTTGGTCGGCACAACAAGCTCTTTTATCATCAGAACCAAGTGTCAACCCAAATCGGTGGCTTCAACGTGAGCATTGCAGGGGTTCGCTCTTCGCAAGGAGATTCCTTTCAGAGTCTAGTCGCGGCTCGATGTCGGACGAGGCACGCGCCAAGCTGCTCGAACGCCTGGCGACGGAGCGTGACATCGAGCTGGCCGCCGCAGAGCAGTCGCGCATCGAGAAGCGCACGCGTCTACTGGAGGACATCATCTCGGATGAGGAGATGCTGGCACTGGCGCGCGACCGTAAGCTGGCAGAGCTCCAGTCCGCGTACGACCAGGAACTGATCCTCAAGGAGGAGTTCGAGCGCGCGAAGGCCGAGCTTGAACGGAAGTACGCCTAGGACTCGCGCCGCCTCCAGACCAACAGCTTCGTCGCGATGATGGATCAGTACGGCGCGACGTTCGGCGCGCTGGGAGACATGTTCGGACAGTTCGCGCAGGGGCAGGGGAAGAGCGCCGAGCGCATGTTCAAGATCAGCAAGACGCTCAACATGGCGACCGCCGTCATGGGCATCGCCGCCGGCATCGCGAAGGCCAACGCCGAGCTGAGCTACCCGATGAACATCATCGAGGGCGTGCGCATCGCGGCGGTCGGCGCCACGCAGATCGCCGCCATCTCGCAGCAGCGCTTCTCGGGCGCGTACGACGACGGCGGCCGCATCCCGGCCGGACAGTTCGGCATCGTCGGCGAGCGCGGCATGGAGTTCGTCGAGGGTCCCGCGCAAGTCACCAGCAGGCGCGATACCGCGAGGATGCTGCGCGAGGCGGCGGACGGCGGAGACAGGCGCGGCGGCGACGTGAACGTCTACATCGACGTGTCGGTGGACGCGCGCGGCAACGCGCAGGCGAGCACGCAGGTCACGGGCGACGGCGAGGACCAGATGCGCGCCAAGCAGTTCGCGCAGCTGGTGGACCTGCGCGTCCGAGACGTCATCCTGAGGGAGCAGCGCCAGGGCGGCCTGCTGAGTGGCAATCGATGAGCAGGAGCAAGCAGCCCCCGGCCCCGCCGCCGCACCGCGCGAGCCTCGCGCCCGGCCAAGCGCTCGCCGAGATACACAAGATCTACGCGTGCGCAGAGAACTTCTGCCTGACCGCACCGAACGCGGTGGCCGAGTTCGGCGGCATGGCGGCGGTCGTCGCGTCGTGCCAGATGACGTGCATCGGGCCGGTGCCCAGGCTGACCGAAGAGCAGTGGGAGCCGATGGCAGCGGAGCACGCCGACGCCTATGAGAGGCGCAGCGGCGAAAGAGTCTAGGGAACCCTGAGGGGGTTCGCAGTCCGAGGACCCGCACCGACCCCTCGGTCGGTGCGGGCACCGAGGTGCGGCATGGCTGACCTGGACATGCTGCCGATGGCGCAGCGCAAGTACGGCCTGGACATCGTCGAGCCCCGGCAGTGGCCGCGCGACGGCGGCGCGCGCAGGGACCCGGTCTACGACCGCAACTTTGACCCGCCGCGCCTGGTCCGCCACGTCGGCTGGCGCTCCTGCATGTCCTGCGGGCGGCTGTTCTTCAGCGAGGACGTGTCACGTCAGCGGCTGCACCGTGAAGGGTGCACCGTCGATGAGATCTGAGGCCGCGAACCACACTTCCTATAAGGTGTGATCGAGTTGCTAGGAATTCGCTAGCACGCGCTTCCGTTGTTAGTTCGTGTTTGGCCTAGGCCAGAAACGACGAAGGCCGCGACTATGCGCGGCCTAAGTGCATGAATTTCTTGGCGCCCGAAGTTGGACTCGAACCAACGACCCCCTGATTAACAGTCAAGTGCTCTAACCGGCTGAGCTATTCGGGCGGGGTCCGCTATTGTACGCAGGGCTCCGGAGACGGGCAAGCCTCCGGATTCAGTCCGTGCAGAGCCCGCTGCCGTCCGGGTGCGTCACCCGGGAACGGCCGGTGTTGCTGACGATGACTTCCCCCAGCAACAGTTCTTCGGTGCAGACTCGGACCGTCAGGTTCGTGCCGGCGCTGCGTCCATCGGGCAGGTAACGGATCTGGGGCCGGCCCGAAGAGGACAGCATGCGCAGCGAACCGTGGAGCGGCACGTTTTCGATGCGCAACACATCCTCGGGTGCATCCGGCTGCCGGTTGCCGTCGGCGTCCATGAACATCAGCCAGCCGTGCGACCAGTCTCCGCCCGGTGTACAGACCGGCTCGATACCGTCGGTGGGGCATACCCCGGTGATGCGTCGATGGGCGATCGCCGTGGCGCGGGCCGAGGCGAAGAACGATGTCAAAAGATGCAGCGCGGTGTCGGTCCGCTGCTTGCGCATCACGTACTGGTATGACGGCACGCCCAGCGACAGGCAGATGACGGCGATCATCAGCGTCACCATGAGCTCCAGCAGCGTGAAGCCGGGCGAATTGCGAGGTGTCGTGGCGTGGCGTTCGTGCATGGTCCCCCCTGGTCCAGGTTTCAGAGTGCGGAGTCCGTGATGCCGGTTGCATCGGAAACCTGCAAGCAAACGCGTAGGGATTTTCCACACGCGGCTGTCATCCGTCGCCGCGATATACTCCGGGATCGCACCCGGAACACCGCCCATGACCGATCGGTTCCAACTTGTCTCGCCGTACTCGCCCGCCGGGGATCAACCGCCGGCGATCCGCAAGCTGGTGGAGAATTTCGAAGCGGGCCTGGCCAAGCAGACGCTGTTGGGCGTGACTGGTTCGGGCAAGACGTACACGATCGCCAACGTCGTGCAGCAGGTGCAGAAGCCGACGCTGGTGATGGCGCCGAACAAGACGCTGGCGGCGCAGCTCTACGGCGAGTTCAAGTCGTTCTTCCCGCACAATGCGGTCGAGTATTTCGTCAGCTATTACGACTACTACCAGCCCGAAGCCTACGTGCCTTCGTCGGACACCTTCATCGAGAAGGACAGTTCGATCAACGAGCACATCGAGCAGATGCGTCTGTCGGCGACCAAGGCGCTGTTGTCGCGCCGCGATGCGCTGGTGGTGGGAACGGTCTCGGCGATCTACGGCCTGGGCGCGCCTGAGGACTACCTCTCGCTGCGTTTGATCCTCTCGCTAGGCGAGCACATCGAACAGCGCCAGCTCATCAAGCACCTGACCGAACTGCAGTACACGCGCAACGAATACGAACTGCAGCGCGGCACGTTCCGCGTGCGCGGCGAAGTCATCGACGTGCATCCGGCCGAAAGCGACAGCGAAGCGCTGCGCATCGAACTGTTCGACGGTGATGTCGAGAACCTGACGCTGTTCGATCCCCTCACCGGAGAAACCCTGCGCAAGTTGCAGCGTTATACGGTCTATCCGAAGACGCATTACGCCACCACGCGAGATCGTGTGCTGACGGCAGTGGACACCATCAAGATCGAGCTCAAGGATAGGCTCGAACAACTCTACGCACAGAACAAGCTGGTGGAAGCGCAGCGGCTTGCACAGCGCACGCAGTTCGATCTGGAGATGATGGCCGAGGTCGGTTTCTGCTCCGGCATCGAGAACTACTCGCGCCATCTGACCGGCAAGGCGCCGGGCGAACCCCCGCCGACCCTGTTCGACTATCTGCCGGCCGACGCGCTGCTGGTGATCGACGAATCGCACGTGACGATTCCGCAGATCGGCGCGATGTACAAGGGTGATCGTTCGCGCAAGGAAACTTTGGTCGAGTTCGGCTTCCGCTTGCCGTCGGCGCTGGACAACCGGCCGCTGCGTTTCGAGGAGTGGGAAGAACGCTCGCCGCGCAGCATCTACGTGTCGGCCACGCCGGGCCCGTACGAACTGCGCGAGTCGAATGGCGAAATCGTCGAACTGGTCGTGCGTCCCACCGGACTGGTCGATCCGGAAGTGGAGATCCGGCCCGTCGGCACGCAGGTCGATGATCTGCTCTCGGAAATCAACCTGCGCGTGTCGTGGGGCGATCGCGTGCTGGTCACCACGCTGACCAAGCGGATGGCCGAGAACCTGACCGAATACCTCGGCGAGCACGGCATCAAGGTGCGCTACCTGCATTCGGACGTGGACACGGTCGAACGCGTGGAGATCATCCGTGATCTGCGGCTGGGCAAGTTCGACGTGCTGGTCGGCATCAACCTGCTGCGCGAAGGCCTGGACATGCCGGAAGTGTCGCTGGTCGCCATTCTCGACGCGGACAAGGAAGGCTTCCTGCGTTCGACCGGCTCGCTGATCCAGACCATCGGCCGCGCCGCCCGCAACCTGCGCGGCAAGGCGATCCTCTACGCGGACAAGATGACGCGCTCGATGCAGGCGGCCATCGACGAAACCTCGCGCCGCCGCGAGAAGCAGCTCGAACACAACGCCGAACACGGCATCACGCCCAAGTCCGTGGCCAAGCCGATCGTCGACATCCTCGAGGGCGCGCGCAGCGATGCCGGCGAGGCCAAATCGAGCAAGGGCAAGCGCCGCGTCGCCGAGGAGCGCGCCGAATACGCCGCGCCGCTCAATCCCGCCCAGGCCGCCGCCCGGATCAAGGCGCTGGAACAGACGATGTACCAGCACGCCCGCGATCTCGAGTTCGAGGACGCCGCACGCATCCGCGACGAGATACGCAAATTGAAGGAAGCGAGTCTGGGGTGAGGGAAGCGGGAAGCCGGGAAGCCGGGAAGCAGCGGGATTCGGGATAGCCGATAGGTTCGTTACTGACTTCCGGCTACCGAGCCAGCCCCGGCCCCTTGTTCCCGAACCCGAAACCAAGCTAGAATTCGCGCCCCTGCAAAGGGCAGACCGGGCGGTTAGCTCAGCGGTAGAGCACTACCTTGACATGGTAGGGGTCACAGGTTCGAACCCTGTACCGCCCACCACGCTTCACGGCGTGGCTTCCGGGCTCCGGAGCGTTTCCCCTTTGTGCCATCCGATATCACGAGGTGGCCCGCGGCAACGCCGGCCGAGCGTGCGACATGAGCACTACCATCGCCTGACATTCCGGCAAGCTCGAGGCACTGATCGCAGCAGGCGCCCTCGTGGCGCTTTTTTGTTGCCCGTTACGCAAGCGGATTGAGCATCGGCCCGGCGTCGGTCCGGATTTCCGCTTCGCCAATCCCCCTCTCGCATCCCACTCGGCGTTCCCATGATCACGATCACGCTCCCCGACGGCAGCAGCCGCCAGTTCGAACAACCCGTTTCCGTCATGGAAGTGGCCCAGTCCATTGGTGCGGGCCTTGCCAAGGCGACCCTCGCCGGCGCCGTCAACGGGCGACTGGTCGATGCCAGCGATGTCATCGATCACGATGCCAGCCTGCGCATCATCACGCCCAAGGACGAAGAGGGCGTGGAGATCATCCGCCACTCCTGCGCGCACCTGGTCGGCCACGCGGTCAAGCAGTTGTATCCGGACGTGAAGATGGTGATCGGCCCGGTCATCGCCGAAGGTTTCTACTACGACATCTACAGCGAACGCCCGTTCACGCCGGAAGACATGGCCGCCATCGAGCAGCGCATGCACGAACTGATCGCGCAGGACTACGACGTCATCAAGAAGATGACGCCGCGTGATGACGTCATCCAGGTGTTCAAGGCGCGCGGGGAGGACTACAAGCTGCGCCTGATCGAGGACATGCCGGACGAAAAGGCGATGGGCCTCTACTATCACCAGGAATACGTGGACATGTGCCGCGGCCCGCACGTGCCGAACACGCGTTTCCTGAAGGCCTTCAAGCTCACGCGCATTTCCGGCGCCTACTGGCGCGGCGACGCGAAGAACGAGCAGTTGCAGCGCATCTACGGCACGGCCTGGGCGGACAAGAAGCAGCTCGAGGCCTACATCACGCGCATGGAAGAAGCCGAGAAGCGCGACCATCGCAAGATCGCGAAGGTGCAGGACCTGTTCCACCTGCAGGAAGAAGGTCCGGGCCTGGTGTTCTGGCATCCGAAGGGCTGGTCGATCTGGCAGGTCGTCGAGCAGTACATGCGCCGCGTCTATCGCGACACCGGCTACGGCGAAGTGCGTTGCCCGCAGATCCTCGATGTATCGCTGTGGCAGAAGTCCGGGCACTGGGACAACTACCAGGACAACATGTTCTTCACCGAGTCGGAAAAGCGGACCTATGCGCTGAAGCCGATGAATTGCCCGGGCCATGTGCAGGTGTTCAACCAGGGCCTGCACAGCTATCGCGATCTGCCGATCCGCTATGGCGAGTTCGGCGCCTGCCACCGCAACGAACCCTCGGGCGCGCTGCACGGCATCCTGCGCGTGCGTGGCTTCACGCAGGACGACGGCCACATCTTCTGCACCGAAGACCAGATCGAGTCCGAAGTGCGCGCGTTCCACGAGCAGGCCCTGAAGGTCTACGGCGATTTCGGTTTCAACGAAATCCAGATCAAGATTGCACTGCGCCCGGATTCGCGGCTGGGCGACGACGCCACGTGGGACAAGGCGGAGGACGCACTGCGTTCGGCGCTGCGCGCGGCCGGCGTCCAATGGCAGGAACTGCCGGGCGAGGGCGCGTTCTACGGGCCCAAGATTGAATACCACCTCAAGGATGCGATTGGCCGCACCTGGCAGCTCGGCACGATGCAGGTCGATTTCATGATGCCCGGCCGCCTGGGCGCCGAGTACGTGGACGAGCACAGCCAGCGCCGCCACCCGGTCATGCTGCACCGCGCCATCGTGGGCTCGATGGAACGCTTCATCGGCATCCTCATCGAACACCACGCAGGCTCCTTCCCGGCCTGGCTGGCGCCGCAGCAGGCGGTCGTAATGAATATTACGGACGCACAGGCCGATTATGTGGACGAAGTCCGGAAAACCCTTGCAAATCAAGGCTTCCGGGTTGTGGCCGATTTGCGGAACGAGAAAATCGGCTTTAAGATCCGCGAGCACACGCTCCAGCGCGTGCCCTACCTGCTCGTGGTCGGCGATCGCGAGAAGGAAAGTGGCGCGGTTGCCGTGCGCACGCGTTCCGGGGAAGATCTGGGCACGATGTCCGTGGCCGCCTTCGCCGACCGCCTGCGCAGCGAAGGCGCCTGACCCGATCCGGCCCCGTGGGGGCCGGCACGATTCCCTCCGGAGACTGCAACATCAGTACCCCCGACAACAAGCAAAACCGCAAGAACCATGAAATCCGCGTGCCGCGTGTGCGCGTGATTGGATCCGATGGCGAGATGATCGGCGTGCTTTCGCGCGACGAAGCCTTGTCCATGGCCGAAGACGAAGGTCTGGATCTCGTTGAAATCCAGCCCAACGCCGAACCGCCGGTCTGCAAGATCATGGATTTCGGCAAGTTCAAGTTCGAACTGCAGAAGAAGGCCAACGAGGCCAAGAAGAAGCAGAAGCAGGTCGAAATCAAGGAACTCAAGTTCCGCCCGGTCACCGATGAGGGTGACTACCAGATCAAGATGCGCAACATCCGTCGTTTCCTCGAGGAAGGCGACAAGGTCAAGGTCAACATCCGTTTCCGTGGACGCGAGATGAGCCACCAGGAACTGGGTCGCCAGATGGCCGAGCGCATCGAGAAGGAACTGGGCGACGAGATCGTCATCGAATCCCGCCCGCGCCTGGAAGGGCGCCAGATGGTGATGATGATCGCGCCGAAGAAGAAGTAAGGCTTCGGCGCGACGACACCCTGCTGCCCGCCTGCAGGCAGTGCTTGAAGACAGGAAGGGCGCCGCAGGGCGCCTTTTCTCGTACCGCCATTCAGGTGTAGCTTCGGTCGCGGCGGGCGACGAATGGGACAACGGCATCGCGCACCGTAGCCATGCGCGGATCTTGCCTGGAGCGCGCCCGATGGCCGCGACGAACCCCATGATTTGCAAGGGAATCCAACTCCCGGCATAATGTGCGGCCCGGTTCGCCCGGGATGCAGCAGCAGTACCACGGAACCTGTCTTGATTCTCCTGGAATCAAAGACTTACAAGCCGACTGGGGCAGGACGGAAAGAGTGGCCCAGCCACCGCCCAGATCAGTGACATAAACCCATCAAGGACATAGCAATGCCCAAGATCAAGACCCACCGGGCGGCGGCCAAGCGTTTCCGCAAGACCGCGTCCGGCAAGTACAAGGCTGGCCACGCCAACCGCAGCCACATCCTCACCAAGAAGGCGACCAAGCGTAAGCGCAACCTCCGTGGCACGAACATCGTGCGCGCCGAGGACAGCAGCCGCCTGGACCGCATGCTTCCCTACCTCTGAGGATCTGAACCATGGCACGAGTCAAGCGTGGCGTGATGGCGCGCCGCCGTCACAAGAAAGTCCTCCACCTCGCCAAGGGCTACTACAACGCCCGTCGCAAGGTGTTCCGAGTCGCCAAGCAGGCGGTCATCAAGGCGCAGCAGTATGCGTACATCGGCCGCAAGCAGAAGAAGCGCAACTTCCGCTCGCTGTGGATCACCCGCATCAACGCGGCGGCCCGCATCAACGGCCTGAGCTACAGCCGCTTCATGAACGGTCTGCAGAAGGCCGGCATTACCCTGGATCGCAAGGTGCTGGCGGATATCGCCGTGCATGACGCGACCGGTTTTGCGGCGCTGGCCGAAAAGGCGAAAGGCGCTCTGGCGGCCTGAGGCCGTCTCTCCAACGTAAAGCAGTAGCGGCGGTTCATCGCCAGACACGTGGGGAAGGGCGCAAGTCCTTCCCCATTGTTTTTTCCGGAGCGTGGTTGCGGTCCGGTTCCCAGGCAAGCGATACGAACTCATGAGCGAAATCGAAACCCTGTCGCGACAGGCATTGGCGGACATCGCGGCCGCAAGCACGGCCGATGCGGTCGAGCAACTGCGGGTGAGCCTGCTCGGCAAGAGCGGCAGCATCACGGCTCAGTTGAAGCAGTTGGGCGCATTGCCTGCGGACCAGCGCAAGAGCGCGGGCGAGGCCATCAATCGCGCGCGCGATGCCATCGGCGAAGCACTGGCGGCGCGCAAGGCGTTGCTGGAGGAAGCGGCGCTGGACGCACGACTCGCCAGCGAGAGCATCGATGTGACGCTGCCGGGCCGGAACGGCACGCGCGGTGGGTTGCATCCGATCACCCGTACGCTCGAACGCATCGCCGACATCTTCTGTCGATTGGGTTACGAGCTGGCCGATGGCCCGGAGATCGAGGACGACTGGCACAACTTCGAAGCGCTGAACTTCCCGCCGCACCATCCGGCGCGCGCGATGCACGACACGTTCTATTTCGGCGATGGCCGCCTGCTGCGCACGCATACCTCGGGCGTGCAGGTGCGTTACATGGGCCAGCACCCGCCGCCGCTGCGCATGATCGCGGCGGGCAAGGTCTATCGCAGCGACAGCGATCAGACGCACTCGCCGATGTTCCATCAGGTCGAAGGCCTGCTCGTCGACGAGCACTCCACGTTCGCGGATCTGAAGGGCACGCTGGCCGAATTCGTGCGCGCGTTCTTCGAGCGCGATTTCGAGATGCGTTTCCGGCCCAGCTATTTCCCGTTCGTCGAACCCGGCGCCGAGGTCGACATCGCGTGGCAGCAGCCGGACGGCAGCACGCGCTGGCTGGAAGTGCTGGGCTGCGGCATGGTGCATCCGAACGTGCTGCGCAACTGCGGCATCGATCCCGAGCGCTACACCGGCTTCGCCTTCGGCATGGGCGTCGAGCGTTTCGCCATGCTGCGCTATGGGGTGAACGATCTGCGCGCGTTCTTCGAGAACGACGTGCGATTCCTCCGTCAGTTTGCCTGACAGCGGAGATTCGGGACTGGTGGGTCGGGATTGCTCAAATCCAGACCGCACTGCCCCGGCCGCCGCGCTTGTCCGAATCTCCACTCTCGAATTCCGAATCTCCACCTTATGAAATTCAGCGAAAACTGGTTGCGCAGCCACGTTCCCACCCAGGCCAGCCGCGATGAACTTGCCGCGACGCTGACTGCGATCGGTCTGGAAGTCGAAGAGGTCACCGCGCTAGGCGAAGGTCTGAGCGGTGTCGTGGTGGCGCGCATCCTGGAATGCAACCGCCATCCGGAAGCCGATCGCCTGCAAATCTGCCAGGTCGATGCCGGGCAGGGCGCACTGCTGCAAATCGTCTGCGGTGCACCGAATGCGCGTGCGGGTCTGGTGGCGCCGCTGGCCACCGTGGGATCGCACGTCAACGGCATCGACATCAAGGCGGCCAGGCTGCGCGGCGTGGAATCCAACGGCATGCTGTGTTCGGCCAGGGAACTGGGCATCGATGCGGATGCGTCCGGTCTGCTGGAACTGCCGGCCGATGCGCCGATCGGCACGCCCCTTGCCGACTATCTCGGGCTTCCCGATGCGAGCATCGAGATCAAGCTCACGCCGAACCGCGCCGACTGCTTCAGCGTGCGTGGCATCGCCTATGACGTCGCCGCTGCGTTGAACAGCGAAGTCGGCGAGCTGCGCGCCGAAGCCGTGCCCGCGCAGAGCACGGCGACGCTGCCGGTGGAACTGCGGGCGGACGAGCGCGTGCCGCGCTTCGCGGGCCGGGTGATCGAGCATGTCGATGCCAATGCCGCCACGCCTGTCTGGATGGCCGAGCGCCTGCGTCGTTCCGGCGTCCGACCGATCAGTTTCCTCGTCGATGTCACCCAGTACGTGATGCTGGAACTGGGCCAGCCGATGCATGCCTTCGACAAGGACACCTTGCGCGGCGGCATCGTCGTGCGCGCCGCGCGCAAGCAGGAATCGATCACGCTGCTGGATGGCCGCACTGCCGAGCTGGATGAGGATTTCCTCGTCGTGTCCGATCAGGACGGCGAGCGCGCGGTTGCACTCGGCGGCATCATGGGCGGCTACGACACCCGGGTAACCGACGCCACGCGCAATGTATTCCTCGAAGCCGCGCACTGGATTCCGTCGGCGATCATCGGGCGCAGCCGCAAGCTCGGCCTGCACACCGACGCCGGTCACCGTTTCGAGCGTGGCGTGGATCCGGAACTGCCGCGGGTGGCGGTGGAATACGCGACCCGCTTGATCCTCGATGTGGCCGGCGGCATCGCGGGCCCGACGGTGGTGGTGGACTTGCCGCAATCGCTCGCCGCTGCGGCGTCCATTCGGCTGCGCCGTGATCGCATCGCGCGCGTGCTCGGCGTGCGCATCGAGGATGGCGAAATCGAACGCATCCTACGCGCGCTCGGCATGCAGGTCGAATCCGGCGCGGACGGCTGGCAGGTGACCCCGCCCTCGCGCCGTTTCGACATCGCGATCGAGGAAGATCTCATCGAAGAGCTTGCGCGCATCCATGGTTACGAGAACATTCCGGTGACGTTGCCGGGGGGTGCCACGCGCCTGATCGCGCCGAGCGAAACGCGCGTCGACGAGGCGACGGTCCGCCGCCAGCTCGCCGCGCGCGAGTATCTGGAGACCGTCAACTACGCCTTCGTCGATGCCACGTTGCTGCAGAGCTGGCAACACAGTGAGAACCTGGTCCCGCTCGCCAATCCGCTCAGCGCCGAACTGGCCGTGATGCGCCCGCACCTGCTGCCCGGCCTCGTCGGCGCCCTGCATCGCAACGTCTCGCGCCAGGCCGGCCGCGTGCGCCTGTTCGAACTCGGCAACGTGTTTGCCGCGCGCGCACCGGGCGAAGCGCCGAAGGAGACCACGCGCATCGCGGCGGTCGCGTGCGGCGATGCGCGTGCCGAACAGTGGGGCGAGCGCCCGGTGCGCAAACTCGACTTCCATGACCTCAAGGGCGATCTGGAAAGCCTTGCCGCCGCCGCGGGCGCGGTCCTGGAGTTCGGACCGGCTTCGGCCCCGTTCGGCCATCCCGGACGCTCGGCCGACGTGTATCGCGACGGCGTGCGGATCGGCTGGATCGGCCAGCTCCATCCCCGTCTGCAGCGGACGCTGGATCTGGACGTGGACGTCATCGGGTTCGAACTGGACCTGGCGCCGCTGGTCGCGCGGGCGTTGCCGCGTGCCGCCGAACTGTCGCGCTATCCGTCTGTCCGCCGGGATCTCGCGTTCGTCGTGCCCGAGTCCGTGACCTGGGCGGCGTTGCGCGAGACTGTCATCAACGCGGCGGGGCCGTTGCTGCGCGAGGTCCAGGTGTTCGATCGCTATGTGGGGCAGGGGGTCGAATCGGGTCAAAAGAGTCTTGCTATGGGCTTGATTTTGCAGGACAAATCACGCACTCTGAATGACCGCGACGTGGATGCCGCAGTGGCGGACGTGATCGCCGCGATCGAACGCGGACATGGGGCACGGATTCGCGGATGAATGCAGTGGCTGTAGTGGCGGAACAGGAAATCGGGGACGAGCGGGCATGGCGCTGACCAAGGCAGAAATGGCGGAACGGCTGTTCGACGAGGTCGGGCTGAACAAGCGCGAGGCCAAGGAATTCGTCGATGCCTACTTCGACGTCCTGCGCGACGCCCTGGAGCAGGGGCGGCAGGTCAAGCTGTCCGGGTTCGGCAACTTCGACCTGCGGCGCAAGAACCAGCGCCCGGGCCGCAATCCCAAGACCGGGGAAGAGATCCCCATTTCGGCGCGGACCGTGGTGACGTTCCGGCCGGGGCAGAAACTCAAGGAGCGTGTGGAAGCCTATGCTGGATCCGGGCAGTAATCGCGAACTTCCGCCGATTCCGGCGAAGCGCTACTTCACCATCGGTGAGGTCAGCGAGCTGTGCGACGTCAAGCCGCACGTGCTGCGCTATTGGGAAACCGAATTCCCCAGCCTCGAGCCCGCCAAGCGCCGCGGCAACCGCCGCTATTACCAGCGCCATGACGTGCTCATGGTCCGCCAGATCCGCAGCCTGCTGTACGAACAGGGCTACACGATCGGCGGTGCGCGCCTGCGCCTGGAAGGCGAGGGCGCCAAGCAGGAATCGGCGCTGAGCAACCAGATCGTGCGGCAGGTTCGCATGGAGCTGGAGGAAATCCTGCACTTGCTGCGCCGCTGAGGCACGGCCCGGCAGTAGGAATGGCAGCGAGCTTGCCGCTATAATCAACGACCGCCTCGCGCGGCCGTGTTTCCAGGATTCGGGGTATAGCGCAGCCTGGTAGCGCACCAGTCTGGGGGACTGGTGGTCGTCGGTTCGAATCCGGCTACCCCGACCAACCCGCAAGAACAATCAGCCCGCAGTCGCGGGCTGATTGTTGTCGGGGTTGCCGTTTGTAGCGGGCTCGTGTCTAGTACGTCGCATGCATCCGCGCGCCGAAGAACTGATTCGCACCCTGGACCTGGCTCCGCATCCGGAGGGCGGCTATTTCCGTCGCATCTACGAGGCCAG
Source organism: Pseudomonadota bacterium (assembly GCA_023390905.1). GTDB lineage: Bacteria > Pseudomonadota > Gammaproteobacteria > Xanthomonadales > Xanthomonadaceae > Pseudoxanthomonas_A. Next base: position 16,029 of record JAEWBY010000078.1, on the reverse strand, counting down.
CAAGCGCACCGAGGTCAACGGGATCGAGCGGCCCACGCTCACGGCGATCAAGTTCCTGATGGTGGGCGGCGTCGTCAGCCGATGGCATCGGGTGGATGCCACGGAGATCTGGGACTGGAGCGAAGGCAGCCCGCTGGAACTGTCCATGTTCGACCCGGACACGCGGACCCTCAGCCGTACGCAACTGGACACGTCCGCGCGTGGCGGGCAACAGGTGCAGGTCGTGCAGGCCGGCATCTGGCAGAGCGCGCGCAGTCTGGGCGATTACACGCTGATGGATTGCTCGGTTTCACCCGGATTCGCGTGGAAGGGATTCCAGTTGCTCGAGCATGACAGCGAAACCGCGCAGCACCTGCGCGAAGCAGGCGGCCGCGTCGCCTGAGGAACTCGCCGCCGCGGCGTGCGGTCGGAACGCCGATCATCAGAATCTGGAGCGTGGCGATGCGCAATCGCGTGGTGGGTTTTGTGGCGGCACTGGTGGCGTGCGGACTGCCATTCATGGCCATGGCCCAGCAAACCGCTAGCCATGGCGCGACCGTCGAGATGCCACCGGCGCACGATGCCGCGCCGATTCGCGAAATGGACACCGTGATCGTCAGCGGCGTGCAGCCCGGCCCCGGTCTGTGGCGTGTACGCAGTGGCGAGCACGTGCTCTACATTCTCGGAACGCAATCACCGCTGCCGGCCGGGATGGACTGGCGCTCGGAGGAAGTGCGGCAAGTGCTGCAACTGGCCGACCGCGTGCTCGGTCCGCCGGGCGTGACCGTCGATGCGGACGTCGGATTCTTCCGTGGGCTGTGGCTGCTGCCTTCGGCACTGAAAGCGGCCAAGAATCCGGAGGGCCAACGCTTGCAGGAGGTTCTGCCGGCGGACACCTACGCACGCTGGTCGCGGCTGAAACAGCGCTACCTGGGACGCGATGGCGGGATCGAGAAGAAGCGCCCGATCATCGCGGCGTTCCAGCTTTATCAGGAGGCACTCTCGCGCTCCGGCTTGGGCGAGCGCGACGTGGTCGGCCCCGTGATCGAGGATGCACTGAAGAAGCGGCGGATGAAGCGCACGCCGACGGTGCTGGAGTTGAAGATCGAGGACCCGAAGCAGGCTATCGCCGATTTCCGCGCCGAGCGACTGAAAGCGCAGGACCTGGTCTGCTTCAACCGCACGCTGGATCGCATCGAATTCGAATTGCCGCAGCTTGCCGAACGCGCCAATGCCTGGGCCGTGGGCGACGTGGCGGCCCTGCGCAGTCTGCCGGCCGAAGCGCAGCAATCGGCCTGCCTGTCGGCGTGGTTCGATACCGATCTCGCGCGCAAGCGCGGGCTCACCGATATCGATGCCCGCGTGCGCACCCAATGGCTGAGCCATGCCGAACAGGCGTTGCAGGAAAGCCGCATCAGCTTTGCGACCGTGGGCATCAGCGAACTGCTCAAGCCGGATGGGTACCTGTCCCGGCTGCAGCAGCGCGGCTATGTCATCGAAGCGCCCGAGTAGAACGCCGCGCGATGCGCGTGGCGCATCCGGCCCACGCGAACGCCGCCGCGCTGGCGGATGCGGTGTGCGAGCTCAGCCCGCCGCGCTCAACGGCGGGTTCTTCGCCGCCAGTTGCGGCCAGCGGCGCAGGATGGCGGACTGGATGCCGGCTGCGTCGATGCCGGCTTCGGCCAGCAGATCCTCGCGACTGGCGTGATGCTGGAACTCGTCCGGCAGGCCCAGGTGCAAGACCGGCAACGCGATGCCTTCCGCATTGAGCAGTTCGGCCACGCCGGAGCCCGCGCCACCCATCACCACGTTGTCTTCGACGGTGACAAAACCCTGATGCGTACCTGCCAGTTCAAGCACGAGGTTGCGATCCAGCGGTTTGATGAAACGCATGTTGACCACCGTCAGGCCCAGTGCATGGCCGACCTGTTCGGCCGCGGCGACCGTCGAGCCGAACGCGAGGATCGCGACCGCGTTGCCGCGTGATCGCAGTTCGGCCTTGCCGATCGGCAGGGTCGCCAGATCCTGGGCGATCGCCACGCCGGGACCAGTGCCGCGCGGATAGCGCACGGCCGCAGGACCTGCGAAGTGATAGCCGGTGCTGAGCATCTGGCGGCATTCGTTCTCGTCGGCCGGCGCCATCACGACCAAGTTGGGCACGCAGCGCAGGTAGCTCAGGTCCAGATTGCCCGCGTGCGTGGCGCCGTCGGGGCCGACCACGCCGCCGCGATCGATCGCGAACAGCACGTCCAGGTTCTGGATCGCCACATCGTGCACCAGCTGGTCATAGCCGCGCTGCAGGAACGTGGAATAGATCGCCACCACCGGCTTGCCGCCTTCGCACGCCATGCCCGCGGCCAGCGTGACCGCATGCTGCTCGGCGATTGCCACGTCGAAATAGCGACCGGGATATTCCTTGCTGAAGCGCACCAGTCCCGATCCTTCGCGCATCGCCGGCGTGATGCCCTGCAGGCGCGGCTCGACCGCCGCCATGTCGCAGAGCCAGTCGCCGAAGATGTCGGTGTAGGTGGGCTTCTTCGCGCCGCCCTTGCTGACCAGCCCCTTCTGCGGATCGAACGGACCGACCGCGTGATAGCCGATCTGATCACCCTCGGCCAGTTCGTAGCCTTTGCCCTTGGTGGTCAGGATATGCAGCAGTTGCGGACCCTTGAGCTTCTTCAGCGTCTTCAGCGCTCCGACCAGCGCTTCGACGTTGTGGCCGTCGATCGGGCCGGTGTAATGGAAGCCCATCTGCTCGAACAGCGTGGACGGGACGAACATGCCCTTCCAGTGTTCTTCCCATCGGCGCATGAAGCGCGCCGGCGGCTTGCGCTTGTCGCCCAGCAGTTTCTTTCCGCCTTCGCGCAGCGCGTTGAGCGTCTGGCTGCTGCTCAGCCGGCCGAGCATCTTGGTCAGGCCACCGACGTTTTCCGAGATCGACATCTGGTTGTCGTTGAGGATGACCAGCAGGTTCGGCTCGGGCTCCATGCCACCGGCGTGGTTGAGCGCTTCGAAGGCCATGCCGGCGGTCATCGCCCCGTCACCGATGATGGCCACGACCTTGCGATCGTCACCTTTCTGCGCGAGCGCGATGGCCATGCCGAGCGCGGCGGAAATCGACGTCGAGGAATGACCCACGCCGAAGGTGTCGTACTCGCTCTCTTCGCGCTTGGGGAACGGCGCGACGCCATCCTTCTGCTTGACCGTGTGGATCTGATCGCGGCGACCGGTGAGGATCTTGTGCGGATAGCACTGGTGGCCGACATCCCACACCAGCCGATCCACCGGCGTCTCGTAGAGGTAGTGCAGCGCCACGGTCAGTTCGATCACGCCTAGGCCGGCGCCGAAGTGTCCGCCGCTCTTGCCGACGGATTCGATCAGGTAGCCACGCAGTTCCTCGGCGATCGCCGGGAGTTCGGACTCGTCGAACCGGCGCAGGTCGGCGGGCGTCTCGATGCGGGAAAGGCGGGGATAGCGGGCGGCGTCGATCATCGGCTGTGCTTTCTTCTGAACCGCCATTTTCCCCCTCTTGCGTGAAATGGGGCAAGCGAACTGCGTGAAGCCGGCGCGAGGCAGGGCGGAAAACGACCGCAAAACCGCGCATCGCGCGGCTGCCGTTCAGGCAGAGAGCTTGGAACGCTTGGGCAACTGGGCCTTCAGGAAGGCCATCTGGTCGGCCAGGATGTTGCGGTTGGACAGGATGAGGTGCTCGATCCAGCTCGGCCGATACGGCACCGCGAGCAGCGGCATGTTGGCCTGCTGCGGCGTGCGGTTGCTCTTGCGCGAGTTGCAGTGGAAGCAGGCGCTGACCACGTTTTCCCAGATGTCGCGCCCGCCCTTGGACAAGGGCAGCACGTGATCGCGGGTGAGGTGCTGGCGGCTGAAATCCTGCCCGCAATACAGGCAGAGATAGGCATCGCGCGCGAACAGCGCGGTATTGGTCAGCGTCGGCGTCGGCGATAGCGCGTGGGCGCGTGCATGTCCGCGCGAAGCGACGATCGGATGCAGTTCGATCACGCTCTGCTCTCCGGTCAGCCGGCAGGTTCCGCCGTGGACCCGCAGGCAGGGATCGCCCAGCGTCCACGCCACCGCCCCACGCGCGTAGAGACAAGTCGCGTCCTGCCAGTTGATCCAGTCCAGAACCCGTCCGTGCGCATCTAGCGAGAGCAGGCGCGGCGTGAAGCGGGACGGAGAGAGTGCGGTCGCGGCTGCCGCTGCGGACGCGCCGTCGGTATCCACCAGATGAAGCTGAGCTGGGTCTGCTTCCATGGGGATTCAGCTTATACCCCATCGATGACAGTTTGGATAGCGGTGCCATCGACCGGGGTTTTGGACGGGGCGATGTTCGCCCCGTCATGCCGCACTCAGTCGCCGAAGCGTTCGGCGGCCATGGCCATCAGCGGCGCGGCACCGGAGCGGATTGCGCTGGCATGCATCAGCGTGCGCGGCAGGATGCGGGCGAAGTAGAACTGCGCCGTTTCGCGCTTGCCCTGCTTGAACGCTTCGCTCTGCGCGGAGGCTTCGGCACTGGCCACGCTGCGCGCCCACCAGTACGCCAGCGTCACATAGCCCGAATAGAACAGGTAGTCGTAGCTGGCGGCTCCGATTTCCTCCGGATCCTGGCTCGCGCGCTGGAGGATCTCGCGGGTGAGGGCGGCCCATTCGCCGGTCTTTTCACGCAGCGGCGCGATGAACTCGGCGATGGCGGCGTTGCCTTCGTTCGCGCGCAGGAAGGTTTCGATCTCGGCGAGGAAAATCTTCAGCCCGGCGCCCTGGGTGGCCGCGGTCTTGCGTCCCATCAGATCCAGCGCCTGGATGCCCGTCGTGCCTTCGTACAGCGTGGTGATGCGCGCATCGCGTGCGAGCTGTTCCATGCCGTGCTCATGGATGTAGCCATGGCCTCCGAAACACTGCAGCGCGTGGTAGGTGTTCTCGATGCCCCATTCGGTCTGGCACGCCTTGGAAATGGGTGTCAGGAAGCTCACCAGCGTGTCTGCGCGCTCGCGCTCGGCCGGATCCGGGGAATGATGCGCGATGTCGATCAGCGTCCCGGCGTGCAGGGCGAGCAGGCGGCTGCCTTCCACCAGCGATTTCACCGTCAGCAGCATCCGGCGCACGTCCGGATGCACGATGATCGGATCGGCCGGCTTCTCCGGAAACTTCGGGCCGCTCAGCGAGCGCGTCTGCAACCGTTCCCGCGCATAGCGCACCGCATTCTGGTAGGCGCGCTCGCTCAGCGCCAAGCCCTGCAAACCCACGCCCAGGCGCGCGGTGTTCATCATGGTGAACATTGCCTGCAGGCCCTTGTGCAGTTCGCCGACGAGGTAGCCCTGTGCGCCGTCGAAGTTCATCACGCAGGTCACCGACCCCTTGATGCCCATCTTGTGTTCGATCGACCCGCAGTGCAGCGCGTTGCGCTCGCCCACGTTGCCATCCCGATCCACCTTGAACTTCGGCGTGACGAACAGCGAGATGCCCTTCGCGCCGGCGGGTGCATCCGGCAACTTCGCCAGCACCAGATGCACGATGTTGTCGGTCAGATCGTGCTCGCCGGCGGTGATGAAGATCTTGGTGCCGGTGATGGAATAACTCCCATCGGCGTTCGGTTCGGCGCGCGTCTTGAGCAGGCCCAGATCCGTACCGCAATGCGGCTCGGTCAGGCACATCGTGCCGGTCCAGCGGCCTTCGACCAGCGGCTTGAGGAAAACTTCCTGTTGCCACGGCTGGCCATGCTGCTTCAGTGCTTCCACCGCGCCGTGCGAGAGCAGCGGGAAATTGCCCCAGGCCAGATTCGCGGCATTGACCATCTCGTTGAGCGGCACGCCCATGACGTGAGGCAGGCCCTGCCCGCCGAAATCGGGCGAGGCCGTCAGCCCGGTCCAGCCGCCTTCGGTGAACTGCTCGTACGCGGCCTTGAAGCCGGGCGGCGTGGTGACCGACTGCGTGGCCTTGTCGAAGGTCGAGCCGATTTCGTCGCCCACGCTGTTCAGCGGTGCGAGCACGGTTTCGCTGAAGCGCGCGGCCTCATCGAGCACCGCGTCGAGCAGGTCGCGGGTCGCTTCCGGATAACCCAGGCGTGCGAACAGGGGTTCGACATCCAGCACGTCATACAGGGCGAAGCGGAGATCGGTGAGCGGGGCGCGATAAGTACTCATGGACACGGGCGACCGGTTGGCAGGAACGGTCAGGATACTACGGCGTATGGTGGCGCGCAGCCGCGGCATCGCCCAATGAAAACGGCCCCCGAGGGGGCCGTCGAAACGCTCGATGCACGGTTCAGCGCAGCACGCCGTCCAGGCCGGGTACCGGGTTGAGGCCACTCTGCCCGGTGATCTCGAAGTCGCGCGGCTTGCCTTCCTCGGGGGTGGCGGTAACCGATCCTTTCAGGTGGTAACCCAGCGTGCGCCGTCCGGACAAGGCATCGGCCAGCACCAGCCGGGCTTCCGGGTTGGGCTGGAACGGCACGGTGACCACGTCGGCCGATTCGGGCCCGATCGACAGCGCGGGGGCCGCCGTCAACGTACCGGCCGACTGGCCGTCCACGTCCACCGCCAGGCTCACGCGGTCGAACCGCATCGGGATGCTGCTGTAGTTCTGCAGACGCAGATCCACCGACCAGCTCCCGTTGGCATGCACGGTCAGTTGCTGGATGCTCGCGGCCGGCTCGGACACGCGCCGCACCGGACCGCCGCTGCACGCTCCCAGCAGTATCGAAGCGATCGCCATCAATGCGAAAAGTCCGCGCCGCATGCAGTGTTCCTCGAGTCGGGAAGGGCAAGCATAGTATGGGCGCCCGGAAGGCGATAGGCCGGCTGCGAACGCCATGAAGGCGTTCCCAACACAAGGAGTTGTCACGATGAGGAAACTGTTCGTGGGTGCATGCGTTGCACTGGGATCGCAGGGGCCGCCCATGCAGGGCGTTACCAGTCCAATTCGCTCTACAGGATGTATTACGCAACCGCCGCCAAGCAGGAGTTGATCGGCGAAGCATGGTTGCCGTGTCCGAGCTACAGCGGATCGGACGGATGGCAGATCGTCGGTGATACCTCGCCGTATTTCGTGGAGACGATCGGTCCGGCGTGTCCGCAAGGGCCCATTACGTTCCCGGACCCCTGAGTTCTTGGGGTGACGCAGGGCCGCCCGCACCTGCGGGCGGTCGTTTCAGACGCAAATACAGACCAGTGGCGGGCCGCGCAGACGCGGCGTTGACCGGCCGCGTACTAGTGTGGCGGCAAATCCCGCGAGTCCCCATGATGAGCCAGAAGACCCCTGATGAACTTCCCGATGCGGGATCGAACAACCTCGGTTCCAATACCCGGGAGCAGGAAGACCGCCGCCGCGCGCCGGACCAACCGGCCGGCGCCGGCGAGCAGTACGGCAAGCGCAGCAGCGACGAACGCAATGATCCCGAAGTACAGCCGGGCGCCTCCGAAGGACGCCACGGCACGCCCTACTTGCGCTGTTCGCACTAGTTGCGCGACAGACTATCGAACCACTCGGCGTACGGCGTATTGCGCACGAGCCGGCGATTGAAATCCGGCGCGCCATCGTTCCACCACACGTGGCCGCGTTCACCCAGTGCCACTTTGCAGTCGTTCGCTTCGGCGCGTGCGCTTCGCAGGGCCGCGGCATCACCCGCACGCAATGCAATGCCGACTCGCCTGCGTGCGTGCATCAGCCGATGGGTCCATCGTGTGCGCTCGTGCGCATCCAGTTCCGGATTGCTTGCGCGCCAGAGGCGACCACGCACGACGATGTAGCGGCCATCGGGCGTGGTCAGCACGCTCATGCGATGCTGGCCGAAGCGCGTCTGCGTGGCATCCGGCTGACGTGCGGATTGCCCTCCACGAACCATCGCCACGGATGATCGACGGCCTTCGAAATGCCGATTCTCGGGCCGTTGCCGGGCTCAAGCGGAGGCGGCGTTCCGTCATCGACCACGGTGATGCCCTGTTCCTGCCGGATCAGGTCCAGGCCGTCGGCCGCGCCGGTGATGCCCATAGCCTGGGCGAGCCGGGCCGGCCCGCTACCGATTTCGGTCGGCCGAACCGGGAAGCCGCGTGCTTCCCGCATCAGCTCGACCCCTTTCACCGGTTCGATTGCGCGCAGCAGCACGCCCACGCCTTCACCGTCGCGTCCGCACACCGTGTTCGCGCACCAGTGCATGCCGTAGGTGAAATAGACATACAGATGACCGGGCGGACCGAACATCGTCGCATTGCGCCGGGTCGGGCCAAGAAACGTATGCGCAGCGGGATCGTCTCCGCCGCAATAGGCTTCGACCTCGACGATGCGACCGGCGCGACCGTCGTCGCGGACGATCAGCTTGTTGAGCAGTTCCGGTGCGACCACGCGGGGATCGCGGGCATAGAACGATCTTGGCAGTCGCCTGCCGAACGAAGCGCTACGCATCACCGGCAACGGTCTGCCAGACGCAGGACGCAGGCAGGCGGCACTTCACGCCTCTAGGCTCTGCAGTTTCTGCACCAGTCCACGCGGATCGAACGGTTTGGTGCAGGCGGGCAGGCCACGCAGCGAACGTGGCAGCGTGCTCTGATCGAACCCGGTCATCAACAGCACGGGCAGTCCCATTTCGCGCGCCAGATCGGCGATGGGTTCGGAAGTTTCCGTATCGAGCTGGACATCGAGCACGGCCATGTCCACGTGCCCCGCTGTCTTCAACGTATGGAACGCGGTCTCCACGCTGGGGCAGGGACCCACGACCTCCGCGCCGGCAATTTCCAGGCAATCGACCAGCGCATCAGCCAGCAGGAAATGATCCTCGACGACCAGAATGCGTTTTCCTGCCAGTGGAAGCGACATGGGGACCCCTGGAAGCGTGGACGATGAACTGGCTGCCGACGTTCGCATCGATCGCCACGGCGAACATACCGCAGAGGGCGTCACGACGGCCTGAAGAACTGTCTTGCGGGCCGGATGGGATCCGCCACAGGATGGGCCTGACGCGAACGGCCCGGGACCACGCGCGTCCTCGTGACCGGTGACGCGCTTTTCATCGGCAATCGACGAACGTGCGAGCAGACTTGAACCACCGACGCTGCGCGACGCACCGATGAACGAACAGGCCATCCTCAACGAACAGACGCCCCCGATCGATCCCGCGCTGCTGAGCTTCGGCATCGGCGTGTTCCAGGCGGCGATGGCCGGTGAGCTCCAGACCAGCGTGGAGGTCGGACCGGGCGACGAGCTGGCGCACATGGGCATTCATGCGATCCAGCATGAAATCGAGGGGCACGGCCTGAGCGAGCGTGAGGAAATCTCGCTGATGTTCCGCGTGCTCGCTTTCCCGCGACTGCTCGAAGACGCCGCGGGCGACACGCGTACGCACAGCCACGTGCAGGAAATGGGGCATGGCTACGTCGTCTCCGAGGAGTTCCTGCGCGCAGCGTCGCGTTGCGACCTACGGGCCGAATCTTCCGGCGCATTCCGGTACGACATCGACAGCCTGATTCGCCAGTTGACCCACTGAGTCACCCCGGACGTTGCTCTGGTCTAACCGGGCGAAACCCGAGCCGCATGTCTCAGCATGCCGATGCATTGGCCGCCGGCAGATGCTACTGTCCCGCTGCCCGGAACTGGCGGAGTCGGCAATGGCTCCCTGCGGCCACGGGCTTGCCGGAACTCACGGAGACACCATGATCGTGCAGCGCACATGGAAGCCAGGAAGTGTCGCCGTATTGCTTCTCTGTCTGTGCGGATTTGCCGGAGTTCAGGCGGACCGCAGACGACGCCTGCCGCAGCCCCGGAGGCTTATCGAATCGAGTTCGATCTATACCGCGACGGGAAGCCCATCGGCGCCCCCAGCATGACAGTCCTGGCCTGCAGGCCGGCTCGGTTCACGCTTGCGGCACTCGGAGGCGCCGTGGATATCCAGGTGGCCGCACGTCCGGACGCAAAGACGGCCGCGGGTGTGGCGACCGTCAAGCTGGATACACGCGTTCTTGAACGGACGGCCGATACCTGGGTGCTGACAGGCGAGCAGAGCATGCGGGTCGCGGAAGGCAAGACGGCTTCGATGGAAGTGGCAGGCGCACGTGGCTGCCTGCGGATCTCCATGAAGGCCACGCGGCACGCCGATGCAAACCGCGCGCTTTCCCGGCCCGGACCATGCGATGAGCCGGAAGCGCGAGTTGGGGTGTCGAACATCTGAACATCGCTGCGTATCGCGCATGCGGAGCTGATCAACCGAGCGGCAGCCGTGGCGCTCACGCGATTGCAAGCCATGAGCAACCGGGGCAGGCCTTGAGCCGGTCCCTGAGCCAAAAGGAAAATAAGAAAAATAGCACGGCGACTATATTGATGAAGACGTTTCAATTCATTTTGCAATGCATTTTCTGTGGACCTCGCCCGGAAGGCATGAGGTATGGATTTTTTGCGACGTTTGATGTGCAGGCAGGCAGCCTAAAGGCGGCAAGCAGCCGCCTGCGGGGTGCCCTCATGAATCGAATAAGTGCGCACGAACTTGATTATGACAAGACGGGAGTTTTTAGACTGCGTTGCCGCATCGTTGAGATGTGGGAACTTACTGAGGACGATCAGGAAAAATCTAAAGATAGTGATCTGGGGTTTTCATTTTTTCGTATTGGACGGATGTCGGCTCCATTTTATTTGGCAAGATTCCTATTCGAAGAACGAAGAAGGAGTCACTTGATTGTCCAGTTGGATGATCCTGCAACCCTGTAAGCCCGGAGGGGCGCGCTTCTAATCGTCCATGAAGCACAAGGCCCGCGTCTGCGGGCCTTGTCGTTGTTGCGGTGTGATGTGCGCTCAGAACCCGCCTTGACTGATGGCAGCGCCTAGGGTGCGGCACCGAAGCAGGCTCTCTACAGGGCCAGGGGCCAGGATTTCATACGGCAACCAAACGGCAACCAAAACCATGCCGCAGCCAAAGAAAAAGGGCCTGCATTTCTGCAAGCCCTTGAGATATCTGGTGGCCGGGGAGGGAATCGAACCCCCGACACAGGGATTTTCAATCCCTTGCTCTACCAACTGAGCTACCCGGCCAGGTTTTCGCGGTGCGGCCGTGCGGCCGGTGCGAGCCGCGCATGATACGGGAAGCCGGACGCGGCTGGCAAGCCGGACGAGGGCTGAATGCTTGCGGGGCCGTCCCGTCCACCCGTGCAGCGCTCGGGCATGATGCGACAAGACGCGCAATTCCTGACCCGAACGGAGTTGAGCCATGAAACGCCTGATCCTGCTTTCCATCGTCGCCATGCTCGCCGCGTGCGCCAGCACCAAGCCCTCTTCTGCCGAGCGACTGGCGATGTATCGCGCCAGTGCGGGCGCGCCCGTCAAGGACTTCAGCTATTTCGGCGGACTCAACGGCTGGCAGCCGCTGGGCGATTCGGCGCTCGCGGTATGGACACGCCCAAACCAGGCGTATCTGCTGGATCTGACGGGGCGTTGTCCGGATCTGGAACACGCGCCTTCGATCATGATCACCAACTTCGGCAACCGCGTATCGGCGCTGGATCGGGTGCGGCCCATCGGTGGCGCCAGCATGCCGATATCGTGTCGCATCAAGACCATCAGTCCGCTGGACCTCAAATCGCTGAAGGCGGCCGAGGAGATGCGCAAGGCCGAGGTCGAAGATCGCAAGGACGACGCCGGCAACTGAAGAAAAGGGCGGGGCTTCCCGCCCTTTTTCATTGCGGTACGTAGCCGGCCGGCTTGTCCGCTCCGCCGTCGAACAGGAACTTTTCCAGTTCCGTTTCCAGGAAGGCACGATGCTTGGGATCGCGTGGCGACAGGCGATTCTCGTTGATGAGCATCGTCTGGTGCGCAAGCCAGGCGGCCCACGCGGGTTTGCCGATATGCGCGAAAATGCGCTTGCCCAGTTCGCCGGGGTAGGGCACGAAGTCCAGTCCTTCGGTCTCGCGTTTTTCGTATTGGCAGTAGACGGTGCGCGGCATCGCAAACCCAGAGTGACCAGTGCGCCGTGCAGTTTACCGGAGCGGCCATGGATGGCGCTTGCAGGGTGGATGCTGGATCAGATCGGCGTGTTTTCCAGCAGTCTGCGAACAGGCGCCGGCAGGCCCAGCGATGGCAGATCCGCGCGTGCGACCCAGCGGAGATTGGCGTCGTCCCGTACTGCATTTCCCGCCCGCGCGCCATGCCAGCGCAGCGGTTGCATGCGCAGGCGGTAGTGGCTGAAGACGTGCGGCACTTCGGGCAAGGATTCGGGCTGCTCGTAGTCACCGTCCAGATGCGCATGGAACCAGGTGCGCGCGGCATCGTGATCCCCGGCCTCGGGCAGCGACCACAGCGATGCCCAGATGCCGACCGGTGGCCGTCGCTGCAACAGGACTTCGCCGGCATCGTTCTGGGCGAGCAGCATCAGGGTACTGCGTTCGGGCAACGTCTTGCCCGGTCGCGGCGTCGGCAGTTCGGCCACCGTGCCCTCGCGCAGCGCGACGCATCCGCTCTGCACCGGGCACAACATGCAGGCCGGATCGCTGCGTGTGCACAGTGTCGCGCCAAGATCCATCTGCGCCTGCGTGTAATCGGCCATGCGGATGCCAGGCACATGCGCTTGCGCCAGCGCCCAGAGCTGCTTTTCGATGGCCGGCAGGCCCGGCCAGCCCGCGATGCCGTGATAGCGGGCGAGCACGCGTTTGACGTTGCCATCGAGTATCGGAAACGGGTCGCCCCACGCCTGCGCGAGGATCGCGCCGGCCGTGCTGCGGCCGATGCCAGGCAGCGCGACCAGGGCTTCGAAATCGCGCGGCAGATCACCGCCATGCAACGCCACGCAGAGCCGTGCACTTGCGTGCAGGTTGCGCGCCCGCGCGTAGTAGCCAAGCCCGGACCATTGCGCAAGCACATCATCAAGCGAAGCGGCGGCGAGGTCCGGCAATTCGGGAAACGCGGCGAGGAAACGCTGGAAGTAGGGAATGACCGTCCTGACCTGGGTCTGCTGGAGCATGATTTCCGACAGCCACACGCGGTAAGGCGTGCGCGGATGCAGCCACGGCAGATCATGGCGGCCGGCTCGGTCAAACCAGTCGAGCAGGCGCTCGGCGAAAAAATCCGGAGTGCGTGGCGCGGCGATTTCCACAGGCGACATCGCGGCCGCGCGTGCGCGCCGGCTCACGCGCCGAGCGCTTCCGGCAGCAGTGCGTCGACGAAGGCTTCCGCATCGAACACCCGCAGATCTTCCGGGCGCTCGCCGATCCCGGCGAAGCGGATCGGAATGCCGAATTCGCGCGCGAGGGCGAACACCACGCCGCCCTTGGCGGTGCCATCGAGCTTGGTGACGACCAGGCCGGTCACGTTCACCGCCGCATGGAACTGGCGCAGTTGCGAGAGCGCGTTCTGGCCCGTGGTGCCGTCGATCACCAACAGCACTTCATGCGGCGCGGCCGGATCGAGTTTCTGCAGCACGCGCTTGATCTTGCCGAGTTCGGCCATCAGGCCCTGCTGCGTATGCAACCGGCCGGCGGTATCGGCGATCAGGATCTGCGTGCCGCGCGATTGCGCCGCCTGCAACGCATCGTAGGCGACCGATGCCGCGTCGGCGTTCTGTCCCTGCGCGATGACCGGCACGCCGTTCCGTTCGCCCCAGGTCTGCAACTGCGCCACGGCCGCGGCGCGGAAGGTGTCGCCCGCCGCCAGCATCAGCGAACGGCCTTCATCCTTGAAGCGGCGCGCGAGCTTGCCGATCGTGGTGGTCTTGCCGACGCCATTGACGCCCACGGTCAGCAGCACGAAGGGCTTGATGCCCGCATCGATCACCAGCGGCTTGGCCACCGGTGCGAGAATGGCGATCAGTTCGGCGCGCAATGCGGACAGCAGCGCGCCGGCGTCGGCGAATTCGCGGGCCTTCATCCGCCTGCGCAGGGATTCGATCAACGCGGCCGTGGCCGGCACGCCGACATCGGCAGTCAGCAGCGCGGTTTCGATCTCGTCTAGCAGATCGTCGTCCAGGCGCGGATTGCGCGAGAACAGACTGCCGAGGCCGCGCGCGAACCCGCTGTTGCGCAGGCGATCACGCCAGCCTGGTTTCCCCGGCGCGGCAGGTGCGGGCTCTGACGAGGCGGGTTCGGGCAGAACGGGCGGAATCGCCGACGGCTCGATGACCGCGGCAGGCGGAATCACCTCGGCCGCAGCTTCGGCCACAGCCTCTGCATCGGCGGTATCGGCGGCAATGGAACCGGGAACGGGGATTTCGGAGGGCGCCGGGCGCTGCGTATCGGGCAGGCTCGCGGGCGCGTCAGGCTTCTTGCGTCGGAACCAGCTGACCATGACCCAGGCAATCGCGGAGAATACGGCGATGGTATCACCCGCCCCCTCACATTCCCGATGAAGTCCGACCGTTCCCGTCGAGCGGGCGCGCCCGTCGCTGGCAGCGTGCGCATCGTGGGCGGTCGTTGGCGCGGCAGCAAATTGCCCGTGCCGGATCTGGCCGGACTGCGGCCTTCTTCGGATCGCGTGCGCGAAACGCTGTTCAACTGGCTGATGCCGAAACTGCAGGGCGCGCGGGTGCTCGATGCGTTTGCCGGCAGCGGTGCGCTCGGGTTTGAAGCGGTATCGCGCGGCGCCGCTCATGCAGTCCTGATCGAGCGCGACAACGCCGCCGCGCGCAGCCTGCGCGAAAGCCTTGCCCGGCTGCACGCACAGGACAGCGTGAGCGTGGTGGCCGGCGACGCATTCGAATGGCTCGCCGGCGAGCATCCGCAGAGCTTCGATCTGGTGTTCCTCGACCCGCCGTTCGGGCTCGATGCATGGGCGCGCGCCATCGACGCCGTGCAGCCCCATCTGGCCGCCGACGCCTGGATCTACCTGGAATCCCCGGCGAGCGTCATTCCCGCCGTGCCCGATGACTGGCGGCTCCATCGCGAGGGTGGCACCCGCGAGGTCCGCTCCGCGCTGTACCGCCGCGCCGGGGCGGGGCGCTGATACACTGCGCGACGACTTCACCGAGCCCGTTTCCGCATGAGCGTGTCCCGTCACCGAATCGCGGTCTATCCCGGTACGTTCGACCCGATCACCAACGGGCATATCGATCTGATCGATCGCGCCGCGCCGCTGTTCGAGCGGTTGATCATCGGCGTGGCCGAAAGCCCGGCCAAGGGCCCGGCGCTGCCGCTGGCGCTGCGCGCGGATCTGGCCCGCAAGGCGGTGGCGCACCATCCCCACGTGGAAGTGCGCGGCTTCGATTGCCTGCTGGCCCATTTCGTCAAGGACGTGGGCGGCGGCGTGCTGCTGCGCGGTCTGCGCGCGGTGTCGGATTTCGAGTACGAGTTCCAGCTTGCCAGCATGAACCGGCATCTGATCCCGGACGTCGAAACGCTGTTCCTGACGCCGGCCGAGCAGTACGGCTTCATTTCGTCATCGCTGGTGCGCGAGATCTCGCGGCTGGGCGGCGATATTTCCGGTTTCGTCACCGCCGACGTGGCGGCGGCGCTCAAGGCGCAGTGGCAGCGCGCCTGAACCGGCGCTTTGTGGCACGATCATCCCAACAACTCTGAGAGGGGGACCTTTCCAATGACCAACATCGCCACACGACTGCTGCTGATCGCCTGCCTGGTCGTGCCGTTCACCGCCTGCAAGAAGCAGGAAGCCGCCCCGGCCGAAGCCGTCGAAGCCCCGCTGGTCGCCCCGGCCAAGGATGACGACGCCGGCTGGCGCACCTACCTGCAGGAAGTGGTCGGCCGCAACATGGGCACGATCACCAACAGTCCCTTCCTGTATTACCTGCCGCCGGAATCGGATCCGGAGTTCCAGGCCAAGTACGAGCGCGCGCAGGAGCAGGCCAAGAACGCGGTGGCCCGCGGCATCGTCGGCGGCAACCTGCTGGCGTTCGGTTCCTCGGCCTCGGCGAAGATGGCCGATCTGGTCGTCAGCTCGTTCGAAGGCGTGGAGCCGGACAGCATGAAGGGCGTGCGCGTGGTGTTCATCGGCGATGCCGCCGACGGCGAGCGCGTCAAGGCGGCGGTCGCCCCGGCCGGCGTCGACTACGTGTTCGTCGAAGCCAAGTGATCCCGCCGCGGGGGGGGGGCCGGCCGGCCGCCCCGCCGCCGCGGCAAT
>JAEWBY010000062.1 GCA_023390905.1 Pseudomonadota bacterium | reverse complement strand
CCGCGCGCCAGCAGCAGCACCAGCGCGCTGGCCAGCGCCGACGCCACCGTCATGCAGAACCAGCCCAGCACGAACAACAGGATCCCCTGCGTGCTGGCCACGCCATCGTGGTAGTCCGGCCGGGCCGATGCATGCAGATGCTGCGCCCACACCAGCGCGCAGCCGCTCTGGGCCAGCAGCACCATCGCGCCATACAGCCGCCATGACAGCACCGCGAACACCACGTGCAGCACGAGCGCCATCATGCTGAACAAGGCGAACGCGATCAGCATCGCGGTCCTGCCGGGCAGCGCCGCGCAGCATCGTTCCAGCAGTAGATCAGCAGCCGGAACAGCGGCAACAGCCACAGGCTTGCGCGGCCGTCCTCGGAGCGGGTGCGATAGAGCGGACAGTCGTCTGCGCCGATGCGTTCCCATGCCGCATACGCGAGCGGTGAAACATGACGGCCCAGCCCCTCTCTGGCGCGGCTGGCGCCAGAGAGACACGGCCACGGATCCCGCAGCAATCGCCGCGCGGTGTCCTCTTCGAGCACGAAGCAGACGCTGCCACGACGTGCGTGCCCGAGCGGCAGCACGCGCGCCGCCAGCGACGCTTCGTCCGCAGGAACGCCCATCACCGCGCAGGTGCGAAGGCGTTCCGGCACTACCCGGCTGGCGCGCCGGTGCAAGTAGGACAGGTCCAGCATCGACGGCCTCACTGCGGCATCGGCGGCGGTGCGTTGCGCGGAGCCGGTGCGTCCTGCGCCGGCGTGCTGCCGAGTTCGTACCAGTCCACCTTGCGGGTCAACCACATGATCGCGGCCAGGATGCCGAACAGCAGCAGCGATCCCATCAGCAACGCATTGGCCTCGGACAGCAGCAGCGCATACAGCACACCGTACAGCGCGGTGAGCGTGGTCGCGAATCCGGCCGCGCGCACCCAACTGCGCAGCACGCCGCTCAGGTAGAAGAACTGCAGGCCGATGCACGCCGTGGCCGAGATCAGATAGGCCTGCCAGAATGCGATGTGCTCGGACAGACTCAGCAGCAGCAGGAAGAAGATCGCCAATGCCAGACCGACCAGCAGATATTGCAACGGATGGATCGGCAACCGCTTGATCAGTTCGAACAGGGCGAAGCCGACGAAGGTCAGCACGACGAACAGGATGCCGTACTTGGTCGCGCGATCGGCCTGGGTGTAGACGTCCACCGTATCGACCAGGTGCACGTCGATGCTGTCGATGCCGGTGAGCGCCACGCCTTCGATGCCGCCGTCGATGCTGCCGGCACGTTCGGTCAGCGGTTGGCGACGCGTCAACAGACCTTCGCCACGTTCGAGCTGCGCCTGGGTATCGTTGGCCAGCGCGGAGATTTCCCAGCTCGCGCGGAAGCCATGATCGTCCACCACGCGCTGGTTCGGCGAAAAGCGTCCGCCGAACAGCGGATGCGGCCAGGCCGAATGCAGATCGATGCGGTTGCTGTCGGCGACCGGGCTGATGCCGAGGGATTCGGTGCCGGTCAGCATCAGATCCAGTTGCATGCGGCTGGCCGGCAGCGCGGCGCCGGGCTCCCCCAGCACCGCATGCACGCCGCTCATGCGTTCGGACAATGCGCCGGTGCCGGCCTGGAACGCCAGCGCGCGTCCATCGACATTCAACGACGGCGTGCCGATCAATCCGCGCACGTCGCTGATGCCCATCACCAGCAGCGGCCTGCCATACACACGGTGCGCGCTCGCTTCCAGCACCAGCGGTTCGAAAGCGGCCACCAGCTTGCCCGACCAGTCGTAGGTGCGCACCTCGTACAGGCCGATGCGGCGCAGGTTCGGCTTGAGGCCACCACTGACCTGCAACGTGCGCGGGGTCTGCAACAGGTAGCCGCGCACGGTTTCCTGGTGGATTTCGGGCTTGCCTTCGGCGTCAACGCGCGTGCGGCTGCGCACTTCCTCCCACGGCACGACGCGCAAGGGCCCGATCACCTGCTGCGCGCCGGCGGTGCTCTGGCCGATGCGCTCGATCGCCTGCGCCTGGTAACGCTCGCGGTCACTGATGATCCCGCGCACCATCACCAGTGGAATCAACAACAGCAGGACCAGGCCGCCCACGGTCAGGAATCGCAACAACAGCCTCAGGGATTTCATGTACTCCGTTCCATCGATGGATGAGGAACGCAGCATCGCCCCCGCCGATGGAGCAGCGTCGAAGGCAATCTGAAGTGTGTGTGAAGTATGGGGAGCCGGGAGCCGACAGCCGGCAGCGCGTGGCGATTTTCCGATGCAGCTTCCGGTTCCCGGCTATCCGCTACCCGCTACCGGCAGCTCCAGTTCCGCCTCGGCGCCGCCGTCATCGCGATTGCCCAGGCGTACGCTGCCGCCATGCAGTCGGGCCACTTCACGCACGAAGGGCAGGCCGAGGCCGGAGCTGCGCGGCGCATCCGGACGTGGCAGTGAATAGAAGCGTTCGAAGATGCGCGCCTGCGCGTAGTCGGGGACGCCAGGGCCGCGATCGCGGATCAGGATGCGCACCTGATCGCCTTCGCGCGTGGCATCGATCTCGACGCCGGCGCCGGGCGGCGAGAACGCGAGTGCATTGTCGAGCAGGTTGCCGATCGCGCGGCGCAACAGGAACGGATCGCCCTCGACCGCGAGATCCGGCGAGGCGCGCAGCGTGATCGCATGATCCGGATCGCGCGCCGAAGCATCCTCGCGCGCACCGGCGAGCAGTTCGTCCAGCGGCACGCGCTGTCGCTTCTGCAACCAGCCGTGCTGTTCGACCTCGGCCAGCGCCAGCAGTTTTTCGATGGTTTCGGTGAGCCGCTGTTCCTGCGCCTGGATGTTGTGCGCGAACCGCCGGCGTTCGGGTTCGGGCAAGGGTTCCTGCAACAGTTCGGCCGCGCCGCGGATGGCCGCCAGCGGACTCTTCATCTCATGCGTCAATGACTGCACGTACTGCTCGACGTAGGCCTTGCCCTCGAGTTTGCGGCGCATGGCTTCCAGCGCGTTGCCGAGATCGCCGATCTCGTCGCGGCGCGGCGGCGGCGGCGGTGCGGGTTCGCCCGCTGCGACCGCCTGCGCGTAACGGTTCAGCCGGCCGATGCCGCGCACCAGCCACCACGTGATCAACAGGCCGATCAGCGCGGACAACCCGATCAGCCACGCGCCGCGCCGGATGATGCTGCGCTGGCTGGCGGCGATGAAGGGATCGATCGTGTGGTTGGGCTGGGCGACGGTCAGCACGCCGATCAACCGATCGCCATCGCGGATCGGCGCGGCCACGTGCATGACGGTGCGCTCGGTGTCTCCCGGCCGCTCGGGACTGGAACGCGCGCCGTATTCGCCGCGCAGCGTGCGATGGACATCGTTCCAGCGCGAGTTGTCGCGCCCCAGATCGCGGCCTTCCGAGTCGTAGACGACCACGCCGCGCGCATCGGTCACGGTGACGCGGTAATCGATCTGCCGCTTCGGGAATCGCCAGATCATCGCGTGCAGATCGCGCTGCTGCGCCTGTGCGAGCCGGCGCGCGAACTCGCCGTCGGCGATGCGCCCGGCCTTCATGTCATCGGCGGCCATCACCGCCAGCACGTTCGCCGTATCGACCAACGTCGATTCCATCGCCTGGCGCACGCCCGGCTTCACCTCGTTGACGAACACGCGCATCACGAAGAACGCGGCGAGTCCGACGATCAGGAAGAACGCGATGAAGAGACGGAGGCCGAGGCGCATGGGACGACCGGGAGTCGGAAGAAGGGAAACCGGATGGGCTACGGCTCGATGCCGATCGAATAGCCCAGGCCGCGATGCGTGCGGATCGGATCGGCTTCGGCACCGGCGGCGCGCAGCTTGCCGCGCAGTGTCTTGATGTGGGTGTCGACGGTGCGATCCATGCTGTCGGCGTCGCTGTCCCAGCCCCGTTCCATCAACTGCGCGCGATTGAGGATCGCGCCCGGCCGTTGCAGCAGCGCGGCCAGCAATGCGTGTTCGTAGCGGGTCAGATCCAGCGCCTGCCCGCGATAGCGGATGCGGTGGCCCTCGCGATCGATTTCGAACTGGCCCTGCCGTGTCCAGCCCTCCTGCGCGGCCGGCATGGCGGCCCTGTGCTGCCGGCGCAGGCGCGCGCGCACGCGTGCGACCAGTTCGCGCGGCGAGAAAGGCTTGGTGATGTAATCGTCGGCGCCCAGTTCCAGGCCGAGCACGCGATCGATCTCCTCGTTGCGCGCGGTCAGGAAGATCACCGGCACATCGCTGAAGGCGCGCAGCTGCCGGCAGACGTCGAAGCCGCTGCCGTCCGGCAGGCCGACATCGAGCACGACCACATCGATGCCGCCGGCCTGCACGCGCGGCGCCACCTCGCGGCCGAGCAGGCAATGCTCGGCGGCCAGCCCTTCGCTGCGCAGCGCATACAGCACGGTGTCGGCGATGGCGGCTTCGTCTTCGGCGATGAGGATCGTGGCGGTCGTCGTCATGCCGGCAAGCATAGTCGCAGCGTTCGCCCGGGGCTATGCTGGGCGCATGAACTACCGCCACGCCTTCCACGCCGGCAACCATGCCGATGTCCTCAAGCACGTGATCCTGCTGGCCCTGGTGGAGGCGCTCAAGCGCAAGGACACGCCATTCTTCGTGCTCGACACGCACGCCGGACGCGGCCGCTATCTGCTGGGCGGACAGGAAAGCCGCAAGACCGCCGAAGCCGATGCCGGCGTGTTCAAGCTGTTCGATCAGCCGCGCCTGCCGCCGATTGTCGAAACCTATCTGCGCGCGGTGCAGGCGGACAATCCGGTCGGCGCGCTGGTGGTGTATCCGGGTTCGCCGCTGCTGGCCGCGCAGTCGATGCGACCGCAGGATCGCCTGGCCGCCTGCGAGTTGCAGGCCGAAGAAGCCGCCGAACTCAAGGCGCTGTTCGCCCATGACGATCGCGTCGCCGTGCATGCACGGGATGGTTATGCCGCCCTGCGTGCGCTGCTGCCGCCGCGCATCGGCCAGACGCGTTTCGCGCGCGGGCTGGTGCTGATCGATCCGCCGTACGAAGCGCAGGATGCCGAATACCCGCGGATCGTGAGCGCGCTGCGCGAGTCGCTGGAACGCTGGCCAACCGCGCAGTACGCCGTGTGGTATCCGATCAAGCAGCGGCGCAGCCTGCAACCGTTCTTCCGCAAGGTGGCCGCGTTGCCGATCAAGTCCGCGCTGGTGGCCGAATTGCAGATCCGCCCCGATGACTCCCCGCTGCGCCTCAACGGCAGCGGCATGCTGCTGATCAATCCTCCGTTCCAGTTCGAACAGGTGATCGCGCCGGCACTGCCGGCCCTGCAGCAGGCGCTGGGCGAGCCCGGTGCGGGTACGCGGCTGGAGTGGCTGAAGCAGGCGCGTTGAGGTCCCCGTCCGATTTTTCGGAATCGTCTGATGGAGCCGCGGCGGGCCAGCTCCGCAAAATCTGCGCTCTTTTCTGACGGGCGCCCGATGAAGCCGCAGCATTTTTCCTTCGGTCCGAGCGCCGCGCACCGGATTTCCATCCGCCGCCGCTTCAACCGGGTCGACATCGCCTGCGGATACGAGGTGCTAGCGCGCAACGCGCGGGCCGGGACGTTCCGCACCGGACGCATCTTTCCGCTGTCCGATGGCGCGCGGGTGAAGGTACGGCGCTCGGCGCTTCCGGCGTATGGCGGCTGGGCCGTGTGGATGGACGATCGCCTGCTGCCCGGTTCGGTGGGCACGCGCGCGCATGGCCGGCGCAGTGCACGCCGGGCCGGCTGGCTGCTGTGCGTGCTGGCGATCGCGTTCCTGCTGGCCGGGGCCGGCGTGCAGGGACTGGGCGCGGATTCCTGGACGCTGCCGCATCTCCAACGCGGTTGGGCGCCCGCGCTGCCGGGGCTGTTGCTCGCGCTTGCCGCCCTCATCGTGCACCGCACGGCCTCCCTCATCGCGCTGGCGCTGGCGATCGCGTTCCTGCTGGCCGATGGCGCGATGGCGTGGGCGAGCCATTCCGGCGCCGTGCGGCCGCTGCTGATCGCCAACACCGGCATGCGCTTGTTGTGCGTGGCCGCGCTGATGCTGGCATGGACTGCGATCGTCCGCGCACGCGGTGATGCGGATTTCGGTTGAAGGACCGCATCGATCGCGATCGTGCGTGATCAGCCCTGCAGTTCGCGCTGCGTCTTCTTCGGCAGCCTGGCCACGATCAATCGGTAGGAGGCCTGCAGCAGATCGCGCAGTTCCTCGCGCGCGACGCCACCGGGCTTGTCGATCTTGACCCAGTGCGCGCGGGCCAGGTACGGCGCGGGCCGGAAGCCGGGCCGATCGGTCAGCTCCAGGAAACGATCCTCGCCCGCCTTGAAGCTGAGGCTGCCCTTCTCCTCGCCTTCCAGGCAATACACGCAGAACATCTTGCCGGCGACGAGGAAGCACAGGTCCGCGCCCCACTTCACGTCGGTGGTCACGCCCGGCGATTTTTCCAGCCAGGTGCGCAGATCGCGTTCGCTGATGGCCCTGCCCATGCCGGCCTCAGCGCTGTTCCTTGGGAAGATCGGGCTCGAAGAACGTCCAGCGCACCGCCGGATAGGCCTGCTTGAGTTCGTCCTCGACGCGGTTGATGTCGGCCAGCAGCACGCGCACGTCGGCGCTCTCGCGCATCTGCGCCTGCACCGACACCACTACATCATTGCCCTGCTGCAGGGTGATGACGTGGATCAGCGCGTGCACTTCCGGGCGCGCGTTCAACCAGCCGACCAGTTGCCGCTCCAGTTCCGGATCCACGCTCTGGCCGATCAGCATCGACTTCACTTCGATCGCCACCAGCACCGCGATGACGATCAGCAGCAGGCCGATCATCACCGTACCGACCGCATCCCACAGCGGATTGCCGGTGACCACCGACAGCAGCACCGCGGCCAGCGCGAACACCAGGCCCAGCAGCGCGGCCAGATCCTCACCGAAAATCACCACCAGCTCGGCCTGCCGGCTCTCGCGGAACCAGCGCCATACCGAGCGCGAGCCGCGCGACTTGTTCACTTCCTGCATGCAGGCGCGCATCGACACGCCCTCGGCGATGATCGCGAACACCAGCACGCCCGCCGCCCACCACCACTGCTTGAGCGGCTCCGGATGCTGCAGCTTGTGCACGCCTTCGTACACCGAGAACATGCCGCCGATGCTGAAGAGCATCACCGCCACCAGGAACGACCAGAAGTAGATCGCCCGCCCATACCCGAGCGGATGCTCGGGCGAGGCCGGCCGCCGTGCCTGCCGCAGGCCCAGCAGCAGCAGCAACTGGTTGCCGCAATCGGCCAGCGAGTGCACGGTCTCGGCGAGCATCGCGCCCGAGCCGGTCACGAAGGCCGCCACGCCCTTGGCCACCGCGATCGCGAAGTTCGCGCCCAGCGCAAAGAAGATTGCACGCGTAGAATCGCCACCACCCGCCATCGGACATCCCTGCGACGTTGAGAAGGTGGGCAGTCTAGCAATGGTGGCCGCCCGCCGCAGGCCCAAAGCGGCGGGCCGGTCGAGATATCCCGTTCACTCCCGACATGGGACCATCCTGCCCGATATGACCGCGCCGAAACGACTTCCGCCCTGGCATGAACACTTCCGCCTTCCGAGCGGCCGCGAGCTGCTGATCCGGCCGATCCGCCCGGAAGACGCCGGGCCGATCCGCGGCGCGTTCACCCTGCTCGGCCCCGAGGAAATCCGTCAGCGCTTTCTGTATGCGCTCAGCGAGCTGACCCCGGAAATGGCCCAGCGCCTGAGCCAGCCGGATCCGCAGACCGAGTTCGCGCTGGTCGCGGCCGAACCGCTGCCGCCGGGCGAGGCGCTGGTGGGCGCGGTCGCGCGCGCGTCGGTGGTCTCGCGCACGCGCGAAGCCGAGTTCTCCATCCTGGTCAGCCATTTCGTCGCCGGCCAGGGACTGGGCCGCCATCTGATGCGGCGGCTGGTGAAGTGGGCGCGCTCCAAGAAGCTGGATCGCCTCTACGGTGACGTGCTCGACAGCAACGTGCCGATGCTGCAACTGGCCCAATCGCTCGGCTTCCGCCAGATCCGCGAGCAGGACGCCGCGCCCGGGCTCATCCGCGTCGTGCTCGAGCTGGGTGAGCCGATGGTCGGTCGCGAAAGCGAACTGCCGCCGCTCTGAGGCACGGCCGCGCATGGCCGGCGGCCGCTGCGATTGACTCGACAGCCACCGACCCCACGTTAGACTGATCCTCCTCGCGCTGACGGCTTCGGGCCGTCGGCGCTGCCGTCGTTTTGCGTGCCGATGACCCAGAACTCCAAGACCTCTTCCGCTTCCTCCGTTCCCCCGCTGCCGCACGGCCGCCAGTCCCGCGCCTGGTGGCGCGCGCCGGCTTCGCCCAGCGCGCTGGCCTGGCATTTGATCCAGGCCGCGCGCGCGCATGACGGGCCGGTGCTGGCGATCACCCGCGACAACCACCAGGCGCACCAGCTCGAAGGCGATCTGCATACGCTGCTCGGCACCGAAAGCGATCTGCCCGTGCTGCCGTTCCCGGATTGGGAAACCCTGCCCTACGATCAGTTCAGCCCGCATCCGGACATCGTGTCGCAGCGACTGGCGGCATTGCACCGCCTGCCCGGCCTGAAGCGCGGCGTGGTGGTGGTGCCGGTGCAGACGCTGATGCAACGCTTGCCGCCGCTGCGCCACATCGTCGGCGGCAGCTTCGATTACCGGACCGGACAGGTGCTGGATTTCGATGCGGAAAAGCGCCGGCTGGAAGCGGCCAGCTACCGGCACGTTCCGCAGGTGCTGGATCCGGGCGATTTCGCCGTGCGCGGCGGCCTGCTCGATGTCTATCCGATGGGCGCCGACGCACCGCTGCGCATCGAACTGCTCGATGACACGATCGACTCCATCCGCCAGTTCGACCCGGAAAGCCAGCGTTCGCTCGAACGCATCGAGTCGGTGCAACTGCTGCCCGGCCGCGAAGTGCCGCTGGACGAGGCGTCACTGGCGCGCGCGATGGAGCGGCTGCGCGATCGCTTCGATGTCGATACGCGGCGCAGCGCGCTGTACCAGGATCTGAAGGCCGGCCTGGCGCCGGCGGGCATCGAGTATTACCTGCCGCTGTTCTTCGATCAGACCGCCACGCTGTTCGATTATCTCGGGGATCACGTGCTGCCGCTGCTCGCCGACGGCGCCAGCGCCTGCGCCGACGCTTTCTGGCTGCAGGCGCAATCGCGGTACGAACAGCGACGCCACGACATCGAGCGTCCGCTGGTGCCGCCGGACGAGTTGTACCAGCCACCGGATACGCTGCGCGAGCGGCTCAACGGCATCGCCCGCATCGATGTCTGCGGTGCGGATCATCCGCGCCACGCCGATGCGCTGCCGCTGGGCGATCAGCCCGCGCCGGTGCTGCCGCTCGCGCAGAAGGATCACGCCCCCGCCGATGCCCTGCGCGGCTTTCTCGCCAGCTATCCGGGCCGCGTGCTGATCGCGGCCGATTCGGCGGGCCGTCGCGAGGCCTTGCTGGAAGTGCTGCAGTCGGCGGATCTGCGCCCCGACGTGGTCGCCGACTTCGCGGCTTTCCTCCGGGCTCCCGGCGGAAGCAAGGGGCGCGAAACGGCGGAGGGCGGGCCGAAGCCCGCACGTTTCGCCATCGCGGTCGCGCCGCTGGAAGACGGCTTCGCCCTGGACGCACCGCAGGTCGCGGTGCTCACCGAGCGGCAGTTGTTCCCGGAGCGCGCGACCCAGCCGTACCGGCGCAAGCGCACCGGCCGCGAACCGGAAAGCATCATCCGCGATCTGGGCGAGCTCAGCGAAGGCGCGCCGATTGTCCACGAGGATCACGGCGTTGGCCGCTATCGCGGACTGATCAAGCTCGAAGCCGGCGGCATGCCAGGCGAATTCCTCGAGATCGAGTACGCCAAGGGTGATCGGCTCTACGTGCCGGTTGCGCAGTTGCATCTGATCAGCCGCTACTCGGGCGCATCGATCGAAACCGCGCCCTTGCATTCGCTCGGCGGCGAAGCGTGGAGCAAGGCCAAGCGCAAGGCCGCGGAAAAAGTGCGCGACGTGGCCGCCGAACTGCTGGAAATCCAGGCCCGTCGGCAGGCGCGCGCGGGGCTGGCGCTGCCGGTGGATCGCGCGATGTACGAACCGTTCGCGGCCGCGTTCCCGTTCGAGGAAACGCCGGATCAGCACGCCGCGATCGAAGCGGTGCTGCGCGATCTCGGCAGCAGCCAGCCGATGGATCGCGTCGTCTGCGGTGACGTCGGTTTCGGCAAGACCGAAGTCGCGGTGCGCGCGGCCTTCGCCGCTGCCAGCGCCGGCAAACAGGTCGCCGTGCTGGTGCCGACCACCCTGCTGGCCGAACAGCATTACCGCAACTTCCGCGATCGCTTCGCCGATTGGCCGCTGCGCGTGGAAGTGCTCTCGCGCTTCAAGACCGCCAAGGAGATCAAGGCGGAACTGGAAAAACTGGCCGAAGGCAAGCTCGATGTCATCGTCGGCACGCATCGATTGCTGCAGCCGGACGTGAAGTTCAAGGATCTGGGGCTGGTGATCGTCGATGAGGAACAGCGCTTCGGCGTGCGCCAGAAGGAAGCGCTCAAGGCGTTGCGCGCCAACGTGCACCTGCTGACGCTGACCGCCACGCCGATTCCGCGCACGCTCAACATGGCCATGGCCGGCCTGCGCGATCTGTCGATCATCGCCACGCCTCCGGCCAATCGCATGGCGGTGCAGACCTTCATCACGCCGTGGGACGGCACCCTGCTGCGCGAAGCTTTCCAGCGCGAACTTTCACGCGGCGGCCAGGTGTATTTCCTGCACAACGACGTGGAAACCATCGGCCGCATGCAGCGCGATCTGCAGGAACTCGTGCCGGAAGCGCGCATCGGCGTGGCGCACGGCCAGATGCCCGAGCGCGAACTGGAACAGGTCATGCTCGGCTTCCAGAAGCAGCGCTTCAACGTGCTGCTGTGCACGACGATCATCGAATCGGGCATCGACATTCCCAACGCCAACACCATCATCATCCATCGCGCCGATCGGTTCGGCCTGGCGCAGTTGCACCAGTTGCGCGGCCGCGTGGGCCGTTCGCACCATCGCAGCTATGCGTACCTGGTGGTGCCGGACAAGCGCAGCATGACCGCCGATGCCGAGCGCCGGCTCGACGCGATCGCGGCGATGGACGAACTGGGCGCCGGCTTCATGCTCGCCACCCATGATCTGGAAATCCGCGGCGCCGGTGAACTGCTCGGCGAGGATCAGAGCGGACAGATGGCCGAGATCGGCTTCAGCCTCTATACCGAATTGCTGGAACGCGCGGTGCGTTCGATCCGCCAGGGCAAGCTGCCTGATGCCGACCTCGGCGAGGAAGCGCGCGGAGCGGAGGTGGAACTGCACGTGCCGGCGCTGATTCCCGATGACTACCTGCCCGACGTGCACGCGCGCCTGACGCTGTACAAACGCATCAGCAGCGCGCGCGACACCGAGGAACTGCGCGATCTGCAGGTGGAGATGATCGATCGTTTCGGCCTGCTGCCGGATGCGGTCAAGCATCTGTTCGCCACCGCCGAACTCAAGCTCACCGCCACCGCGCTCGGCATCCGCAAGCTGGATCTCGGCGAAGCCGGTGGGCGCATCGTGTTCGAGGCCAAGCCCAGCATCGATCCGATGGCGGTGATCCAGATGATCCAGAAGCAGCCGCGGATCTATTCGATGGACGGCCCGGACAAGCTGCGCATCAAGTTGCCGATGCCCGAGGCCCTAGATCGCTTCGCCGCCGCCAAAGGATTGCTGGTGACGCTGAAGGCGGCGTAGGCAACCGGTCTCGCCGGCAGGTGCGGCTCAGCGGAAGTGGAGCGTGGCCGGGCGCTCGATTCCTGGCTGCGCGTCGCTGCTTGCCGGCGAGGAAGGCCCATGGCGGAGTGCTGATCTCGCAAGGCGGGATGACGGCGCAGCCGATCACAACTGCGATTCGATCGGCAACCACTCCAGCACTTTCACCACGCCGCGCCGCCACAATCCGACGCCGGGTTCGGTGTCCCACGTGCGCTCGGGGTTCACTGATCCATCGGTCCAGCGCACCTGGCCGTCGACCAGGTGCACGGCATAGCTTTGTCCTGCGGCCGTCTTGTCGTGATACCGCTGCGCCAGTTCGCGCGTGGCCGGGCCATCGCGGAACAGGATGCCCATCTCGGTGTTGAGGTTGACCGAGCGCGGATCCAGATTGAACGAGCCGATGAAGCCGGTGTCCTCATCGACGACGAACGCCTTGGTGTGCAGGCTGGCGCCGCTGGAGCCGAACGCACTGCTGTCGGTCTTCTGCGTGCGCGGCATCAGCTCGTGCAGGCGCACGCCGGCTTCGAGCAACGGCACGCGGTACGGCGCATAACCGCTGTGCACGGCGGTCACGTCGGTGGCGGCGAGCGAGTTGGTGAGGATCCCCACCTCCACGCCGCGCCGGCGGATGCCGCGCAGCCACTCCACGCCCGGCTCGCCCGGCACGAAATAGGGCGAAATGATCCAAAGCCGCTGCCGCGCCGCCGACATGGCCGGGAACAGTTCCTTCATCAGCCACGCCTGTTCGCCTTCGCCGCGCATCTTGGCCGGGGGATCGGAGACCACGCGCGCTTGTTCCACCCAGTGCAGCGGCGCGCGCCCCGCGATCAGCGTGCGGACGCTCGGCGATTCGCGCAATCGTTGCAGGTACGGACCTGCACGCCGGGAGGCGTAGGCCTTGCCGGTTTCCTCGCGCAAGTCCGCCAGTGCGCTCAGCTTCGGCTTGACCAGCGCCTGCAGCGGAATGGCCGACGGACTGTTCCAGAACGCATCGAAGATCGCCTCGGTTTCCTGCACCGCGGGGCCGACCAGCGCCACGTCGAGATCCATGAAGTTGGTGCCCGGCGCGGCATCGAAATACTCGTCGCCCACGTTGCGCCCGCCGACGATCGCCACGCGTCCGTCGGCGATCCAGGCCTTGTTGTGCATGCGCCGGTTGAGGCTGAACCCGCGCAGCAGCATCTCGACGCCACGGCCAAGCACCCCGGCCCGGTTGCGGGTCGGATTGAACATGCGCACTTCCACGTTCGGATGGGTATCGAGCGCGGCGAGCATCGAATCGCGGCCATGCCCGTTCAGATCATCCAGCAACAACCGCACGCGCACGCCGCGATCGGCCGCGCGCAGCAGTTCGCGATCCAGCAGTTGACCGGTGAAATCGTCGTGCCAGATGTAGTACTGGAGATCGAGGCTGCGCCCGGCCGCGCGCGCGGTCATGGCGCGCACCGCGAACGCGTCGAGGTTGTCGGCCACCAGGCTCATGCCCGTTCGCCCGCCGCGCCCCTGCAAAAGCGGCAACAGGCTGCGATCGAGCGTGGTCTGGGCCGATTGCAGCGGGTAGGCGTGCGACGGCGGGCCCTGCACGCGCGCGGCGAAGCGGCCGTAGCTGTAGACCGAGACGGCGCTGGCGATGATCAGCGTGAGCAGGATCAACCCGAACCAACGGAGCTTGCGTGCCATGCGTGCGTACAGGTTCCCTGAGCCAGACCCGGAGTCTAGTCGCCCGACGGCGGCGGCGGAATGAAGAAGCCTCCACGTGTGCGCAGCCGGCGCATGGCCTATGCTCGCCCCGTCCGCCCTGTCTGGCCGCGCCCATGTCCCGTGTCGCCCTTGTCCTGCTTTCGCTCCTGTTGACGGCGCTGCTTTCGGCCTGCGCGTCGCTGCCGCCATCGATGAATGACGGCGTGACGTTCGTGCTGGTGCGGCACGCGGAAAAAGCCACCGACGATCCCGAGGATCCCGCCCTGTCCGAAGCCGGGCGCGCACGCGCGCAGCGACTGGCCGCGCAACTGGCGCAGGCGCCGGTGACGGCCATCCACGTCACCGAATACCGCCGCACCGCGCAGACCGCCCAGCCCACCGCCGATGCGCACCACGTTACGCTGACGCGCTATTACGCGCGCGGGCCGGCGGCTGAAATCGCCGCGCAATGGCGGCGCGATCATCATCGCGGCACCGTGCTGATCGTGGGGCACAGCAACACCATCCCGGATCTGGTGAGCGCGCTTTCCGGGCAACCCGCCCCGCCGATGAGCGACGAGGAATACGGCCGACTGACCCGCGTGCATATCGCGCCGGACGGTGCGGTGCGGGTCGAGGTCAGTCGTTACTGACGGAACATTCGGTATCGCACCGAGCGCCAGTTCAGCCGCCCGCTGACGACGCGATCGACGCGTTCCGACGAAGCTGTCGCCTCCGACTTCGGAGGAACGACAATGCAATCGCACCGTTCATGGCTGTGGCTGCTCTGGCTGCTGTTCACTCCCTGGCTGCATGCCGGTGAGCGGCCGGCGTTGATGCTCGCCACGCCGTGGCGCGATGCGGCGGACGTGGCCGACTACTGGGTCAGCGAAAAACTCGACGGCGTGCGTGCACGCTGGGACGGCCATCGCCTGATCACGCGCGGCGGTGAAACGATCCAGGCGCCGCAGTGGTTCCTGCACGGCTGGCCTGCCGAACCGATGGATGGAGAACTTTGGATCGCACGCGGCCGGTTCGATGAAGTCAGTGCGCTGGTCCGCACCGGCGAACCGGCCAATGCCGGATGGCGCCAGGTGCATTTCATGGTGTTCGACCTGCCCGCCCACCCCGGCCCTTTCGGCGCGCGCGTCCAGCGCATGCGGGCGATGTTGCGAACGCCCGCGGCGCCCGGCTGGTTGAAGCCAATCGCCCAGTACCGGGTCCAGGACGCAGCGCGACTGCAAGCCGGACTGAAGGCAATTGTCGCAGCCGGCGGCGAAGGCCTGATGCTGCACCACCAGAACGCGCATTACGCGCCGGGGCGCAGCGAAGCGCTGATGAAGCTGAAGCCATTCGAGGATGCCGACGCGCGCGTGATCGCGCATCTGCCCGGCCGCGGCCGCCACGCCGGGCGCCTGGGTGCGCTGGAGGTGCAGATGGACACCGGCCGACGGTTCCGCCTCGGCATCGGCTTCACCGATGCGCAGCGCGAACATCCGCCGCCGATCGGCAGCCGGGTGACGTTCCGCTACAGCGGCCTGACCCGGCAGGGCCTGCCGCGATTCGCCCGCTTCCTGCGCATCCGCGACGAAGAACCACATGCGCATGCGCGCTGAGTCCGCAGCCACGCCGGCCAGCGTTCGCCGCCACGCCCCGCGAATCGCGACAATCCGTTGCGGCACGCAGGCCGATCCGGCGCACGGGCTGTGCCATTCTGGCGCGGTCTTCCACGAGGCCTGCCCGATGACCACGATCATTTCTCCCCGCGTCCATGACCTCGGCGGCTTCCAGGTACGCCGCGCCGTTCCGAGCCTGCAGGCGCGCAGCGTCGGACCGTTCGTGTTCGTCGATCACATGGGCCCGGCCACGTTCGACGAAGGCCGCGGCGTCGATGTCCGGCCGCATCCGCATATCGGTCTGGCCACCGTCACCTATCTGTGGAGCGGCGCGATCCACCACAAGGACACGCTGGGCTCGGAACAGGTCATCGTGCCAGGCGACGTCAACTGGATGACGGCCGGTCGCGGCATCGCGCACTCCGAACGTACGCCGTCCGATGTGCGCGCCCACCCCCATCCGCTGCACGGCATGCAGACCTGGGTCGCGCTGCCGAAGGCATTCGAGGAAGTCGCGCCCGAGTTCCATCACCACAAGGGCGCGACGCTGCCGCAACGGCGCCACGATGGTGTCTGGCTGCGCGTCATCGCCGGGCGCGCCTACGACGAGGAATCACCGGTCAAGGTATTCGCCGACACGTTCAACGTCGCACTGGATCTGGACGCCGAAGCCGAACACCTGATCGATGATCGCCACATCGAACGTGCGATCTACATTCTCGAGGGCGATGCGCAACTGGATGGCGCGGACATTCCGGAAAAGCATCTGGTCGTGCTCGATCGCGGAAGCCGCGCGCGGCTGCGCGCGAAGACGCCGGTGAAGGCGCTGCTGCTCGGTGGCGAGCCGCTGGATGCACCACGCCACATGTGGTGGAACTTCGTCTCCAGTTCGAAGGAACGCATCGAACAGGCCAAGCAGGACTGGCGCGCAGAACGATTCGGACACATCGCCGGCGAGACGGAATTCATCCCATTGCCGGATCATTGATCCGGTTCCCGACGCATTGTCCGCGGGTAATGTGAGTTACTACAGTTATTATCGGCAAGCGATACAAAATCCCGGGATATGCGCTATTTTTCTGCGCGCCGTCGAACGACGGTTCAAATCCTGGGAGTAACCATGAACCTCAAAAAATTCGTGGCCGAATTTCTCGGCACGTTCTGGCTCATACTCGGTGGCTGCGGGAGTGCAGTGCTGGCAGCCAAGTTCGGCGGCGACGCCAATCCGCTCGGCATCGGCTTCGCCGGTGTGTCACTGGCGTTCGGCCTGACCGTGCTGACCGGCGCGTACGCATTCGGCCATATCTCCGGCGGCCACTTCAATCCGGCGGTGAGTTTCGGCCTGTGGGCCAGTGGTCGCTTCCCCACGCGTGACCTGATCCCCTACATCGTGGCGCAGGTGATTGGCGGCATCGCAGCCGCTTTCATCCTGTTGCAGATCGCCCAGGGCCACGCCGGCTTCGCCATCGATCCGAATGCGGCCGGTGCGTTTGCAAGCAACGGTTACGGGGACATGTCGCCGGGCGGCTACACCGTCGCCGCCGCGTTCCTGATCGAAGTGGTGCTGACCGCGTTCTTCCTGCTCGTGATCATGGGGTCGACCCATGCCCGCGCCCCGGCTGGATTCGCACCGATCGCCATCGGCCTGGCGCTGACGCTGATCCACCTCATCAGCATTCCGGTGACCAACACGTCGGTCAACCCGGCGCGTTCGACGGCCGTGGCGCTGTTTGCCGGTCCGAATGCGATGGGCCAGCTCTGGCTGTTCTGGGTGGCGCCGATCCTTGGTGGCCTGCTCGGCGGCACGATCTACAAGTGGCTCGGCAGGGAATGACCGGGCGTCCTTCGCCTCCACCCACCCACGCATGAAAGAAAGCCGGGCAATGCCCGGCTTTTCTTTTCCGCGCAGCGGCGGCCAGTCAGAACTTGCCTTCCTGGAAATCCACGAAGGCCTGCAGGATTTCCTGCTTGCTGTTCATCACGAAGGGGCCATGCCGCACCACCGGTTCGCGCAGTGGACGGCCCGCGATGAGGATCAGGCGCGCACCCTGATTGCCTGCGCGCAACCGGAGGCGAACGCCGCCACCGAGCACGGCCAGCTCCTGCGTTTCCAGCGCGCGCGCTTCATCACCTTCGCCGATCGTCGCCGCACCCTCGAAGGCGTAGGCGAACGCGTTGTGACCCTCGGGCAAATCGAACTGCCAGGTCTTGCCGGCATCGAGCGTGATGTCGAAGTACAGCGGATCCGTGGCCGGCTGCGAGATTGGCCCCTGCAAGCCATCCACCTGCCCGGCTATCACCTTGACGCTGATGCCTTCGGCGACCTGCTTGACGGGAATGCGATCGGGCGCGAATTCCTGGTAGCGCGGCGGCGTCATCTTCTCGCGTGCCGGCAGATTGACCCACAACTGGAAACCGCGCATGCGCCCGGACTCCTGCTCCGGCATTTCCGAATGGATCAAGCCGCGACCGGCCGTCATCCACTGCACCGAACCCGGCGTCAGCAGACCTTCGTTGCCGTGGTTGTCGCGATGGCGCATGCGGCCATCGAGCATGTAGGTCACGGTCTCGAAGCCACGATGCGGATGCTCCGGAAAGCCTGCGATGTAATCCTCGGCCCGGTCGGTGCCGAATTCGTCCAGCAGCAGGAAGGGATCCAGATCAGGCAGATCCGGGCCGCCGATGACGCGCGTCAGCTTGACGCCGGCGCCGTCGGAAGTGGCGCGGCCGCGCACCGTGCGAAGCACGCTCGCGGGTTGGATGTCGGTCAGCGTGGTCATGGAGCCTCCTGGGAATGAGCGCAAAGATGGCACCGGTTGACGCAAAACCAAACGGCCACGGCATCAACCTTCCGTTCCAGCGATGGAACCCTGGTGCGCCAGCGCCCTTCGGCACAGGTGGCCTCGGCGACGGCGGGCCCTGAACGTCGGGCCTGGAAGGCCCTGCAAGCCACGGTCGCAGGAGAGCTTCAGCCGCGAGGCAGAATGCGGCCGGCGCCTGAGAGAGTTCGCGCGGAGATCGCTCTCGATGCTGCCTCAGGCCACGTAGACCGACTTGATGTTGGTGAACTCGTGGATGCCGTGCTCGGCCAGCTCGCGGCCGAACCCCGAACGCTTGGTGCCGCCGAACGGCAGTCGCACATCGCTGCGCACGATCGCGTTGACGAAGGCCGCGCCGCATTGCAGCCGACGCGCGATGCGATCGCCGCGCTCGGCATCGCGCGTCCACACGCTGCCGCCCAGGCCGAAGCTGGTGTCGTTGGCCACGCGCACGGCTTCGTCCTCGTCGGCCACGCGCAGGATGCTGGCCACCGGCCCGAACAGTTCTTCTTCATAGGCCGGCATGCCGGGCCGCACGCCATCGAGGATGGATGCCGGATAGCCCGCATACGACGCATCGGGTGAACAGCCCAGCAGCGGCGTGGCGCCCTGATCGATGCTCGCCTTGACCTGCTTGTGCAGTTCATCGCGCAGATCCTGGCGGGCCATCGGCGCCAGCGTCGTCGCTTCGTCCTGCGGGTCGCCGAGCCGCAGTTGCGCGGAGGCTTCACGGAAACGCCGCACGAATTCGTCGGCGATGGCGTCGACCACGATGAAACGCTTGGCCGCGATGCAGGTCTGGCCGGAATTGCCGAAGCGGGAAGCCACTGCGCCGGCGACGGTCTTGTCCAGGTCCGCATCCGCCAGCACGACGAAGGCATCGCTGCCACCGAGTTCCATCACGCATTTCTTCAATACGCTGCCGGCGGTCGCGGCCACCGATTTACCCGCGCGTTCGCTGCCGGTCAGCGTAACCGCGGCGATGCGCGGATCACGGATGACATCGGCGGCCTGATCATTGTCGATGTGCAGCACGCCGAACACGCCGGACGGAATGCCGGCCTCGCGCAGCACCTCGGCGATGAGGTCGGCGCAGCGCGGCACGTTGCTCGCATGCTTGAGCACGGCGACATTGCCGGCCATCAGCGCCGGCGCGAGGAAACGGAACACCTGCCAGATGGGGAAGTTCCACGGCATCACCGCCAGCACGCAGCCGATCGGCTCATAGCGCACGTAGCTGCGGCTGCCGTCGGTGCCGACCGGCTGATCCTTCAGGTAGTCGGCCGCGTGATCGGCGTAGTAGTCGCACGCGCCCGCGCACTTGTCGACTTCGGCCAGGGCTTCCTTCTTCAGCTTGCCCATTTCGGCAGTCATGACGCGCTGGATGTCATCGCGGCGGCGCCGCAGCTCCGCACCCACGTGGCGCACGAACTGGCCGCGCTCCTCCAGTAGCCGCGCGGACCACGCCTCGAACGCCGGCTGCGACGCAGCCAGCACCCTTTCGATTTCCTCCGGGGTCATCAGCGCATGCCGATACTCCACGCGACCATTGGCGGGATTGATGGTTTCAACGGTCATAGGCGGCTCCTGTTGCGATGGTGCATTGTCGATCCGCATGCGTGAGCGGCCCGTCGTCCGAACGATCGGCGCATGACGCGCGCACCACGGATCAGCCGTTCTCCTGCAATGCAAGCTGCATGTCGCGCTGGCGGCGTTTTTCCTCGCGGTACATCAGCCACCAGCCGATCAGCGCGGCGATCGCAACCACCACGATCATCAGCGTCGCCAGCGCGTTGATCTTCGGGCTCAGGCCCAGTCGCACGGAGGAGAACACCTTCATCGGCAGCGTGGTCGAACTGGGCCCGGAGACGAAGCTCGCGATCACCACGTCGTCCAGCGACAGCGTGAACGCCAGCAGCCAGCCGGACACCAGTGCCGGAGCGATGATCGGCAGCGTGATGAGGAAGAACACCTTCAGCCGGTTCGCACCCAGATCCATCGCCGCTTCCTCGAGCGATTTGTCCAGTTCGGACAGCCGCGAGGAAATCACCACGGTGACGAAGGATACGGTCAGCGTGACGTGCGCGATCCAGATCGCCAGCACGCCCTTGGACGGCAGGCCGAGCAGTTCGCCCATCGACACCAGCATCAACAGGATCGACAGGCCGATGATCACTTCCGGCATCACCAGCGGTGCGGTGATCAACGCGCCGAACAGCGTCTTGCCGGGAAACCGCCGCATGCGCGTCATCACCAGCGCCGCGAGCGTGCCGAGCACGACCGAGGCGGTCGCGGTCCAGAACGCGATTTTCAGGCTGATCCACGCCGCCTGCAGCATCTGATCATCGCGGAACAGTTCGCCGTACCACTTCACCGAGAAGCCGGACCACACCGTCGCGAGCCTGGACTCGTTGAACGAATAGATCATCAGGATCAGGATCGGCACATACAGGAACGCGAAGCCG
This sequence comes from Pseudomonadota bacterium, assembly GCA_023390905.1. Taxonomy (GTDB): domain Bacteria; phylum Pseudomonadota; class Gammaproteobacteria; order Xanthomonadales; family Xanthomonadaceae; genus Pseudoxanthomonas_A. Next base: position 24,544 of record JAEWBY010000062.1, on the reverse strand, counting down.
AATCCCAGCACCAGCCAGGTCAGGCTGCGTTGGCGCAGGCGGCTCACGTCAGCCTCCCTTCCAGCTCGCGCTGCTGCACGCGGTTGAAGATGAGGATGGGGATCATCAGCAGGATCAGCATGACGATCGCCACCGCCGAGGCCGCCGGCCAGTCGCGGTTGTTGAAGAACTCGTTCCACAGCACGCGGCCGATCATCAGAGTATCGGGGCCGCCGAGCAGTTCGGGAATGACGAACTCGCCGACCGCCGGAATCATCACCAGCATGCAGCCGGCGATGATGCCGGCCCGCGACAGCGGCAGCGTGATGGTGAAGAACGCCTTCCACGGCTTGGCGCCGAGATCGTAGGCCGCTTCCAGCAGGCGCTGATCATGCTTGACCAGGTTGGTGTAGAGCGGCAGCACCATGAACGGCAGGTACGCGTAGACGATGCCGATGTAGGCGGCCAGCGGCGTGTTGAGGATCTGGAGCGGCGCGTCGATGACGCCGATCTTCATCAGGAAATTGTTGAGCAGGCCATTGTTCTTGAGGATGCCGATCCACGCGTAGATGCGGATCAGGAACGAGGTCCACGACGGCAGCACCACCAGCATCATCGCGATGTTGCGCGTGGAGGCCGGCAGCCGCGCGATCACGTAGGCAATCGGGTAGCCGATCAGCAGGGCGAAGAAGGTGGAGATCGCGGCGATCTGGATCGAGCTCAGGTACGCCTGCACGTACTGCGAATCGGTGAACAGCGCGGCATAGTTGCCCAGGTTGAGCTTGAGCGTCAGCGCTTCATCGACGTATTCCAGGATCGGCGTGTACGGCGGCCGCGCGATCGCCAGCCGCGAGAACGAAATCTTCAGCACGATCAGGAACGGGATCGCGAAGAACAGCAGTTGCCACAGATAGGGCACCGCAATGACCGCCCAGCGCGGCCGCGGCACCGCCTTTCGGATCAGTTCGCGCAGTTTCATGAGGTGAGCACCACCCCGTCGTTGTCGCCCCACCACACCCACACATCATCGTTCCAGGTGAGGCCTTCGCTGGCCCAGCGCTGCACGTTGGCGAAGTTGGCCATGAACCTGTAACCACTCGGCAGGCGCACGTGATAGACCGAATGGCTGCCGAAATACGCGATGTCCTCGATGATGCCGCGCGCCTTGTTGTAGGGCTGCTCCGGTTCCTGCTTGCCGATGGCGACCTTTTCCGGACGCACCGCGAACGAGACTTCCTGGCCTTCGAACCCGGAAATGCCGTGGCCGATGTAGACCGGCACCGGCAACTGCGGACTGGCGATGGTGACGTAGTCCGCCTCGTCCTCCTCGACCACGCCGTCGATCAGGTTCACCGAGCCGACGAATTCGGCGGCGAAGCGGCTGGTCGGCTGTTCGTAGATTTCATCGGGCGTGCCGACCTGGCGGATCCAGCCCTGGTCCATCAGCGCGATGCGCGTGGCCATCGTCATCGCTTCTTCCTGATCGTGGGTGACCATCACACAGGTCACGCCGGATTTTTCAATGATGTTGACCAGTTCCAGCTGCATCTTCGATCGCAGCTTCTTGTCGAGCGCTCCCATCGGCTCGTCGAGCAGCAGCAGTTTCGGCCCCTTGGCCAGGGATCGCGCCAGCGCCACGCGCTGCTGCTGGCCGCCGGAAAGCTGGTGCGGCTTGCGCCGGGCGAGCTTGTCGAGCTGCACGAGCGCGAGCATGTCCGCCACGCGCGTGCGGATGGCGTCCTTCGAAAGACCGTCCTGCTTCAGCCCGAACGCGATGTTCTGCTCCACCGTCATGTGCGGGAACAGTGCATACGACTGGAACATCATGTTGATAGGCCGCTCGTAGGGCGGCAGATCGTTGAGCAGTTGCCCGTCGAGGTAGATCTTGCCGGCGGTCGGCTTCTCGAAACCGGCCAGGCAGCGCAGCAGGGTGGACTTGCCGCTGCCCGAGCCGCCGAGCAGCGCGAAGATTTCGCCCTTGCGGATGGTCAGATTGGTGTCATCCACGGCGACGAAGCCGTCGAACTCCTTGCGCACATCGACGATGCGCAGATAGGCATCGGCATCGTCCTTGGCGACGTTGCTGCCAGTGGGGGGAACCTCGTGCGCCATCTGGAATCCTTGCTCGGAAAAATCGCGGCGCCTGCCGCGGTCGTTGTGCGGATCAGCGGCTTTCGCCGCTGTCTGCAGGAGACGTAGGCCCGTCGAAAGCTGACCGCGACCGACCGTTCGCCAGGGCGGTCGCGGCCGGAGCCGTTCCTGCAGTGCGGGGTCATTTGCCGGTTTTCAGTTCCGTCCAGATACGGGTGTACTGGCGATCAACGTCCGGCGGGATGATGGCGAAGGTGAAGAGCTTGGCGGCCACCTCCGGCGGCGGATAGACCGTCGGATCATCGACGATGCTCTTTTCCATCAACGCCTTCGCCTTGGGGATGGCGTTGGGGTAATGGATGAAGTTGGAGTTCTTGGCCATCACCTGTGGATCCAGCAGATAGTTGATGAAGGCGTATGCGTTGTCCACATGCTTGGCGTCCTTGGGAATGGCGAGCATGTCGAACCACTGCGGCGCGCCTTCCTTCGGGATGGCGTAGGCGATCTTGACGCCGTTGCCGGCTTCCTCGGCGCGATCACGGGCCTGGATGATGTCGCCGGACCAGCCGACCACCAGGCAGGTATCACCGTTGGCCATCGCATCGATGTACTGCGAGGAATGGAAGTTGGTGATGTACGGACGCACCGACCTGAGCAGCGCCGCGACTTTGTCGATCACCTTGGGATCGGTGCTGTTCGGATCCTCGCCGAGGTAGTTCAGCGCGATCGGGATGATCTCCGACGGCGTATCGAGAAGGGTCACGCCGCAGTCCTTCAACTTCGACACGTTCTCGGGCTTGAACACGATGTCCAGGCTGTTGGCGATGTCGGTGCTGCCGAATGCGGCCTTGACCTTGTCGACGTTGTAGCCGATGCCGGTGGTGCCCCACATGTACGGAACGGCGTACTGGTTGCCCGGATCCTGCCGTTCGATCCGCTTCATCAGTTCCGGATCGAGATTGGCGTAGTTCGGAATCCTGCTCTTGTCCAGCGGCAGGAACACGCCGGCCTGGATCTGGCGGCCCAGGAAGTTGAGCGTCGGCACGACGATGTCGTAGCCGCTGGAGCCGGCAAGCAGCTTGGTCTCGACGATCTCGTTGCTGTCGAAGACATCGTAGGTGACCTTGATCCCGGTCTTCTGTTCGAAGTTGGGAATGGTGTCCTCGGCGATGTAGTCGGACCAGTTGTAGACGTTGACTTCCTTGTCGCCGGTCGCGGCATCACCCGCGGCGGCCTTGCCGCCGGCGGACTTGTCTCCGCAGGCGGCCAGCGTGGTACAGAGGAAGACCAGGACGGACAGGGTGCGCAGTTTCATCAGGCTCTCTCCAGGCAGGTAACGAGTGCGACAGCGATGACGGTGCGTTGCATGGTGCCCGCCCGCGCCGGCCATCCCGGCCTGACCGCGTGCGGCCGGGACGCGCTGCATCCCGGTGTGTCCTCCCCTGATCCGGGCCATCAGGCCCGGACGCTTACTTGCCGGTCTTCAGTTCCGTCCAGATCCGGGTGTACAGGCGATCCACCTCCGGCGGCAATACCGCGAAGGTGAACAGCTTGGCGTTGACCTCGGCCGGCGGATAGATCGTCGGGTCGTTGGCGATCGCCGGATCGATCATGTCCTTCGACGCCGGCACCGCGTTCGGATACGTCACGTAATTGGTGTTGGCCGCCGCGACCTTGGGATCGAGCATGTAGTTGATGAACGCGTAGGCGTTCTCCACGTGCTTGGCGTCCTGCGGAATGGCCATCATGTCGAACCACTGCGGCGCGCCTTCCTTCGGAATCGAATACGCGATGTGGACGCCGTTGTCCGCTTCGGCGGCGCGATCGCGGGCCTGGATGATGTCGCCCGACCAGCCCACCACCAGGCAGATGTCGCCGTTGGCGAGATCGTTGATGTAGGACGAGGAATGGAAGTTGCGCACGTACGGGCGGATGCCGCGCAGCAGCGCCGCGCCCCTCTCGATGACCTTGGGATCGAAGCTGTGCGGATCCTCGCCCAGGTAATTCAGCGCGATCGGCAACAGTTCCGACGGCGTATCGAGCAGGGTGACGCCGCAATCCTTCAGCTTGGAGATGTTCTCCGGCTTGAACACCAGATCCCAGCTTCCGGCCACGTCGGTGCTGCCGAACGCCGCTTTCACCTTGTCCACGTTGTAGCCGATGCCGCTGGTGCCCCACAGGTACGGTACGGCGAACTTGTTGCCCGGATCCTGCAGCGCGATGCGCTTGAGCAGTTCGGGATCCACGTTCTTGAGGTTGGGGATCCTGCTCTTGTCCAGCGGCAGGAACACTCCGGCCTGGATCTGCCGGCCAAGGAAGCTCAGCGACGGCACCACCACGTCATAGCCGCTGGAACCGGCGAGCAGCTTGGTTTCCACCATCTCGTCGCTGTCGAACACATCGTAGGTCACCTTGATGCCGGTGGCCTTCTCGAAATTCGGCAGCGTGTCCTCGGCGACGTAGTCGTTCCAGTTGTAGACGTTGACGACCTTCTCCGCGTTCTTGCCGGCGCCGGCCGAACCCTCGGCGGGTTTGTCCTTGCCGCCGCAGGCCGCCAGCACACACGCCGCGGCGAGCAACGGGAGAATACGAAGCTTCATGGGATGGCTCCTGTAACCGACTGGGGGAATGCAGGACATGATACGCCCCGTGGCCCATCTGAGAAGCTGGTCCGGATCATCCGTGCGCGACCTCACAGGCCCAGCGTCTGCGCGGTTTCCTCCAGCGCCTTCCACGTCTTGGCGAACAGTTCGTCCACCTGTTCGCGGGTGATGACGAGCGGCGGCGAGAGCAGCATCGCATCCCAGGTCGCGCGCAGGATCAGACCATGCTTCAGCGCGATGTCCCGGCACAGCACGCCGACCGAACCGCGCTCCGGGAAGAATGCCCGCCTGCGCTTGTCCGGCACCAGTTCCAGCGCCCCGACGAGTCCGGCGATACGCGCCTGTCCGACCAGGCGATGCTCGCCCAGTTCGGCCCAGCGCTGCGCCAGGTAGGGTGCGATCTCCGCGCGCGCGCGATCGACGATGCCTTCCTCCTGGAGGATGCGGATGTTCTCCAGCGCCACCGCCGCGCACACCGGATGGCCGGAATACGTGGCGCCGTGGGCCAGTTCGCCGCCCTGATCCTTCAACACCGTGGCCACGCGATCATTGAACATCGCCGCGCCCAGCGGGATGTAGCCGGAGGTGATGCCCTTGGCCACCGGCATGATGTCGGGCTGGAAACCGAAATACTGCGAGCCGAACCACTGCCCGGTGCGGCCGAAGCCGCAGATCACTTCATCGGCGATCAGCAGCACGTCGTATTGGCGGCAGATGCGTTCGATCTCCGGCCAGTACGTGCGCGGCGGAATGTAGACGCCGATCGCGCCCATGATCGGTTCACCGATGAACGCGGCCACGCGTTCCGGGCCGAGTTCGAGGATTTTCTGTTCGAGGCGGCGCGCGGCGAGCAGGCCGTATTCGTCTTCGGACAGATCACCGCCATCGGCGAACCAGAACGGCGGATCGATGTGGTGGATGTCCGGAATCGGCAACCCGCCCTGCTTGTGCATGCCCTTCATGCCGCCCAGGCTTGCGCCGGCCATGGTGGTGCCGTGGTAACCATCGTGGCGGCCGATGAAGATGTTCTTGCGCGGCTGATCCTGCACCGCCCAGAAATGCCGGACCAGGCGCAGGATGGTGTCGTTGGCCTCGGAGCCGGAATTGACGAAGAACGAATGATTGATGTCGCCGGGCGCGAGTTCGGCCAGCTTGGCGGCCAGCGCGATCGTCGGTTCGGTCGTGCACTGGAAGAAGCTGTTGTAATAGGCCAGCTTCGTCATCTGCCTGGACGCGGCTTCGCCCAGTTCACGGCGACCGTAACCGATGTTCACGCACCACAGACCGGCGAACGCATCGAGCAACTGGTTGCCGTCGGCATCCCACACGTAACATCCCTCGCCGCGCGTGAGGATGCGCGTGCCCCGCTTCGCCAGCGCGGCGTTGTCGTTGAACGGATGCAGGTGATGCGCGGCATCGAGCTGTTGCAACGCGCGGATGTCGAGTTGGGTCATGGCGTGGTCCTGATGGTGCGGTGGTTCCCGATGTTTCGCTGCGGCTCATTGCGGGACGGCATCGCCCCGCGGTGCAGCGATCGCGGCTGGTTTCCCACGGACGCGTGGCTGTCAGCCTCTCCCGTTCTATTCTCTGTTCCGATCCGATTTCCGATTTCCGATTCCCACCCCTCACACATTCAACAACAGAAATTCCCGCTCCCACGAACTGATCACGCGGAAGAAGGTTTCATATTCCTTGCGCTTGACCGACACGTAGGCGCGCACGAAACGCGGGCCGAGCAGTTCGTGCAGCGGTTTGCAGCTTTCCAGTTCGTCCAGCGCCTCGCCCAGTGAACGCGGCAGGTCGTAGCCATCTTCCTTGGCGCTGCCCGAGGTCGGTGCGGTGTGCTTGAGTTTCTCGCGGATGCCGAGCAGGCCGCAGGCCAGCGTGGCCGCCATCGCCAGATAGGGATTGGCGTCGGAACCGGCGAAGCGGCTCTCCACTCGCTGGTTCTCCGGCGTGTCCATCGGTACGCGCAGGCCGCAGGTGCGGTTGTCGAATCCCCACTGCACATTGCTCGGCGACACTTCGCCGAACATCAGCCGGCGGTAGGAATTGACGTTGGGCGCGAAGAACGCCATCGCCATCGGCACGTATTTCTGCAGCCCGCCCAGATAATGCCCGAATACCGGACTGAACTTGTCCGGCGACTTGCCGCTGAACACATTCTGCCCCTTGCGATCCACCAGGCTCTGGTGGATGTGCATGGCGCTGCCGGGCTCGTTCTCCATCGGCTTGGCCAGGAAGGTCGCGTAGACGCCGTGGCGCAACGCGGCCTCGCGCATCGTACGCTTGAACAGGAACACCTGATCGGCCAGCGACAGCGCATCGGCATGGGTGAAGTTGACTTCGAGCTGCGCCGCGCCGGATTCGTGGATCAGCGTGTCCACGTCCAGTTCCATCGCATCGCAGTAGTCGTACATCAGATCGAGGATCGGATCGAATTCGTTGACCGCATCGATCGAATACGACTGGCGCGCGGTTTCCGGACGGCCCGAACGCCCGGCCGGCGGCAGCAGCGGGAAATCCGGATCGGTGTTCTTCTGCACCAGGAAGAATTCCAGCTCCGGTGCCACCACCGGGCGCAGGCCGGCGGCTTCGTACTCGGCCAGGACGCGACGCAGCACGTTGCGTGGCGCCAGCTCGTGCGGCTCGCCCTGCTTGGTGTAGCAGTCATGGATGATCTGCGCGGTGGGGTCGGCCGCCCACGGCACCATGCGCACGGTGTCCGGGTCCGGGCGCAGCATCATGTCCGAGTCCGACGGCGAGGTCAGTTCGTAATAGTCCTCCGGATAATCGCCGGTGACGGTCGTGGCGAAGATGCCCTCGGGCAGGCGCGTGCCGTAGTCGTGCGAGAACTTGTCGGCCGGGATGATCTTGCCGCGTGCATTGCCGGTGATGTCGGGCACCAGGCATTCGACTTCGGTGATGCGGCGTTCCTTGAGCCAGCGGCGCAGCGCGCTTTCTTCGATCTGTCGGGGCGTGGCGTTGGATTTGGATTTTGGGCGCATGGGAAAACGGAATCGATCGGGTTCGGGAGGCGGGGCAACGGCGGCGGGTGGCGCTCAGCCGTAACTCCACCCGGGCGCCGGAGGCTCGGCGCCGGCGCCGGAACCGCGATGGCGCGCGCGTTCGCGGCAGGCATCGCCAAAGGCCTGGTAGATCGCCCGATAGAACGGATTTTCCGTGACGCGCCATTCCGGGTGCCATTGCACGCCAAGCAGGAAGGCCGGGCCATCGTGACGGAAGGCTTCGATCAGGCCATCGGGCGCGGTGGCTTCCACCACCAGTCCGCGCCCGAGCCGGCGCACGCCCTGGCCATGCAGGGAATTGACCCTCGCGCGATCAGCGCCGCACAACGAAGCGAGCACGCCGCCTGCGGCCAGGTGCACTTCATGCGCCGGCCCGTATTGCACCGCCAGTGCATCGTCCGGGCGTTCGCGGTGATCGAGAAAGCCGGGCTGCTCGTGCACCTTCTGGTACAGGCTGCCGCCGAAAGCGACGTTCACTTCCTGGAAGCCGCGACAGATCGCCAGCAGCGGCACCCCCATCTCGACCGCCAGCGGAATCAGCGCCAGGTTGGTGGCGTCGCGGCGCGGATCCAGCAGGTTGCCCTCGTAACTGGATTCGTCACTGTAATGATGTGGCTCGATGTTGCTGACCGACCCGGTGAGCACGATGCCGTCCAGCCGCTGCAGCATTCCGCGCAATGGCAGCACGGGTTCGAGCGTGGGCAGCAGCACCGGCAGGGCGCCGGCGCCATCGACGACCGCGCGGACGTACTTTTCACCCACCGCGAGGAAGGGATGCGCGCCGATTTGCTTGTGATCGGTCGGCAGGCCGACCAGCGGCAGGCTGGTCATGCGGGCGGCTCTTGGGGGCTTCGGGGCAACTTACCCCGGCTGTTCGATTTTTACAACACGGCCGGGATTGGAGATGGGGATTGGCGATCCGCACGAGGCTTTGGCTCGCGCCTGCACGAATCCCGTCTCCCGCCTCCTTCATCCCCGCGCCACCCCGTCAAGTATTCTTGACGACTGCCGGGCTCTGATAAGCTGCCGGCAGTCTTCCCGGACGGTGCCCATGAACCCTGCCCCGAGCGTGCATGGCGTTGAGATCGAGCCGTCCGCGGCCGATGCGCAAACGCTGGCTTCGATTGCCGACTGCGAACTGATCGATCTGATCCTGCCCGACATGAACGGCCTGCTGCGCGGCAAGCGGGTCACCCGCGATGCGCTGGACAAGGTGTACAGCGACGGTGTGTGCCTGCCGATGTCGCTGATCGCCACCGACATCACCGGCAACACGGTCGAGGAAACCGGCCTGGGGTACGACATCGGCGATGAGGACCGCATCTGCCGGCCGATTCCCGGATCGCTGCGGGCGGTGCCGTGGTCGCCGCGACCGATGGCGCAACTGTTGTTGGCGATGGACGACGGCGACGGCGGCGCCTTCGAGGCCAACCCGCGCGAGGTGCTGCGCCGCGTGCTCGATCGCTATGCCGCGCGCGGGTGGACGCCGGTGGTCGCGGTGGAACTGGAGTTCTACCTGTTCGATCAGCGCCCGGATGCGCACGGCCGTCCGCAGGCGTCGCTGAATCCGGCGACCGGCGCGCGCAACCGCAGCACGCAGGTCTATTACATGGAAGACCTCAACGACTATCGCGGCTTCACCGATGCGGTGGCGTCTGCGTGCCGCGCGCAGCGCATTCCGGCCGACACCGCGGTGGCCGAATACGCGCCGGGACAGTTCGAGATCAACCTCAAGCATCGCGCCGACGCCCTGCTGGCCTGCGATGATGCGATCTATCTCAAGCGCGCCATCAAGGCGATCGCGCAGCAGCAGGGCACGATGGCCAGTTTCATGGCCAAGCCGCTGGTCGATCAGGCCGGCAGCGGCATGCACATCCACGTCAGCGTGCTGGATCGCGATGGCCGCAACCTGTTCGCCTCGCCGATCGGCCAACCCGCCGATGCCCTGCGCCATGCGATTGGCGGGTTGCAGGCGCGCGCGGCCGACTGCCTGCTGCTGTTCGCGCCGAACGCCAACAGCTACCGGCGTTTCGTGCTCAATGCATTCGTGCCGCTCAACGAATGCTGGGGCTACAACAACCGTACCGTCGCCATGCGCATCCCGCACGGCAGCGAAGTCAACACGCGCATCGAACACCGCATCGCCGGCGCCGACGCCAACGTCTACCTGGTCACCGCCGCGGTGCTGGCCGGCATGCTCGATGGCATTGAACACCAGCGCGATCCCGGCCCCCCGGTCACCGGCAACGCCTACGAACAGACCGAGAACCGCACCCCGTTCTGGCGCGAGGCCATCACCGATTTCATGGCCAGCGATTTCATCCGCGACCAGTTCGGCGAACGCTTCCGCCACATCTATGGACAGCAGAAGCTCAAGGAAATGCACAGCTTCCATACGCAGGTGACGGACCTGGAATACGAGTGGTATCTGCGGGCGGTGTGATGGGGAACGGTAACCGGGAGCCGGAAGCCGGGTGAGCTGTTGTGATCGTTGGACGCCACATTCGCTGTTCGGATTACCCATTCCCGGCTACCGGTTTCCGGTTCCTCATCCGCGAGAAAGAGAGATCGTCCACTTGAAGTCCCCCGCCCCCTATCCACCGAGCTGGTACGCCGCGAGCGTCGATCCACTGCCGGAGCAGCCGGCGGCGCGGGGTCGCATCGAGGCGGACGTGTGCGTGCTGGGCGCGGGCTATACGGGACTCTCGGCGGCGCTCGATCTGGCCGAAGCGGGATACCGCGTCGTCGTGCTGGAGGCCGAGCGCATCGGCTGGGGCGCGTCCGGGCGCAATGGCGGCCAGGCGATCGTCGGTTTCGGCTGCGAACAGGACGTGCTGGAACGCGAAGTCGGTTTCGAGGATGCGCGCAGGTTGTTCGATCTTTCGCGCGAAGGCATGGCGCTGCTGCACGCGCGCATCGCGCGCCATGGCATCGACTGCCACTGGCGCGACGGCCATGCCAGCGTGCCGATCAAGCCGCGCCAGGAGCGGCAACTGCGCCACTGGCAGGCGCACATGGCCGAGCGCTATGACTATCCGATGCAATGGTGGGGTCGTGATCGACTGCGCGCGACGCTCGCCAGCGATCGCTACCTCGGCGCCATCTACGACGCCCGCAGCGGTCACCTGCACCCGTTGCGCTATGCGTTGGGCCTGGCACGCGCGGCGATGGACGCCGGCGTCGTCATACACGAACACTCGCGCGTGCTGAAGCTGGAGCGCGGCGCACGGCCCGTGCTGCACACCGATCAGGCCGACGTGCAGTGCAGCTTCGCCGTGCTGGCCGGCAATGCCTGGCTGCGCGGCGTGGCGCCGGAACTGGAATCGCGCGTCATGCCGGTCGGCACCTACATCGGTGCGACCACCCCGCTGGATCAGGCACGCGCGCGCGCACTGATCGGCAACGACATGGCGGTCGCCGACGTGAACTGGGCGCTGGATTACTTCCGCCTCAGCCAGGATCACCGTCTGCTGTTCGGCGGACGCGCGAGCTATTCCACGCTGCCGCCGCCGCACCTGCGCGGCACGATGACGCGGCGCATGCGGCGCGTGTTCCCGCAGTTGCGCGACGTCGAGATCGAATACGTGTGGGGCGGTTACGTGGACATCTCGCTCAATCGCGCGCCGCACTGGGGACGGCTGGGCTCCAACGTCTATTTCGCGCAGGGCTTCAGCGGCCACGGCGTGGCGGCCACCGGGCTGGCCGGCCGCGTGATCGCCGAGGCCATCCGCGGGCAATCCGAACGCCTGGATGCATTCGCGCGCATTCCGCACCGGCCTTTTCCCGGCGGCCGCACGCTGCGCACCCCGATGCTGGTCGCGGCGATGGCCTGGTACAAGCTGCGCGACGCACTGTGGTGATGCCGCGACCGAATGTCGCAGCCGGCGCGATCGGACGCCGGGATTGATCCCGATCAATGTCCACTTGACCGCCTTTGCCTAGATTCCTGTCGTGCGCCACTCCCGGACGCAGGGGAATCCTCATGGCACTGCTGATCTGGCAGGACGATCTCAACACCGGCATCGACATCATCGACGCGCAGCACCAGCGCATCGTCGAGATGATCAATCGCCTGCACGTCACCAATCGCACGATGGAACGCATCGCGGTGGCCGAGGTCATCGACGAACTCGTCGATTACACGCTCTCCCATTTCGCCTTCGAGGAAGAGCTGATGGAAGAAGCCGGCTATCCGTTCTGCGCCGCGCACAAGCGGGTGCACGAAGTGTTCACCAAGCGCGTGGCCGAGTATCGCATGCGCTTCCAGGCCGGCGAGGACATCGTCGATGAACTGCGCAGCCTGCTCTCGCGCTGGCTGTTCAACCACATCCGCAGCGACGACAAGGCCTATGCCGAATCGGTGCGCCGCCATCTCAATGTGTTCGCGCGCGAGCACCAGGGCGGCAACTGGCTCAAGCGCACGATCACGCGCTTGTTCGGCTGAGAATTTCCTGCTTGCGCCGCGAATCGCTGCGCGCGACGCTGCATGAGTGCGCTGGCCGTTTCTCACACGCGGTGACAATCGCCGCTCACCTGGCGCAGACGCACGAAGAACACGCGGCAGTCCGGTCTGCCCAGCAGCCAATCACGCTCTGTTGCCGGGCAGGACCAGCCTTGCCTGCATGGTCTGGCCGCGCGCTATGGGGAATGCGCTGAATCCCGGCGCGGCACCAGCCACAACGCCGCCAGGGTCAGCACGGCGGCCGCGCACAGGTAATACCCGACCCAGGCCAATCCGTGATCGGTCGCCAGTCGCGTGGCGATCAACGGCGCCAGCGACGCGCCCAGGATGCCGGCCAGATTGAAGGCCAGCGACGCGCCGGTGTAGCGCACTTCGGTCGGGAACATCTCCGAAAGAATCGTGCCGCAGGGGCCGTAGGTCAGGCCCATGATGCCCAGGCCCAGCGCGAGGAACAGGATCACGCCGCCGGTGCTGCCCGAGGCGAACAACGGTGCGAACATCAGGCCGAACGCCACGATCGCCAGGCTCGCCACCATCATCGCGCGGCGGCGACCGGCGCGATCGGCGTACAGCGCCGACAACGGAATTCCCGCCGCGAAGAACAGCACGCCGATCATCTGCATCAGCAGGAACTGCTCGCGCGTGTAGCCCAGTTGCGCGGTGCCCCAGCTCAGCGCGAACACCGTCATCAGATAGAACAGGACGAACGTCGCCATCGCCGAGAACGTGCCGGCCAGCAGCGCACGCGGATGCTCGCGGATGACATTGAACATCGGCACGCGCACGCGTTCCTGGCGCTCCAGTGTCTTCCGGAAGGCAGGCGTCTCGCTGATGTTCAACCGCACCCACAGGCCCACGATCACCAGCGCCGCGCTGGCGATGAAAGGCACCCGCCAACCCCACGCGAGGAACTGCGCATCGCTGAGCAATTCGGCCAGCAGCAGGAAGATGCCGCTCGCGCACAGATAGCCGATCGGCGCGCCCAGTTGCGGGAACATCCCGTACCACGCGCGCTTGCCGGGCGGCGCGTTTTCCGTGGCCAGCAGCACCGCCCCGCCCCATTCCCCGCCCAACCCCAGGCCCTGTCCGAACCGGCACAACGCCAGCAGCAGCGGCGCGGCGATGCCGATGCTCGCGTAGGTGGGCAACAGGCCGATGGCGACGGTGGACAGCCCCATCGTCAGCAAGGCGGCCACCAGCGTGGCCTTGCGGCCGATGCGATCGCCGTAGTGGCCGAACAGGGCCGAACCCACCGGCCGCGCGAAGAACGCCAGCGCGAAGGTCGCCAGTGATTGCAGCGTCGCCGCCCCCGCATCGCCCTTGGGAAAGAACAGCGTGGGAAACACCAGCACCGCCGCCGTGGCGTAGATGTAGAAATCGAAGAACTCGATGGTGGTCCCGATCAGGCTGGCGAACAGCACCCGGCCGGGTGAATTGCGGGGCACGGCGACATCGGTCACGGACATGGAGGCTCGCGGGCAACGGGACGAGCCGATTCTGGCAGAGGGAGCCGGATGGCGGGAGACGGGGGCGGGTGGCCGGGTGCTCCGCAGCAGTCCGTAGCCGGCGAGCACGCCGATCCTGCCGGCGCCACCACCGCGCGCCGTCACCTGCTTCACGCCTTCGGACTCGTGGACGCCCGGGACAGCGTGCCCCACGGGTTACGATGGCCGCATCCCGATCCACTCGGAGGCCGTCCATGGACCACGATCTCGATGCCATGTCGCGCGAGCAGTTGATCGAAGAAGTCCGCAGGCTGCGCCACGCGATCCGCGAGCACCGCGACAGCAGCGGCCATGATCTGTGCTGGCATCATCCGGCGATGTGGGCGTTGCTGCCGGAGAAGACCGATCCGCGTCCGCAGGTGCCGGACTGGCCGCAGTTCCTGCGCGGCTGCATCCGCTATCGCCAATCGCTGGACGAGCAATTGCCTGACGCACCGCGCATCGCGAAGGAATTCGGCGCACCGGACTGATCGCGGCGCGGGTTCCGGGCATGCATGGCTGCGCGCGCTCGCGTGCGGTCCGCTTCCACATCGTCATCGCGCGCCCGCCTGCGCACACGACCAACGACAGACGGCAGCGGCATCGGCTCACGCGATCACCACCGCCTCACCCCAGGTTGATCCACGTCGCCTTCATCTCCGTGTACTTGTCGAAGGCATGCAGCGATTTGTCGCGGCCATTGCCGGATTGCTTGTAACCGCCGAACGGCGCGGTCATGTCGCCGCCGTCCCAGTAGTTGACCCACACGCTGCCTGCGCGCAGCTTCCGCGCCACGCGATGCGCCCTGCCGACATCGCGCGTCCACACGCCGGCCGCCAGACCGTATTCGGTATCGTTGGCCATGCGCAGGGCCTGCGCTTCATCGTCGAAGGCGATCACCGACAGCACCGGCCCGAAGATCTCCTCGCGCGAGATCGTGTGCTCGTGCGCGACCTCATCGAAGATCGTCGGCTCGATGTAGCAGCCGCCCTGCACCACTTCGGCGCGCTTGCCGCCAAGCACCAGGCGCGCGCCTTCGGCCTGCCCTTTCTCGATGTAGGACAGCACCCGGGCCGTCTGCGTTTCATCGACCATCGCACCCATCGGTGCGCCCGGATCCAGCGGATGGCGCGGCTGCATCGCGCGGCCGGCCTCGACCACGCGCGCGACGAATTCATCGCGGATCGATCGCTCCACCAGCAGGCGCGATGCGGCGGTGCAGACTTCGCCCTGGTTGTAGAAGATGCCGCTGGCGGCGGCCTCGGCCGCGCGCGCCAGATCCGGCGCATCGGCGAACACGATGTTCGGGCTCTTGCCGCCGCATTCCATGTAGGCGCGCTTCATGTTCGACAGGCCCGCGCATTGCAGCAGGCGCTTGCCGACCGCGGTGGAACCGGTGAACACCAGCCCGTCCACGTCCATGTGCAGGGCCAGCGGTTCGCCCGCTTCCTTGCCGAAGCCGGGCACGACATTGAACACGCCAGCGGGAATGCCCGCTTCCATCGCCAGTTCGGCCAGCCGCAGCGCGCTCAGCGGCGATTTCTCCGAAGGCTTGAGCACGATGGAGTTGCCGGTCGCCAGCGCCGGCGCGAATTTCCACGCCGCCATCAGCATCGGGAAATTCCACGGCACGATCGCGCCGACCACGCCCAGCGGCTCGCGCGTGATCAGGCCCAGTTCGTCCTGCCCGGTCGCCGCGACTTCGCCGTACACCTTGTCCAGCGCTTCGCCGGTCCAGGACACGCAGCGGATCGTCGCGGCCACATCGACGTTGCGGGCGTCAGTGACGGGCTTGCCCATGTCGAGCGATTCCAGCAGCGCCAGTTCATCGGCGTGCCGGTCGATCAATGCGGCGAACTTCAGCAGCGTCTTCTTGCGGTGCACCGGCTTGGCGTTGGCCCAGTGGCCGGCCTCGAAACTGCGCCGCGCCGCCGCCACCGCGCGATCGATGTCCTCGGCACCGCCTTCGGCCACCTGCGCCAGCACGCGGCCGTCGATCGGGCTGATGCAGTCGAAGCGCTTGCCGCTGGCCGCATTCACGTAGCGGCCATCGATGAAGGCCTGATGACGGATCTGCAGGGCATCGGCCATGGCTTGCCAGTCGTCATGCGTGCGCGGTGCGTTCATTGGAACCTCTCGGGGGAACAGGAACATTCGGGGCGATGCAGGCTCATGCGATCAGCTCTGTCCGTCGAAAGCCAGCGGTGATCGCGCTGCAACAGTGTCTGGAACAAAAACCGTCGGCGCCGGCCTTCGACACAGGCAGGCCGCCCAGCCCGTCAAAGCCGTGCGACCGTGGTCCCATCAGAACGTCGCCGGCGTGTTGGCGCTGACGATCACCGCATCCTCGTCGCCGACATTGCGGAAGCGGTGCGGCACGCGGCTTTCGAAGTAATACGCTTCGCCCGCACCGAGCACGCGCACCTGATCGCCCACGGTCACTTCGACGCGGCCGGCGATGATCACGCCACCCTCTTCGCCATCATGGCGCAGCATCGTTTCGCCGGTGTCGGTGCCCGGCGGCATTACCTCGCGCAGGATGCACATCTGCCGCTGCGGCCGATGCTGCCCCACCAGGAAATAATGCACGCCATTGCTGCCCACATCGGGCAACTCATCGCGCGAATAGAACGGCGCATCGGGCAGCCCGGCATCCAGATCCAGGGTGAAGAAATCCGCCAGCGAAATCGGAATGCCGTCCAGCACCTTCTTCAGCGAACTGACCGAGGGACTGACCTTGTTCTGCTCGATCAGCGAGATCGTGCTGTTGGTGACGCCCACGCGCTTGGCCAGCTCGCGCTGGCTCAGGTGCTTGGATTTGCGGACCAGTTGCAGGCGCGCACCGATGTCCATGGCTGGGTGAAGGACCTGCGGGAATGTTGCGGATACTTTACACGGGTGATCGGGAAGCGGTAGCCGGGAGCGGGTAGCCGGAAACCGGAAACCGCTCATGCGGCGACCCTGCCACACCATGAATGCATCGTGCCCGCCCCCCGAACGTGCATGCGCTCGACGCCTGGCTCCGGATTACCCGCCCCCGGCTACCGGTTACCGGTTCCCGGCCTTTTGTAAAGTTTATTCAACGCGGTAAGCTGCCCGGACCCTCGCCCCGCTGGAGCCGCCATGAGCGCCGACGCCCCCTCTTCTTCCCGTGCGCTGGCCGAGCATTACGCCGCGCAGGCCATCCGCGCGCCGGAATCGCTGGACGCCTTCTGGATGCCGTTCACCGCGAACAAGCAGTTCAAGGCCGCGCCGCGCCTGCTGGCCAGTGCATCGGGCATGTACTACCGATCGGTCGATGGCCGCGAGGTGCTCGATGGCACCGCCGGCCTGTGGTGCTGCAACGCCGGGCACGCGCGCCCGCGCATCGTCGAGGCCGTGAAGAAGCAGATCGAAACCCTCGATTTCGCGCCGAATTTCTCGATGAGCTCGCCACTGCCGTTCGTGCTGGCCGAGCGTCTGGCCGAACTGACGCCCGGCGATCTCAACCATGTGTTCTATACCAATTCCGGATCCGAATCGGTCGACAGCGCGCTGAAGATCGCGCTCGCGTATCACCGGGCGCGTGGCGAGGGCCAGCGCACGCGGTTGATCGGTCGCGAGAAGGGCTATCACGGCGTCGGCTTCGGCGGCATTTCGGTGGGCGGCCTGCCGAACAACCGCAAATGGTTCGGCCCGCTGCTGCCGGGCACCGATCACCTGCGCCACACGCTGGACCTGGAGCGCAATGCGTTTTCGCGCGGGCTGCCGCCGTCGGGCGTCGAACTGGCCGAGGATCTGGAGCGGCTGGTGGCCCTGCACGATGCCTCGACGATCGCGGCGGTCATCATCGAACCGATCTCCGGCTCGGCCGGCGTGGTGATCCCGCCGGAGGGCTACCTGCAACGCATCCGCGAGATCTGCGACAAGTACGGCATCCTGCTGATCTTCGATGAAGTGATCACCGGATTCGGCCGCATCGGCCACGCGTTCGGATCGCAGCGCTTCGGGGTGACGCCGGATCTGATCACGGCCGCCAAGGGGCTGGCCAACGGGTGCGTGCCGATGGGCGCGGTGTTCGTGTCGGAGAAGGTGCACGAAGTCTTCACGCATTCGCCGGACAACGCGATCGATCTCTTCCACGGTTACACCTATTCGGGTCATCCGCTCGCCTGCGCGGCCGCGCTCGCGACGCTCGATACCTACGCCGAGGAGAATCTGTTCGACAAGGCGCTGGAACTGGGCGACTACTGGGAAGAGGCGATCCATGGGCTGCGCGGCTTGCCGAACGTGGCCGACATCCGCAACTTCGGCCTGGTCGGCGCGATCGAAATGTCGCCGCGCGCCGGTGCGCCCGGGGCACGCGCCTATGAAGTGTTCACCCGCGCATTCCATGAAGGCGGCCTGCTGACCCGCGTGACCGGCGACGTCATCGCGCTGTCGCCGCCGTTGATCGTGGAACGCTCGCACATCGACCGTATCTTCAACATCCTCGGCGATATCATCCGCACCACCGCTTGACCTGCTCTACGCCCGGCGCTCCCCACGCGCACCCACCATCCTGCACCGGAGAGACCCATGCTGATTGGCGTACCCAAGGAAATAAAGAACCACGAATACCGCATCGGCCTCACGCCGGCCGGTGCGCGCGAACTGGTCAGTCACGGCCACAGCGTGATCGTGCAGCGCGACGGCGGCAGATCGATCGGGCTGACCGACGAGCAGTACCAGCGGGCCGGCGCGGAAATCGTCAACAGCGCCGAGGAAATCTTCCGACGCGCGGAGATGATCATCAAGGTCAAGGAACCCCAGCCGGCCGAGTGCGCGATGCTGCGCGCGGGCCAGGTGCTCTACACCTATCTGCACCTGGCCCCGGATCCGGAACAGACGCGCGCCCTGGTGAACTCCGGCGTCACCGCAATCGCCTACGAAACCGTCACCGACGCGCGCGGCGGCCTGCCACTGCTCGCCCCGATGAGCGAGGTGGCCGGCCGCATGTCGATCCAGGCTGGCGCGCACGCACTGGAAAAGGCGCAGGGGGGATCCGGCGTACTGCTCGGTGGCGTGCCCGGCGTGAAGCCGGCCGAAGTGCTGGTGGTAGGCGGCGGCGTGGTCGGTATCAACGCCGCGCGCATGGCGATGGGCCTGGGCGCGCACGTCACCGTGCTGGATCGATCGATTGATCGCCTGAAGTACATCGACGAACTCTATGGCGACCGCCTGACCACGATTTACTCCACCCGCGATGCGATCGAAGAACGCTTGCCGTATACCGATCTGGTGATCGGCGCCGTGCTGATTCCCGGCGCCGCCGCGCCCAAGCTGGTCTCGCGCGAACAACTGCGGCTGCTGCGTCCGGGATCGGTGCTGGTGGACGTGGCGATCGACCAGGGCGGTTGCTTTGAAACCAGCAGGCCCACCACGCACCAGGACCCGACCTACGAAGTGGACGGCATCATCCACTACTGCGTCGCCAACATGCCCGGCGGCGTGGCGCGCACATCCACCTTCGCGCTCACCAACGCGACCCTGCCCTTCGCGGTGCAACTGGCGAACAAGGGCGTGCGTCGCGCACTGCTGGACGATCCGCATCTGCTCAACGGGCTCAATGTGCACGCCGGGCAGATCACCTATCGCGCCGTCGCGCAGGCGCTGGACTATGCCTACGTGCCGGCCTCGCAGGCGCTCGGGCCGGCCTGATCGCGCGCGGCAGGATCAGCACACACGGGAGCGGCCATGCCGGAACACCTGCATCACTTCATCAACGGACACGCGTTCGCGGGCAGCGGGGAACGCCACGGCGACGTGTTCGATCCGGCCACCGGCCAGATCAGCGCACGCGTGCCGTTCGCCAGCGCGGCTGAGGTGGAATCGGCGGTTGCCGCGGCGCAGGCCGCGTTCCCGGCATGGAGCGCGGTGACGCCGCTCAATCGCGCGCGCGTGCTGTTCCGCTTCAAGGAACTGCTGGAGCGGCATGCCGACGAGATCGCGCTGCGCATCAGCTACGAGCACGGCAAGGTGCTGTCCGATGCGCGCGGCGAAGTGACGCGCGGACTGGAAGTGGTGGAATTCGCCTGCGGCATTCCGCATCTGCTCAAGGGCGAGCATTCGATGAATGTCGGCCGCGATGTCGACTCCTGGACCGAACACGCACCGCTGGGCGTGGTCGCCGGCATCACCCCGTTCAACTTCCCGGCGATGGTGCCGCTGTGGATGATCCCGGTGGCGCTGGCGTGCGGCAACACCTTCGTGCTCAAGCCCTCCGAGCGCGATCCTTCCGCCTCGTTGATGCTGGCTTCGCTGCTGCAACAGGCCGGGCTGCCCGACGGCGTGTTCAACGTCGTGCACGGAGACAAGGTGGCCGTGGACGCGCTGCTCGATGATCCGCGCGTGCAGGCGGTGAGCTTCGTCGGTTCGACGCCGATCGCCGAATACATCCACGCGCGCGGCTGCGCCAACGGCAAGCGCGTGCAGGCGCTGGGCGGGGCTAAGAACCACATGGTCGTGCTGCCGGACGCCGACATCGATGGCGTCGCCGCCGCGCTGCTCGGCGCGGCCTACGGTTCGGCCGGCGAACGCTGCATGGCGATCTCGGTGGCGGTCTGTGTGGGCGATCACACGGCCGATGCAGTGATTGGGAAACTCGCGCCGAAGATCGCGGCGCTGAGGATCGGCCCGGGCGGACAGGATCCGGAAATGGGTCCGCTGGTCACCGCCGCGCACCGCGATCGCGTGCTCGGCTACATCCAGAGCGGTCTGGCCGAAGGCGCGACGCTGGCGGTGGATGGTCGCGGCTGTTCGGTGGCCGACCATCCGCAGGGATTCTGGCTCGGCGGCTGCCTGTTCGATCACGTCACCCCGGACATGCGCATCTACCGCGAGGAAATCTTCGGCCCGGTGCTGTGCGTGGTGCGTGTGCCGGATTTCGAGACCGCGCTGGAACTGGTCAACACGCACGAATACGGCAACGGCACGGCGGTGTTCACCCGCGACGGTGGCATCGCGCGCGAATTCGCGCATCGCGTACAGGCAGGCATGGTCGGCATCAACGTGCCGATTCCGGTGCCGATGGCCTTCCACAGCTTCGGTGGCTGGAAGCGCTCGCTGTTCGGTCCGCTGCACGTGCACGGGCCCGACGGCGTGCGCTTCTACACGCGGCTCAAGACCATCACCGCACGCTGGCCGGAAGGCGCGCGCCACGCGGCCGAATTCGTCATGCCGACCATGTAGCCGGGCCAACGGGCGTGACCGCAACCACCTCGCCCGATACCCGGCGCGTCGATTGATGCGTCAATCCCATTCGGCGCGATAGACGAATCGCGGCATGTTCCATTCGAAGCGGATCGCCAGCATGCGCAACGCGAAGCCGCTGACCATCGCCACGCCGGCCGCTGCATCCTGCGGCATCGACACCCGTTCCAGCGCCAGGTACACCACCCCGGTGAGCAGTGAGACGCTGGCGTACAGTTCCTTCTGGAACAGCAGGGGAACCTGCCCGCACAGCATGTCGCGCAGTACGCCGCCCGCGCAGCCGGTGATCATCCCGGCCACGACGATGATCAGCAGCGGCAACTGCATCGCGGCGGCGAGATTGCAGCCGATCACGGTGAACACCACCAGGCCGATCGCGTCGAGCGTCAGGAATACCTTGCGCAGCCGGCGCATGTAGGGCGCGATGAATGCCATTGCGAGCGCGGCGGCCACCGTGATCAGCAGGTATTCCGGGTGCTCGATCCAGCTCAACGGATGGCGATCGATGAGGATGTCGCGCACCGTACCGCCACCGAGTGCGGTGATCGACGCCACCACGCAGACGCCGAACCAGTCCATCTGCCGGCGTCCCGCCACCAGCGCGGCGGTCATCGCCTCGGCCGTGATCGCGACGAGGTAGAGGATGTACAGGATCATGGCGGCGTCCGGCTGGCAACGGTGCGCCATCAGGCGCGCCGGGCGCGGCACTGTCAAGTCGTGCGGCGCGACCTGGCGGATTTCTTCGCGATGGACTTCTTCGCGATGGATTTCTTCGCGGTGGATTTCTTCGCGGTGGATTTCTTCGCAGCGGACTTCTTCGCGGTGGTTTTCTTCGCGAAGGACTTATTCGCGGTGGACTTCTTCGCGGTGGACTTCTTCGCGGCGGACGAGGAGGCGGATGTTTTCCCGGCGGTCGTCGTCCCGGTGGAAGTCCTGCGCGCGGAGGTGCGCGATTTCCGCGACGGTTCCGCCGCGCCAGCCTCATCCACCGGAAGGCCCAGCCGGATCCACGTCGGCGCATGATCGCTGGGCTTGTGCTGATCGCGTACCCAGCGGTCCACGCCTGCGTCGCGCAGGAACGGCGCGATCACCGGATTGAGCAGCAGATGATCGATGCGCAGGCCGGCGTTGCGCTCCCAGTGCTGGCGGAAATAATCCCAGAACGTGTAGATGCGCGCATCGCCGTGCACTGCGCGCAAGGCATCGACCCAGCCCATGTCGAGCAGGCGCGCGTAACGCTCGCGGCTCTCCGGTTGCAGCAGCGCATCCTTGCGCCACGACCTGGGGTTGTAGATGTCCTCGTCGGTCGGCACGACATTGAAGTCGCCGGCCAGGATCACCGGCTTGTCCAGCGCGTGCAGCTTGCGCGCGTGCCGGATGAAGCGATCGAACCACTTGAGCTTGTAATCGAATTTCGGCCCCGGCTGCGGATTGCCGTTGGGCAGGTACAGGCAGGCCACGATGACGCCGAATGCCTCGACTTCCAGATAGCGCGCGTGGCTGTCGGAGGGATCGCCGGGGAGTTCGCGGCGGATTTCCTTCGATGGCGCGCCGCGCGTCAGCACGGCCACGCCATTCCACGAGGTCTGTCCGACCCATCGCACGTGGTAGCCGGCGGCTTCGATATCGCTGCGTGGAAAGCCCTGATCGGCCGACTTGAGTTCCTGCAGGCAGGCGATGTGCGGCTGCTCTCGACGCAGCCATTCCAGCAGGTGCGGCAGGCGCGTGCGGATGCCGTTGACGTTGAAGGTGGCGATGGTCAGCGAGGCATCCTGGCTCATGCGCCATCCCAGCAGTTGCCTTCGCGATCCAGTCCGGGGCGCTGCGGACGCAGCACGCAGAAGCGATGCCCGGTCGGCGCTTCCATCACCCACCAGTGGCGCACGGCGGCGATGCGGCGCGCGCCGAGCCCTTCCAGCCGCTGCACTTCGGCCTCGACGTCGGTGGACTCGATATCCAGATGCACGCGGCTGGGGTGATCGACGGCCTGCAACAGGATGTTCGGCTCGCCGGTCGATGTGGCCAGTTGCCGGTAGTGCGCATCGGCCGGATCATCCAGGCGCCGCCACGGCAATCCCAGCGCGCGCGCCCAGAACTCGGCGGCCTGGTCCAGTTCCGGTGTGCGGCAATCGATGATGATCTGCGCGAGCCGGCTGCGGTGCATGCGCTGTCCTCGTGGAGCCCGGCCCTACCCTAGGCAGGCGTGCATCATGACGAAGTGAACGCAGCGCCCGCGCGTTCACGCCGGTTGCGCACATGCCGCGGCATGCTCGCACCATCGCGCCAGGACACACCACCGCATCGTGAAGCCCGAACACGATCCCGCCCGCGAAGCCGCGGCCCTGTTGATCATCGACATGATCAACCTGTTCGATTTTCCCGGCGGCCAGGCGCTCGCGCAGCAGGCGCGTCCGGTCGCGCGGCGCCTGCACACGCTGAAGCAGCGGTTCCGCGCGGCCGGCGCGCCGGTGATCTACGTCAACGACAACTTCATGCACTGGCAGGCGGACTTCAAGGAAATCGTCGCCATTTCCTCGCATCCGGACGCGCCGGGCGCGGAAATCGCCACCGTGCTGCGTCCGGAACCGGACGACTATTTCATCCTGAAGCCCAAGCATTCGGCGTTCCTGGCCACACCGCTGCCGCTGCTCCTGGCCCAGCTCGCGGTGCGCCGGCTGGTGCTGACCGGCCTGGCGACCGATTCCTGCATCCTGGCCACGGCGATGGACGCGCATGCACGCGAGTACGTGGTCGAGATTCCGCGCGATGGCGTGGCGTCGCGTTCGACGCGGCTGCGTGATCAGGCGCTGTCGGCGATGCACGATGCCTCGTGCGCGGCGATCACCCGTTGCAGCCGCGTGCGGATCTGATCGATGCGCGTCCTGCATTCCATCCCTCGCTGCGGATCGCACCATGCCTGAAGGCCCGTCCCTGGTCATCCTGCGCGAGGAAGCGAAGAAGTTCGCGCGCAAGACGGTGCGCGAGGTCGGCGGCAACAGCCGCATGGACATCCAGCGCATGCAGGGGCGGCGCGTGGTCGCGATCCGCAGTTGGGGCAAGCATTTCCTGATCGAGTTTTCCAGCTTCAGCCTGCGCGTGCACATGCTGCTGTTCGGCAGCTACCGCATCGACGAACGCAAGGCGGCGCCCGCCGTCCCGCGCCTGAGCCTGCGGTTCGACAACGGCGAGCTCAACATCTATGCCTCGTCTCTGCGCTATATCGAGGAGCCGCTGGATGAGGTCTATGACTGGCGCGCGGACGTCATGTCGGACCAGTGGGATCCGGCGCTGGCGCGCGACAAGCTGAAAAAGATGCCGCAGACGCTGGCCTGCGATGCGCTGCTCGACCAGACGGTGTTCGCTGGCGTCGGCAACATCATCAAGAACGAAGTCCTCTACCGCATCGGCGTGCATCCGTGCAGCACGCTCGGCGCGCTGCCGGCGCGCAAGCGCACGCAGTTGATCAAGGACGCGCGCGACTACAGCTTCCAGTTCTACGAGTGGAAGAAGCAGTACGTGCTGCGCAAGCACTGGCTGGTGCACAACAAGAGCGAGTGTCCGCGCGGCCACGGCAAGCTCTCGCGCGCGCACCTGGGCAGGACGAATCGCCGCAGCTTCTTCTGCACGCAGTGCCAGACGCTGTACGAATAAGTCAGAAGCAGCGAG
>JAEWBY010000020.1 GCA_023390905.1 Pseudomonadota bacterium | reverse complement strand
CGCAGCCGCGCGGCGACGCGCTTGGCATCCTCGGTCACGGCGACGGTCAGCGCGGCGAGGCGCCGCGTGCTGCTGGCGGTGAGGCCGAGCTCGCGCTCGATCGCGATCATCGTCGCCAGCGGTCCGGTGTAGACGACGCCGCCGACCAGCGTCTGCAGCAAGCCGCCTTCGGCCATCGCCAGCGCGGCGGCAGATGCGCCCGACGTCACCAAGAGCTTCAGCGTCTCCATCCGCACCCGCTCGGCCGAGAGGCTCGCAAGGCCGGCGCGGCCGCGGATGCAGGCGAGGGTGCCGTCGCGGTCGGGCTCGCCTGCGCCGAAAGCGGCGTGGATGCGGAAGAAGCGCAGGATGCGCAAATAGTCTTCGGCGATGCGCTGGTCGGGATCGCCGATGAAGCGCACCCGGCGCGCTTTGGCATCGGCGATGCCGCCGACATAATCGTAGACGATGCCCCTTGCGTCGACCGACAGGCCGTTCATGGTGAAGTCGCGCCGCTCGGCGTCCTTGACCCAGTCGCGGCCGAACGCGACCTTGGCCTTGCGGCCGAAGGTTTCGGTGTCCTCGCGCAGCGTTGTGACTTCATAGGGATGGCTGTCGATCACCAGCGTGACGGTGCCGTGATCAATGCCGGTCGGCACGCCCTTGATGCCGGCCGCCTTGGCGCGCCGCATCACCTCTTCGGGGCGCGCCGTAGTCGCGATGTCGATGTCGCCCGGCTTGAGGCCGAGCAGCGCGTTGCGCACCGCGCCGCCGACCACCCGCGCCTCCTCGCCGTCTGCGTTGAGCAATTGCAGGACGCGCGCGGTGCCGCCGGCGTTCAGCCAGGGCGCATCGGCAAGTAACGGCTCCGCGCTCATCGTGCTGCCCCTATTTTTCGACGCCCGGCACCAGCCTGCCGTTCTCGATATGGGCCGGAATGTAAGTCGAATCCGGCGCAGCGCCGGAGAAGTGCGCAAAGCCGATCAGCCCGGCGACTACCAGCACGAGCGCCGCCAGCGCCAGCCGCGCGACAACGGTGACCGGCCAGGACGAGCGCGCGAACAGGCCGGACCGCGTCGCGGCCAGGAAGAGCGCATAGACGGCAAAGGGAATGAGGAAGATTCCGATCTCGGTCAGGACCGGCCGGATCATGACGAATAGATCCGCTCATACAGCACACGCAGCATTCCGGCCGTCGCCCCCCAGATGTAACGCTCCGCGAACGGCATGGCGTAGTAGGACCGCGGCGTGCCGCGGAATTCCTTGCTGTGCACCTGATGGTTGACCGGGTTCATCAGGAAGGCGAGCGGCACCTCGAAGGCGTCGTCGACCTCGGACTGGTTGATGGTGAGCGAAAAGCCCGGCCGGACCTTGGCGACCGTCGGCAGGATGCGGAAGCCGAACGCGGTGCCGTAAAGATCGAGATAGCCGAGCGGCTCGACGAAGTCTCTTGACAGTCCGACCTCCTCCTCGGCCTCGCGCAGCGCCGCGTCCAGCGGCGAGGAATCGGTCGCATCGATCTTGCCGCCGGGAAAGGCGATCTGTCCGGCGTGGTCGTTGAGATGCGCCGAGCGCTGCGTCAGGAGGATGGTCGGCTCGGGATGGTCGACCACCGCGATCAGAACCGCCGCGGGGCGCACCGGCTGCTCGCGCGCGATGATCTCGAGCATCTTGTCGGTACCGGGATCGCCCGAGGCGGGAATGATGTTGGGATCGTAGAGGCCGGGAGGCACGTCGAAGCCGAGCTTCGCCTTCGAGCGGGCGAAGAAATCCGCCGCGCCGAGCGGGACCGGGTCGGGGGTCAGAAGTGGCTTGTTCAAAGCGCGGCCCTCACCTGCTCCGCATCGGCCATGGCAAAGAATTCGCCTGACGATTCGACGCCGAACATCGGCTGGCCATCGACCATCCGCTCCTCGCCCATGTCAACCAGATCGTAATAGAGCGCCCTCGTCACCTTGGCCCAGAGGTCGGCGCGGACGTGCAAGTAGGGCGTCAGGCCGCCGTCCGCCGCCTGCTCGAAACGCAGCCGGTGCGCGGCATCGCAGGTGACCCAGTCGTCGACATTGGTGCGGAAGCGCAGCACGCGATGCTTCCCCTCGCCGTCCTTCTGCATCTCGACCGCCATGAAGGGTGCGTCATCGACGCGAATGCCGACCTTCTCCACCGGCGTGACCAGGAAGTGCTTGTCGCCCTCGCGCTTCAGGATGGTCGAGAACAGCCGGACGAGCGCCGGGCGGCCGATTGGCGTGCCCAAGTAGAACCAAGTACCATCGGAGGCGATTCGGATGTCGAGATCGCCGCAAAACGGCGGATTCCACAGATGCACCGGGGGCAGGCCCTTCTTGGCGCCTTCGGCATTGGCAGCAGTTTTCGCAGCAGCCGTCAGCCCCTCGAGACCGCGATCGGCGCTCTGCCCTTGGTTCGCCATGGTTTGCCCTGACTTTGTCCTTGGCACGATTGGTGCAGGTCTACGTTGTACTCGGGTCAACGGTTCCACCCCCGGATTAGCCCGGTGTGGAGGTCGCCACTTCGTGATGCCGTACATAACCCGAAGCCGATAAGGTGGGGATAGGTTAATTCAACGAATACATGGCCTTCCTGCAAGTCTAGCATAGGGCTTATGACCTGAAATGATGACCTGCGCGATGTGGTGACG
>JAEWBY010000100.1 GCA_023390905.1 Pseudomonadota bacterium | reverse complement strand
GCCTTGGCCTCTATCTGGCGGATGCGCTCGCGGGTGACGTCGAACTGCTTGCCGACTTCCTCGAGGGTGTGGTCGGTGTTCATGTCGATGCCGAAGCGCATGCGCAGCACCTTGGCTTCCCTCGGGGTGAGGCCGGCCAGGACGTCACGCACGGTTTCCTGGAGGTTGATGTTGGTGGTGTTGTCGATCGGGGACTCCACGTTGGTGTCCTCGATGAAATCGCCCAGATGCGAATCCTCGTCGTCGCCGATCGGGGTTTCCATCGAGATCGGTTCCTTGGCGATCTTCATCACCTTCCGGATCTTGTCTTCCGGCATGTCCATTTCCTTGGCCAGTTCTTCCGGCGTGGCCTCGCGGCCGTACTGCTGGAGCATCTGGCGGGAAATGCGGTTGAGCTTGTTGATCGTCTCGATCATGTGCACCGGGATGCGGATGGTGCGGGCCTGATCGGCGATCGAGCGGGTGATGGCCTGGCGGATCCACCACGTCGCGTAGGTCGAGAACTTGTAGCCGCGGCGGTATTCGAACTTGTCGACCGCCTTCATCAGGCCGATGTTGCCTTCCTGGATGAGGTCGAGGAACTGCAGGCCACGGTTGGTGTACTTCTTGGCGATCGAGATCACCAGGCGCAGGTTGGCCTCGACCATTTCCTTCTTGGCCTTGCGCGCCTTCGCTTCGCCATAGGCCATGGCGCGGCTGATTTCCTTGATCTCGGTGAGCGGCAGGTGCATCGCCTGTTCGATGGCGATGGTGGCTTCCTGCTCGGCGATGATCTGATCCTTCACTTCACGCAGGCCGGAAGACCACTTCTGCTTGCGCTTGAGGACTTCGTCCACCCAGCCCAGGTTGGTCTGGTTGCCTTCCCACGCACGCAGGAAATCCTTGCGCGGCATCTTGGCGACGTTGGCCGACAGATGCATCACGCGGCGCTCGTGATCCTTGACCTCGTTGACCACGTCGCGCAGCTTGCGCACCAGCGTGTCGGTCAGCGCCAGCGGCAGCTTGAGGGTGACGAACACCTCGGCCATCTCGGCGCGCACCTTGTTGGCGGCCTTGTTGTCGGTGGCGCCGCCCTTGGCATAGGCCTTCTTGAACTTGGCGTAGCCATCGGCCAGCGCCTGCATGCGGCGGGCCACTTCCTCCGGATCCGGGCCGGTCGGCGCTGCTTCCTCGGTGGCGCCGTCCTCGGCTTCTTCTTCTTCGTCGTCGGCGTCGGCCGCTTCCAGCGATTCTTCCGGTACCGGGATTTCCTCGACCGGCTCCTCGACGTCATTGAAGCCGACCACGACTTCGGCCAGGCGCTTCTTGCCCGCCTTGTGGAGTTCGTATTCTTCCAGCAGCAGCTCGACCGACCACGGGAAGTTGCCGAGCGAGGCCTGCACCTGGCCCAGGCCTTCCTCGATGCGCTTGGCGATGGCGATTTCGCCTTCGCGGGTGAGCAGTTCGACCGTGCCCATCTCGCGCATGTACATGCGCACCGGATCGGTGGTGCGGCCACCTTCGGTGTCGAGCGAGGTCAGCGCGGCGGCGGCTTCCTCGGCCGCGGTCTCGTCGACTTCGCGACCGCCGGTGTTGCCGTCGGACAGCAGCAGGGTTTCGGCATCGGGCGCGACTTCATGGACGTCGATGCCCATGCCGTTGATCATGCCGATGATGTCCTCGATCTGCTCCGGATCGACCAGATCGTCCGGCAGGTGATCGTTGACTTCGGCGTAGGTCAGGTAGCCCTGCTCAAGACCCTTGCTGATCAGCAATTTGATTTCGGATTGTTGGGCAGGACGTTCGTTGGCCATGGAGGTTGCGCCACCGGCAGGAAGAGGAGGAGGAACCTGACATTATACCACCGGGCGCCCCTCCTCGGCCCGCTGGGGGTCCGGCAGCGCCTCGCCTGCCTGGGGAAAACCTCAGGGGCGAAGCAGGAAGGTCACGGGGCCGTCGTTGATCAGGCTGACGACCATATGGGCCCCGAAACGCCCGGTTTCCACCCCCGGCGCATGCTTTTGGCGACAAATGGCGACCAACCGGTTGAAGCCGCGTTCAGCCTCGTCGGGCGGAGCGGCCGTGGTGAAGCTCGGGCGCATCCCGGAGCGGGTGTCGGCGGCGAGGGTGAACTGGCTGACCAGCAGCAGGCCACCGCCGGTGTCGGTCAGGGACCGGTTCATCCGGCCGGCGTCATCGGCGAAGACGCGATAGCCGAGCAGGCGATCGGCCATGCGCTGCAACTGCGCCTCGGCATCCCCCGGCTCCACCCCGATCAGCGCCAGCAGGCCCGGACCGATCTGGCCGACGATCTGGTCCTCCACGCTCACGGAGGCCTGGGTCACGCGCTGGATGAGGGCAAGCATGCGCGCATGCTCGGGATCGTGGGTCAAAAGGTCAACCGCTAGACTGACGCGATGAAGCCCGAGCTGACCGCCCGCATCCTCTTCGCCACTACGGCCGCGCTGATGCGCCTGCCGTGGTCCTGGCTGTGTGGACTGGCCGATGCGCTGGCGTGGTTCTGGCGCCGCACCGACGCGCGCGAAAGCCGGGTCGCGCGCCGCAATCTCGAACTGGCCTATCCGGAGCTCGACGACGCGCAGCGAGCTGCCCTGCATCGCGACATCCTGCGCACGACCACGCGGCAGGTGATGGAGACGCTGCGGTTCTGGACACGTCCGCACGCCGAAAATCTGGCGCGCATCCGCGAACAGCATGGCAGCCAGTTGTACGAGCAGGCGCTGGCGCAGCGGCGCAGCGTGATCATCGCAGCGCCCCATTACGGCAACTGGGAACTGCTGAACCAGTGGCTGGCCTCGCGCGGGCCGTATGCGTTCGTGTACCGCGTGCCGGAATCGCCGGTGGGCGATGCCTTCCTGCTGCGCGCGCGCGGCGCCAGCAACATCACCCAGGTGCGCGCAGAAGGTCCGGCGGTGCGGCAGTTGTGGAAGCAGTTGAAGGAGGGCGGGGTCATCGCAATCCTCCCGGATCAGCAGCCCAAGGCCGGCGACGGGGAATTCGCGCCGTTCTTCGGCGTGCAGGCGTTGACGATGACGCTGCTGTCGCGCCTGGCCGAACGCACCGGCGCGCTGGTGCTGTTCGCCTGGTGCGAACGGATCGGCGACGGGCCGGATTTCAGCCTGCACTTCGAACCCGCGCCGGCAGCCGTCGCCGATGCCGATCCTGTGGTGGCGGTGACCGCGCTCAATGCCGGCGTGGAGCGCATCGCGCGCCGACACCCGGCCCAGTACCAGTGGACCTACAAACGCTATACCCTGCGCCCACCGGGGAGCGGCGAGGAAAATCCTTACCGCTGAAGCAGCAGGCACAGGCAAGGGGAGCGTATGCGCAAGGGATGGGTGTTGGGACTGGTGGTGATGCTGTCGCCATCGGCGTGGGCTTCGGATGATCTGGCGCAGATGAACGCCGTCAGCCGCGCCTGGGATCGCTATGCGGAACTCAGCAACGCTGACGATCCCAAGAGCGTGGAACTGTTGTCGGCTTCGAGCCTGGCGCATTTCGGGTTTCTCCGTGATGCCGCCCTGTACGCCTCGACCGAACAACTGCGCAGGTTGCCCTCGATGGATCGGCTGATGGTGTATCTGCTGCGCGCCAGCCAGACCGATCAGGCGCTCAAGGCGATGGACGATCGCGCCGTCGCGTCCCTGTGCGTGCAGCGCGGCTGGAGCGGCGTGGACAAGGCAGAAGGCGAACCGCTGCTGGCGCTCAGCCACGTCACCGTGGTCGGCGATTACGCTGTCAGCGAGGTCGCGCCACCCACCGAATCGCAATTCCAGTTCGGGCCGGATTTCGATCACGAAGCCGACGGTTGGAAGTATCGCTACCTGTCGCTGGTGCCGGACTCGTCGGCCCTGGTTGATCGCAGCTTCAACGAATCGGCGATGACGAGCACGCAGCTGTTCGAGATCGTGATCGCCAAGTTCCTCAAAGTGGAAGATGCAGCGCCCTCGTTGGCCACGCTCGACCGTCCGCTGCTGGATGACAGCGCGCAGCGCGTCCGCCTAAACGAACGCTGGCCCGATTACGCCAGCGTGATCGAACGCCGCATCGGCGCGATGACGCAGAAGGCCCAGGACGGGGATCCGCTGGCACAGCTCGCGCTTGCCTCCTTCAAGCTCAGCGGCAGCGCACCGCAATGGGTGAAGAAGGACGAACCGGGCGGCGTCGAACTGCTCGAAAAGGCCAGCGAAGGCGGCAACGCCACCGCGGCCGAACTGCTGGTCCAGTATCTGGTTTCCGATACCGCCCGGCTCGATGAGCCCGGCTTGATCCGCATTGCGCGGCACGTGCGCCGTGCCGCCGAAGCCGGCAGGCCCACGGCGATGAGCCTGCTGGGCACGCTGTATTTCGAAGGATCCGGCGGGCTGGCCCGCGACTGCCGGCAAGCCGCCGAATGGCAGGCGCGCGCGGAAGAAGCCGGCGCGCAGAATGCACGCAATGATCAGGTGTGGACCTGGGCCACCTGCCCGCGGCCGGATCAGCGTGATCCGCAGAAGGCGCTGTCGCTGGTCGAACACATGATCAAGCAGGTCGACACGTTGCAGCCGTCGGAACTGGATACCGTGGCCGCGGCGATGGCCGCCAACGGTCGGTTCGATGACGCCATCCAATTCCAGCAGCGCGCGATCGATGGCTTGTCCGCGAGCGCCGAGTTGAAGAAAAGCAATGCCGCGGCCATCAAGCGCATGCAGGCGCGGTTGTCCCGTTATCGCAAGGGCGTGGACTACGTGCAGGACTACAACACGTTCGCCGAAATGCGGGCGGCCAGGCGCTGATGGAAGCCGCGCCATCCCCTGCTGCCGGCGACTGGCAATCGCTGCCGCCGCGTGGTGCGGTGCTGGCCGCGCTCGGCAATGCGCTGGCGCTCGGCGCGCCGATGCTGGCAGCGGGAATCGTGCTGTGCACCGCATTCGACGCGCTCTCGCCATGGCAATGGCAGGTGGTGCCGGCGCTCGTGTCGACGGGCATCGCGCTCGGCGGCTGGCTGGGGTTGCGTCGTCATCGCCGCGTCCGCTGGCGGCTGGGTGATGATGCCTTCGCGCTGCGTCGCGGCAACTGGTGGCAGAGCGAAACCCACGTCCCGATCTCGCGCGTGCAGCATCTGGATCTGAAGCGCGGCCCGCTCGAGCGGATGATGGGATTGTCCACCCTGGTCGTGCACACGGCCGGTACGCGGATGGCGACCGTCAATGTCGCCGGCCTCGATGCGGACGATGCCGAACGCCTGCGCAACCGCCTCGCGCATCAGCTCGATCATGACGACGCGCTCTGAATGAGCGGACCGCCGCCCCTGCCCATGCACGGAGAGTCCCGGCTGCATCCGTGGTCGTGGCTGTTCGTCCTGATCCAGCAGCTCAAGCAGTTCGTGCTTCCATTGCTGGCGATTCTGGTCTTCGGCGGGCGCAATGCGGATCGCGAGCTGTGGGGCGCGCTCGCGCCCGTGATCGCGATGATCGTGCTGGTGGTGATCGCGGTGATGCGCTACTTCACCTACCGCTACCGGATCGGCGCCGATGGCCTGACGGTTCGCAGCGGCTGGCTGCATCGGAGCGTGCGCGACATTCCCTACGCACGGATCCATAACGTGGTGGTGCATCAATCCCTGCTGCACCGGCTGTTCGGCGTGGCCGAAGTCAGGCTGGAATCGGCCGGCGGCGAAAAACCCGAAGCCGAGATGCGCGTGCTGAGCCTGGCCGCGGCGGCGCAACTGGAAAACCTGATCCGCCACCGCGGCGCGATCGCGGGCACCGAGGCGGCCATGGCTGCCGAATCGCCTTCGGATCGACTGCTCGAACTGTCAACGATGGAGATCATCCGGCTGGGGCTGATCTCCAATCGCGGACTGGTGATCGTCGCGGCGGCCTTCGGCGCGGCGTGGCAGATCGTGCCCGAACGCAGGATGGCCAATTGGGTGGAGCACTACGCGCGCGAGGCCTTCGGTTTCGCCAGCCACCTGCAATGGAGCTGGCTCGGTGCGGCGGCGGTGGTGCTGTGCGCATTGCTGGCCGCGATCGTGTTCACGCGCGTACTGTCGATCATCCAATCGTTGCTGCAGTACCACGGCTTCACGCTGAGCGAAGCCGATCGCCGGCTGACGGTGGAACGCGGCCTGCTGGCGCGCGTGCGCAGCAGCGTGGCGCGGCGACGGATACAGGCCTGGACCTTGCGCGAAGGGGTGTTGCATCGCCTGTTCCGGCGGCGAAGCCTGCGCATCGATACGGCGGTCGCGCAGAAAGGCAATGACGAACGCGCGCTGAAAGTGCTGGCCCCCATCGCCACTCCGGCGCAGTGCGACGCGCTCATCGCCCACCTGTTGCCCGTCGCGGCGTGGCCACCGCCGGCCTGGAACGGATGGCCGCCGCGCATCCTGTGGCGGATCTGGTGGCCGTCCCTGCTGATCGCGGTCGTGCTGGCGATCGGCCTGTTCGCGAACCGGGGATCGATCGCGGTGCTGATCCTGCTGTGGCCGCTGGTGTCGTTGTATGCGGCCTACCGGCAGGCCGTGCGATCCGGCTATTCGGTGGACGATCGACTCGTCGCGGTCCGAGGAGGCGCGTGGTCGCGCTGGTGGCGTTTCGCCGAGATCGACAAGTTGCAGGCCATGCGGATCAGCCGCACACCGATGGACCGCTGGTGCGGCACCGCGACGCTGTGGCTCGACACCGCGGGCGACAACGGGCTCGGCCCGCCGTTGCGCCTGCGCTTTCTCGCGCTGGACGACGCCATCGCCCTGCAGCAGCGATTGAGCCAGGCGCTGGCACACCGCCGGCTGCGCTGGTGATCAGCGCCCGGCCGGCCCCCAGTACGCGAGGTCCTTCCGGATCTGCAACGCGCGGATCCAGCCGCCGAATGGCTTGGGCCGCAATCGGCCGAGTTCGCCGGATAGCAGGCCCTCGGTGGCGGTGATCACGCGCTGCGAGGAATGCCCGTCGCGGTACGGGTGGATCGCATCGGCATATTCGGCCAGCGCGCGCCGCAGTAATTCGTCCGGCGCGAACGCACGCGCCAGCATGGCGTCCAGTTGCGCCGGATCATCGAAGTCCAGCATGTGCGGCTTGGGTGCGCGGTTGCGGAACGTCACCACCGGTTTGCGCTGCACGACGAATTCGCTGACCACCGAGGTCGTATCCGCGAGCAGCACGTCGGCCGCACGCTCGGCGCTGATCAGATCCTCGGTTTCGATGAAGGCGGCGTTCGGCCCGGCCAGCGCGCGGTAGCGATCGAACAGTTCCGGCGCGCACTTGGGATGCAGGGTGAGGATCCAGTAGCGATCCCCGCGTGCGATCTGCTGCGTGATCGCTGCATGCAGATGCGGCGCCGCACTCAGGCGTTCGGTGAAGGTGGAGGCGAACATCACCAGCGGTCGGCCCTGCGCCTGCGTGCGCAGGCGATCGGCGAGCGCATCTGCACCGCCGAACAGCGGATCGAGCTTGGGCCAGCCGGTCTCGACCACCTTGAAGTGCCCGGCCTCGGCCGCGAGCGCCTGGAACGGGGCGGTCGTGGCCGGCCCCTGCGTGCAGTAGAGGTCGAACATGCCGCGCACGCGGAAATGCCCGCGCGCGGCGTCGCGCTTTTCCACGTTGAATCCATGGAAGACCTGCACCTTGGCGCCGCCGACGAAGGTCGGCACCCAGTTGGCCGCGCTGAAGACCGCGCGCGGACGCAATGCCACTGCGCTGCGCGCGTCTTCGATCGCATGCGCCGGCGCGCGCAGGCGCGAGCCCTGCGCGCCATCCACCAGCCATGCATGGACCCCGTGGCCCTGTGCTTGCAGCGCATCGGCCAGCGGCTGCAAGATGGGCAGCGCGTAGCGTTCGGTCGCAAACAACAGGTAGTCCGCCATTAACGCCTCTCCTTCGCCTTCGACGCCGATTTCAGCCTGTATTATCACGTTTAACGAGGCCGACCGGATCGGTGACTGCCTGGCGTCGCTGTCGTTCTGCGACGAGATCATCGTGGTCGATTCGCAGTCCACCGATGCGACCGCCGCACTCGCCGAGGCCGCGGGCGCGCGCGTGTTGCAGCGTGCGTTCACCGGCTTCCGCAGCCAGAAGCAGTTCGCGGTCGAACAGGCCCGTCACGACTGGGTGCTCTGCCTGGATGCGGATGAGCGCGTCAGCGAGCCGCTGCGCGCCTCCATCGAAGCGGCACGCGCGCGCGGTTTCGACGGCAAGGCCGGTTATCGGTTCGCGCGACTGTCGGAATACTTCGGCCGCTTCCTTCGCCACGGCAACGCCTATCCCGACCGGGTGCTGCGCCTGTTCGATCGGCGCCGCGGCGGCTGGCGCGGCACGCGTGAAATCCACGAGGCCGCCAGCGTGGACGGCGAAGTCGGTGCCCTGCCCGGCGATTTGATCCATTACCCGTATCGATCGCTGGAGCAGCAACTGAGCAAGACCCAGCGCTATGCACGCATGATGGCCGAACACGATTTCGCGCGCGGCAGGCGCGCCACCCTCGGCAAGCTGATCCTTGCGCCGGCGTGGCGTTTCTGGCGCGGTTTCCTCCTGCGCGGCGGCTTCCGCGACGGCTGGCATGGGCTGGTGTACGCGTACGTGCGCGCCAACTATGTGCGGCAGAAGACCATCATGCTGTGGATGCTGCAGAACGGGCAGCGCATCGGTGATCGCTGAGCGGGCGCGGCAACGCGCGCTTGCTTCCCTTCACCGGGTCGATGACCAACAATACGCGCTGGTTTCCGGCGACTGGCCCATGTCTGCGTCCATCTTCCCAACGTCGTGTGCGGGCGCGCTTTCGGGCCGGGTCGCGCTGTCCCCGCGGGGGCGCTGAGCATGTGCGGCATCGCCGGCGCCTGGCAAGCGGACCGTGTGCTCGATGCGCAGGCGCTGCATGCATTGGGCCAGCGCATGGGCACGGCCATCGCCCATCGGGGCCCGGATGATGCCGGTACCTGGGTCGATGCCGAATGCGGGCTGGTGCTTTCGCATCGGCGACTGTCGATTCTGGATCTCAGTCCGGAAGGCCATCAGCCGATGCTGTCGGCCGACGGGCGCTGGGTCCTGATCTTCAACGGCGAGATCTACAACCACGCCGAACTGCGCACGCAACTGGAATCACTCGGTCATCGCTTCCACGGGCGCTCGGATACCGAAGTGCTGCTGGCTGGCATCGCGCAATGGGGCGTGGAATCAGCGCTGTCGCGCAGCAACGGCATGTTCGCGATCGCGGCTTGGGATCGACAGGCGCGCGCGCTGTGGCTGGCGCGCGATCGGGTCGGCAAGAAACCGCTGTATTACGGGTGGGCTGCCGACGGCACATTCCTCTTCGGCAGCGAACTCTCGGCCTTGCGCGCGCATCCCGCGTTGCAGGCGCAGGTGAATCCGGACGCACTGGCGCTGTTGCTGCGGCTGGACTACATCCCCGCACCGCATTGCATCCTGCGTGGCGTGCACAAGCTTCGCGCCGGTGCGCTGATGCGGCTGGACGACACGACCCTGCGCAGCGGTCGCCATGATCACGTTCCGGCGCGCGACACCACATACTGGTGGAACGCGCGCGCGCAACAGGAACAGGCCATCGGACGGGGTTTCGCCGGCGACGAGGCGCAGGCGCTGGATGCGTTCGATGCGCTGCTGCGGGATGCGGTGAGCCTGCGCATGGTGGCTGACGTGCCGCTGGGATCGTTCCTGTCCGGCGGCACGGATTCCTCGCTGATCACCGCGCTGATGCAGGCGCAGTCCTCGCGACCGGTACGCAGCTTCTCGATCGGCTTCGACAATGCCGTGCATGACGAGAGCGCGCATGCCGCGGCGGTGGCGCGGCATCTGGGCACCGATCACACCGAACTGCGCGCCGACGGCCACGCGGCGCTGGATCTGGTGCCGGCGATGGCGACGATGTTCGACGAACCGTTCGCCGATTCCTCGCAACTGCCGATGGCGCTGCTGTGCCGGCTGGCGCGCCGGCATGTGATGGTGGCGTTGTCGGGTGACGGCGGCGACGAACTGTTCTTCGGCTATGGCCGTTATGCCCGCGCCCTGCGCAACGAGCGGCTGCTGTCGCAATTGCCGCGTCGATGGCTCGCGCGCTGGGCCGGCGAGCCGGGCGAATCGGCGCGACTGGGCGGCCTGGCGGCGCTGCGCGGCGAGGCGTCGGCGCTGGACCTGCAGGCGGTGGCGCGCAATCGCGTCAGCCGCTGGCGCCAGCCCGAGTCCGTGGTCCGCGGCGCGTCGCGCGCGCTCACGGCGTATGACGATGCAGCGTGCCTGCCGCGCAACGGCACGGCCGCCGATGCACTGATGGCGCTGGATTTCGCCGCCTACCTGCCCGAGGACATCCTGACCAAGGTCGATCGCTGCAGCATGGCGGTGGCGCTGGAAGCGCGTGCGCCCCTGCTCGACTGGCGGGTGGTCGAATTCGCGTGGTCGCTGCCGCAATCGATGAAGCAGCACGGCGATACGCTCAAGCACCTGCCCAAGCAATTGCTCGGCCGGTACCTGCCCGAGTCGCTGGTGGTCCGGCCCAAATCCGGCTTCGGCGCACCGGTCGGGGACTGGCTGCGCGGCCCCCTGCGCGACTGGGCCGAGGCCCAGCTGGACGCGCGTCGCCTGCGCGAGGAAGGCCATCTGGATCCGGCGGTCATCCGCGGACTCTGGCGGGATTTCCTCGCCGGTCAGCGCAAATGGCACACGCATCTGTGGGGCGTGCTGATGTTCCAGGCGTGGGTCGAACGCATGGATCGGCGGCTGGACGCGGGCTGATCGCGCGCATCCGGGGCCGGGACCGGGCCCGCCGGTTCAGGTCGTGGGCTATCGCTGGCTGCGTGAGATATTCCACAATGGAGACCCAACGTTTGGGGGTTGTGTTTTCCCCGGCGTCTCCACCCCCAGGACCCTGAATGAAGCGAATCCTCGTCACCGGCGGCGCCGGCTTCCTCGGATCACACCTGTGTGATCGGCTGATCCGCGACGGCCACGACGTGCTCTGCGTCGACAATTTCTTTACCGGCAGCAAGCGCAACGTCGCCCACCTCATCGGCCATCCCTACTTCGAGCTGATGCGGCATGACGTGACCTTCCCGCTCTATGTGGAAGTGGACCGCATCTTCAATCTCGCCTGCCCGGCCTCGCCGGTGCATTACCAGCACGATCCGGTGCAGACCACCAAGACCAGCGTGCACGGGGCGATCAACATGCTCGGCCTGGCCAAGCGGCTGGACGCGCGGATCTTCCAGGCCTCGACCAGCGAGGTGTATGGCGACCCGGAAGTGCATCCGCAGCCGGAATCGTACTGGGGGCGGGTCAATCCGATTGGCCTGCGCAGTTGCTATGACGAGGGCAAGCGCTGCGCCGAAACGCTGTTCTTCGACTATTTCCGCCAGCACGAACTGGACATCAAGGTCGTGCGCATCTTCAACACCTACGGCCCGCGCATGCATCCCAACGATGGCCGCGTGGTCAGCAACTTCATCGTGCAGGCGCTCAAGGGCGAGGACATCACCATCTACGGCGATGGCAGCCAGACGCGCAGCTTCTGCTACGTCGATGATCTGATCGAGGTCTTCATCCGCATGATGGACACCGAGCGCGGGTTCACCGGCCCGATCAACATCGGCAACCCGGGCGAGTTCACCATGCTCGAACTGGCCGAGAAGGTGCTGATGCTGGTCGGCGGCAGTTCGAAACTGGTGTTCAAGCCGTTGCCGGCCGACGATCCGAAACAACGCCAGCCGGACATTTCGCTGGCGCGGCAAAAACTCGGCTGGGAACCGAAGGTTTCGCTGGAAGACGGGCTGAAGGAAACCATCGGCTACTTCCGTCACCTGCTGAAGGAAGGCGCGGCCGCATGACCAGCTTCGCGGTCATCGTCACCAACTACAACTATCGGCCCTTCGTGGCCGAAGCGATCGACAGCGCGCTGGCGCAGACGCATGCGCCGAGCCAGATCATCGTGGTCGATGACGGTTCCACCGATGGATCGCGCGAACTGCTGCAGGAGCGCTACGGCGAGGATGCGCGGGTCACGCTGCTGTTCGGCCAGAACGGCGGGCAGCTGGTGGCGTTCCAGCGCGGCGTGGCGGCGGCCACCGCCGAGGTGGTGGCGTTCCTGGATGCGGACGATCGCTGGGAGCCGGGCTACCTGGCGCAGTTGGCCGCGTTGTACGACGCACGCAAGGACGTGGATTTCGTCTTCAGCGATCTGCAGGTGTTCGGCGACGACAACGAGCACATCCGCTTCGAGGGCAGTGACGCGCCGATCGATCTGGGCTTCACCGCGATCAGCACCTACATCCTGCAGCCGTGGTATGGCGCGCCGACCTCGGCACTGTCGCTGCGCCTGCGCTGGGCGCAGGACACGCTGGATCTGCCCGCCTCGTTCGGCAAGAGCTGGCGGCTGTGTGCCGATGCCTGCGTCGTGCACGGCGCCAGCATCCTCGGCGCGCGCAAGTACTACCTGCCGACCGGCAGCGTCGGCTATCGATCCCACGGCAAGAATGGCTGGTGGGCCACGCGGCGCGATCCAGTTTCCCTGTATCGTAACCGCATGCGGAATCACGGCATCATCCACCACTACGCGGCGCGCGCCGGCATCGATGCGTCCTGCGTGGATCACAGCAAGTACGAGTACCGCACCAAGCCCGATCCTTCGCGGGCGGAAATGAAGCGCTACGCTTCGCTGGCATTGCGCGGCGTATCGCCGTGGTGGAAGCGTTACGAACGGGCGGTCGGCATCCTGCTGGGCCATCGCAAGGGACGGCGCTGAAGATGGACGGGCAGTACCCGCGCCATCCTCGCGCGGTCAGTGTCGTGGTCACCACCTACAACTGGCCGCAGGCGCTGGAAAAAGTATTGCTGGGATTGGCCCGGCAGCGCGCGCTGCCTGCGGAGGTCATCGTCGCCGATGATGGTTCCGGCGAGGAAACGCGCGCATTGATCCATCGCATCGCGCGCCAGTATCCGGTGCCGCTGCGCCATAGCTGGATCGAGGATGCGGGATTCCGCGCGGCGCTGTCGCGCAACCGCGGCATCGCGGCCACGCAGGGCGATTACGTCCTGCTGCTCGACGGCGACATGGTGCCGCATCCGCGCTTCATCGCCGATCACGTCCGCGCCGCGCGTCCGCACACCTTCGTGCAGGGCATGCGCGTGCTCACCACCGAAACGGGGCGCGATCGGCTGCTGGCCGCGGACCAACCGCGCTGGGGCTTCTTCGATCCGGGGATCAAGCGCCGGCGTCATACGCTGCGCCTGCCGTGGCTGGCCGCGATCTGGGGCCGGCTCAGCACCGGTGATTCGGTCGATGCGATCAAGACCTGCAACCAGGGTTGGTGGCGCAGTGATCTGGTCGCGCTCAATGGTTTCGACGAGCGCTACGAGGGCTGGGGGCGCGAGGACAAGGATCTCGCGGTGCGCGCGGTGCATGCCGGCATCCGGCGCAAATCGCTGCGCTTCGCCGGGCTGGCCGCGCACCTGTACCACCGCGAACGCCACGATGGCGAAACCAGCCCGAACGATCATCTGCTCGCCCAGACCCTGAAGAACCCGCGTGCGCGCAATGCGCACGGGCTGGATCGGCATCTGCAGGAATTCGCGCAGTCGCCACTGCCGGATCTGCGGTTGCAATCCTAGGGCGCGATCGTGCATGCGGATGCGACATCCGCATCCACGAGCCACCAGCTCCGCCGGTTGGCCGCCCCCAGGGGCAGCGCGCGTGCGCGATCGATGCATGCCGGCAGCGTGGCGTCCTGCAGCATCAGCACGCGCCGCGCGGGATCCGATCGCAGCCACGCCAGGCCGCGTTGCCATTGCAGTTCCACCGGCGCCTTGAAGCCGAATTCGGTGACCGGACCCACCGCCTGCAACAACTGTTGTTCCTTCCAGTCGACCAGGCCGATGGTGCGCGCACCGGCATGCCGCCGCGCGTCGGCCATGACATCGCGCGCGGAATTCTCGCCATCGAGCAGCGGCGCGATGGCCAGGCCATAGCCCGTCCACAGC
Source organism: Pseudomonadota bacterium (assembly GCA_023390905.1). GTDB lineage: Bacteria > Pseudomonadota > Gammaproteobacteria > Xanthomonadales > Xanthomonadaceae > Pseudoxanthomonas_A. The sequence continues at coordinate 30,931 of JAEWBY010000100.1, read as the reverse complement.
ACCAGCACCGTCACCAGCGTCAGCGCGATCGCACGCCTCTGCCGCAGCAGCGCGCACGCCAGCACAATCAGCCCGCCCATCACCGCGATGATCCACCACAGGTGATCGGCCGATGCGTCCCCGGTCAGACCGCGCTCGGCCTCGAACCTGGTCTCGAACGAAGGATTGCCGATCAGCGCGAGCACACCGGCCAGCAGCAGCGCGCCACCCAGCACGCCGGCAAAAGCGAGCAGGGCGCGACGCACGCCACGACGCCCGGACAGCGAAGGCATGAACGGCGCGGCCGCCCACGCCAGTGCGGGCAGTGCCGGCAGGATGTACATGTCGCGCTTGCCGGGACTGGCGCTGAAGAACACCAGCACGATCAGCACCCACGCCAGCGGCCACCACACGCGCGCATCGCGTGCGCCCCACGCCTCGCGCCAGGGCTTGATGAGCCACGGAATGAAGATCGAGAACGGCAGCCAGTACAACGCGATGACCTGGAGGAAATACCAGAACGGCTCGTGGTGATGCCAGGCGTTGACGTAGCGCGTGGCGGTCTGCCGGAACAGCAGATCGTCCAGGTAGGCGCGGTGTTCCGGATCGCCGTCACCGAGGGCGGTGAGCAGCATCGGCACGAACCACAGCGCGATCGCGAACAGGAAGGCCGCTGCGCCCAGCCACCACCGGCCCGCACCGGCCGGGGCCGGTTCGCCCAGTCCACGCCAGCCCCGCCAGCGCATCAGCGCATACGGCACCAGTGCGAGCAGGGGCAGGAATCCCACGCCCTTGCTGATCACGCCCAGGCCTGCCGCGAAGCACCCCAGCCAATACCAGCGCCAGTGCGGCCCGAACAGCAGATGACGGCCCAGCCCATACATCGCCAGCGTGGTGAAGAACACCAGCGTGGGATCGATCTGCGCGCGCTTGGCCTGATACACGAACTGGAATGCGCACAGCACCGCGGCCGCGGCCCACAGGCCGGTGGTGCGGTTCCATGCACGCCGCGCGAAATCGTAGGTCAGCGCCAGCGTTCCCAGTGACGCCAGCAACGAAGGAATCAGGAACGCGATGTTCCAGTTGCGCACCGCCGCGTGGGTCGAAGCGAGTATCCAGAAATACAGCGGCGGCTTGTCCGCGTAGAGCTCCTGCCCGCGGTGCGGGAACAGCCACTGGCCCGATTCCCACATCTGCCTGGCCACGAGCACGAAGCGCGGTTCGTCGGCGGGCCAGGGCGCGCGCAGCCCGAGCCCGGCGCCGATCACGACCAGCGCGAACAACATGAACCATCCGATGTACCGCTGCTCGCGCAGATCCTGCATGGTCCTACCCTGTCTGATGACTATGTCGCGCACCGAACCGGGCGCATCGCGATGCCCAGCAGCGTACCGGTGAGCACCGCGTACGCGCTGGCCGTCGCCGCATGCGAGAACATCGACTGGCTCAGCCCGCAGATGGCATAGGCCATGATCAGCATGGCGCCGGTCCATGCCGCGCGTCTGGCCGCCTCGTCCGCGCAGGTGCGGATTATCGCGGCAAACATCGTCATCGGCACGGCATACACGCACAGGATCGCCAGCAGGCCCGGCACGCCCATCGTCGCGGACCACTCGGCCAGGTCATTGTGTGCGTGAGCCAGTACGCACATGCCCATCGGCGGCACGCGCTGGCAGCCCGGTAATTGCTGCACGACTTCGCCGAAGTTGCCCAGCCCGATGCCCTGCCAGGGATGGGCGATGAATTGCTGCCAGGCCAGCGCCAGCAGTTCGAGCCGCGCACCGATCGGCGTATCCGGATTGCCGCTGACGAATCGCTGCAGATCCGGGCCGATGAAATCCAGCCGCAGGGGCGAGCGGAACGCCGGCGTGAACCAGACGATAGCGGCCACGGCGATGATCAACAGCGCGATCGCACCGGCCCGGTGCACGTGGATGCGGACGGTCTGGCGCAGCACGGCGACGGCGAGCAGGCACACCAGCGCCGCCAGCGTGCCGCGGCTGCCGGACCACAGAATGACCAGAGCGCCCATCGACAGTACGACCATCTGCACCATCCGCACGGCGCGGGGCAACGTTGCCGGCGCTGCGAACAGCACGATGACGAGCAATCCGAGCGTGAGCTGGGCGAACACGATCGGATTTCCGCCACCGCTGGCGCGCGGCGCGTTCATCGCGACATCGCGGCAGGCGATGACGAACGCCAGCGCCACGCCGAGCAGCGCGCCACTCCAGAGTCCTTCGCGGCGCACCCCGGTGGCGTGGGCCAGCCATGCGCACCAGGGAATCAGCAGCAACCGTGCTGGATTGTCCAGCGCATCCAGCGGCTTTCCATGCGCATGGGCGGACATGGCCACCGTGCCGAGGACGAACATCACCAGCCTCACCAGCAGGCCGAGCCCCGGCATGGGTTGGCGTGCGCCATGGCGCGCGCCCTGCCACTGCATCAGCGTGGTCGCTGCCAGTCCCGCCGCGAACAGCGCAAGCCCGTTGTCGATGACCAACAGGGCGCAGGCACAGAACGTCGCCGCCAGGAAAACAGGCCCGGCATATCGATGAACTGGAACGCTCTCCGGCAACTCCATGCGCGGGATGAATCCGAAGCCGCAACTTTGGGCATCTTGCGCGCCGCAGGTTCACGCGGAATGAAATCTACGCAGCCTTGCGCAGCCTGGCGTAGAAGAATCCATCCATGCCCTGCTCGCCCGGCAGTCGCTGACGCCCCGCACCGGACACGTGGCCGAATGCATCTCCCGGATCTTCGGCCCGCGCATCGGACGTTCTTTGCAGAAAGGCATCGATCTGCCGTTCGTTCTCGTCCTTCAGGATCGAGCACGTGGCGTACAGCAGTGCGCCGCCCGGTCGCAGCACCGTCCAGCACGCCTCCAGCAACCGCCCCTGTGTCTGCACCAGTGTGTCGACATCCTCGGGTCGCCGATGCAGCAGCACGTCCGGTTGCCGGCGCACGACCCCGGTCGCCGAACAGGGTGCATCCAGCAGCACCGCATCGAAGGGCCGACCATCCCACCAGGCGGCCACGTCGGCCGCGTCGGCCACGTGCGTTCGCGCAGTGACGCCACTGCGCGCGAGATTGTCCTTGACCCGACGCATCCGGCGCGCATCGATGTCCAATGCGAGCAGGTCCAGTTCCGGGTCGCGTTCGAGCAGGTGCGCGGCCTTGCCGCCGGGCGCGGCGCAGGCATCGAGCACGCGCGATCCGCGCGGCGGCGCGAGCGCATCGGCCACGGCCTGCGCCGAACCATCCTGCACGGAGATCCATCCCTCATCGAACCCCGGCAGCAGGATCACGGCGACCGGTGTGTCCACGCGCAGCCCATCGTCGAGCAGCGGCGTGGTGCTGGCCTGGAGTTCGGGCCATTCGACGCGCAGGCGTTCGAGATAACGCAACGGATCGGTATGCCGGCGATTGATCCGCAGCCACAGCGGAGCCGCTTCCGCACTGCCGGCGAAGATCGCACCTGCGCGTTCGCCCCAATCGCGGCGGATGCGCGCCTGCAACCACGCCGGCCACGATTGCGCCGGATCACCCGCGGGTATGCCTTCGCGCTGAGCGCGACGCAGCAGCGCATTGACCAGGCCGGCCTGATGCGTGCGCTTCAATCCACGTGCGGCTTCGACCGTTGATGACAACGCCGCGTGCGCCGGCAGGCCGAGCACGTCGAGTTGCGCGAAACCGGCCCACAGCAGGCAGCGCAGTTCGCCGTCACGCGCGCCCGGCGGCTTCTGCATCCAGTCCCGCAGCGCGGCATCGTAGCGGGCGCGTTGCCGGAGCGCGGCGAAACAGATGGCTTCGAGCAGCGCGCGATCGCGCGGGTCTTCCAACTGCGCCAGCGCGGAATTCAATTCGGCCTTGAGCGAACGGCCCTCGTGCGCGACCGCGTGCAGCACGCGGGCGGCCAGCGCACGTACCGCAACGCCAGCGCCGCCCGGCGTCATGATGCAATCGCCAGGTCGCGGCGCGCGTTGAGGTAATCGGCCGCGGTGATCGCCTTGCCGCCGTCACGCTGTACCACGCGCAGGCGCAGCGCGCCTTCGGCGCATGCGATGTCGATGCCCTGGCGTCCGGCCGCGAGCACGCTGCCCGGCGTCGATGCATGCGCCAATGGCAGTGCCACCGCGCCATGGATGCGCAGGCGCTCGCCGGCGACGATCGCCTCGGCCACCGGCCACGGTTCGAACGCGCGCACCTTACGGGCGAGCACGTCGGCCGGTTGCTGCCAGTCCAGCCGCGCTTCGTGTTTCTCGAGCTTGTGCGCGTAGGTCACGCCTTCTTCCGGCTGTTGCCACGGCACCGGCAGCAGTTCGGCGCGCAACAGGCCCAGGCCATCGGCCAGCACGCCCGCGCCCATTTCGGCAAGGCGATCGTGCAGTTGGCCGCCGGTTTCCTGTTCGCCGATCGGCGTTCGATGCGCGAGCAGCACGGGACCGGTATCGAGGCCGGCTTCCATCTTCATCAGGCAGACGCCGGTTTCTCCGTCGCCGGCTTCGATCGCGCGCTGGATCGGCGCGGCGCCGCGCCAGCGCGGCAGCATCGAGGCGTGCACGTTCCAGCAGCCATAGCGTGGAATGTCGAGCACGGCCTGCGGCAGGATCAACCCGTAGGCCACGACGATCATCAGATCCGGTTCCAGCGCGCGCAGCGCTTCCTGCGCGGATTTCTTCTTCAGCGACACCGGCTGCAACACCGGAATGCCACGCTGGATCGCTTCCAGCTTCACCGGCGAGGGCGTCAGCCCGCGACCGCGCCCGGCCGGCCGATCCGGCTGCGTATAGACCGCGACGACTTCATTGCGTGCATGCGCCGCGCGCAGGCTGGGTACGGCGAACGCCGGCGTGCCGGCAAAGACGATTCTCATGGGGGATCGGACCGAGGAGGTTGAGGATTCGGGACCGGCCGGGACGCCGACGCGATCAACGGGCCGCGATCCCGGATCCCGGCTGCCGGATCCCGCGCGTCAGGCTGCGGCCTGGCGACGCTGCTTGGCCAGCTTCTTGCGCACCATCTCGCGCTTGAGCGGCGAGAGGTAATCGACGAACAGCTTGCCTTCGAGGTGATCCATTTCGTGCTGGATGCACACTGCGAGCAGACCGTCGGCCTGCAGTTCACGCGCCTGGCCCTGGCGATCGACGAAGCGCACGGTGATCGCATTGGCGCGGGTGACGTCGGCAAAGATGCCCGGCACCGACAGGCAGCCTTCCTGGTACACCTGCTCGCCGTCGCGCGCGACGATGTCCGGGTTGATGAACACCTGCGGCTCGTTCTTTTCTTCGCTGATGTCGATGACCATGAAACGCTGGTGCACGTCGACCTGGCTGGCCGCCAGGCCGATGCCGGGCGCGTCGTACATGGTCTGGAACATGTCATCGAGCAGGCGCTGGAACTCCGGCGTGGTGACCTGCGCGGGATCGACCGCGACCGCCTTCGTGCGCAGACGGGAATCGGGGAATTCGAGAATGGGGAGCAGTGCCATGGTGATGACCGAGATGGGGGCGCCAGTGGAATCCGGCAAGGCCTCACGGATTCTAACTCGGGCGCTTGCGTTGCGACGTGTTTTCTGGACTATAGTGCGAACCACCTGTCGGGGAATCAGGTAGATACCGCCATGTTTAAACGTTTTCGTACGGTTCTCGCCGTTGCGGCGTTCACCGTTGGAACCTATGCCGCCGCGGCCGAAATGGTGGGCAGCCACCCGGACACCTATGTGGTGCAGCGTGGCGACACGCTGTGGGACATCTCGGCGAAGTTCCTGAAGAAGCCCTGGCTGTGGCCGGAGATCTGGCAGGCCAATCCGCAGATCCGCAATCCGCACCTGATCTATCCGGGCGACGTCATCAGCCTGGCCTATCTGGATCGCGTGGCGGTGCAGCCGGGCGCGCGCCAGGACGCGCCGTTGAACGCGATTCCGCTGTCCGATGTCGAGCCGTTCCTGAAGAACCTGACCATCACCGACAGCTTCGAGGATCTGCCATACGTGGCCGGCCTGGAAGACAACCGCTCGCGCGCCACCGCCGGCCAGCTCGTCTACGTGCTCGGCCTGGACAGCGCGCAGCCGGGCCAGCGCTACGCCGTCGTCCGCCCGAGCCTGCGCTATACGCAGACCCACGTGAACTCCAGCGGCGAGTACCTGACCTACCGCGAGGATCTGGATTTCCGCGGCGATCGCATCAAGGGCGCGCCGGCCGACTGGGATCGCCAGTGGTCCAGCTCGTCGCTGTCCGAGGGCGGCCCGGTGGAACTGCTTGGCTACGAACTCGAACAGGTCAACATCGGCACGGTGACGCGCGGCCGCGTGCCGGGCAGCGAGACGATCACCCTGGTGCTGGAAAGCAGCGGCAAGGAAGTGCGCGCCGGCGATCGCATCGTCCCGGTGCAGGCCAAGCCGTACGACCTGCAGTTCTTCCCGCATACGCCCAACGCCAGCTTCCCGGAAGGCAAGCTGCAGATTGCCGCGGTCGCCTCCGCGCTGACCTCCGGCGGCCCGCGCGACGTGGTCGCCATTTCCGGCGGCAGCCGCGAAGGCATCGACAACGGCACGGTGTTCTCGGTCTGGCGCAAGGGTGACCACGTGGCCAACCGCGTCCGCTGGCCCGAGTCCTCGCGCATGGACGATTCGCCGCGCAACGGTGCCGGCCGCGTCAGCCTGCCGGATGAATACGCCGCGCACGTGATGGTGTTCCGCACGTTCGAGAAGGTCAGCTATGGCCTGGTCATGGAAGGCGTCAAGCCGGCGCGCGTGGGCTACGAGCTCAAGCATCCGGACGCGACTTACTGACGCGGGATTTTCCGACATACCGACGAGACGGCGCCCGAGGGCGCCGTTTTCGTTTGCAGGCCAGCATGGCGACATGCCGCATGCGCACCTGCCACTGATTCAACTGATCCTCGCCGGGGGGCCGCTCGCACCGCGCCGCGCGCTGCTGGACGCGCACGCCACGCCGGCACAGGCGCTTGCGGCGGGCGAACCTCATTGGCGTCGCGCCGGTCTGAACGCAGAACAGATCGCGCGCCTGCACGCGGCGCGTGCGGGACAGGAAGCCGAAATCGCGCTGCGCTGGCTGGCGGAGCCCGGCCACGTCGTGCTCGGCTGGCAGGACGCTGCCTATCCACCGTTGCTGCGGCACTCCCGCAGCCCGCCGCTGGCGCTGTTCGTCGAGGGCGACGCCCGGGCCCTGCGTCATCTGCATGTGGCGATGGTCGGCAGCCGCGCGCCCTCTCCGGCCGGGCGCGAGAACGCGGCCTGGTTCGCCACCGCATTCTCCCGCGCCGGGGTGGGCGTGATCAGCGGCCTGGCCGCCGGCATCGATGCCGCGGCGCATGAAGCCGCGCTAGAAGCCGGTGGATTGACCCTCGCCGTGGTCGGGACCGGGCCGGACCTGGCCTACCCGGCGCGCCATCGTGCGCTGCGCGATCGGATCGTCGGCAGCGGTGGCGCGATTGTGAGCGAATACCTGCCCGGCACGGCGGCGCGCCCAGCGCATTTCCCGAGCCGCAACCGCATCATCGCCGGGCTGAGCGTGGCCACGCTGGTGGTGGAAGCGGCCGAGCGTTCCGGCGCGCTCATCACCGCGCGGCAGGCCGCCGAGGCGGGGCGCGACGTGTTCGCGCTGCCAGGCTCGATCCACAACCCGATGGCCCGGGGCTGCCACCGCCTGATCCGCGACGGGGCAGGACTGGCGGATGATCCGCAAAGGCTGCTGGAGGAGCTGGCCAGCGCCTTGTTCAACATGTCGGCTACCAGCGCCGGCCCCCTCCACAATGCTGAACCGGGAGACCCGCGCCGGCCGCCGCCCAACCTGGCTGTCATGGACGCCCACTACCATCGGTTGTGGCAAGCGCTGGCCCATGACCCTACAGGTATGGATCAACTGGCCGAGCGCACCGGATTGACGGCCGCCGAACTGTCCTCCATGCTGCTGCTCATGGAACTGGAGGGTCAAGTCGCGGTCGAACACGGCCGATACTGGCGCAAGTAGCTGGTTTCTTTCCTCCACAGCGCCATCGTGCGCAGGCCGAGGGGCAATGAAAGAGAGCATCCTGGACGTACTGCTTTACCTGTTCGAACACTATTTCACCGAAGACGCGGACCCGGTCCGTGACCGCGACTCTCTTCAGAACGGCCTGATCCAGGCGGGCTTCAGTCCGGCCGAAATCAACAAGGCATTCGACTGGCTGGATGCGCTGGCCGAACAGCGCCCGAGTGCGGCGCAGCCGCGCGTGGGCGGGCCGACCCGCATCTTCCACGGCCCGGAACTGGAAAAGCTCGACGTCGAAGGGCGTGGTTTCCTGATGTTCCTCGAACAGCACGGCATCCTCGACGCCGATCAGCGCGAACTCGTGCTCGATCGCGCGATGGCGCTGGATCAGGACGAACTGGATCTGGATGACCTGAAATGGGTCGTGCTGATGGTGCTGTTCAACCAGCCCGGTTCCGAAGCCGCGTACGCGTGGATGGAAACGCAGATGTTCGTCGACGAACCGGAGCCGGTACACTGACCGCTTCGCCGTGATGCTTCAGGGGGAAGCATGGCGCAGTGGTATTACGCGGAAGGGCCGGCCCGCAACGTCGGCCCACTCTCGACACAGCAACTGTCGGATCTGTTCCGTCGCGGGCAGATCCTGCTCGATACACCGGTATGGCGCGAAGGGATGGCGCAATGGCAGCCGCTTCGCCATGTGACCGGTGAACTTGGCATCGAAGGGATGTCCTCCGGTTCCCGGCCGCCGCCCCTGCCTTCGCAGCCACCCCCGATCCCGGCGTTCCGTCCGCATTCCGCGTCCGCGCAAACGGTGACCGCATCGGAGCCGCGCACGCTGAGCCGCGGCATGATCGCGCTGATCATCTGCGCGGCGCTGGCGCTTCCGTTGCTAGCGATCCTCGGCATCCTGGCGGCCATTGCGCTGCCCGCCTATCAGGACTACACGCTGCGCGCGAAAGCAGCCGAGGCCATCGCCGCCGGCCAGGCCCTGAAAGACCCGATCGAGCAGTACCTCAACGAGCACGATCAATGCCCCGCCAACGGCGGTGGCGATTTCGGCACGGCCGAATCGTATGCAGGCCGATTCGTCGAGACGATCACCGTCGGCGAGTTCGACGACGGCACCTGCGGCGTCGAGGTCCGTGTCCGCGGAACCGATCATCGCCAGCTCGACGGTCACGCGATCTGGATTTCGTTCGATCGCGCGGCGCGGCGCTGGGATTGCACCTCGGAAATCGATGATCGCTACCTGCCCGCGCACTGCCGCGGCTGAGAAGAGTTTGCCGGCTTTGCGGTAACCGCGCCTTGGGTTAACGTGGGCGACGCATAGGTTTGGGGAAACCGCATGTCCACCTGGTATTACGCCGGGGCCGAGCGCGAGCAGCTCGGCCCCGTGTCGACGGATGAGTTGAAACAGCACTACAACGCCGCACGGATCACGCTGGACACGCTGGTCTGGCGCGACGGCATGATCCAATGGCGTCCGCTGGGCGAACTGGCGCAGCAACTGGGCCTGGTTGACACCCTGGACACCGGCGCCGGAGCCGCAATCGCGGTGCGGCCGGCGAACCTGCCGCCTCCCCCGCCGGTGCACGAAGAACCGGAAGCACCGCCCGTGTTTCGCACGGTTACCCCGGAACCGGTGGCCGTCACCGGACGCGCCGTTTTCAGCCTCGGTACCGATCCCGGCCTCGCGCCGGCACCCGTCCGCCCGTCGAGCGAAACGCTCGCCCGCGCCGCCGCGCAGAATGATCAGATCGCGGCCGCCGCCAATCCGTATGCGAGCGGCGTCGCGCCGCTGCATGCGCACGTGGCCGCGAGCGACCAGGACGTCGTGTACGCCGGCTTCTGGAAGCGCGCGGCCGGATCGATCATCGACAGTTTCATTCTCTCGCTCGGGGGTGGACTGGCCGGCGAGGTGCTCGGCGTGGTGCTTGCGGATCTCACCGGTGGAGGAAAGCTGAGCGCAGCCATCCTCACCTTGTTCGCCACGCTCGCGGTGTGCGCCGTGTACTACGCGTGGTTCCAATCCACGCTCAACTACGCCACGCCCGGCAAGATGGCCGTGGGCATCAAGGTCGTGCGCAGCAACGGGGAACCGATCAGTTTCCTGCGCGGCATCGGCCGCTTCTTCGCCACGATGCTGAGTTCACTGATCCTGATGATCGGCTATCTGATGGCCGCGCTCACTTCGCGCAAGCAGGCGCTGCACGATGTGATCTGCGATACGGTGGTGGTGGACAAATGGGCGTTCACCGCAACGCCGGAACAGCAACGCAGTGAACTGGGCATGGTCGCCACGATCGTGCTCGTGCTGTATGGATTGCTGCTGGTACTGCTTATGATCGGGTTCTTCCTGCTCGGCATGGCCGGAGCCATGCTGCGCTAACTTCGGAGATGCAAATGAGTGAGTGGTTTTATGCCCAGGGCGATCAGCGCCTCGGGCCGGTGGGCGCGGACGCCATCGCCGCGATGTTCGATCGGGGTGAACTCTCGGCCGAGACGCTGGTGTGGACCGAGGGCATGTCCGAATGGCGAGCGTTGCGCGATGTGTCGAGCGAACTGGGGATCGAACCCGTGCGCGAATCCGTGCCGCCCGCGATCGTGATGACCGAGCCGGTGTCGCCTTACGCCGCGCCAGCCACGACCGCCCCGCTGCACGCCCCACCCCAACAGGGCGGCGACGTGGTGATGGCCGGTTTCTGGAAGCGCTTTGCCGCCTCGACGATCGACAGCTTCCTGCTTGGCGCGGTCAGCCTGATCATCGTGTTCGTCTGCCTGATGCTGGCCGGTGGCGCGGCCGCACTGACCGCGCAGGGACTGGCCAACGAAATGGCGCAGGGCACCGTCGGGGTGGCGGCCATCGTGTTGATCTACGTGCTCCCCATCGTGGTGCAGATCATCTATTTCACCTGGATGCATGCGTCAGCGTCGCAGGCCACGCTGGGCAAGCTCGCCGTCGGCATCAAGGTCGCGCGCGGCGATGGCTCGGGCCTGACGCTGGGCCGCAGCTTCGGCCGCTGGTGCGCGTATTTCTTCATCAACCTGGCCACCTGCGGCGTCGGCACGCTGGTTTCGGCATTCACCAGTGGACTGACCGATCGCAAGCAGGGCCTGCACGACATGATGGCCGATACGCTGGTGGTCGATCGCTGGGCGTTCACCGCCCATCCGGAACGCCAGCGGCGTGAACTCGGCGCGGTGACCTGGGCGATGATCATCATCGCCGGCTTGTTCATCGTCGGCTACTTCGCCTTCCTGTTGTTCGCGATCGGCATGGCGGCGGTGGGGGCGGGCCACACCTCGTGAGCGTCTGGCATTACGCGGATCCCGTCCGCGGTCCTCAGGGCCCGGTCCCGGCCGAAGTCCTGATCGAACTGTTCGGCGAAAACCGGATCACGGGCGACACGCTGGTCTGGCGGGAGGGGCTTTCGACTTGGGAGCGGCTGGACGCCATGGCGGATGAAATCGGTCTGCCGACGACATCGCCGCCCGGGCTCCCGGATGCATCCCCGCAACAGCCATGGCATGACGAGGCGACGCCCTCGGCCTTCGAACCTCATGGCGACACCGATGGCGCGCTGCCGTCGGAGTCGCCCTACGCCGCGCCGCAGGCCGCGCTCGCCAACGCGAGCCTGGCAGTGCCCGGTGGCGAAGTCGTGCTCGCCGGTTTCTGGAAACGCGCGGCGGCTTACTTCATCGACTATTTCATCGTCAGCATCATCGGCGGCATCGCCGGCGCCCTGCTGGGCGGGGGAATGGAATTCCTGCTGGATCTGGACGCCACGCCGGGCCAGCCCGGCTACCTGCTCATCCAGGGCGTGTCGTTCCTGCTCGGGCTGGTCATCGGCGCGACGTATTTCGGCTGGTTCCATGCTTCGCCACAGCAGGCCACGCCCGGCAAGATGGCCATCGGCATCAAGGTGGTGCGCGGCGATGGCGAGCGGATCACCTTCCTGCGCGGCATAGGCCGGTATTTCGGTTTCCTGCTGAGTTCGCTGATCCTCTGCATCGGCTTCATCATGGCCGCCTTCACCGCACGCAAGCAGGCGCTGCACGATTTGATCAGCGACACGCTGGTGGTCGACAAGTGGGCCTACACGCATCATCCTGAGCGGCAGCGGCATGAACTCGGGGTCGTCACGTGGGTCGTGCTGGGCCTGGGTCTGCTGTTGACCGTCGGCGTCCTGGTCGTGATGGGCTTCGCTTTCTGGGCCCTGTTGCGAACGATGTGACGGTGAATCCGTTCATGGAAGCGGCTCGAGGGTTGACAGCCAGCCCCCGGGCATGATTCCACTATTAAATAGCGAAACCTGAACGCCCGGGGCCTGCCCCGGGCGTCGGCTTCTCTGCCACCCTCTTTTTTGCACTCGGGCCGGCCCGCGCCGTCCCCCAGCTTCCGGAAGGACATGTCCAAGCACCTGCTCATCGTCGAATCGCCCGCCAAGGCCAAGACGATCAACAAATACCTCGGCAAGGACTTCCAGGTCCTGGCGTCCTACGGCCACGTCCGTGACCTGGTGCCGAAGGAGGGTGCGGTGGATCCGGACAACGGTTTCGCCATGCGCTACGACCTCATCGACAAGAACGAGAAGCACGTCGATGCGATCGCCAAGGCCGCCAAGGTCGCCGACGACATCTACCTGGCGACCGACCCGGATCGCGAGGGCGAGGCCATCAGCTGGCACATCGCCGAGATCCTGAAGGAGCGCGGCCTGCTGAAGGACAAGCCGCTGCATCGCGTGGTGTTCACCGAGATCACCCCGCGTGCGATCAAGGAAGCGATGTCGCAGCCGCGCCAGATCGCCGGCGATCTGGTCGATGCGCAGCAGGCGCGCCGCGCGCTGGATTATCTGGTCGGCTTCAACCTTTCGCCGGTGCTGTGGCGCAAGGTGCAGCGCGGGCTGTCCGCCGGCCGCGTGCAATCGCCGGCGCTGCGCATGATCGTCGAGCGCGAAGAAGAGATTGAAGCCTTCATCGCGCGCGAGTACTGGTCGATCGAAGCCGAGTGCGCGCATCCGCGCCAACCGTTCACCGCCAAGCTCACGCGCCTGGACGGCGAAAAGTTCGAACAGTTCACCATCACCGATGGCGATACCGCCGAAGCGGCGCGCATGCGCATCCAGCAGGCCGCGCAGGGGTCGCTGCACGTCACCGACGTGGCGACCAAGGAACGCAAGCGCCGCCCGGCCCCGCCGTTCACCACCTCCACGCTGCAGCAGGAAGCCGCGCGCAAGCTCGGCTTCACCACCCGTAAGACCATGCAGGTCGCGCAGAAACTCTATGAAGGCGTGGCGATCGGCGATGAAGGCACCGTCGGCCTCATCAGCTACATGCGTACCGACTCGGTCAATCTGTCGGCCGAGGCGCTGAGCGAAATACGCGATGTCATCGCGCGCGATTTCGGTACGCAGGCGCTGCCGGACAAGCCCAACGTCTACCAGACCAAGGCCAAGAACGCGCAGGAAGCGCACGAAGCCGTGCGTCCGACCTCCGCGCTGCGCACGCCTTCGCAGGTGTCGCGCTATCTGAGCGACGACGAGCGCAAGCTCTACGATCTGATCTGGAAGCGCGCGGTGGCCTGCCAGATGATCCCCGCCACGCTCAACACCGTCAGCGTGGACCTGGCCGCCGGCAACGCGCACAGCTTCCGTGCCAGCGGCACCACGGTGGTCGATCCGGGCTTCCTCGCCGTCTACGAAGAAGGCAAGGATCAGAAGAGCGCCGAGGACGAGGATGAAGGCCGCAAGCTGCCGGCGATGAAGCCGGGCGATCGCATTCCGCTGGATCGCATCCACGCCCACCAGCACTTCACCCAGCCGCCGCCGCGCTTCACCGAAGCGGCGCTGGTCAAGGCGCTGGAAGAATACGGTATCGGCCGTCCATCCACCTACGCCTCGATCATCCAGACACTGCTGTTCCGCAAGTACACCGAGATGGAAGGCCGCGCGTTCAAGCCGACCGACGTCGGTCGCGCGGTCTCGAAATTCCTCAGCGGGCATTTCACCCAGTACGTCGATTACGACTTCACCGCCAAGCTCGAAGACGAACTCGATGCGGTGTCGCGCGGCGAGGAAGAATGGGTGCCGCTGATGGAGAAGTTCTGGGGCCCGTTCAAGGAACTGATCGAGGACAAGAAGGAATCGGTCGATCGCAGCGAAGCCACCGGCGCGCGCGAACTCGGCACCGATCCCAAGTCCGGCAAGCCGGTCAGCGTGCGCCTTGGCCGCTATGGGCCGTACGCGCAGATCGGCGACAAGGACACCGACGAGAAGCTGGAATTCGCCTCGCTGCGTCCCGGCCAGTCGATGCATACGATCACGCTGGAGGAAGCGCTGGAGCTGTACAAGCTGCCGCGCAAGCTCGGGCTGGATCAGGACGAGGAAGTCTCGGTCGGCATCGGCCGTTTCGGTCCCTTCGCCAAGCGCGGCAGCACCTATGCCTCGCTGAAGAAGGAAGACGATCCGTACACGATCGATCTGGCGCGCGCGGTGTTCCTCATCAACGAGAAGGAAGAGATCGCGCGCAATCGGATCATCAAGGAATTCGACGGCAGCGACATCCAGGTGCTCAACGGCCGTTTCGGTCCCTACATCAGCGATGGCAAGCTCAACGGCAAGATCCCCAAGGATCGCGAACCGGCCTCGCTGACCCTGGAAGAAGTGCAGCAGTTGCTGGAAACCACCGGCAAGCCGGTGCGCCGCGGCTTCGGTGCGAAAAAGGCGGCGGCCAAGAAGGTGACCGCCAAGAAGGAAGCCGCACCGAAGAAGGCCGCGGCCAAGAAAGCGCCGGCGAAAAAGGCGGCCAAAAAAATTGCCACCAGGAAAGCGGCCGCGAAGAAATCGATCGCACCGGCCGTCGAACCGGCAAAGTCGCTGCTGACGCCGGCAAAGGTCGAGCCAGGCAGGAAGCGCGTGGCCAAGAAGAACGACGCGCCGTTCTGATCACCGCGGAGGACGGCGCGCACCGCCGTCTTCCATGAAGATGGGAATCGCGATGAGCCAGCCGATGACGATCGAGGACGCCGCGCAGTCGTTGCGCGAAGGCGGCGTCATCCTCTACCCGACCGAAGCCGTCTGGGGCATCGGCTGCGATCCCTCCAACGAAGCGGCGGTGATGCGCCTGCTCCACATCAAGCAGCGCAGCGTGGACAAGGGTTTGATCCTGATCGCCGCGGATCTGGATCAGCTTGAGCCCCATCTGGATCTTTCCGCATTGCCTGCCGAAAAACTGGCCGAGGTGCTGTCGACGTGGCCGGGCCCGCACACCTGGGTCATGCCGGCCAGTGCGCGCACGCCAACCTGGATCACCGGTGCGCATGACAGCCTGGCCGTGCGCGTCAGTGCGCATCCGACGGTGGCGGCACTGTGCCGCGCATTCGGCGGCCCGCTGGTTTCCACCAGCGCCAACCTGAGCGGCCAGCCAGCCGTGCATCACCGCGATCAACTCGACCCTGCGCTGCTGGCGCGCGTGGCGGGCGTCACCGAAGGTGAAACCGGTGGCCTGGAACGCGCCACGCCCATCCGCGATGCGCGCAGCGGCGCCGTGCTGCGCGTCTGAACCCGTGCGAGATGATGGATGGCGATGCATTGCCCGGGCGCGATCGCCCGCGCAAGATGCGCCAATGCTCCGCTCCTGCGCCCTCGCCGGTCTGTTCGCGCTTTCCAGCGTCGCGCATGCGCAGGACGTGGTCATCTATCGATGTGAAGACACGCGTGGCCGCCTGACGCTGCGCGACTCCCCCTGTCCGCCGGGCGATACCCAACAGACGCGCAGCATGCAGCGCCCGCGCGATCCCGCACCACCGGCCGCGGCACCCGCGCCTGTGCCTTCCGCGCCTTCCGCGCCGGCAAGTGCGGCTTCCGTTGCATCCACGCGCATCATCCATCGGACACCGCCGCGCCCGATGTACGAATGCGTGACCGGTGAGGGCGAGCGCTACACCAGCGATACCGGTGAAGGCGCGCTGCGCTGGGTGCCGTACGCGGGCTTCGGCTATGCCGTGGTTCCCGCGCCCGCACCGCGCCCGCGTCCACCCGCGCCGGATCGTCCGCGGCCCGGTGGGTGGATGGCCGTGCCGGTCGGCGGCTGGGTGCGCGATGAATGCCATCCGCTGCCGCAGGCGGAGATCTGCGCGCGCCTGTCAGACCGCCGATATGAGATCCTGCGCCGCTATGGCAGCGCGATGCCGAGCGAGCGCCGCGAGCTGGATTTCGAACAGCGCAACATCGACGCGCGCATGGCCAATGATTGCAGGAACCCGTGAATGTCCATCCGCACCTGTCTGATGCTCTTGCTCATGCTGCCTGCGCTCGCGCAGGCCGATGAAGTGGCGATCTATCGCTGCACCGACGCCGCGGGCACGCTGACGCTGCAGAACATGCCGTGCCCCAAGGGCATGCGGCAGGAAAAGAAGATGATGCAGTCGGTGAACACGGTGCCGCTGTCGCCCGCGCCGATGCATGGTGCCGCGGTCGGGCCGCGCGCCACGGCCGCACCGGCCCGATCCGACGCGGTTCCGGCGCAACCGGTCGCGGATGCACCGGCCGCCGCTTCGGGCGAACGTCTGCCGCCGCCGAATCTGTTCCAGTGCACCACGCGCGATTCCGGCAGCTACGTCACCGAGGACAGCGAGCCGGCTTCGCGCTGCGTCACGTTGCGCACCACCGGACTGGACGGCAATCCGCAGGGCGGCGCCGGCAATGCCTGCGAGGTCGTGCGGGATCAATGCGCGCGCGTGCCGGACGAAGCCCTGTGCGAAGCCTGGAAGAAGAAGCGCGACGAAGCCGAGGTCGCCTGGCGATTCACCCGGCCCGACACCGAAGCCAAAAACCGCGCCGCCTTCGAACGCGTGCAGCGGATTCTTTCGGAGAGCACCTGCGCAGGCCGATGAGCGCGCCGGACTGCGCGGCGCAGCCCGCGGCAGTCAGAACCCGTAGCGCAGGAACCCGCCGTCCACCGCGATGCATTCGCCGGTGATGTAGCTGGCCGCGGGCAGGCACAGGAAGCCCACCGCGGCGGCGACTTCCTCCGGTTCACCGATGCGGCGCATCGGCGTGCGATCGATGACCTCCTCGTAGTAATCCGGATCGGCCAGCGGCCCGGACGTGCGGCGCGTGCGGATGTACCACGGCGCGACCGCATTCACGCGCACGCCGTCCTCGGCCCACTCGGCGGCGAGGTTGCGCGTCATCTGATGCATCGCCGCCTTGCTCATGCCGTAGGGCGCACCACTGCGCACGGCGGTGAGGCCCGACACGCTGCCGACGTTGACGATGGCCGAACTGGCATGGCGCGTCAGCAGCGGATGCGCGTAGCGCGAAAGTTCGAACGCGGAAAACAGATTGGTTTCGAAGATGCCGCGCCACTCGTCTTCGGTGTAATCGATTGCCGGACGGGTGACGTTGCCGCCGGCATTGTTGACCAGCAGGTTGAGTCCGTCGGCATGATCCTCGACCCAATCCAGGATCGCGCGACGATCCTCGTCGTCGGCCACGTCGGCGGCGAGGCCGAGAACTTCCCGTTGCGGAAATTCCTCGGCCAGTTCATCGCGCGCGGCTTCGAGCAGATCGGCATCACGCGCGACCAGCAGCGCATCGGCGCCAAAGCCGAGCAATTCGCGTGCGATCGCCAGCCCGATACCGGCGCTGGCGCCGGTAATCAGCGCGATCTGTCCATCCAACCGCCAGCGTGAGGTCATGACGCCGCTCCGTCTGAATCGGCGTAGCATACCCGCCAGCCATTGACCGAGGTGCGCGATGAAACGCTGGTTGCTGCCGTGCGTGTTGCCGTCCTGCCTGCTGCTGTTCGCCTGTCGTCCCGCATCACCGCCCACCGACGCGCCCAAGCCCGAACCGCAGGCGGTGCAGACCGCGCAGGCCACCGAATTGCGCGATGCGATCCAGGCGCCGATGGACAAGGCGCGGGCCGTGGAGGAACAGACGCAGAAGGCGGCCGATGATCAGCGCGCGGCGATTGATGCCGCGACCGCGCAGTAGTCCGGATCCCCACCGCCCTGAAATGCAAAGCCCCCGTTTCCGGGGGGCTTTGCTGTCGCACCGGCAATGGCTGCTAGCCGGATCAGAACCCGCAGAAGCAATACGCCACGGCCTTGACCGGCGTACCGTTGCGGTCCTGCGCCGCCTGATCGAGGAAACGCAGCTGCGCGGCCGTCTGCGGCAGGCGCTGGGCGAGCATCGCGCGGGCGATGTCCGAATCCTTCAGCCACAGCGCGCCGATGCGGGTGCCCGCCATGCGGCCCATGAACTGCGCGAACGGCGACGCCATCTGCTCGATGTAACGCACCCGATACTTGTCGCTGCCGCCGAGCTTGGCGCGGCGGGCCGCATCGTCGAGCGCGGCCTGCATGCCGCCGAGTTCATCGACCAGCCCGCGCTCCAGCGCCTGCGCACCGCTCCACACGCGACCGCGCGCGACCGCATCGATCGCTTCGACCGGCTTCTTGCGCGCGGCGGCGACGCGGCCGGTGAAATCCGCATAACCCTTGTTGATCACCGACTGGATGATCCGGCCGACTTCCGGATCCAGCTCCCGCGTGCGATTGAACGCACCGGCAAAACGCGTGGTGCCGACGCCATCGGTGTGCACGCCGATCTTCTCCAGCGTGCGCTGGAAGGTGGGAACGACACCGAAGATGCCGATCGATCCGGTAATGGTGGACGGATCGGCGTAGATGCGATCGGCGTTCATCGAGATCCAGTAACCGCCGGAGGCGGCGAGATCGCCCATCGACACGACCACCGGCTTGCCGGCTTTCTTCAGCGCTTCGACTTCGCGACGGATCTGCTCGGACGCGAACACTTCACCGCCCGGCGAATTGACGCGCAGCACGACCGCCTTCACGTCGCTGTCGTCACGGGCTTCGCGCAGCAATGCGGAGGTGGATTCGCCGCCGATCTGGCCGCCCGGCTGTTCGCCGCCGCTGATGCCGCCTTCGGCCACGACCACGGCGATCTGCGGACGGCCATCGAGCGCGGCCGGACGCTGCGCATCCAGATGCGTCAGGTAGGCGTCCAGGTTCATGGAACGGAAGCCGGATTCGGCATCGCTGTCGGCCACGCCGCGCTCGGCCAGCAGGTTCTCGACCTCCTCGCGGGTCTTCAGGCCATCCACCAGCTTCTGCTGAAGCGCGAAGCGCGCGAGATCGCCGCCGACCGCGGCGATGCCCTCGGGCATCGTGTCGATGCCGGCGGCGATCTGTTCGGCGGTGATGCGGCGCGCCTTGGCGATGTCGGCCAGATAGCGCTGCCACACGTCGTTCATCCAGAACAGGTCGGCTTCCTTGGCTTCGGGCGAGGCGCCATTGAGGATGTAGTGCTCGACGGCGGACTTGTACTCGCCGACCTTGAACACGTTGACATCGACTTCCAGTTTCTCCTGCAAAGCCTGGCCCAGGTACGGGCTGTGGCTCGACAGTCCGAGCAGTTCGACGCCGCCGGCCATCGGATCGACGTAGATCTCGTTGGCCTGCGCCGCGAGCAGATACTGCCCCTGGCCAAAGCCCTCGCCCGACGCCACGATCTGCTTGCCCGAAGCGCGGAAGCGCGCGAGCGCCGCGGCCACTTCACGCGTGGATGCGTAACCGGTCGGCTGCAGATCATCCAGGCGCAGCCAGATGCGCTCGATGCGCTTGTCCGCGCGTGCCGCGTCGATCGCGCGCACCATGTCGCGCAACTGGACTTCCTCGCCGTCCTTGTCGTTGAGCAGCTTCGCCAGCGCGCGCGTGGCCGGATCGGCGCTGTACTGCTCGACCAGCCGGCCTTCCGGCGCGATGACCAGCGTCGTGCGATCGATCAGCGGCGCGGCGGCTACGCTGGACTTCATTCCGCCCAGGATGATGAGGAACATCACCAGGAACAGCAGGAAGCCGAAGAACAGCACGTTGAGGAACAGCTTGCGGGCGAAATTCACCACGTTCCAGACGCCCACGAAGAAGGTGGCGACGGGACCGCGGCGGACAGGTACGTTCATTGCGGGAAACTCCAGGATGCTGCGGGCATCTTAGTCGTTGGCGCGTGCAGGCCGCATGCGCCTTAAGTCATCGTGCCGGGCGGGCGCCGAGCAGGCGCAGGCTGCTGCGGTTGAAGCGCCAGCCCAGGCTGACCGCGGCCGCCGTCAGCCCGAGGATCAGGCCCAGCCACATGCCCTGCGGGCCCCAGCCCAGCCCCAGGCCGAGCCCTGCACCCAGCGGCATGCCCAGGCCCCAGTACGAGACCATCGCCAGCCACATCGGCACCTGCGTGTCCTTGAGGCCGCGCAGCGCGCCGGCCGACAGCACCTGCACGCCATCGGGAAACTGGAACGCCGCCGCGAACAGCAGCAGCGACCCGGCCAGCGCCGCGACCGCCATGTCCTGCGTGTACAGAGACACCACCGCATCGTGGCCGAACAGCAGCACCAGCGCCGACAGCGCCTGGGTCGCCAGGACGATGGCATAGCCGGCATGGGCCGCCCGGCGGATGCCCAACGGATCACCGGCGCCGAGCGCATGGCCCACGCGCACCGTGGTGGCCTCGGCCACGCCCATCGGCACCATGAAGCACAGCGCCGATACGTTGATCGCGATCTGGTGGGCCGCCGCCGGCACCGCGCCCAGCCGCGCGATCAACAGCGCCGTGACGATGAACAGACTGCCCTCCATCAACACGGTGATGCCGATCGGCAGGCCGGTACGCAGCAGGCGGCCGATGGCGGCCCGGCGCGGCGGTTCGAAATGGCTGAACAACCGCAGCGGAGCGAAACGCTTCGAATGCCACAGATACAGCGCGAAACAGATCGCCTGCGTCCACATCGTGATGGCCGAAGCCACACCCAGCCCGCCCGCGCCCATTTCAGGCAAACCGAACTTGCCGAACGTCAGCGCATAGCCCACCGGCGCCAGCACCAGCAGCCCGCCGAAGCCGAGCAGCATCGTCGGCAGCGTCCAGTGCATGCCCTCGCTCAGATAGCGCATGCAGAAATAGAAGGTCAGCGCGGGCACGCCCCAGCGGATCGCATGCAGGAACGCGGTCGCGCCCGGGATGATGTCCTCGGCGATGCCGAAGCGCGCAAGGCCATGGGGCGCGAAGGTCAGGAACAGGAACATCAGCGCGCCCAGTCCCAGCGCCAGCCACAGCGCCTGCCGGAACAGCGGACCGATTTCATCGCGGCGCTGCGCGCCATCGAGTTCGGACACCGATGCGGTGAGCGAGATCAGCGTGCCGATCGGCACCATCATCGGCAACCACAGCAACGCCGTGCCGACCGTGACCGAGGCCAGCGTCTGCGTGCCGTGGTGACCGGCGATCACGTTGTCGACGAAACCGATCAGGCCGGTCGACACATGGCCGAGCACCAGCGGCAGCGCCAGCTTCGCGGATGCGCGGACCTCGTCGCCAAAACGCGGCGACCGGGGAGAGGAGATGGACATGGGGAGAGACAGACCGGACTGCGGTCGCGCGGGCGCGCTGGCACCGGGTCACGGGAGCCCGGTATCTTACCCGCTCGCTCCCGGGGAAATCTCAATCGCGCATGAGCAACGCCGCCGACACGCACGATGGCTCCGCCACGTGTGAGAACTGCACCACGCCGCTGCAGGGCCATTACTGCCACCAATGCGGGCAAACCGCTCACAATCCGCTGCGCCACGTCGGTCATGCGATCGAGGAAGTATTCGAGTCGTTCTGGCATCTGGACGGCCGCATCTTCCGCACGCTGCGCGAGATCTGGGCGCCAGGCCGGCTGGCCAACCGCTATCTGGCCGGGCATCGTGCGCCCTACATCGCGCCGCTGCGGTTGTTCGTCGTCGTCAGCGTGATCACGTTCTTTCTCGCGCAGTTCGCCGTGAGTTTCGACGAGCCGGGTTCGACTTCTCCATCCGGCGCCCGCGTGCAGGTGAACCAACAGAACGTGTTCGCCGATGCACGGACGGTGCAGGACGTCATCACCGAACGCGACGACAGCATCCAGGGTTTGCTGGATGGCAAGGAGGCGGTGAAGGGAATTCCCGGAGTCTCGGCCGGTTTCGATCGCAGCATCCAGACGATGCGCGAGCAGGCGCGCGCAAGGATCGCCGAACTGGATCCGGAACATCCGGAATTGCGCAAGCCGCTCGACCAGACCGGCCCACAACAGGCACGCGCGCTGCCCGCGGAAGCCTCCGGTGCCGCAACCAAGACCACAGGCGATCGCACGGCCGCCTCGGTGCCGGCGAATGCATCGCAGGCATCCGCTGAGCAAGGCTTCATCGCGCGCTGGATGGAAAAGAAAAGCAAACGGGCCGAGGCGAACTGGCGCAGCTTCCAAGAAGATCCCGAACAGCTCAAGCACGCCATCATGGGTTCGATCCCGACCGCGCTGTTTTTCCTGGTGCCGATTTTCGCGATCTTCCTCAAGCTGGCCTATGTGGAAACGGGCCGCGGGTATCTGGAGCATCTGGTGGTCGCGCTCTACAGCCACGCCTGGCTGTGCCTGGCGCTGATCGTGCTCTGCGTGTTCGCGATGCTCGACGCGTGGATCACCCCGCACGCGCGCTGGTTCGGCATGGTGATGGGCGTACTGGAATTCCTCACCTGGTGGTGGATGCCGATTTATCTGCTGCTAATGCAGAAGCGCGTGTACCGGCAGGCATGGTGGCTGACCGTGCTGAAGTATCTGGTGATCGGCACCGTGTACATGGTGCTGGTGGGGTTCGCGGCGGCGTTCGTGGCGATCAGCAGCTTCATCAGCGGCTGAGCCGCGCACCCGGTTCTACTGGCTGCGTCGCTGATGCAGCCACTGCGCACGCTGTGCAGGCGGCACGCGCAGCAGTTCGCGGCGGAACGCATCGCGCGACTGTGGTGGAATGCGTTGCGCCAGCGCTGCGAGATCATCGCGTTGTTGCGCATCGAGCTGCCGCAGGATTTGCAGCAGGGGAATGCGCTGAGCAGGCGGCACGTAGGCAAACAACGGTTGCAACCGCGGCCAGCTGGCGCCGAGTTCAGGCCCCAGCCGCCAGCCGCGCTGCTGGGCGGCATCCTGCATGACGAACACCTGCCGCAGCCGGATCTGTTCGCTCGCCGGCAACGCGGCGAACGCGCCTGCCGTCGCGCGCAGGCGCATGCGCTGGGCTTCCTCCAGTTCGCGCCAGGCCCGGTAGCGCTCGCGATACTCCTGCTTCTGCGAAACGGGCGAGGCGTCCCATGCGTGCAGGCGTTCGGCCAGCGCCGCGCGCTCGCCCGGCGGCAACGCACGCCACTGGGTGATGCGCTGCTCCCAGAACCCCGGTATCGCGGCCGCCATCGACCCGACAGCGGCGCACACGAGCAGGACAGCGAGGAGGCTAGAACGTCGTGTCACGGCCTTCCTCCTCGGGCAGCGGCATTGCATCGGCCGCCGCGGTGGCGTCCAGCGGCACCGGCGGCGGACTGCCCGCCTGATACCAGGCCAGCAGCGCGGCGTCCTGTGCGATGGCCAGGGCTTCCGGATCGCGCAGCAGTTCCAGATCCGGATGCGTCGCCAGGACTTCGTCGGGCGCCATGGTGGCGGCCGGCGCGGCCGGTGAATCCAATGGTTCGGTCAGGATGGCCGGATCTTCGGCCAGAGCGGGGCGATCCGCGGGCGGGCGGGCGTCGCCCATCGCACTCCGAAGCGGGCTTTCGGGCCAGAGGTAGGCGGCCGTGAGCGCCATGACGCATGCCAGCACCGTGACTGCCAGCGCCCGGGACCGCCAGCGCGACGTGCGCGGGGCGGGGACAGGCGGCCGCAACGTGACCGGCTTCGGCCGGGTTGCCGGTGGCGCCAGCGCGTGTTCGCGGAGCCGCGCCAGGCGCACCATCCGCTCCTCGGGCAGGTTGCGCGCGTGCATCTGGATCGCTTCGGCCAGCGCGCGCCATCCGGCCGCATCAGGCTGGCCGTCGCAATGGCGCGGGCAGGCGGCGGCCAGGGATGCGCGGTAGCGCGACAGATCCACGCCCAGGATTTCAGCCGCCTCGTCTTCCGGAAGACCAGCCGCCAGACGGCTGAGCAGGGCCTGTCGATCCGCCGCGTTCAGCGTAGACAGATGCATCAGCGGATCAGGCCAGCGAGAGGCGGTGGTTGGACGCAGCGCCGGGGCACTCATCAACCGCTGCCAGAAGCGGCGCGGCCATTCCGCCATCGGCAGACCAGAGGCGTCCGAGTGGAAGCCGCGCATCGTGGTCGCCACGACCAGATCGCCCTGCTCCGCGTCGCCGCTCTGGAGCTCCGCGAACAGCGCCGCGCGCCGTTCGAGCCCGCGGAAAAAGGCTGTGAGTGCGGCCGGCACGGGCGAAGGGGCGGAACGCTCAGGCATGGAAAATGCGTTTCATACGGCGGGAATCATAGCCGCCAAGCCCGCTTTCACGATGGCTTGACACCGGTCCAAAACCTGCTCTCTCAAGTGGGACAAGGGTTTTGCCGAATTGCGTTGTGCACAGCAGTCACGCGGCTGTCATGGGGCGGCGCGGCAGGCCGCGGTGAAATCGCATTTCAACTTTGTTTCACATTCAAGTTATTGATTTTTTTGATAAAATACTCTGTGGCGTTTTTTTAGCCATTGCCCGCGGAGCGCTTGAAAATCACGCGTCGGCGCGTGGAGCCAAGCCTTCATGCACAGATTTATCCACAATTGGTGTGGATAAGATCGAATCCCCAGCAGCGACGCGCACTTGCATGATCTTCGTCAAGGTTTTGACAGCTTAGTCACGCAAACGGGGATGAGGGGGATGTGGCCGTCGTGACCGCTAAACTGAGCGCGATGACTTCCGAACCCGTCCTTCGCGTTGCCCTGCCGGTTCCGCTGCCGAGACTGTTCGATTACCGCCTCCCCGGCGCAGTCGAAGCCGTTCCGGCAAGCCCGGTCGGCCGGCGGGTGCGGGTACCGTTCGGGAGCCGCGAACTGGTCGGCTGGGTGGTGGACGCGGGGCCTTCTGAAGCCGGCGAGCTCGAACTCAAGCCGGCGCTGGCGTGGTTGGATGAGTCGCCGCTCCTGCAGGGTGAACTCTGGGAGTCGCTGGCATGGCTTGCCCGGTACACGCACGCGCCACTGGGCGAAGTCCTCGCCACGGCCGTGCCCGCCACCCTGCGGCAAGGTGAGCCGCTCCCAGACCCCGAGCCCGTGTGGCAATGGCGCCTGAGCGAAGCCGGCCGCAGCGCTGTCGACGGTCTGCGGCGGGGCACGCGCACGCGGCAGTTGGCGGAGCTGTTGAAGCTTTCCGCCCTGTCGGAAGCGGCGTTGCAGGTCCGCATGGAGCGCTGGCGCGAAGCGGCCCGCTCCCTCGAAAAACGCGGCTTGGTCGAACGCATCGCCGCCGAAGCGGACGCCGCACCCGCTGAAATCCAGACCGGACCAGCCCTCAACGCCGAACAGGCGCACGCATGCGGAGAAATCCTAGCCGCGCGGGGATTCGCGCCCTTCCTGCTCGACGGCGTGACCGGCAGCGGGAAGACCGAGGTGTACCTGCAGGCGATCGCTGATTGCGTGGCGCGCGGCAGGCAGGCGCTCGTGCTGGTGCCGGAGATTGGCCTGACGCCGCAGACGCTGGCCCGCTTCCGCGCGCGCGTGGATGTGCCCGTGCACGTGCTGCACTCCGGATTGAACGACAACGAGCGCGCGCGCACCTGGGCCGCCTGCGCACGCGGCGAAGCGCGCGTGATCGTCGGGACCCGATCGGCGGTGTTCGTGCCGCTGCCGGAAGCGGGTCTGATCGTGGTCGACGAAGAACACGACGCGAGCTACAAGCAGCAGGACGGCATCCGCTACCACGCGCGCGATTTCGCACTCGTACGCGCGAAGGCGCTCGATGTGCCGGTGCTCCTGGGCAGCGCCACACCCTCGCTGGAATCACTCCACAACGCGCGCAGCGGCCGCTATGGGCATCTGCGATTGCGGCAGCGCGCCGGCAACGCACAGCCCCCGCGCGTACGCGTGCTGGATGTACGCAAGCGCCCCCTCGACGTGGGCCTGGCGCCGGAGTTGATGCAGGCGATTGGCCAGAATCTCGAAGCCGGCGGGCAGGTACTGGTATTCAAGAACCGGCGTGGCTATGCGCCGGTGCTGCTGTGCCACGACTGCGGCTGGACCGCCCATTGTCGCCGCTGCGATGCGTCGATGACGGTGCACGCCGCCGGCAAGCGCCTGCAGTGTCATCACTGCGGCGCGCGGCAACCCGCGCCGCTGGCGTGCCCGGATTGCGGCGGACTCGCCCTGCAGCCGCAGGGCATCGGCACGGAGCGGCTGGAAGAACGCCTGAGCGAGGCGTTTGTTGATTTCCCCGTCCTGCGGATCGATCGCGGCACCACGCAGCGAAAGGACGGGCTCGCGCTGCAGTTGAAGCGCCTCGGCGCCGCACCCGGCATTCTCGTCGGCACGCAGATTCTCGCCAAAGGCCACGATTTGCCGCATCTGACGCTGGTCGCCGTGGTCGGTGTCGACGAAGGCCTGTTTTCCGCCGACTTCCGCGCCAGCGAACGGCTTGCGCAACAGTTGATCCAGGTCGCCGGTCGCGCCGGCCGTGCGCAGAGACCGGGCGAAGTGTGGGTGCAGACGCATCACCCGGATCATCCACTGCTGAACACACTGATCAATGGCGGTTACCACGCATTCGCCGAGGCCGATCTGATCCAGCGCGAAGCCGCTGGTTTTCCGCCGTTCGCGCATCTGGCACTGCTGCGCGCCGAAGCGCAACACGTCGAGGCGAATCATGCGTTCCTGCATGAGGCCGCGGCATTGCTGCGCGAGCATACGGGCACCGACGGAGGCATCAGCACGCATGGTCCGTTGCCCGCACCGATGCCGCGCCGCGCCGGCTACCACCGCAGCCAGGTGATCATCGGCGCACCCCAGCGTCGATCACTGCATCGTCTGCTCGATGCAGTCGTTCCGCTGTTGTATTCGTTGCAGACTGCGCGTCGCGTGCGCTGGTCACTGGACGTCGATCCCATCGATCTCTACTGAGATCCTGATGCTGCACAGCGGACAGCACTGCCTTTTTTCAGTGCGTGACTCGCTTTTCAGACTATTCCGATTCCTCGATGCAGATGCCATCCCTACGCTAACCCGCGACGAAATCCGCGGGACCGCAGTCGCAGGAAGCAGAAGCACAGAGTCACGGAAGCGAGTGTCCGCCGGAATGCGGCTTCATGCCGCCTGGATGCATGGCCTGGCCCGGTCCACAGCGCATCCGCACGCCTTCGTTCTTCCACGTTCCTGCTGCTGCGTCGCTCGCGCGGTCCTCGTCGACGTCCGCGGCGCCGGCAGTACCGGTAGTCGCCTTCTCCGCGGCATCCCGGCAACACCCACAAAAAGGAACGTTCCATGTTCAACAAGAAGACCCTGATTGCAAGTATCCATCTGGCACTCGGCATGGGCATCGCCCTGCCCGCGATGGCCGGCACCACCCTGAGCGGAGTGAACACTTCGGGCGGTTCGTTCACCTTTTCCGGTGCCACGCTGACCAACTCGACGGTGACGTTCAACGTTCCGGCGACGGGTGGCCAGTACGGAAACCTGGTGTCCAATGGTGATGTTTCGGTCACCAGCAGCACGATCAAGATGAACACCGTGTTCAACGCCGGCGGCACCACGGTCAGCGGACAGGACACCAACCGCATCCTCATCAACGGCAACATGTCGGGCGTGGCGATGCTCAGCATCGCGAACAACGGCGGCGCCGGCGCATCGACGGATCTCAACACCAACAGCATCAACGACGCCAACGAAGGCATCTCCGTGGCGCAGGTCTCCGGCACGTCTTCCGCCGGCGCTTTCGCATTGCAGGGCGACTATGTGGCAGTGGGTGCATATCAGTACCGTCTGTATGCGTACCAGCCGGGCACGTCGGACGCCAGCCAGCGCCTGGTCAACACCGACAGCGATGGCCATTGGGATTACCGTTTGCAGAACGCCAAGGCGACCACCACGCCGGTCACACCGGTCACGCCAGTGACTCCGGTCAATCCCGCGAATCCGGATGGGCCGGTCGTGTATGGCCTGGTCCCCCAGGCGAGCAGCTACCTCGTGCACAACAACGCACTGCTGGCTTATGGTCAGGAGGTCATCGGTTCGCTGCATCAGCGCATGGGTGAGATCGGGGGCGCGCATGAAGCCGAAGACGGTGGCTTCGAAATGTATGCGCGTGCTTTCGGCAACGATCGCCGCTACATCACCGACCTGCGCTTCGACGAGTACGGCCACGACTACGAGCAGACCGTGCATGGCTTGCAGATCGGCGGCAACTGGCTGAAGAACCTGGGCGAGGACAGCAGCGTGCGCTTCGGTCTGTTCTATGCCAATGGCCAGAGCAAGGTCACGCCGTCGGATGTGTACGACAGCCTGACCGACGTGGCGATCGGCACGAGCCGCTCCAAGATCAAGGCGGCCAACTACGCCGCGACCGTCACCTGGCAGAGCAACGGTTTCTATGTGGACGGCGTGTTCGGCGCCAGTGACTACCGCAGCGACATCTACACCGGTCGCGGCCTGGCCGCGCGTCTGGATTCCAACGATATCTTCGCGTCGGTGGAAGCCGGTTATGGCTGGCAGGTCAGCGACTACCTGACGGTCCAGCCGCAGGCGCAGGTGGCATGGCACAAGCTTGACACCGAGACCGCCTATGACATCGACGGTCTGCGCGTGGACATGGGCCAGCCGGAGGTGTTCGTGTGGCGGGTCGGCGCACGCGCATTGCTGACGCCGGACACCAACGCCCACGGCACCGCGCTGACGCAGTACGTCAAGCTCAACGTCTATGGCAGCGAGGGTCCGCACCAGCGCCTGCATCTGGCCAACACCTATGTGGGTACGGGCGAGTTCGGCCAGACCGCGGAATTCGGCTACGGCATGACCGCCGCATTCAACCAGCGCCTCTCGGTGTATGGCGACATGGCGTGGCAGAAGGACATCGGCGGCCCGAGCCGCGAAGGCTGGACGGCCAACCTGGGTCTGCGCTGGTCGTTCTGATGCACCTCGGGATCTGAACGATCTGCAAGCGTAACGAAGGGCTGGCGTCCATGGCGCCAGCCCTTTTTCTTTGCGATGAGGCTGTAGCGAGGCCACCCGGGCTATCCTGATCTCCGTCGACATTCGGCTTGACGGAGATCCTCATGACCCCCACGCATGCAGTGACGCCGCATGTCGTCGTCGTTGGCGGCGGATTCGCAGGGCTCTGGGCAACACGCGCGCTGGCGAAGGCGCCGGTGCGGATCACGCTGCTGGATCGTTGCAACCATCATTTGTTCCAGCCGCTGTTGTACCAGGTCGCCACCGCCGGTTTGTCCGCGCCCGACATCGCCGCGCCGCTGCGGCATATCCTTCGCCGGCAGAAAAACGTGGAAGTCCGGCTGGCGGAAGTGGTCGAGATCCGGAAGGCGGCACGGCAGGTCGTGCTGGCTGATGGAGAAGCTCTCGCCTACGACTACCTGCTGCTCGCCTCCGGTGCGACCCATGCCTACTTCGGACACGATGAGTGGGCCGCGCACGCGCCCGGACTTAAGACGCTGGACGATGCACTGAAGTTGCGCCGTCATCTGCTGCTCGCATTCGAACGCGCCGAAGCCGAGACCGACCCCGTCAAGCGAGCGGCTTGGTTGAGCTTCGCCATCGTCGGTGGCGGGCCGACCGGCGTGGAATTGGCCGGAACCCTGGCCGAGATTGCGCGACACACCCTGCGCAATGAATTCCGCAACATCGATCCCTCAAGTGCGCGTGTGCGGCTGGTTGAAGCCGGGCCGCGGATTCTGGCGTCGTTTCCAGAGGATCTTTCCGAGCGGGCACGTCGCCAGCTTGAGCGTCTCGGCGTCGAGGTGTCCACGGGAAACGCCGTCACCGCGATTGACGATGAAGGTTATCGCCTGCGCGAAGGCGGATTCATCGCCGCGCGCACCGTCGTGTGGGCCGCCGGCGTGGCAGCGTCTCCCCTTGCGCGTTCACTGGATGTGGCGCTGGATCGCTCCGGCCGCGTCCTGGTGCAGCCGGATTTGAGCGTGCCGAATCATCCGGAGATATTCGTCGCCGGTGATCTGGCGAGCGTGCACGACGGCGAACGCCAGGTGCCCGGTGTCGCGCCCGCCGCGAAACAGATGGGTCGTCATGTCGCCGCGGCGATCAGCGCCAGGCTCAATCGTCGTGCGCCAGGCAGGTTCCGCTATCGGGATTATGGAAATCTCGCGACGATTGGCCGGATGGCGGCCGTGGTCCACTTCGGCCGGCTGAAGCTTTCGGGTTTGCTCGCGTGGTGGTTCTGGCTGGCCGCGCACGTGTTCTTCCTGATTGGATTCCGTAATCGGCTCGTCGTGCTGCTCAACTGGGCGTGGGCGTACTGGAGCTACCAACGCGCCGCGCGGATCATTTTCGGTCCGGCCGATCAGGACCGGCGGGACTGACGCGTCACGCGCGCCGCGTAGCAACCGCGGCGCGCATTGTGGATGTGCAGGTAGTCAACCTGCGTATCGTCCAGTAAGCGCTGGATCAGGGCCTCGAGCTGGGTGCCTTCGGCTACGTCTGCATCACGCATTTCGCCTTCGGCATCGTAGGCGCGAACCGACAGCAGGCGACGCAGGAACGATTCGGGTACGGCGTCATCCATCCAGTTCCTTTGGGTCGCGCATTCGCGAATGAAGATCGGACCGCTGGCGCGATACGGGCCGGAAACCGGATGGTGTTCAAAGGGCAACAGGAGCAGGCTTTCGCCTGTGCGGGCGTTCTCGAGCGATATCCGGCACGGATATCCGCTGTCGCTATCGGCCACGACCCTGCGCGCGCCGCACCGGGCGAGCGCGGCGGCGTCAAGCGATCGGCAGGAATCGAACAAGGCGGGATCCAGCCCGGAGATTCGGTAAGCGTGCATGTGTGTGCTCCATCAGAGGCATGGAAGCATGACGCGCATCGGCCCAGCGGCGCACTCCGGATCCTGCGCCGGAAATGGAGACGGGACCCGTTGCGGTGCCCTCCACAAAGCAAA
>JAEWBY010000070.1 GCA_023390905.1 Pseudomonadota bacterium | reverse complement strand
TCCGGTCGCAACGACGAGCCGGAGAAGGCATCGCGCCCCTACGACGTGGGCCGCGACGGCTTCGTCATCGGCAGTGGTGGCGGCATGCTGGTGCTGGAGGACTGGGACCACGCGGTGGCGCGCGGTGCGCATATCCACGCGGAACTGGTGGGCTACGGCGTGACCTCCGATGGCGCGGACATGGTGGCGCCGAGCGGCGAGGGTGCGGTGCGCTGCATGCTCATGGCGCTGGAGGGCGTCCAGCGCCCGGTCGACTACATCAACACGCACGGCACTTCCACGCCGCTGGGCGACATCGTCGAATTGAACGCGGTGCGCGAGGTGTTCGGCGATGCGGTGCCGCCGATTTCCTCCACCAAGGCACTGAGTGGCCATTCTCTGGGTGCGGCCAGCGTGCACGAGGCGATCTACAGCCTGCTGATGCTGCGCGACGGCTTCATCGCCGCATCGGCCAACATCGAACAGCTCGATCCGCAGGCCGAAGGGTTTCCGATCGTGCGCGAGAGCCGCGACGCGCGGCTGGACACGGTGATGTCCAACAGTTTCGGCTTCGGCGGCACCAATGCCACGCTGGTGTTCTCGCGCGTGGACTGACGCGCATCAAGAAGACGACGTGGCGCGATCGGCGCCGTCTTCGTCGACGCATTTCGCGTGTTGCTGCAACCAGTCGCACAATTCCTGGTAATAGCGCACGCGCTGCGCGGGCTTGCCGGTCGATGACAGGTGATGCGAGCCGCCGGGGAACAGCACCATCCGGCACTGGGTCCGATCCGCGCGCGTGATCGCGGTGAACAGTTCCTCGCCCTGCCCGACCGGGCAGCGCTGATCGTCCTCGCCCTGCAGGATCAGCGTCGGTGCACGGATCTGGCGCGCGTGGCTCAGCGGCGACAGTCGATCGAACAGCTCGCGCTGGTCTTCGGGCTCGCCCTGCATCGTATAGGGGCCGACGTAGTAGCCGGTATCGGACGTGCCGGTGTGCGAGACCAGATCGATCACCGCACCGGACACCACGCCCGCCGCGAGGGTGTCGTCATGCCCCAGCGCCCATGCGCTGAGGTAACCGCCATAGGAATGGCCGAATGTCGCGAGCACATCGCTGGCGATGCCTTCGCTGCGCAGCGTCCTGGCCGCGGCCTGCCACTGCGGCCAGTCCAGTTCGCCCCAGGCCCCATTGATGCGCTTGGCGAATGCCTCGCCATAGCTGTTGGATCCCACCGCATTGAGCGCCAGGATCGCCCAGCCGCGCGCGACCAGTTCCGGCCAGTGCACATGGCGCTCGTATTCGAACATCACCGTGCTGTGCGGACCGCCGTGCATGTCCAGCAGCAGCGGAAACGGTCCCTCGCCACGCGGCGTGATCAGCCAGCCATCGATGTCTTCCTCGCCGCCCTTGCCATCGGGCACGGTGAACCTGCGGCACCGGGCTTGGAGTTCATGCGCCTGCCGCCATGCGTTGAATGTGCTGCACGCCTGCGCGTTGCCGCCGTCGGCATCGCACCAGTACAGTTCCGGCCGCTGGCAGGCCCGGCGCCGATGAAGGCGATGCGACCGCCCACGTTCGCCGCAGCCGCGATCTGCAGATCGGCTTCGTCGTGCAGGGCCTCCACTTCGCCGGACTCGCGCACGCGCACCAGCCGCTGCCGCCCCTGCCACGCCTGCACGACCCTCCAGCCGCCGTCCTCCATCCATTCGATGCAGGCGGGAATGACCAGTTCGACATCGCCGATGCGCTCGGCCTTTCCGTCGGCCACGTCCACCACGTGCAGGTACGACATCGAATCACCGGGGATGGCCGAACCGGCAAGCGCGATGCGCGTGCCATCGGGCGACCACTGCACGCCGCTGACCGACACCAGCGTCCCGGCGATCCGGCGCGCCTGATCGCCCTGCTTCAGCCACAGACACGTCGCGTGGCGCTGCCGACCGTCGGCGCGCTGGACGTACGCCAGCGTGGCGCCATCCGGTGACCAGCGCGCTTCCAGCACATCCGCGCCGGTGACCACCGCTTCGGTGCGCCCGGTCTTCTCGTCGAGCTGGTGCAGGTGCATGTGCTCGCGCGTGGTATAGCCCAGCCCGTCCGACTTGTACGGCACGTGTTCGATGACGTAGGGATCATCCGGCGCCGCCGACTCCTGGTGGGTGATGCGCAACAGCATGCGCGCACGCTCCGAATCCCACTGCTCGATGCTGGCGACGCTGCCGGGCAGCACATGTTCGACGCTGGCATGGCCGCCCTCCAGATCGATCATCAACACCTGCGGCTTCTGCTGCGACGATCGCACGAAGGCGATGCGGCGGCCGTCGTGCGACCACGCCGGCCCATAGCTGCTGCATTCATCCGAGCTCAGCGGCTCGAGCGTGCCTTCGCGCCTGCAGATCCAGATGACGGAACGTGTCTCGCCGCTGTCGCGGATGAGCGACTGCACGGTGAAGGCCACCGCGCCGTGCGATGCGGACAGCGAAGAGAGTTTCCTGTGCCGGTACAGATCGTCTATCAGGTTCATTGCATCCTTCCATGCGCAAGAGGCCCCGAGCGGGGCCTCCTGTTGCCATCAATCACCCGCATTGGCTCAACGCTGGTTGCGATCCTGCTCGTTGCGCTGATTCTGGCCGCCCTGACCCTGGCCCTGGCCACCCTGGCCCTGGTTCTGGCCGCCCTGGCCCTGGCCACCCTGGCCTTGGCCCTGACCACCCTGGCCTTGACCTTGGCCCTGACCACCCTGGCCTTGACC
>JAEWBY010000066.1 GCA_023390905.1 Pseudomonadota bacterium | reverse complement strand
CGGAAGCGCAAGCCGTGCGCAGCCTCGACCTGTGCCAGCCGCGACACCGTCAGGTACGTATAGGTGCTGCCGATCGAGAACCAGAAATCGATCGCGTCGTCGTTCCACATTCCTCGCCCCCCGGGGGGGGCCGCGCCCCCCCGCGTCACTCGATGCGATAATCCGGCTCCAATTCGCGTGGATGCCGGCCGCATGACGATTCAGTCCTCCGTACTTCAACTGATTGGCCGCACGCCGATGGTCAAGGCGCAACGCCTGGATACCGGCGTCTGCGAACTGTTCCTCAAGCTGGAAAGCGCCAATCCCGGAGGATCCATCAAGGACCGAATCGGGCTTTCGATGATCGAAGCCGCCGAGCGTCGCGGCGATCTCAAGCCCGGCGCCACGCTGGTGGAAGGAACCGCCGGCAACACCGGCATCGGTCTGGCACTGGTGGCCCAGCAGAAGGGCTACAAGCTGATCCTCGTGGTCCCGGACAAGATGAGCCGGGAGAAGATCTTCAACCTGAAAGCGATGGGCGCCGAGGTCGTGTTGACGCGCTCGGATGTGGCCAAGGGCCATCCGGAGTACTACCAGGACCTGGCAGAACGTCTTGCGCGCGAAACCCCCGGCGCGTACTTCATCAATCAGTTCGGCAACCCGGACAACCCGGCGGCGCACGAATTCGGCACCGGCCCAGAGATTCTGGAACAGATGGACGGCCGCCTGGATGCCCTAGTGTTCGGCTGCGGCAGCTCGGGCACGATGACCGGGCTCTCGCGTGCCTTTGCCAAGGCCGCGCCGGACGTGGAAATGGTGCTCGCTGATCCGGTCGGCTCGATTCTGACCCAGTACATCAACGAAGGCACGCTCAGCGAGAAGTCCGGCAGTTGGCTGGTCGAGGGCATCGGCGAGGATTTCCTGCCGCCGATCTCGGATTTCAGCCGGGTGGGGAAGGCCTATTCCATCAGCGACCGGGAGAGCTTCCTCACGGCGCGCGAACTGCTCGCGAAGGAGGGCATTCTCGGCGGATCCTCCACCGGCACACTGCTGGCCGCGGCGCTGAAATACTGCCGCGAGCAGACCGCGCCCAAGCGCGTCGTGGTGCTGGTGCCGGATACGGGCAACAAGTACCTGTCGAAGATGTACAACGACTACTGGATGCTCGACAACGGTTTCATCGAACGGCCGCAGTACGGCGACCTGCGCGATTTGATCCTGAGGCCCTACAGCCAGCGGGACACCGTCGTGGTGAGCCCGACCGATCTGCTCACCACCGCGTACCAGCGCATGAAGCTTTACGACGTGTCGCAGCTTCCGGTGATGGAGGGAGACCGTCTGGTCGGTATCGTCGATGAAAGCGATGTCCTGCTCCACGTCTACGGCGACGAAGCGCGGTTCCGCGATCCGGTCTCCACGGCGATGGTCAGCAAGCTGGATCGTCTCGACGTGCGTTCGCCGATCGAAGCGCTGCTGCCGGTGTTCGATCGGGGGCAGGTCGCCATCATCACCGACGGCGATGCCTTCCTCGGCCTCATCACCCGCATCGACCTGCTGAACTACCTGAGACGGCGCGCCCAGTAAAGGGATATGTCCGCCAGACGGCGCGCGGAAAGGACTTCACGTTAAGGCTCGACTGCTAGAATCCGAGTCCGATTTCAAAGGATCTGCCATGTCGGACTCCACACACAGCGGGAGTGCATCGCCGCTCGCCCTCGGCACGCTCGCCATCCACGGCGGTCAGGCGCCCGATCCGAGCACGGGCGCGGTGATGCCGCCCATCTACGCCACCTCGACCTATGCGCAGGCGAGCCCCGGCGTGCATCAGGGTTTCGAGTATTCACGTACTCACAATCCAACGCGCTTCGCCTATGAACGTTGCGTTGCCGCACTCGAAGGCGGCAGCCGCGGATTTGCTTTCGCGTCGGGCATGGCGGCCACATCGACCGTGCTGGAATTGCTGGATACCGGCAGCCACGTCATCGCCATGGATGATCTGTACGGCGGCAGCTACCGTCTGTTCGAACGCGTGCGCAGGCGCAGTGCGGGTCTGGACTTCAGCTTCGTCGACCTGACCGATCCGGCAGCCTTCGAGACGGCGATTCGCCCCGAAACGCGCATGGTCTGGATTGAAACGCCGACCAATCCGATGCTCAAGATCGTCGATATCCAGGCGATTGCCGACATTGCACGGAAGCGCAAACTCATCGTGGTGGTCGACAACACGTTTGCCTCGCCGATCCTGCAGCGCCCGCTCGCGCTCGGTGCCCATCTGGTGATGCACTCGGCCACCAAGTACCTCAATGGCCACTCCGACATGGTCGGCGGCATGGTGGTGGTGGGCGATGATCAGGAACTGGCCGAACAGATGGCCTTCCTGCAGAACTCCATTGGCGGTGTGCAGGGACCGTTTGACAGCTTCCTCGCGTTGCGCGGCCTGAAGACACTGCACCTGCGCATGAAAGCGCACTGCGAGAACGCCCTGGCGCTGGCCGAATGGCTGCAGACCCAGCCGGCGGTCGAAAAGGTCATCTATCCGGGCCTTGCCAATCATCCGCATCACGCACTGGCCGCGCGCCAGATGCAGGGCTTCGGCGGCATCATCTCCATCGTGCTGAAAGGCGGCTTCGAATCCGCCCGCAGGTTCTGCGAGAACACGCACCTGTTCACGCTGGCCGAATCACTGGGCGGCGTCGAAAGCCTGGTCAACCACCCCGCGGTGATGACGCACGCATCCATTCCACCCGAACGTCGCGCCGCGCTGGGCATTACCGATGGGCTGGTGCGGTTGAGTGTGGGGGTGGAGGACGTATCAGATTTGAGAAGCGATCTGCTTGCCGCATTATGAGGATGCTTTCCACTGAAGCGGGTTTGGCCACGCCAGTCGACGCGATCCTGCGATATCGGTCGTTGACCAAGGAATTGACCAAGCGAGAGATCCTGGGGCGCTATCGCGGTGCGAGCTTCGGCCTGCTATGGGCGCTGATCAGCCCGTTCCTGATGCTAATGGTCTACACCCTGGCATTCGGCTATATCCTGAAGAGTCGCTGGCCTGGCACGTCCGGCAGCACCATGGACTTCACTCTGATCTTGTTTGTAGGCCTGATTATCCACGGCTTCTTCGCCGAGTGCCTGACACGTGCTCCCCAGTTGATTCTGTCCAACGCGAATTATGTCAAGAAAGTGGTATTTCCTTTGCACATCCTCCCGTGGAGCATGAGCCTGTCGGCGATTTTCCACTTGGGGATGAATTTGGTGGTGCTTGTTTTGATGAAGGTCTTCCTCCATGGAGAACTTCACGCAACGACGCTATTGCTACCAGTAATCTTATTGCCGCTTTTCATTCTGGTGTTGGGTGTGGGCTGGTTGGTGTCAGCGCTCGGAGTTTTCCTGCGCGACATTGGGCAGGTTGTGGGCGTGTTAGCCACTGCGTTGCTGTTTCTATCGTCGGCCATTGTCCCAGTGCAAGCGCTGCCGGACAACTTCCGATGGATATTTAATGCCAATCCGTTGACGTTCATTATTGATCAGGCACGCGAACTCGTGATTTGGGGCCGCTCCCCAGACTGGAGCACACTGGTGCTCTATACCTGCTGTGCACTGGCCTTCTCGTTCCTAGCATTCCTGGTTTTCCAGAAAATGCGCAGGGGGTTCGCCGATGTCCTCTGATGCGGTCGCCTCGTCCGATGTCGCGATATCCATTCGCGACCTCGGTAAGTGCTATCAGATGTACGATAAGCCGGCTCATCGCCTGATGCAGGGTCTCATGCGGACGAGCCGCTTCGCCAAGGAGTTTTGGGCGGTTCGGGATCTGACGTTGGAGATCCGCCGCGGAGAAACGTTCGGCATCATCGGACGCAATGGCTCGGGGAAATCGACGCTGCTCCAGATGATCGCTGGGACGCTCAGCCCCACGCAGGGGAGCGTGCATGTCAGGGGAAAAGTTGCTGCGTTGTTGGAGTTGGGCAGCGGTTTCAATCCCGATTTTACCGGCCGCGAAAACGTGTTCTTGAACGCCGCTATCTTGGGCCTTTCGCGCACCCAGGTTGAGGATCGACTCGCCAGCATCATGGCGTTTGCCGATATCGGGGACTTCATCGACCAGCCTGTTCGTAGCTATTCTAGTGGCATGACAGTGCGCCTGGCTTTCGCGGTCATCGCGCACGTCGACGCTGACATTCTAATCGTGGATGAAGCTCTATCGGTGGGTGACGCATTCTTCGCTCAGAAATGCATGCGCTACTTACGGGAATTCCAGAAGAACGGCACCTTGTTATTCGTCAGTCACGACTCCGGAGCGGTCACGAACTTGTGCGATCGAGCCATCTGGCTGGACGAAGGAAGGATCCGTTTGGAAGGCGATTCCAAGTCGGTGGTGGAAACCTATCTCGCACAGCAACACGCCACCGAGCGTGGTCGCGTGGCGCAGCACGCGGTCAAGGTGGCGGTCTCGTCTGACAACCAAGGCAATCGCGAACTGGATGAGCGCGATGTGCGTCAACGACGCGGGGACGCGGCGATGCCGCGCGCAAGTTTCGATGTGTTCGAGTTCGACCCAGACAATACCGGCATGGCATTCGGGGCCGGCGGTGCTCGGATCGTCGATGTTCAGCTGAACGATGACGATGGCAACGCACTGCATGTCCTGCAGGGCGGTGAGGTTGTCCGTCTGTCGATCAAGGTCGAGTTGTTGCAGCCGCTTGATCGCGTGATCTTGGGCTTCTATCTGAAAGACCGATTAGGACAGCGACTATTCGGCGACAACACGCATATGAGTACCCGAGACCAATCGCCGCGAGGTGCAGCGGGCGATCGTCTCACGGCAGAGTTTCGCTTTCGCATGCCGACGTTGCCTTCCGGTTCGTATCTGTTTGATGTGGCTGTGGCTTCCGGAACGCAGGAAGATCATACACAACACCATTGGATTCATGATGCATTGCAGATAAGAGCGACTGAGACAACGATGCGTCATGGATTGGTTGGCATTCCGATGCTGGATATACAGTTGGTCCGCGAGGAGCGGGCATGAAATTCACCGGCGAGCGCTTCGTGCCTACGGAAGCAGGCGAGATCCGTCAGGAACATTTGCACCGATATGCATGGATACGCCAGCTTGTCGCAGACAAGGATGTGCTTGATGTCGCCAGCGGCGAGGGATACGGCAGCGCAATGATAGCGCGTCACGCCCGATCGGTAGTCGGGGTGGATATTTCGCAGGAGGCGGTGGATCACGCCCGGGCGACTTACCCGCTGCCCAACCTGCACTACGAACAGGGCTCGGCAACCGCCCTGCCATTGCCTGATAGCAGCATAGATCTCGTGGTGTCATTTGAAACCATCGAGCATCTGTACGAGCAAGAGGAAATGCTGGCGGAAATTGCTCGTGTCCTACGTCGCGACGGTACGATGGTGATGTCATCGCCAAATAAGGCGGTTTACAGCGAGTTGTCAGGTCACCACAACGAGTTCCACGTCAAGGAACTTGAATGGGATGAACTGGATTCGCTAATCCGACGTCATTTCCGGTCGGTCAAGTATTTTGGTCATCGCCTTGCAGTTGGATCAGCGATTGTTCCGATTT
Source organism: Pseudomonadota bacterium (assembly GCA_023390905.1). Lineage (GTDB taxonomy): Bacteria > Pseudomonadota > Gammaproteobacteria > Xanthomonadales > Xanthomonadaceae > Pseudoxanthomonas_A. Next base: position 27,109 of record JAEWBY010000066.1, on the reverse strand, counting down.
CGGAAACGGCGCATATAGCGCGTTTCGATGCCCTCGTTGATGATCGGGAACAGGTGTCATCGCGCGTCATGACGATGGCCAACCCTGTCTACTACATTGCCATAGCGACCAACGCCAGTGCGGAACCGACTGGTCTGCCCTCGGTACTTTTCTCCGAAAGCGAAGACCTCTACGAGCATCATCGGCAGGTTGCCAAATGGGCGCACAGCCAAGACACGGAGATCCATCGCCTCGGGGGGCTGCTCGAGGTATCCAGCCAGGAACGCGAAGACGCTCAACGCTGGGCCCAATCTCTGGATGCCGAGCTAAACCGCACCCGCGATCTGGTACAGGAACTTCAAGGCACCATTGAAGAACGTACAAGATGGGCCCACGAACTGGACGAGGCCCTCACTGCAGCACGCAGTCGAATTGCCGATCTGGACGAAGAAGTGTCGAAGCGCGATCGACGAGTCGATTCGCTCAATGCGGAGTTGTCGGACCATACGGCAGCAGCCAGCAGACTCGCGGCCGAACTGGCCGAACTTGACCAGCGCTTAAAGGAAAAAACCGAAGAAGCGCATAACGCGAAAATGGACGCCGACACAGCGCGCGAAGCAGATCGTTTGAAGCAAACCAAAATCCTCGAACTTGAACTGCATTGCCTCCAGGCCGAGCAGCGAGCAAAATCGAAAGAACTGGAGATCCAAGATCGAACGGCGGAACAATTACGCGCGCAACACGAGGCCCATATAAGGGAAGCAATGCGCCTGCGTGCCGACCTTGAGCAGGTGCTGACATCGCGCTCGTGGCGGATCACTCGTCCGCTAAGACTATTCGGCCGCATAACGCGAGGTGACTGGCAGGCAGTGAGTGAATCGTTGCGCGGCACGGCATTGGCACGTTCGCCGGCACTGGGCTTCCTGCGTCGAGCGATGAAGCGCTCGCTGCTGCGGCAGCAGGCGAAGCCAATTGAACGGTTGACTCACGCGCTGCAAATCCATGAGTCCCAAAAATCCACGGAGTCGCTGCTCCAAGGCCTAGCATTTCAAGCCGCAAACTGCCCGACCGTGTCCATTATTATTCCGAGCTATGGCAATCTTGCGTACACGGCCTCCTGTCTTCGGTCCATTGCAATGCACATGCCGAAGGTGCCGGTGGAGGTAATCATCGCCGAAGATTGTTCGGGCGACGCAGAGATGGAAAAACTCAGGGAAGTACCCGGCTTGGTTTACTTCGTCAACCCGGAAAACCTAGGCTTCCTGCGCTCCTGCAATGCGGCTGCGCGGCGCGCACGGGGAGAGTACGTTTACTTCCTCAACAATGACACGGAAGTTACCGAGGGTTGGCTGGATGCGCTGCTCGCTGTGTTCCACACTCATCCCGATGCCGGCGTCGTAGGCTCCAAGCTGGTTTATCCGGATGGGCGCCTGCAGGAGGCTGGCGGCATCCTCTGGCGCGATGGCTCGGCCTGGAATTACGGACGATTGCAGGATCCCGCGTCCCATGAGTTCAATTACGTGCGCGAAGTGGACTACTGTTCCGGCGCGAGCATACTGATTCGGGCATCGGATTTTGCCGCCGTGGACGGCTTCGATGAAACCTATGTGCCGGCATACTGCGAAGATTCCGATCTCTCTTTCCGCCTCCGGGCGCTCGGAAAACCGACTTACTACACGCCATTTTCAGTGGTCATCCACCATGAAGGAATTTCGCATGGTACGGACACCGGCAGTGGTGGCAAGGCGTACCAGGTGATCAACCAGCGCAAGTTCCTTGAACGGTGGGGCAAGGAACTGGACCAGCACTATCCGAATGGAGAACATGTGCTGCGCGCTCGCGAACGTGCGTGGAACAGGAAAGTCGTGCTGGTGGTCGATCACTATGTTCCTCAGCCTGATCGCGATGCCGGTTCGCGCACCATGGTTGCATTCATGGAGGCAATGACCGCGCAGGGGTGGGTGGTCAAGTTCTGGCCAGACAATCTCTGGTATGACGCCGAATACGCTCCGTTGTTAAAAGCGCGTGGTATCGAGGTACTCCATGGCGAGCGATGGTACGGAGGCTTCGACCGCTACATGTCCGAGTATGGCAAGGAGTTCGATCTTGTGCTGTTGTCGCGACCGCACATTTCCTTGCCTTACATCAGTGAAATTCGCAAGTATTCTCAGGCGCGCATTGCGTACTATGGCCATGACCTGCATTTTCGCCGCATGGCGCGCGAGGCGGAGGTCACGGGCAGGCACGACTTGCATGCGGACGCGCAACGCATGGAAGAACTGGAGCGTGCTATCTGGCGTCAGGTCGATGTGGTGACCTATCCGTCCCACGAGGAAGCCGCTGAGGTGAGCGCTTTGGAGCCCTCGGCGCCGGCCGTCGCAATCAGCCCGTATGCTTTCGACTTTTTCCGTACCGACGCAGCACCTGCTGGACGCAGGGACATTCTTTTTGTCGCCGGATTCGGTCATCCACCAAATGTTGACGCGGCCTTCTGGCTGGTTAGCGAGATCATGCCGCGGGTGTGGGAGACCAAGCCGGACGTGCGCTTGCATTTGGTGGGGGCCAAGCCCACAAATGAAGTCAAAGCCTTGCACAGCGAGCGGGTGAATGTCACTGGTTACGTTGATGATGGCGCCTTGGAACAGTATTACCTCAGCGCTCGCGTGGCCGTCGTGCCGCTGCGATATGGTGCCGGCATCAAGAACAAGGTCGTCGAGGCTCTGCAGCAAGGATTGCCGCTTGTGACGACTACCACCGGTGTTCAAGGCTTGCCTGGTCTGTCAGGCTTCTGCCAAGCATCGGATGACGCGTCGGTGATCGCGGCCTCCGTCCTGCGCCTGTTGGACGATGACGATTTGTGGCTCGCCCAGTCCCGCGCAGGTGCTGATTTCGCCGCATCGATTTTTTCGCGCGATGCGATGCGTGACCAAGTCGCGCGAATCATCGGGGGAGAAAGTCTCCAATGACCGTTCGGGCAAGAGCTCCTCTCCGACTGGGGCTGGCGGGTGGGGGCACGGACGTTTCGCCCTTCAGTGACGAGCATGGCGGGTGCGTCATGAACGTCACCATCGACAAATACGCGTACGTGAGTATCGACGAGGCGTCGTCCGCGCAGTTGGAGTTCCACGCAACCGACGCTGGCGTGTCGCATCGTCTACCCGTGGGCGTGGCGACGGTTCCTGCGGGCCCTACACAATTGATGGCGGGGGTCTATAACCGGATCTGCCGCACTTTTCTGGACGGACGCTATCCGCCCCTGCGCGTGCGTACACATTCAGATGCGCCACCCGGTTCGGGTCTGGGCTCATCATCAACGATGGTGGTTGCGTTGGTCACGGCGTTTGCCGAGTACTTCGGCCTGGCGCTGGGCGAATACGAGATTGCGCACTTGGCTTACGTGATCGAGCGACAGGACCTGGCACTCACCGGGGGCAAGCAGGATCAGTACGCAGCCGCCTTTGGTGGTTTCAATTTCATGGAGTTCTACGCAGCCGATCGCGTCATCGTCAACCCACTGCGCATCAAGGATTGGGTATGGACCGAGTTGGAGAGCAGCCTCGTGCTGTATTTCACCGGTGTTTCGCGATCCTCGGCGGCGATTATCGACGAACAGTCCAGGAATGCGCGCGAGCGCCGAGCGGAGTCGATGGAAGCCATGTTCCAGCTCAAGGAAGAAGCGGTGCAAATGAAGGAAGCCGTGTTGTTGGGTGATGTCTCGCGATTCGCGAAAGTCATGCAAGCGGGCTGGGAAGCCAAGAAGCGCATGGCCAACTGTATTTCCAATCCGATGATCGACGAACTGGAAACCCTTGCATTCGAGCACGGCGCGAAAGCTGCCAAAGTGTCCGGTGCCGGCGGTGGCGGTTTCATGATGTTCGTGTGCGATCCGGCCGAACGTGTCGGTTTGGTACGCGCGCTGGGTGGGGCAGGTGGCCTCATCCTGGATGCGCATTTTTCAAATTCGGGAGCATATGCGTGGAAGGTCAATTGAGTCAGTACATCAAGACCGAGTTCGGCAAGGCGCTGGAGAACTTCCAGCGCATGGCGCAGAGCAAGGAAATCGAGCAGCAGATCATGGATGCCACGGCCATGTGCGTCGACTCGCTGCGCGCTGGCGGAAAAATCATGTTTGCCGGAAACGGCGGCAGTGCCGCGGATGCGCAGCATTGGGCCGGTGAGTTGGTCAGTCGTTTCTATTACGACCGCCCAGGTCTGCCTGCGATCGCGCTTACCACTGACACAAGCGCACTGACGGCCATTGGCAATGACTATGGTTACGACTACACCTTTGCGCGACAGGTGGAAGCGCTCGGGCGGCAAGGTGATGTGTTGTTTGCGATATCGACATCGGGCAACTCGCCCAACATCATCCGGGCGTGTCAAGCAGCCCGGGACCGCGGTGTGCGCGTGATAGGCCTGACCGGCCGAGGAGGCGGGAAACTCGCCGGCTACAGCGATTTGTGCTTCCGGGTACCGTCGGATGAGACGCCGCGCATCCAGGAAGGGCATGAGTTCATCGGTCATCTGGTCTGCGCACTCATCGAACGTGGCATGTTCCCCCAATGAGCGTAGTCGACGAAGTCATTGTTCTGGCGGGAGGCCTGGGCACACGACTGCGTCCATTGGTCCATGATGTGCCCAAGCCACTGGCGCTGGTGTCTGGCAAGCCGTTTCTTGAATGGGTCTTGCAGGGCTTGGCCGACCAGGGCATGCGGCGATGCATCCTGGCAACGGGTTACATGGCCGACAAGATTCAAGCAAGACTGGGTCCAACATTTCTCGACATGGAAATGGTGTATTCAGTGGAAGCGGAGCCCTTGGGTACAGGTGGAGCAATCGCGCTTGCCGCTCGGCATCTGTCAGGAACAGCCGCGCACGTAGTGAACGGTGACACCTTTCTCCGCTACTCACCTCATGGACTGGAACAAATCGCCAAGCGACACAACGCGATCGGCATTGCTCTCGCCCGCGTGGACGATGTTTCTCGATACGGTGCGGTGCAACTAGATGGCGAACACGTACGCGGGTTCAGTGAGAAAGGTAAAACGGGTGGCGGCTGGATCAATGCAGGTTGTTATTTCTTGGACCAATCGGCGCTGGACGCCATGCCAGATGGTAAGTTCTCATTCGAAGAACATATCCTGCAGCCGTACGCAGCTGCCGGACGAGTAGTGGCGGTGACAGAAACCTCAGGGTTCATCGATATCGGGATACCTGAGGACTACCTGCGCGCGCAGCAACGATTCGGGGCAGGAATGTGATTCCGACTCAGCCGGGTGTGTTCTCTCAAGGAAGTGTGACGCTTGCGCACAATAGCAGGCGTGCGTTGTTCCTGGATCGGGACGGCGTGGTAAATGTCGATCACGGTTATGTTGTTAGAGCGGAGAATACGCAGTGGGTCGACGGGATCTTCGATCTTTGCCGTGGCGCGCAGGACCTGGGCTATGCACTGGTCGTTGTCACTAATCAAGCAGGATTGGCGCGCGGTTATTACACCGAACAGCAATTCCGTGAATACACCGGGTGGGTACACGAGCAATTTCAGAAACGCGGAATTGCCCTGCTCGCTACAATCTATTGTCCGCACCACCCTACGGCAGGGTCAGGAGCACTTACGCGACCTTGCAAATGCAGAAAACCTGAGCCGGGCATGCTACTGGAAGCAAAGCGGCGATTTGGCCTCGATCTGCAGCGTTCAATCCTGGTGGGAGACAAACGCACTGATGCAGAAGCGGGCTACGCTGCGGGTGTTAGTCATTTGTACGTTCTAGGACGAGAAGAGGTCGTAAAAGATCGCTTCTTTACGTCCGTAGAAGATCTGCGGCAGGTTATGGACGTCCTGGGATCTCTTGATTGATGTTTGCAATCAACTTGAAACTGTTCTCTTGCCGGCGGCGTTGTAGCATTCCTCGCAAGATGGTTTGGGAGCAACTTTTTCAGTTTCACGGTGATGTTCCCCGAATCCTAGGTAACAGCAAGACAACATGTGAGTCCTCTGCAAAGCTACGGCCGCAAAATGGCGAAATGGCGACGTGCACTGGAGTTCGGGCTGTTCGCTGTCCGATAAAGTAGCGGTCGAGCGGCGATCGATCCGCCGGTCAGGGAATTGGGCGGCAGAAGGGAAGCGCGTGTGTACCGGCTTGGCAGCGGCAACCCCCGAATTCCACGTCGGCCCAGCGGCCGATTCAGTGAAGTCAGAAAACCTGGCAAAGGTGTTTCCGTGGTGCCTTGAAGCTGGGATTGTGGTTCAGCCTGGAAAGCACGCGGACATCCAGCCGGAAGAGTCGTTCGAAGTTCCTCTAAGGTACAACATAAGTGCGCGTATAGCGCCAATAGGTGAAACCACGTGCAGAATCGCGAAAGAAAATCCATCATCCAAGAAGACGGAATCCTATTGCTGCTGGGCGCCTTTTGTATTGCAGTGGGCCTCTATCATCCTTTCTATTTCGGTGACGAACTTTTTTCTTTCGCATTTGGTGCGCACAACGAAGGTCGATTTATCGGCACCTTCAATGAGTTGAACTCATACAAGCCACGCGTTCTGATGAATATTATCTGGGCGATGATCGTCGCCCAGGAGTGGCCGCGCTGGGTGCCAATGGCGATTAATGCAAGCGCGTTAGGAGCCTCTGCATGGGTCGTCTATGCCATATCAATCAGAGTTTTCAATGCCAGCCGGCCTGCAGCATTGATTGGCGGTCTGCTGGTTCTGATTTCGCGTTTTAATATCATGCTGTACTACGACTACGTTTCAGGTACGGTCGAGTCGTTGAGCTTGCTCTTCTTCCTTGTGGGATTTCTGCTGTCAGCCAATGCGGTGTTGAACGGGGCGACTTTGTCGTGGAGGCGATGGGTATTTGCAATCGCATTCTTCACCGCCACTGTGCTGGTGCATGAACGCTACGTTGCCGGGATTGCTGGTCTGTTCGGTTTCAGTCTGCTGGCGCGAATGCCTTTCATTCTTCGCCAGCGAGACTGGCGAAGCGTGATCATGCCGTGCATTTGTGTGGTTGCTACCGGACTAATCGTAGTCGCCCTCGTCAAGGCGCTATCCAACAATTCAGTGACCATGGGAACGTCGGGTCGGGTTGTCACCGTCAATGGCGAAACGCTCCACGTCGCAAGAACCTATTTGCAGAATCTTTTCCTCGGCGCCAACTATGGGCCTGATTGGTTCGTTGGTCTGATCAATCAGGGCAACCCCATGTCCGGCAAAATATTCCGCGGCGCCGCGTTGATTTTCGCGCTGGCCTGGATCGTGCCATTTTTCTATCGTGAGCGAGCGGGGAGCGCAATAGGAGCCCGCGCGCGCATGCTGCAGCAGGCACTTCCGCTTGTAGGTTTCATCCTAGGTATGGTTGCAGTGGCGAGCCTTCCAGGTGCAGATCGACAAGAGGCTCGGTGGATGTACCCTGCAATGACCTTCGTGATCCTGCTGATCCATTGTCTCTACGCGGGCTTTGGGCGCTATTTCTTGCTCGCGTTGCTGGTTCTGACCCAGGTTTTCTACATCCGCTATGGCTCATTGGATCGCATCGCGAGCATCAATGGTTCCGAGACCGCTCTACGCATTGGGCGCGCGATGGATTCGGTCGATTTCCCCGGCAATGCTGGCATCATGATTTCCGTCCCGGAACCGGATACCAGTTGGATTATCGGCGGCTCTGACGGGAGCGTGTTCTGTTCGGTCAATCTTTCGGCCAAGAACTGCGTCATGTCTCGTGGCCGTCCGGGTACACCGCTCCAGGGCGCCTATGGGTTCGGCTTGGTGCCTCAGGGACTTAACCGGCGGGGCGACTGGACATACCGGTACGTACCCAAGGGTGAAGTCGACATGCTGCTCAATCCCGATGCTGTGCCAGCAGGCGGACGCATCTTGGGTAAATCAGCAGACTGGGAAGGCTGGGTTGTGGCGAGACCGGAGCTGGTAACAGCGGCCGGTTTGGTGCTCCCCGGTTTATCCGAGAACTTTCTGAGAATGGAAGCGGCAGATATGGATGGCCGCATTCTCGTATACAAGGCGGTCGCCATCGATGGTGCGAATAATGTGCCGATGCGCCTTCAGATCAACTGGCACGACAGCAACAACAGTTTCCTAGGTGCGGCTATCGAGGTCGTGGAAGTCGGGACCAAGGAGCGCGAATACGTAACTCGTGTGACTGCGCCGGACAAAGCGAGCTACGGCTACGTTTACGCGACCCTTCATGCAAACGACAAGGGATCGGTCATTTTGGCCGAAGTACGCTTGGTCACTCTCTGAAAGATGCGTGGCGGTCCTCGTCAATCCAGCTTACGGATGATATACATCGGTTTAGCCTTCAGTTCATCCAGGATGCGCCACAGATATTCCCCGATCAGCCCCAGCATCAGCATCAGCATGCCGCCGATTACTAGAATCGCTACCATGATCGGTGCCCAGCCCGCGAACGGTGTCTTGCCGAATAGCCACGCAATCGCAATGGCAATGGCATATAGCACCCCAATCAATGCAACGATCGCGCCGCTGGCTGACATCATGCGAATGGGTACATAGGATCCGTCAAGAAAGAAATCATAGAAAAGCTTCAATTTCTTGCTGAAGGTGTATTGGGACTTGCCGATGGCACGTTTGCGACGCACATAGGGAATGAAAGTAGTAGGCAGGCCAGCCCAGATGACATCGCCCTGATAGAAGCGGTTCCGCCCCTTGAGCGAGAGGAATACTTCCAACGCACGTCGGCTCATCAGCACAAAATCGAACCCGCCGGTGGGAATGTCTTTATTCGCCGTGCGCACGGCGGAATAAGCAAGGCGCGAAAACAATCGCGCGCCGAAAGAATCTTCACGGGCCTCGCGGTATCCAACAACAACCTCGGATCCAGCCGACCATGCTTGGATCATTTCCACCGTGAGCTCGGCAGGATCTTGCAAGTCCGCAGACATGCTGACAATCGCATCGCCTTTCGCGTGATCGTAGCCGGCGATAATGGCAGCGAGTTGTCCAAAGTTGCGACTGAACGTAATGGTACGAACATTACTGTCCTGCGCCGCTACCTCGCGCATTTCCTCGTAAGATCCATCGCGCGAACCATCGTCCACGAAGACGATTTCGTACTGAAAGTCGGCTAGCTCCTTTCTGAAAAGTGTACGAATGGCCTCCCAAGTCAACTGGATCGATCCTTGATTATTGTATACGGGAATGACATACGAGATGATTTTCACGGAGTTTCCTTAGATGCGCTCGAGTGCGTTGGACAGAGCGCAACACACGCGTTCGATGTCTTCATCGCTGAGTGACACGAAGAACGGTAGTCCCAGAATGCGGGTGCCAAGCTCCTCCGCTGTACGCAGATTTCCTGCTTTCGGTGTGTGTGCAAGAGCAGGGTGAGTACTGAGGCTGGGAGAATACCAGCGCCGCGTCTCTATGCTCTGGTCCTCCAAATAAGTGCGGACTTGCTCGATATTCCCCGCTGGCGGAATCGCGACAGCCATCAGCGGATAAACGCCTGCTGGGTCCTTTCTCTGGTGCGACAGGGTCGGGCAGTGCTTACGCAATTGCGTCATGTAGCGATCCATCAACTCGCGGCGTGCTCGCTGGGTTTCATCCCAAGCATCGAACGAAGCCATGCCGATAGCGCAATGGTATTCGCTCATCTTTCCGTTCGTACCGTGCTCAACAAGAAGGCCGTTGCCCGTGTCGATTCCGAAATTGGCTAGACGTCGAATCCGCCTGATGCGTTCTGCGTCGGGCGAAAGCACTGCACCGCCTTCGGCGGCACCGAAAGACTTTGTTGCATGAAAACTGTAAACCACATCGATACGGAGTCCAGGTCTTTGATTGCCGTACGCGCCGGCGGCGTCGACGATCACGGGAATCCCCAATTCTGCCGATAGCGCGTCCCATTCGGCTGTGTCATGCGCGAAGCCAAAAGTCGACACCGGCATGATTGCGTCAATCTTCATGAGTCGCGTGGCCGCGCGAGCGATCTCTGGCGTCAAAACCCAAGTTTCGGGATCCACATCCGCAATTACAGGCACCATGCCCACGCGCGCAACGGCTGTGGCCGTGGCAACGAAAGTGATGGCGGGGATAAGCACGTGTGCACCGCGGGGCAGGTCCCAAGCTTGGAGCGCGAGTTCCAAGCCAACCGTGCAATTGGATACCGTCGTCACATGAGTGGCTCGCCGATCGCCGCCACAGTCCTGGCGGATGCGGTGCTCCAATTGCTGGTTCAGTGGACCGAAATTGGTGTACCACTGGTTCTCGTCGATCTGCTTGAGGTAGGGGAGCAATTGTTCTGCAACCGGCATGCGTGGAACGAGTAAAGGAATGCGCTTCATCGCGTTCTCGAAAATGAAAAATATCTATGGGCCAGATAACTCATGACTGTCAAGACAACCACCAAGGCTGCCTGAACCCATCTGCCGTCGATTTTACTGATGGCTACGATGAGAGGCAGCAAGATCAAATTTGCAGCAAAGATCGCACTGTTCGCCAGCAGAAATCGGAGAAATTCGCCAAACCAGGGGCCGTGGCTTCGAAACACCAAGACTCGCTGTGTCAAGTAGGAGTGAGGGATCGCAATGCAATAGGAAAGAACCAACGTTCCAAAGGGACCCATTGACTCCGCCACCAACCAATGACACAAGAGGAAGCACAAAAAGCCAATTACCGTGTTCCATCCGCCGACGACAAGAAAGCGAACGCGTTCGTTCCCCAATAACAGACTGGCCCAAGGCTGGCGGCCCGCGCGCTGTTTGGACGGAGCGATCATTCCTTCTGCAGACGCCTGGCCGGATTGCCTACGTACACGCCGGCTTCTTCAATTTTCGATACAACTACTGCGCCCATACCGATCGTAGTACCGGGCGGAACCCGAAGTCCTTCGCGCAGGCAGGCGTTGGTGCCTATGTACGTGAGTTCACCTAGGTGGCAATTGCCGCTGATGTTTACGCTCGGGGCGGTGGTGACGAATTGCCCCAGGTGACAGTCGTGACCGACCGTAGTACAGAGGTTGAGATGTACTTGTTCCTCAATCGTGATGTCGCAGGTCAGGATAGATCCCGCGCAAATGACGGAACCGGCGCCGATGTCCATACGCGTGGATCGCAGCACGCTGGGGTGAATCAGCGTCGGATAGGCAATATCAGAAGGAAGCGAATCCCGGATGGCACGGCGTGCCACTGGGCTGCCTATTGCAATTACTGCTTCCCAATCACTGCTTTCCAGTCGCGAAATCGGCAGGACCGGCAGTTCGCAGACCTGCCGTTCCCTCCACACGTCATCGCTCTCGAAGAATCCGCCGACTTTCGAAGCCAAGCCAAGATCCGCAATTAGCCAAAGGACCTCGCGCGCAAATCCGCCCGCACCGATGATTGCAATTTTCTTCATGACATCCCTGCTCCGATTGCGCGTGAGCGCGCATGAGATAAGGTTCCTGGGCCCAACGCGAAGTTGGAACTTTGTTAGGACCGCTATCGCCTAGGCCGGAGTGAACTACTTAGAGTGCCGCGTCCAACTCCGGCAACAACTGGAACAAATCCCCCACCAGCCCGATATCCGCAATCTCGAAGATCGGCGCGTCGGCGTCCTTGTTGATCGCCACGATGGTGCCGGCGTCCTTGATACCGGTGAGATGCTGAATGGCGCCGGAGATGCCGATGGCGACGTAGAGTTCCGGGGCGATGATCTTGCCGGTCTGGCCAACCTGCAGTTCGTTCGGCACATAGCCGGCATCGACGGCCGCGCGCGAGGCGCCCACGGCCGCGCCAAGCTTGTCGGCTAGGTCGTAGATGATCTTGAAGTTCTCGGCCGAGCCCACGCCGCGACCGCCTGACACCACGCGCCTGGCGCTTTGCAGATCCGGGCGATCCGACTTGCCTGCCGCGAGGCCGACGTGGCGCGTATGGGTCGGAAGCGGGACCTCGACCGAAGCCGATTCCACCGATGCATTGCCGCCCTTGGCCGCTTCGGGCCACGAGGCGGTGCGCACCGTGCCTACCAAGATCGCGTCCGACGGCGCTTCGACGGTGATGATCGCGTTGCCTGCGTAGATGGGGCGCTGGAAGGTGTATGCGCCTTCCACGCTCATGATGTCGGACACCTGTGCCACGCCCAGCAGGGCAGCCACGCAGGGCAGCAGGTCCTTGCCGAAGGTGGTGGATGGCGCCAGCACGTGCGTATAGCCGGTGGCCAGGGCCGCGATCTGCGGCGCCAGCACCTGCGCGATGGCATTGGCATTGACGGCGTTGGCGACCGTGATCACCCGGGTGACGCCGGCAATCTGCGCGGCTTCCTGCGCAACTTGGGCGGGATCGGCCGCGAGCACGAGCACATCGATGCTGTCGGCCTTCACGGCCAGCGCGGCGCTGACGGTCCTGGCCGTGGAGGCATTGAGCTTGCCTTCCAGATGCTCGGCGATGACGAGAACTTTGGACATGGGATTCTCCGGATCAGGGTGGTCGCGCGTCGGTCGCGCCGCACCCGATGCGTTCCCGAAGGAACAGGTGGTGGTCGGGTTAGAGCAGGCCTTTGGCTTTCAGCGCGGCGACGAGCTCGGCCGCGTCCTTGACCATGACGCCCTTGCTGCGCTTGCCTGGCGCGGCGTACTGCGTGGTCTTGAGCGTATCGGCGGCCTCGACACCGAGGTCGGCCAACTGGAGGGTTTCCAGCGGCTTGCTTTTGGCCTTCATGATGTCGGGCAGCTTGATGAAGCGCGGTTCGTTCAAGCGCAGGTCGGTGGTGACGACGGCCGGCAGATCCACTTCCAGCGTTTCCAGGCCGGCGTCCACTTCGCGCGTCACGGTGGCGGTGGTGCCGCTGATCTCCAGTTTGGAGGCGAAGGTGGCCTGCGGTCGGCCCCACAAGGTGGCGAGCATCTGCCCGGTCTGATTGGCGTCGTCATCGATCGCCTGCTTGCCGAGGATCACCAGTTGCGGCTGTTCCTTTTCCACGAGCTTGAGCAACGTGCGGGCGGCGGTGAGCGGCTGGATGGCCTGATCGGTCACCACGTGAATGGCGCGGTTGGCGCCCATGGCCAGGCCGTTGCGCAGATGCGGCTGGGCATCGGCCGGTGCGATGGTGGCGACGATGACTTCGGTGGCGATGCCCTTGTCGCGCAGGCGCAGGGCCTCTTCCAGCGCGATTTCATCGAACGGATTGGGCGACAGTTTGACGCCATCGGTCACCACGCCGGACCCGTCCGGCTTGACCTGGATGCGGACGTTGTAGTCCACCACGCGCTTGTAGGCGACAAGGATTTTCATTGGGCTGATGGTTTCCTTCCGGATATCGGGATGTGCGCCGAGAGCGACACAATGAGATGGGATGGTGATTCTACCGGCCCGCCCCGACCGAGTGTGAGTCGACAGATAACGACATCAGGCTCGCAGACGCTGGCTGCTAATATCCGGGAGCCTTCTGAACGCCGAACAGAGGCAAGTTGCCCGTACGGGGCCCAACAGGAACAAATGATGACAGAGTATGATGCGCGCCTCGCGCAAGAAAAGCAGCGTTTTGATGCTGAAATCTGCGTGCATGACCTCCCTGAGATATTCCACTACTGGTCTAACACCTACTTGAGGCCGTTCATCAACGGATTCGGGTACGACAGTATTGATGACTTCTTCGTTCAGGAAATCGCGGGAACCTCGAGGCGCGCAGGCGCTGCCCTCACCGTGGTCAGCGTGGGCTGCGGGGATTGCGATCCCGAAATCAGGATCGCACTGAGCCTGCTGGCTCGCGGAGTATCCGACTTTCGCATGCTTTGTCTGGATATTAGCAGCGGCGCCCTGGAACGTGGGCGCATTCGTGCTCGGGAGGCCGGCGTCGCGGACCATCTGGAAATGGTTGTGCATGACTTCAACCAAGGGTTGCCGGCCGGAATCTTCGACGTGGTGATGGCCAACCAGTCGCTGCACCATGTCGTGGAGTTGGAGCGCCTATATGACGCAATCAGCGCACAACTCGCACCCGAAGGACGCCTGCTGGTGTCGGACATGATCGGTCGAAACGGACACATGCGGTGGCCAGAAGCGCGTGCGTTAGTCGACCACGTCTGGGAGTGGTTGCCCCCGGATTATCGGTTCAACTGGCAGTTGAATCGGCAAGAGCAGAGCTTCATGGACTGGGACTGCGCCCAAGAGGGGTTTGAGGGGGTGCGCGCGCAGGATGTCTTGCCGCTGCTGCTGCAACGGTTTTCTCCACGCGTCTTCCTTGCGTGGGGCAACATCATCGATGTGTTTATTGACCGAGGTTTCGGGCACAACTTCGCCAGCCGAAGCAAATGGGACCTGCATTTTATCGATCACGTGCATGCCATCGACAGCCAGGCGATTGCCGAGGGTTCGATCAAGCCGACCCACCTTCTGGCGCGCTTTCAGAATGAGCCCGGCGAGTGTGTTCATCCCACGGGTTTGACGCCTCAGCAGGCGGTGCGTCCACCTGGGTTCGTTGAGCAGACAATGGCTCATGGGCCTTATACGTATGCCGCTCGGGCGACCCGCAGCTCTCCCGCTCCCAGCACTGGGTTTAGCCGCGTGAAGGACGCTCTGCGTCATGTTCCCGGTCTTGTGCCGCTCTACAGGAGCCTACGTCGCCCACGTTGAAGTGCTGCGTCGTAGTGTTGACCGCAAACGCCGTAAAATCGCTAACCCCGCCCGAGTGAGCACATAGATGGCCGCTTCAAAACTCTACCCCGACGCCAAGGCAGCCCTCGACGGCATCGTGGCCGATGGACAGACGCTGGCGGTCGGCGGCTTCGGTCTCTGCGGTATCCCGGAAGCCTTGATCGCCGCACTGCGCGACAGTGGAGTCAAGGATCTGACCGCCATTTCCAACAATGCGGGCGTGGATGGCTTCGGTTTGGGCGAGCTGCTGGCGACGCGTCAGATCAAGAAGATGATTTCTTCCTACGTCGGCGAGAACAAGGAATTCGAACGGCAGTTCCTGGCCGGCGAACTGGAACTGGAATTCAACCCGCAGGGCACGCTGGCCGAGCGCCTGCGGGCCGGCGGTGCGGGGATTCCAGCGTTCTACACGCGCACCGGCTACGGCACGGTGGTGTCCGAGGGCAAGGAAACGCGGCAGTTCGGTGAGCACTGGTACGTCATGGAGACCGCGCTCAACGCGGATGTGGCGCTGATCAAGGCGTGGAAGGCGGACAAGGCCGGCAATCTGGTGTTCCGCAAGACCGCGCGCAATTTCAATCCGGCCTGTGCGATGGCCGGACGGGTGTGCGTGGCAGAGGTCGAAGAGGTGGTGGAGATCGGAGATATCGATCCCGACCATATGCACCTGCCCGGCATCTACGTGGACCGCATCGTCCACAACCCCAATCCCGAAAAGCGCATCGAGCAACGCACCGTCCGCCAAGGAGACAAGTGATGGCCTTCACCCGCGACGAAATGGCCCAGCGCGCCGCGCGCGAATTGACCGACGGCGCCTACGTGAACCTGGGCATCGGCCTGCCGACGCTGGTCGCCAACCATATCCCCGAGGGCATCGACGTCTGGCTGCAGTCCGAGAATGGCCTGCTCGGCATCGGCCCGTTCCCCACCGAGGAGGAGGTCGATGCGGACCTCATCAACGCCGGCAAGCAGACGGTGACCGCCCGGCCCGGCGCCAGCTACTTCGGCAGCCACGAGTCCTTCGCAATGATCCGCGGCGGGCACATCGACCTGGCCGTGCTGGGGGCGATGCAGGTCACCGATACCGGCGATCTGGCGAACTGGATGGTCCCCGGCAAGATGGTCAAGGGCATGGGCGGAGCCATGGATCTGGTGGCCGGGGTCAAGCGCATCGTTGTGCTGATGGAGCACGTGACCAAGGACGGAAGTCACAAAATTCTGAAAAAATGTGACCTTCCGCTCACTGGCGTTGGGGTTGTCGACCGGATCATCACTGACTTGGCGGTGTTCGACGTCGCGCCGGACGGACTCCGCCTCGTCGAGGCTGCAGACGGCGTCACGCTTGAGGAATTGAAGGAAAAAACCGGCGTGCCGTTCGTCGCCTGACCGACGGGCGCGCAGGCTGACTGGCGGGTGACGAACCCCGCATCCAAGGCTGTTCGATTCACATAATGAGTTCCGATATGTGAGTTATATTTGTCCCCTCAGGGGCAACAGCCAAGAATTGAGGGTTCGCATGAAGTTCCGCCTCGGCGCGTGCGCCGCCGTTGTTTTGTTGGCCGCATGCAGCGGCCAGAAGTCCGACAGCGACCTCGCTGCACTGCAGAATTCGGCCGCCAGCAAGCCGCAGACCGCGGCGCTGAAGACGGGCCGCGCTGCACAGAGCTCGATCGCCAATGCGCCGGATCGCGGTGCCCTGATGAGCTACAAGAACCAGGGCAAACCGACCCTCCGCGAGGGCGCGTTCACCTACTACCCGATCGCGATGAGCGAAGCGCACGCGATCAAGGGCGTGGTGGATGGCCATATGACCGTGCCGACCCCGGATGGCCGCCAGCTCCAGCTCAAGTTGGAGCGCCACAACGAGGGCATCGACGGCAACTGGAGCTGGATCGGTCGCGTCGAAGGCGGTGACCCCAACCAGGAAGCCATCATCACGTTCGGCGAGCACGCGGTGTTTGCATCTATCCCGCAGGGCGAAGGCGCGGCTCCGCTGCAGATCCAGACCCGCAATGGCGCGCTCTATGCCGTGCAGGTCGATCCCTCGAAGTTGCGTTCGCCGAACAAAGGCCACAACGACGTCGCCATTCCGATGGCATCGGCCATCGCCCAGGCCGCCCAGGCGCAGATTGCGCAGAAGGCCACAGCCGTGGCCGCCGGTGCGCCCGCCACGGCAGCAAACACCATCGACGTCGCGATCGGCTATACCCCCGGCTACCGCACGTCGCTGCAGGGCCAGAGCGTGGTGGCCACGCGACTGCTCTTCCTCATCGAAGTGGCCAACCAGGGCCTGAGCAACAGCAATGTCAACGGCTACCTGCGTCTGGTCAACGCGCTCGAGGTCAATTACACCGACACCAACACCAACCAGACCGCGCTGCAGGAACTGACCGGCAGCAACGGTTCCAGCAACGTCACCATTCCCGCCGCGCTGACGCCGCTGCGTACCGCGCGCGATACCTATGGTGCGGACGTGGCGATTCTGGTGCGCGACTTCCAGCAGCCCGAACAGCAGGGTTGCGGCATTGCGTGGCTGATAGGCGCCAATGGCGCCACGGTGAACCCGGCCAACGATGCACGCTGGGGTTACGGCGTGGTCAGCGACGGCGACGATCTCGGAACCGACGGCAACAGCTATTACTGCGCGGCCGAAAGCCTGGTGCATGAAGTCGGACACCTGCTGGGTTCTGCCCATGATCAGGCCAATGCCACGAGCCCGGGCCGCTTCCCGTACTCGTATGGCTACAAGAACAACACGGCCAACTTCTTCACCATCATGGCCTATGGCGATGAAGGCCAGACCCCGTACCGCTTCTTCTCGAATCCGAGCCTGACCGCGTGTGCCGGCCAGCCCTGCGGTACCGCCACGGCGGACAATGCCCGCAGCCTGAATCAGACGATTCCGGTCGTGGCGCAGTTCCGGGCAACGGTGGTTTCTTTTGCAGGCAGCGTGCCTAGCGATTTCAACGGGGACGGGAAATCGGAAGTCCATTGGCGCAACAGCCAAACGGGTTACAACCATCAATGGATCATGGATGGTCGCTTCCAGAGCGCATGGTCCCAAGTGTATCGGGAGACCGATTTCAGTTGGAAGGTGGTCGGTACCGGGGATTTCAACGGCGACAATCGCGCGGACATTATCTGGCGCAACACAACTAGCGGTCGTGTCTATATTCAGTTCATGAGTGGGCCAAGCACACTGGGAAGTTCAGGACCGATCGCCTCTGTCGCCGACATGGGCTGGCAGCTTGCGGCGTTGGCTGATTTCAATGCTGACGGCCGTACCGATATTCTGTGGCGAAACATCAATGATGGCCGCAATGTGGTTTGGGCCATGAACGGTTTAGCGGTTGCCAGCACGACGCAGGTTTATCTGGAATCGAATCAGAACTGGATGGTCGCGGGCAGTGCAGACTTCAACGGCGATGGCTATACCGATGTGCTGTGGCGGAACATCGCTACTGGTGAAAACTATATTCAGATGATGAGCGGTACGACGACTTTGCCAAGCTCGGGGCGTATCGCGAGTGTGCCGGACCAACAATGGAAGATCGTCGCCATCCGCGATTTTGATATCGACGGCTACGCAGATATTTACTGGCGCAATGCTGTCACGGGTGCCAATGCGTTGTGGTTGATGAATGGATTGCAGGTAGCTTCTATTAATTACGTGTACAACGAGCCCAATGTTGAGTGGAAAATCGTCAACAGTGGCGACTACAACGGTGATGGCCGACCGGATTTGTTCTGGCGCAACTCAACGACGGGACAGAACTACGTGCAACTCATGAATGGCACTCAGATTCTCCCTGCCTCGGGTGCTACAACCACCGTTGCCGATCAGGCGTGGCAGGTCACTCCAAACTGATCTTAGTTAGCCTTAGGAAGCCCCGCGGAAGCGGGGCTTTTTTTGGCCAATGCCTCAAAGATTCTGGTAATTCGGCCCCGAGCCGCCTTCCGGCGTCACCCAGGTGATGATTTCGTAGGGATCCTTGATGTCGCAGGTCTTGCAGTGGACGCAGTTGGCGGCGTTGATCTGCAGGCGCTTGCCGTCGATGCCATTGGCGTCCTGGACGATCTCGTAGACGCCGGCCGGGCAGAAGCGGGTGCAGGGGTTGTCGTATTCCACCGTGCAGCGTTCGATGCAGATCGAGGTGTCGGCCACCTTCAGGTGCACCGGCTGGTCTTCGTCGTGTTCGGTCGCTGCGTAATACACCGCCTGCAGGCGATCGCGCGGTGCGAGCGTGCGATCGACGTAATCGCGCCGGGGGGATTCGTGCTCGGGGAGCTTGTCGAGCGAGCACCAGTCGGCCTTGTTTTTCAGGGTCCACGGCGACAGCCCACCGATGGCCGTTTCCCATGCGGCGTTCAACATGCCGAACCACAGCCCGCGCTTGAAGCCGGGCTTGATGTTGCGGACCTTCTTCAACTCGGCCATCGCATCGGACGCGCGCAGCTTGGCGTCGAAGCCCTGCGGCGAAAGCTGCGAGGCCACCAGATGCTCGGCCGCGAGCATGCCGGAGCGGATCGCCTGGTGCGTGCCCTTGATCTTGGGCACGTTGAGCAGGCCGGCGGTGTCGCCGATGAGCAAGGCGCCGGGCATTTCCACTTTCGGCAGCGATTGCCAGCCGCCGGTGACGATCGCGCGTGCGCCGGCCGACAGGATCGTGCCGCCTTCGAGCAGCGGCTTGACGCTCGGGTGGTTCTTCCATTGCTGGAAGGCTTCCCACGGCTTGTATTCCGGATCCCGGTAATCGAGCCCGCTGACATACCCCAGCGCGATGCGGCCCTTGTCCAAGTGGTAGACGAAACTGCCGCCGTAGGTGCTCGTATCGGCCGGCCATCCGAGGCTGTGCACGATCTTGCCGGGCGTGACGCGATCTTCCGGCACCTGCCACAGTTCCTTGATGCCGATGGAATACGCCTGCGGATCGCTGTCGACATCCAGCTTGAAGCGCTTCACCAGACGCTTGGTCAGATGGCCGCGTGCGCCTTCGGCAAGCACGGTGACCTTGGCGCGGATGTCGATGCCGGGCGTGTAGCCGGGCTTGTGCGTGCCGTCCCTGGCCACGCCCATGTCACCGATGCGAACGCCGAGCACGGTGCCGTCTTCGTCGTGCAGGGTTTCGGCGGCGGCGAAGCCCGGATAGATTTCCACGCCCAGTGCTTCGGCCTGCGGGGCGAGCCATGCGCACATCGCACCGAGACTGACGATGACGTTGCCGTGGTTGTTCATGCCTGGCGGCACCGGCAGCTTGCGACCGCCGTCCTTGCTCAGCAGCCAGAATTCGTCTTCGGTGGCGGGGATGCAGATCGGCGGCGGGTTGTCGCGCCAGTTCGGCAGCAGCGCGTCGAGCGGCGCGGTTTCGATCACTGCGCCGGACAGGATCTGCGCGCCGATCGTGGAGGACTTCTCGATCACGCAGACCGAGATGTCCGGATTCAGTTGCTTGAGCCGGATCGCGAAGGACAGACCGGCCGGCCCGGCGCCGACCGTGACGACGTCGTATTCCATCACGTCGCGTTCGACGGAAGCGTTATCGGGCTGGCTCATGCGGTGCTCCACGGCTGGCAGATTGCAGATGCGGATTGTCGCGGGTTTGCACGGAGCGGGGCAAATCACGCCTTCGATGCTAGGGTGAACCGCATGGAACTGGAGTCGCTGCCGTTGCCCGATGCCGATCTCGGCTTTGCTGCCGCATGGATGGAGGCATCGTCCGCGCACGCCCTGCAGCAGACCCTGCGTGCGCAGTTGCCCTGGAGCGTGCATCGCATCCGCCTGTTCGGCCGTGAAGTCGATTCGCCGAGATTGAGCGCCTGGATCGGCGATCCGGACGCCACCTATCGCTATTCCGGGACGCGTTTCGATCCGCATCCCTGGCCGCAGGTGCTGGAGCCGTTGCGCGAACGCCTGAGCGGCATGCTGGGCGTGCCGTTCAACAGCGTGCTGGCGAACCTGTATCGCGATGGCCGCGACGCGATGGGCTGGCACAGCGACGATGAGCCGGAACTGGGTCCGGAGCCGGTGATCGCCTCACTGAGCCTGGGCGCGATGCGCCGCTTCGTGCTCAAGCACAGGAACAACCCGGCCCACCGTCTGGCGCTGGATCTGCCGGCAGGCAGTCTGCTGGTGATGCGCGGCGCCACGCAGCGCTTCTATCGCCATGCGCTGCCACGCACGGCGCGCCCGGTGGGCGAGCGCATCAACCTGACGTTCCGCTGGATCCAGCGCTAGCGCCTTCGCGCTCGCCCGTCTTGCGCGCCCGGCGCGCGTGTCAGCGTCGCGGTGCGATCGGCGGCTGCGTGGCGGCGTCAGCCTGTCCGCTCGCCAGCGTCCAGCCCGCGATCTCGCCGGTGATGCGCGAGAGCGCGATGCCGAACGCCTGCGCGACGCTGCCGGTATCGGTGCCGGCGGCGCCTTCGGTCTGCAGGAACGTGCGCGATGCGACCACGCGCTGGCTGCGGTTCTGTACGATCTTCGCCGCCACCTCGATGGTCGCGGCCGGGCTGGAGCCGGCCGCGTAATCGGATTCGAAGCGGCGGATGTCCATCACCAGACGGTAGTCGGCCAGGATGCCGGCATCGGCGCTGGAGACGGCGGGAATGCGGCCCGAATCCTCGAGCGTGCGCTGCACGGCGTCCTGCAGCATGTCGGTGGCCGGCTGCGCCCACGATGCGCCCTTGTAGACCTGCAACTCGCCGGGCGTGGGTCGCACCGAAATGCGCGGGCTGTCGACCACGCGTGCGGCGGTGGGCTTGGCGATCACCAGCGACCAGTTCACCGTGGGCCAGGCCGGATCGGCCTGCACGCGGACCTCCGGCGAATAGATCGTCACCGGATCGCGTTGTTCACTGCCGAGGATCGAGCAGCCCGCCAGCAGCATCAGCGGCAGGACGAGGGAAAATCGCAGCGCCTTCATTTGGGTTCGAACTCCTTGGGTGCGTCGCGGCCGAGCAGGTAGCGCGCGGGATTGCCTTCCAGTCGATCACTGACGCGGCGCAGATCGCGCACCAGCCCGCGCAGTTCGGTCAGCGTCGGGCCGAGCTGGCCCAGCCCGTCGGTGGCGAAGCTGTTGATGGCCGCGCGGTTCTCGCCAAGGATTGCGTCCGCGTTGCCGGCGGCCGAATCCAGCTTCGCCAGCGTGTGGTCGAGTTTCTCGATCAGGGTCGGCAGTTCCTGCACCAGATTCTGATCGATGCGTTCGATCGTGCCGTTGGTGGTGGTCAATGTCCTGTCGAGATTGCGCGCGGCGTCGCGTGCGCTGACGATCAGCGATTCCAGGCCCTGATCGCGGCTGGCGAGCGAATCGCTCATGGTTTCCAGGTTCTGCAGGGTCTGGGTGATGCTGGCGACGTTCTTGTCGCTCAGTACCTGATCGAGCCGCTCGACGATGCGGCTGGCCGTGTCGGTGATGTTCTGCAGCGCCGACGGCGACGTCTGGATGACCGGCGCTTCCCGGTGATCGATCTGCGTCAGCGCCGGGGCCTGCGGCGAGCCGCCGCTGAGCTGGATGATGGTCGGCCCGGTGAGGCTGGTGATGGCCAGCTTGGCGCGGGTATCGGTCTTGACCGGCGTGGTCGATTCCACGCGGATCAGCGCGACCACCTGGCGGGGATCATTCGGCGCCAGTGACAGCTTGGTGATCGACCCCACCGCGATGCCGTTGTACTGCACGGGGCTGCCGACCGACAGCCCGGTCACCGCTTCGCGGAACACGATCTGGTACTGCTGCCAGGTGCGCTCGGACGAATATTTCGCCGCCCACAGGCCGAACAGCAGCAGCGCCACGGCCACCACCACGGTGAACGCGCCGATCAGGACATAGTTGGCTCGGGTTTCCATCACATCGCCTCTTGCGGTTCGGGCGCCTCGCCGCGCGCGGCGCGAGCCCGGGGTCCGTGGAAATATTCGCGCACCCAGGGATGATCGAACTGTTCGACCTCCGCCAGCGGTGCGTTGATGACGACCTTGCGATCGGCCAGCACCGCCACGCGATCGCAGATAGCGTACAGGGTGTCGAGATCATGGGTGATGAGGAAGACCGTCAGCCCGAGGGCTTCCTGCAGTGTCTTGATCAGGCGATCGAAGGCGGCCGCGCCGATCGGATCCAGCCCGGCGGTCGGCTCGTCGAGGAACAGCAGCGGCGGATCCAGCGCCAGCGCGCGTGCCAGGCCCGCGCGCTTGCGCATGCCGCCGGACAACTGCGAGGGCAGCTTGTTCAGTGCATCGGCGGGCAGGCCGGCGAGCTTGATCTTCAGCAGCGCCAGTTCGTAATGCCAACTGTCGGGAAGATCGGCGTGGTGTTCCTTCAGCGGCACCTGCACGTTCTCGCCGACGGTCAGCGACGAGAACAGCGCGCCATCCTGGAACAGCACGCCGGTGTTGCGTTCGATGTGCAGGCGCGCCTGCGCATCGTCGGCCAGCGCATCGGCGCCGAGCACGCTGATCTGTCCGGCCTGCGGCGTGCGCAGACCGAGGATCGATCGCATCAGCACCGACTTGCCGGTGCCGGATCCGCCGACCACGCCGAGGATTTCGCCGCGATGCACGTCCAGATCCAGTTCCTCGTGCACGGTCTGCTCGCCGAAGCGATTGACCAGCCCGCGCACCTGGATGATGGGTTCGTTGTCCTGGCTTTGGCCCATTCGTTACCAGCCCATGTGCATGAACCACAACGCGGCCAGCGCGTCGATGATGATCACCAGCGAGATCGTCTGCACCACGCTGGAGGTGGTGCGCTCGCCGACCGACTGCGCCGTGCCTTCCACCTGCAATCCCTGCAGGCAGCCGATCAGGCCGATGATCAATGCGAACACCGGTGCTTTCGACAGGCCCACGAGGAAATGCCGCACCTCGATGGTGTCGTGCATGCGCGCCAGATACATCTGCGGCGGAATCTCCAGATCGAACGCACCGACCGTCACGCCACCGGCCAGGCCGGCCATCATCGCGATGAAGGTCAGCAGCGGCAGCATCACCAGCAGCGCGAGCAGCCGCGGGATGACCAGCAGATCGATCGGATCCAGCCCCAGCGTGCGAATCGCATCGACTTCCTCGCGGCTCTTCATCGCACCGATCTGCGCGGTGAAGGCCGAAGCCGTGCGGCCGGCCAGCACGATCGCGGTCAACAGCACGGCGAACTCGCGCAGGAACGCGATGCTCACCAGTTCCACCACGTAAATCTCCGCGCCGAAATCGCGCAGGATGGTCGAACCGAGGAATGCGATCACCGCGCCGACCAGATACGACAGCAGCACCACCAGCGGCACGGCGTCGAGGCCGACCTGTTCCATGTGCGAGACGGTCGCGGTCGGACGGAAGCGGCGCGGTTCCTTGATCGTGCGCAGCAGCTTGACCAGGTTCTCGCCGGTGAAACTCAGCAGGGCGATGATTTCGCGGCCGTACTCGTGCACGCGTTCGCCCAGTCGCGACAGGGCGGCCAGGAAGCCGTAGTCGCGCTTGCGCGGCGGGCGATCATCGGCCACGTCCTCGATGGTCGAGACCAGCGCCTGATGATCGCTGCGGAAGGTGATCGCCTCGGCCGGCAGTTCGCGACGCTTGGCGAAGCGCAGCAGTTGCAGCACGCCGGCCGAATCGATGCGATCGATGCCTGTCGCATCCAGCGCCTGCACGTTCTCGGGCAGGCTGCGGAGCTGATCGGCCACGGCCAGCGCACTGCCCAGCGTCCAGTCGCCGGCCAGCCGCACCCGCGACGGGTCGGACGGGTCTGCGTTGAACTCGGGTCGGACCTGGGTCTTGATCATGGGTTGGCTCGGCCAAGGAGCATACAGGCTATGCCTCCGAACGTGAGGATCACGCCGACGACACCACGGCGGCCGATCGGCTCGCGCAACCAGACCGCTGCGAGGATGACGAGGAACACCGAGGCCGACTCGTTGAGGATCGCCGCCACCGATGCGGCGGTGTATTTGTAGCCGCCGAGCCAGAACAGCATCGACAGTCCCTGGCCGACCCACGCCGCCAGCACCAGCCGGCGCCATGCGACCTTCGCCGGATCGAACGCGAGCCGTGCGCGCATGCCCGGCAGCATCGCCAGCACGCCCAGGCCCGCGACCGCCCCGAGCAGGCGCAGGAAGGTCACCCACAGTAGCGGCTGATCTTCCAGGATGCGCTTGACCATGATGATCGCCACCGCCATCAGCGCGATCGCGAGCATGCCGATCACCACGCCACGCAGCGTATGGGCCGGGTGCGTGCGCCACTGGCGGGGCGGCCGGCTGACCAGCAGCACGCCCATGCCCACCAGCACGAAACCGAGCCATTGCTGTGGGCCGAGGCGTTCGTCCAGCCACAGGAACCCCATCAGCAGGACCAGCGGCGAATACAGGTTGCCGATCACCCCCATGCGCCCGGCGCCCAGTTCGTTGAGTGCGCGGAAGTAGAGCGTGTCCGCCACCGCGATGCCGAGCACACCGCTGGCCAATACGATGAGCACGTCCTGCCACGGCAGTGACGGCCAGGCGCCGGCGTGCAGCCACAGCGCCACCGGCGCGAGCACCAGCAGCACCAGTCCGTTCTTCATCAGGTTCAGCGCCAGCGGCGGCACGTGCGCCCCGAGCTGTCGCGCCAGGATCACGCTCATGGCCCACGCGGCGGCGCTGGCGATGGCGAATCCCTCGCCGATACCCATCAGTCTTTTCCCCGATCGAATCGGCGCAGTTTACGCAATCCGGTGCCGCGGCTTGGCTGCGAACGGCCCTGCCACTATCGTGGCGGGATGCCAGAAGCCCTCAATGCCTCCGTCACCAGCGCCACCTATGCGCAGCGCATCGCCTTCGTCTGCGAAATCGCCAGCCGCCTGCACAGCTACGGCACGACCGCGCAGCGATTGGAAGCGGCCGTGGCCGCGCTGTCGCAACGCCTGGGCCTGGATTGCGAACCGTGGTCCAACCCGACCGGTCTCATCCTGAGCTTCAACGATCCGACCCGCCCGCTGGGCGCCAGCGACACCACGCGCGTGATCCGCCTGCCTCCGGGCGAAAACGATCTGCACAAGCTCAGCGAAGCCGATCGCATCGCCGAGGACGTGGTCGCCGGCCGCCTGAGCGTGGCCGAAGGACATACTGCGCTGCGCTCGCTGGATCGCAAACCCACGCCCGGCGGCCGCACGCTGTCGGTGCTGGCGTTCGGGTTGGCGTCCGGTGGGGTGGCCGGGTTGTGGCGGTTGCCGTGGCTGGACATCGCGACCGCCTCGCTGATTGGCCTGCTGATCGGACTGCTCGGCTTGCTGCTGGAACGGCGGCCGCAGATGAAGGAAGCCGGCGATGCCCTGTCCGCGCTGGTCGCCGGCTTCGTGGCGATCCTGGTGGCGAATTTCGTGGCACCGCTCAATCTCAACAGCGTGATCATCGCCTCGCTGATCGTGCTGCTGCCCGGCATGGCGCTGACCAACGCGGTCAACGAATTGACCAGCCAGCACCTGGTGTCGGGCATGGCGCGTTTCGCCGGTGCGATGGCGACGATCCTGAAGCTGACGGTCGGTTCGCTGATCGCGGTGACGCTGGCGCAACTGGTGGGACTTTATCCGGAGGTGCGCGCATCGCGGCCGCAACCGGAATGGGTGGAATGGTTGTCGCTGCTGCTGGCCGCCTATGCGTTCGCCGTGCTGTTCAAGGCGCACCGCCGGGATTATCTCTGGGTGATCGCGGCGGCCATCGGTGGTTACAGCATTTCGCGCTACGCCGGTCATGCCTGGGGCAGCCCGGTCGGCATCTTTCTCTCGGCGCTGACGCTGACCGCGGCAGGCAATGCATTCGCGCGCTGGGCCAACCGCCCGGGCGCGCTGATCCGCGTGCCTGGCATCCTGATGCT
Organism: Pseudomonadota bacterium; assembly: GCA_023390905.1. Taxonomy (GTDB): domain Bacteria; phylum Pseudomonadota; class Gammaproteobacteria; order Xanthomonadales; family Xanthomonadaceae; genus Pseudoxanthomonas_A. Next base: position 690 of record JAEWBY010000066.1, on the reverse strand, counting down.
GGTGCCGGGCAGCAACAGCCTGCGCGGGCTGATGAATCTGGTGCAGCAGCAGGACGTGGGCCTGGGCCAATCCGCTCTGCTCAGCGTCACCAATATCGTGATGGCGCTGATCGCCGGGCTGCTGTTCGGAAACCTGCTGATCTCGGCGCGGAAGAATCTTTGACGGACAGGGATGGGATTCGCAGGGCGGATTCCGCGCCTCCGATAATCCTGCAGCTCGGCGGAAGCTGCTTTTCCGATTTCCGATTTCCGAATCCCGAATCCCGAATCCCCAATCCAAAAGAAAACGGCCCCGAAGGGCCGTTTCTTCTGCATCACTTCTTCTTGATCAGGAAATCTTCGACCTTCTTGCCCTTGGCCGTATAGGCGGCCATCCAGCGCGGCTGCTTGCCGCGGCCGGTCCAGGTCTGCTCGGGATTGGCCGGGTTGCGGTACTTCGGCGGTACCTTGATGCCGGTGGTCTTGCGCGGGGCGCGGGGCGCCTTCGTGGCGCGCGCATCGCCCGCCGTCGCGGACGCACCGCCGAACAGTTCGGCGATGGTGTAGCCCTCCGCCGCGGCGGCCGCCTTCAGGCGTGCGCGCACCGTGGTGATCGGCTTGCGCTTCTTGAGCACGGTCTTGCGCTTCTTCGCCTTGGTGATCAGGGAGTCGAGCTCCTTGGCCGACAGGGTGTTGAGGTCGATGGACATG
>JAEWBY010000058.1 GCA_023390905.1 Pseudomonadota bacterium | reverse complement strand
CGCCGGCGTGGTGGCGAAGATCATCGAGTAGAGGCCCGGGAACGGGGAATGGGAATCGGGAACGGCAAAGCGGTTCCCCGGTTTCCCACCCACCCCGCTCCATGAGGAGTCCGGCACGGATGCCGGTCTGTTCTTCGTCGTCAGGGAGGACGACATAGACATACGCCAGTAGCTCAATTGGCAGAGCAGCGGTCTCCAAAACCGCAGGTTGGGGGTTCGAGTCCCTCCTGGCGTGCCACGTCGCCCGCGCCGGTCGAAGCGACGGCAAGGAACAGGCCGGCAACCGCCTGCCAGGCCCTCTGGAAAGCTGATACATCATGAATGCCAAGCTCGAAAAAGCCGGCGGGACCAGCCCGCTCGACATGGTCAAGCTGGCGCTGGCGGCGGTCCTGCTTGCCGCGGGCGTCGTCGCCTACTACTACTTCTCCGACTGGACCGGCTGGGCCCGCTTCGGCGTGCTGCTCGCCGGCATGGTCGCGGCGGCGGCCGTGGGCGCGTTCACCGCGCCGGGCCGGGCGGTGCGCGAGTACCTGTCCGAGTCGCAGTTCGAACTGCGCAAGGTGGTGTGGCCCACGCGCGAGGAAACCCTGCGCACGACCCTCGTCGTGATCGTCGTGGTCGTCATCCTCAGCCTGCTGCTCGGCCTCATCGACGTGATGCTCAAGTGGGCCGTGCTCGACAACCTCCTCAAGATGGGGCGCTGAGCATGGCCAAGCGGTGGTATGTGGTGCACGCCTATTCCGGCTTCGAGCACGCGGTTTCGCGCTCGCTGAAGGAGCGCATTGCGCGGGCCGGCATGGAAGAGCGCTTCGGCGAAGTGCTGGTGCCGACCGAGGAAGTGATCGAGATGCGCGGCGGCCAGAAGCGGCGCAGCGAACGCAAGTTCTTCCCTGGCTACGTGCTGGTGCAGATCGAGACGCACGACGAGGGCAAGGCGCAGAAGATCGACGACGAATCCTGGCACCTGGTGAAGGAAACCCCGAAGGTGATGGGTTTCATCGGCGGCACGGCCGACCGGCCGCTGCCGATCAAGGATTCGGAAGCCGAAAACATCCTGCTGCGCGTGCAGGAAGGCGTGGACAAGCCGCGGCCCAAGGTGCTGTTCGAGCCGGGTGAAATGGTGCGGGTCACGGAAGGGCCGTTCAACGACTTCAACGGCGTGGTCGAGGAAGTCAACTACGAGAAGAGCCGCCTGCGCGTGGCGGTGCTGATCTTCGGGCGCTCCACCCCGGTCGAACTGGAGTTCGGGCAGGTGGAGAAGGCGTGAAACCCGGGAATAGGGAATAGGGAATGGGAGATCAGGAGCAGCGCTGCCTCGTTGCGCGATTCCCCATTCCCTATTCCCCATTCCCGGCCCACTGAAGCGAGGAGCCTGACAACAGGCGCTTGCACTCGCAGGAGAAAATGACGTGGCAAAGAAAGTCGTCGGATACATCAAGCTGCAGGTCAAGGCCGGCCAGGCCAACCCTTCGCCGCCGGTGGGCCCCGCCCTCGGCCAGCGCGGCCTCAACATCATGGAGTTCTGCAAGGCCTTCAACGCGGCCACGCAGAAGCTCGAGCCGGGTCTGCCGATCCCGGTCGTCATCACGGCCTATTCGCACCGTACCTTCACCTTCATCACCACGACGCCGCCGGCGACGATCCTCCTCAAGAAGGCGGTCGGCATCACGTCCGGTTCGAAGCGGCCGAACACCGAGAAGGTGGGCAAGGTGACGCGCAAGCAGCTCGAGGACATCGCCAAGGCGAAGGAGCCCGACCTGACCGCGGCCGACCTCGACGCGGCAGTGCGCACGATCGCAGGCAGCGCCCGCAGCATGGGCCTGGTGACGGAGGTCTGACATGGCGACGAACATGAGCAAGCGGTACAAGGCCCTCGCCGGAACCGTCACCCCGGGCAAGCTGTACCCGGTGGACGAGGCCCTGCGGCTGGTGAAGGAAGGTGCCAAGGCGAAGTTCCCCGAATCGGTGGACGTCGCGGTGCGCCTCGGCATCGACGCGCGCAAGTCCGACCAGGGCGTGCGCGGTTCGGTCATGCTGCCGCATGGCACCGGCAAGACGGTGCGCGTGGCGGTGTTCTGCCCGGCCGGTGAAAAGGCCGAGGCGGCCAAGGCTGCCGGCGCGGACGCCGTGGGCATGGAAGATCTCGCCGAACGCATGCAGGCGGGCGAACTCGACTTCGGTCGCGTGATCGCCACGCCCGATGCCATGCGCGTCGTCGGCAGGCTCGGCCAGCTGCTCGGCCCGCGCGGCCTGATGCCGAACCCGAAGGACGGCTCGGTCGCGGCCGACGTGGTCACCGCGGTGAAGAACGCCAAGGCCGGCCAGGTGAAGTTCCGCAACGACAAGGGCGGCATCATCCATTGCTCGATCGGCAAGGCGACGTTCGAGGCCGCCGCGCTGAAGGACAACCTCAATGCGCTGCTGGCGGACCTGGTCAAGGCCAAGCCGGCCGCCGCGAAGGGCATCTTCGTGCAGAAGGTGTCGCTGTCGAGCACGATGGGCGTGGGCATTCCGGTCGATCCCTCGACCGTCGCGTCCTGAGAAATCGTTTCCGGGCAGGGACCGGCTGCAAGCCGGCCCCTGCCAGTGGTTTTGGGGGCGCCCGCACCGCGGGAGCCGTCAAAGACCGCAGGCGGCCGACCGGCCGGACAGGAAGCCCTGTGCTTCCCCTGTCCCGTCCAGGGCCTTAAAGGCATTCCCCCGCATTGTGGGATGCGGCCTGCGCAGATGGTGAAGCCCGACAGGATTTCCTGGAAAGGCCACCAAGAAGGCATCGCGTGATGCCGGCGGGACCGCAGGAAGCGGCCCGCGTACGTTCAGGGAGACGGTGCGCAGGAGCGTGCCCGATCCGGTCCGGAGAAAGCAATGGCGCTCAATCTTGCGCAAAAGAAAGAGGTCGTTGCCGAACTGGCGAACGTGGCCGCCAAGGCGCATTCCCTGGTCGCCGCCGAGTACGCAGGACTCACCGTGGCGCAGCTCACCGAGCTGCGCAAGAAGGCCCGGCAGGGCGGGGTTTACCTCAAGGTGGCGAAGAACACCCTGGTATCCCGCGCCGTCGAGGGCACGGACTACGCATGCGTCCAGGACGCATTGACCGGTCCACTGCTGTACGCCTTCTCGCACGAGGATCCCGGCGCTGCCGGCCGGCTGGTCAAGGATTTCGCCAAGGCAAACGACAAGCTCAAGGCCAGGCTGGTCGCGATCGGTGGCAAGGCATACCCGGCGTCGCACGTCGACGTCCTCGCCTCGCTGCCGACCCGTGACCAGGCGCTCGGCATGCTGCTCAACCTGCTGATCCAGCCGGCGACCATGCTGGCCCGCGTCCTCGCCGAGCCTGCCAGCCAGCTGGCCCGCGCGACCAATGCGGTCGGCCAGCAGAAGCAGCAGGCGGCCTGAGCCACCCGCCGTTCGGTTCACCCATCCAGAAAGTCGTCATTCCAGGAGTTCCAGCATGTCCCTCAGCAACGATCAGATCATCGAAGCGATCTCCTCCAAGTCCCTCATCGAGGTGATGGAGCTGGTCAAGGCGATGGAAGAAAAGTTCGGCGTGTCCGCCGCCGCCCCGGTCGCCGTGGCCGCCGGCCCGGCTGCCGCCGCCGCCGCCCCGGCCGAGGAGCAGACCGAGTTCACGGTCAGCCTCAAGGCCACCGGCGAGAAGAAGGTGGAAGTGATCAAGGTGGTGCGCGCCATCACCGGCCTCGGCCTCAAGGAAGCCAAGGACCTGGTCGAGTCCGCGCCGGCAACCGTCAAGGATGCCGTCAGCAAGGACGACGCCGCCAAGATGAAGAAGGATCTGGAAGCCGCCGGGGCGACCGTCGAGGTCAAGTGAGGGCAGGGTGCCCTCATCCCGGCCAGTACAGGGACGTACGGCGGCCGGGGTCCCTGCAGCGC
>JAEWBY010000045.1 GCA_023390905.1 Pseudomonadota bacterium | reverse complement strand
TGAGCGCCCACGGCAGATTGGCGGTGATGACGGTGCCGTCTTCCAGCGGAAAGCCGGCGCTGGCGATGACCCCGTGCGAGACCGGCATCGGCAGCGAACGCAGGAAGTCGCCGAGGATGTCGGCCAGATCCGCATGGTCCGCGCAGGCGTAGGTGCGGTAGTGATGCAGGAGGGGGGCGCCGGCCTTCCCGTCCAGCACGGCAATCCGGACATGCGTTCCGCCCACGTCGGCGGCAAGGAAGCGGGCCTGCGGTTCGGCGCGCATCTGGATCGGTGCTGGATGGGCGATGGCGATCACGTCTCTCCCTGCATGTCGTTCGCAATGGCGCGCTCCCCCGAGCGTGCAACCCGAGTGTGTTAGAGGGCTGACAACGTTGTCAAGCAATATGCAAAAAATTTTCAGTGCCGCGTAGAAACGCCGGCTTGTCGCAGGTGACTGAATAGGCTTGAAAATGAAGACGGTTTAACCCGGGCTACCCGTGTCGCAGGCCAAGCGGCGGGGCTGCGCAGGGTGAATTTGGCTCAGTGCTAAAAATAATTACCGCACTGCCGCAAACAACAAGGCCGCCCGAGGGCGGCCTCGTCGTGGTCCTGATGGGAGCGGTCAGGGCGTGGCAGGCAGCAGCTTCACCGTGTCCAGCACCCACATGTCCGGTCGCGTATCGCCGGTGAAACGCAGGCACAGATCGGTCGCCTGCGCCTGGCGCGGCAATGCGGCGCTCAGCGTGCTGAACCCGTCCGGGCCCGGAGCGGAGGGCAGGGGAATGCTCGCCAGACGCGGGCCGTCGCAGCCGGCGCTGATGTCGAGTTCTCCGTGCGCGCTGCGCGCCGGCTGGAACGTGCGGTGCGATTCGTCATGCGCCAACTGGAAGTAGTACGGCAGCTTGCCCGCGCGCACTTCGATCCGCGCCGCCTGCTGCACTGGCGCGGCTTCCCACAGCCAGCACGGGTTGAAGATGTCGACATTGAAGATCGCTCGATCGCCTTCCAGCGGACCATCGTCTTCCAGCCGCAGCATCAGGCTCTGCGTGCACATCTTCAGCGTTTCGTCCGTGCGGGTGAAACGCGAGGCCGCATCCAGCGACAGCGTGCTCGACTGGTGCGCGAGCGGCCTGCCCTCGGCGAACACCGCCGCACGCACCTGCACCGGTGGATTGACCTGCAACGGTTCCCTGTAGAGCGAAGCCTGCGCGCTCGGCTCGCTGCCGTCGGTGGTGTAGCGGATATCGGTGTAGCCGAGCGGATTGGACAAGGCGATGGTGTAGCTGCCGTCCGCAGCGTCCTTCGCATCGAAGCCCACCTCGAACGGCGTCTGCGCATAGGCGATGCCCAGCGCGTCGTAGCGCTGCAACTGCACCGGCAGGCGCTTGAGGAAATCGCCGTAGTCCTTGCGCGACTGCGGTGACCAGCCGGTTTCGGCCAGCGCGGCCAGTCGCGGATAGATTGCGTGCTGCATGCGATCGAAGTTGCGCATGTGCTCGGTCCAGACGTTGGCCTGCACGCCGATGATGTGCTTGCGCTGCCCGGCATCGAGTTGTTCCGGCACCGGATCGAACGCGTACACCTGTTCGAGCGGCACGATGGCCGGGCGGCCCGGCGGTTCGTTCGGTGAATGCGTCTGGTGGTAATCCAGATAGAGCGCCGATACGGGCGACATCACCACGTCATGGCCACGCTGCGCGGCTTCGATGCCGCCTTCGATGCCGCGCCACGACATGACGGTAGCTTCCGGAGGGAGATCGCCATCGACGATTTCGTCCCAACCGATCAGTCGGCGCTGGTGCCTGGACAGGAACGCCTCAAGCTCATGCACCATGTGCAGTTGCATTTCCATCTCGGTCTTGATGCCGAGCGCGCGCATGCGCGCCTGCACCTTGGGCGATTTCTCCCATTGATCCTTGACCGCCTCATCGCCCCCCATGTGGATGTACTGGCCCGGGAACAAGGCCATCACTTCGGTCAGCACGTCCTCGAGGAAGCGCAGCGTGCTTTCCTCCGGATTGAACAGATAAGTGTTGACGCCCCACTCGTTCGACACGACCGGGGTGTCGCCCAGCGAACCCAGTTCGGGGTACGCGGCAATCGCGGCCTGCGCGTGACCGGGCATGTTGATTTCAGGCACGACGGTGATGTGCCGCTCGGCGGCGTACTTCACCACCTCGCGCACCTGATCCTGGGTGTAGAAGCCGCAATACGGGCGCGGCTTGCCGGTCTTCGGATCGCGGCCGCCATCGCCGGCCGGAATGCGGCATCCGCCGACTTCGGTCAGCCGCGGATATTTCTTGATCTCGATGCGCCAGCCCTGATCATCGGTCAGGTGCCACTGGAAGGTATTGAGCTTGTGCACGGCCATCGCATCGAGCGTGCGCTTGATGTCGTCCACGCTCTGGAAATGCCGCGCCGAATCCAGCATCAGGCCGCGCCAGCCGAAGCGCGGTGCGTCCTCGATGTGCACCGCCGGCAGGTTCACTTCGCCAGTGCCCGCCGGCGTCAGCATCTGCCACAGCGTCATCGCGCCGTAGAACAGGCCGCGCGCATCACGCGCAGTGACGTTCACGCCGGTGGACGTGACGTCCAGGACGTAACCTTCCGGCGATTCGATCGGCGTGGCCGGATCCAGCGCGAAGCGGATTGCGCGATCGCCCTGCCGGGCCGCCGAAGCCTGCAACGCGATGCCATGGCTCTTGCCGAGCATCGCGACGAACTGCCGTGCGACATCGGCGGCCGCGCCGTCGGCGATGACGGGCGTGGTGGTCTGCACGCGGAATGCGCCCGAGCCGGCCTTCACGCTGGCGGGCGCGGGAATCAGCGCAAGCCGGCGGGTCTGCGCGGTGTCGGCGCCGGTCGTGGCGGTCGCCGCCTGCGGATTGGAGGCCGGCGCATCGGGTTTGCACGCGGCCAGCCCCAGCAGCGTGGTGGCGACGAGCAAGGGCGCGAGCGCGCGCCGGGCGATCGAGTGCTTCATGGAACCTCGCTTTGTTTCCGGAAGTCGAAGGATGCCTCAAAAAAAACGGGCCCGGACAAGTCCAGGCCCGTGAGGGAAACACCAGAGAGTGGAGCGTGAATCAGTACTTGAAACGGAAGTTGAGGTAGTACTGACGGCCGTTGCTGTAGAACGCGTACGGAAGATCACGGCCGTTGGTGCTGCTGTAGTACTTGAGCTTCGGGTTGTTGAGGTTCAGGCCGTCGAGCGAAATGCTCATCCAGTCATTGACCTTGAATCCGAGCGAAGCCGAAACATTCGCCACCGCGTCCTGGTAGAAATCATCGGTACGGCTGACGCCGGCGAAGAAGTCGGAACGGTAGGTGTAGCTCACGCGTGCATTGAAGCGGTCATTCTCGAAGTAGCCGGATACGTTGTAGGTGTTCTTCGAGGTGCCGAACACCGGGCGATCATTGTCGGCTTCACTGTCGGCGTAGGTGTAGTTGGCCGCGATGCCGAAGTTGTCGCCGATCGGCTGCTCGTAGGTCAGTTCCGCACCCTTGACCTTGGCGTTGGTGTTGACCGGAATGGATACGCGATAGTCGGCGAACACGTCGGTGCCGGCAGCGGCGGTGGCGGCCTGATCCAGATAGGAACGGGTCACGGTGCCGAACGTCACGTAGTCATCGAGCTTCATCTGGAACACCGCGGCCGACAGCAGTGCGCGAGGTGCGAAGTACCACTCGATCGAGGCATCCAGGTTGGTCGAGACCACCGGATCCAGATCCGGATTGCCGCCGCTGCCGCTGTGGGTCAGATCATCCAGCGACACCGCACCGGCCAGGGCCGAGTAATCCGGACGGGTCAGGGTCTTGGACGCCGCGAAGCGCGCGATCAGGTTTTCCGCCACTTCGACACGCAGGTTCGCGCTCGGCAGCAGTTCGTTGTAGTTCTTCTCGGCCGGCGTCGGCAGATACGGGCCGAAGGCCGACCCGTTGATCGTGCCCGGCGGCTGATCTTCGATCGGCAGGTTCGGGTTGACGCCGAGGTTGCTCACCGTGTCCTGCTCGGTGCGCACGTAACGCAGGCCGACGTTGCCGCTCCAGCGATCGCCTTCGAAGTTCGCCTGCACATAGGCGGCGCTGCTGCGCTCCTTCACGCTGTACAGATCCTGCCAGTAGAAGCGCTCGACCGGATCGCGGTTGGCGAACTGCGCGTTGATCTGCGCCAACTGCTCGGGCGTCCAGAACCAGATGTTGCGCGGCACGTTGCCGCCGATGCCGTTGGCATAGTCACCCGGATAATTCTGGTGGCTGGTCGGATAATTGGCCGGGTTCTGCCAGTCGGTCGCCCAGTTCGGACCCTGCGCGACTTCGAACTGGTTCTCGCGGGTGTGATCGGCATAGCGCACACCGAAGTCCAGCGTGGACAGCACGCTGTCGGAGAAATACAGCTCACCATCGGCCTGGAACCATTCTTCCTTGTCGAGCGCATCGATGCCCTGGCCGCCGAAGATCCAGCCGTTCTGCGGCAGGATGCCGGTGGGCGAGCTGTTGTCGCCGCCGAGCGCCCAGTCAATCGGATTGCCGACGCCATTCATCGACCAGCTTGCGCCGGCGCCGGCGCCGATGCCCAGTTCCATGACATCCTGGGTCGGGCTGCGGCCATGGCCCACGGTGTGCCCGACCTGCGCTTTGACGTTGAAGCTGTCACTGACCTGCCAATCGGCGTCGAATGCCAGATACTTGGACTCGGAGCTGGCACCTGGACGCGAGATCTGATCGTAGACGCCGTAGGGCGTCGTGCTCGCAGGATCGGCCGCGTAGTTCGCCTGTACCAGCACGCCGTCACGCACGACGTAGCCCGGAACGGGAGCCACGTTGTTGGCGAACTGGCTGGTCCACAGCATGTAGTTGCGGTTGTAGTTGTCGGCTTCGAGTTCGGAATAGAAGCCGCTCAGGCCGAGGGTCAGGTTGTCGGTCGGCTTCATCTGGATGTCCAGCACGCCGCCCTTGCGCTCGCGGGTCTGTTCAAACAGGGTGGCGCCGAGCAGGTTCGGATACAGCACACCGGCCAGATCCGGGTTGCTGGCCGCCACCGCGCTGTCGGCCGCGATCGTGCCGAAGCCGCCGACCACTTCCTGGCCGTCACGACGCAGGCTGCGCTTCTCGTAGAACGCCTGCAGCAGAATGCCGAAATCGTTGTCCTTGTTCTTCCAGTTGAACAGGCCGTTGAACTGCGGCTCGGTGTCGCTCGGAAGATCCGAGTACACGCCGCCGACGGTAGCTTCGGCTGTCAGTTGTTCCGGAAATTGCAGCGGTTTGCGCGTGATGATGTTGACCGAGCCGGCGCTGCCGCCTTCGGTGAGCTTGGCTTCGGAAGTCTTGTTCACCACCACCTGGCTGACGATTTCAGACGGCAGCAGGCTGTAGCTGACGCTGCGGCCGACCGTCTGGACCTGGCTCAGCACGAACCAGTCGCCGGTACCGACGGTATGGCCGTTGACCAGCGTCTGGGTCAGGCTGGGGCTGGTGCCGCGCAGACTGACGCGATCGCTTTCATCGAATCCGCCTTCGGTTGCGCTGGACGAGCTGATGTTGACGCCGGGCAGGCGCTGTAGCGTATCGGCCACGTTCTTGGCCGGCAGCTTGCCGATGTCTTCGGCGGTGACCACTTCCACGTGCGAACGCGCTTCGCGTTTGGTGTCCAGCGAACGCTCCATGCTGCCACGGATGCCGGTGACCACGACGGTATCGAGCTCGGTCGCTTCGTTCTGCGAAGTCTGCGGTGCCGCATCCTGCGCCTGTGCATGCATCGAAAGCGCGAGGCCAGTCGCGACGGCGACGGAAAGTAGCGATTTACGGTGATTCATGGTGTCTCTCCCATCATGATTTTTGGTTGTCGGCCATTCGGGGCCGTGTTGCTGTCGCGGAGCACGGTGTTGCGCGCGCTCCTCTTTCCGTGTTGCCCGCGCCTGTCCCGGCGCTCGTGCTGCTTCAATCGCGGTGGATCTGATCGAGGTACCAGCTTGCGGCGCCGATGACGCCGAGTTGCCCGTGCTCGACCAGCTTCACGGGAATGCGTTCGAGCGCCTGTCGCATCGGTCCCTTGTTGAGGAAGCGGGGTACGAAGTCGCTGT
>JAEWBY010000042.1 GCA_023390905.1 Pseudomonadota bacterium | reverse complement strand
TGAGCGCCCACGGCAGATTGGCGGTGATGACGGTGCCGTCTTCCAGCGGAAAGCCGGCGCTGGCGATGACCCCGTGCGAGACCGGCATCGGCAGCGAACGCAGGAAGTCGCCGAGGATGTCGGCCAGCCCGGCGTAATGTCCGCAGGCGTACTTGCGGTATTCGAGTACGGCGATGGGCTGCTCCGCATCGCCGGACGCGCGCACCACGCCGAGGCGCACGTGGGTGCCGCCGACATCGGCCGCGATGAACGCCTGCCCCGCCTTCAGGCTGCGATCCATCGGCAATGGATTTGCGATTGCGACCACGCGTTTCCCCGGCACGTCCATGGAGTCGAAGCCGACCCCGAGTGCGACGGAGTGTGGAAGTGGTCTGACAACGTTGTCAACACTCTGTCATGACTCCCACGACCGGACTGACGGGTTCGGATCAAAACCACGCACGTCCAATCCGAGCCTGCCCATTCAGTTCCATTGATGACGCGAATGGGCCGTTTTCCAGCCGTTCCCGTGGTCGCGTCAGCGCGACCATGTGCTGCGGCGCGTCAATGCCCGGCGTGTGCGAACCTCGCCGCCCCGGCGCGACGAAAGCGGGCTCGGGTGGCTTCGGAGCGAATTCTGTGACAACGTTGTTTCCACTGCGGCTCGCGCCGCCAGTCTCTGCTCCGGCTTCGCCGGCCACCATCGCAAGGGGAGTTCGACCGACATGACCGCGGTTCACGGCACGCGCCAGACCACGTCGATTGCCATCATCGGCGTGCTGTTTTTCATCATCGGATTTTTCACGTGGATCAACGGACCGTTGATCACGTTCGTCAAGCTCGCCTTCGATCTCGATGAAGTGAAGGCGTTCTTCGTCGTCTTCGTTTTCTACATTTCCTACTTCGTGCTCGCGTTGCCGGCGTCGTGGGCGCTCAAGCGCACCGGCATGAAAAAAGGATTGGCGCTGAGCCTGTGCGTGATGGCCGGCGGCGCGGCGCTGTTCGGCGAATTCTCGACCCAGCGCTGGTACGCGGGTGCACTGACCGGACTGTTCGTCATCGGTGGCGGTCTTGCGTTGTTGCAGACCGCGGTCAATCCGTACATCAGCATCCTGGGCCCGATCGAAAGCGCGGCGCAGCGCATCGCGCTGATGGGCATCTGCAACAAGATTGCCGGCATGCTGGCGCCGCTGCTGATCGGCGCCGTGGTGCTGCACGGCATCGGCGATTTCGATGCGCAGGTGAAGGCGGCCGATGCCGCGGGCAAGGCCGCGCTGCTTGATCAATTCGCCGCCAAGATCCACATGCCGTACCTGATCATGGCCGGCGTGCTGGTGGTGGTGGCGATCGGCATCCTGTTCTCGCCGTTGCCGGAAGTGAAGCCGGCCGAAGCCAATGTCGAACATGCATCATCGAATGCCGGCAGCCGCAGCAGCATCTTCCAGTTTCCCCACCTGCTGCTCGGCGTGCTCTGCCTGTTCGTCTACGTGGGCGTGGAAGTGCTTGCCGGCGATGCGATCGGCACCTATGGCAACGGGTTCGGCCTGCCGCTGGACCAGACCAAGTTCTTCACGTCCTTCACCCTGGGCGCGATGCTCGCCGGCTATGTCGTGGGCCTCATCGCGATCCCGCGCTTCATCTCGCAGGAACGCTATCTGAGCGTGTCGGCGGTGCTGGGCGTGCTGTTCGCGATCGGTGCATTCCTGACGCATGGCTATGTGTCGGTCGGCTTCGTGGCGGCGCTCGGCTTCGCCAACGCGATGATGTGGCCGGCGATCTTCCCGCTGGCGATCAAGGGACTGGGCCGCTTCACCGAAACCGGCTCGGCGCTGCTGGTCATGGGCATCGCCGGTGGCGCGATCATTCCGCAGTTGTTCGCCGTGCTGAAGCAGCACATGGATTTCCAACTGGTCTTCGCCCTGCTCGCCGTGCCCTGCTATCTGTACATCCTGTTCTTCGCGCTGCGCGGCCACCGCGTCGGCAAGGCGAAGGGCGCCTGATCGGGCATGATGGTCGGATCCCACCTTCATGGCTGAGAACGGCATGCGCAGACCCACCATCAAGGATGTCGCCGAACGGGCGAAGGTTTCGCTGAAGACGGTGTCACGCGTCATCAACAACGAACCGTCGGTGATGCAGGGCACGCGTGCGCGCGTCCTGCACGCAATCGCCGAACTCGATTACGAACCGGATCAGTCCGCGCGCAACCTGCGCAGCGGCACGCCGTTCGTCATCGGTCTGGTTTACGACAATCCGAACCCGTACCACATCATCGGCGTGCAGAACGGCGTGCTGGCCGCCTGCCGCGAGACCGGCTTCGGCCTGCAGATCCATCCCTGCGATTCCACCTCGCCGTTGCTGGCCGAGGAACTGGCCGAATTCGTGCAGCGTTCGCGGCTGGCCGGGCTGGTGCTGACCGCGCCGATGTCCGAGCGCATGGAACTGGTGGCCGCGCTCGCGGCGCGTGGCGTGAAGCTGGTGCGCATCATCGCCGCGACCGAGGACCCGCAGGACGGCTATCCCTGCGTGTATGTCGATGATCACGACGCCGCGTACGAGATCACCGAGCATCTGATCCAGCTCGGCCACCAGCGCATCGGTTTCCTCTGGGGCGGGCTGGCGCACCGCTCCAGCATCGAGCGCTACAACGGCTACGAAAAAGCGCTGAAGGATTACGGCATCGCGCTCGACAAGCATCTGGTGGTGCCGGGCGACTACACCTTCGACGATGGCTTCCGCGGCGCACGCCGGTTGCTGGCGCTGCGTGAGCCGCCGACGGCGATCTTCGGATCCAACGACGAAATCGCCGCCGGCGTGCTGGCCGCGGCGAAGTCGGCCGGCATGAACGTGCCCTACGATCTGTCGATCGCCGGTTTCGAGGACAGCCCGTTCTCGCGCCAGTCGTGGCCGCCGCTGACCACCGCCAAGCAGGCGACCGAGGACATCGCCCGCCAGGCCGCGCGCCTGCTGATCGGCACGCTCCGCCAGGATGCCTACGACGACACTCCCACGCCGGTGCACAACCAGGGCTTCGTGCCGCAACTGGTGGTGCGCGGCTCCACCGCGCCGGTCCGCCTGCGCGCCGAACGACACGACGCTCCACATGACTGATCGCGATCTCCCCGCTTCCGAACACACGCTGATGCATCAGGAGGCCGCGCAGGCCGCCGATGTGGTGGCCACGCAATACGCGCGCAACGCGTCCATCGTGCGCGACCTGGCCGCGCAGCTTCGCGCCAGCCCGACGCCGTTCGTGGTGACCTGCGCGCGCGGCAGTTCCGATCACGCCGCCACCTACGCCAAGTATCTGTTCGAAACGCAGCTCGGCATCGTCACCGCTTCGGCATCGCCGTCGGTGGGTTCGGTATACGAAGCGCGCCAGCAATTGAAGGATGCGCTGTACATCGTGATCTCCCAGTCCGGCAAGAGCCCGGATCTGCTGCACAACGCACGCGCCGCCTCCGAAGCCGGCGCACGCGTAGTGGCGATCGTCAATGTCGAGGATTCACCGCTGGCCGCGCTGGCCGACACGGTCATTCCGATGCATGCCGGTGCCGAACGCAGCGTCGCGGCCACCAAGAGTTACCTCGCTTCCCTCGCCGCGCTGCTGCAACTGGGCGCGTACTGGAAAGACGATGCCGTGTTGCACGAAGCGCTGACGGCGTTGCCGGATGCGTTGCGCGCCGCGTGGCGATCGGACTGGTCACCGGTGACCGACGGGCTGGTCGATGCGCGCAACCTGTTCGTGCTGGGGCGCGGCCTTGGCCTGGCCGCCGCGCAGGAGGCGGCGCTGAAGTTCAAGGAAACCTGCGGCCTGCATGCCGAAGCCTACAGTTCGGCGGAAGTGAAGCACGGGCCGATGGCGCTGGTCGGTCCGGGCTTTCCGGTGCTGTGCTTTGCGCAGCCGGACGAAACCGAAGCCGGCACGCTCGCGCTGGCCAGGGAATTCCGTGGACGCGGCGCGCAGGTCTGGGTCGCCTCCGAGCATGCCGATGCGGACGCCGGCGCCGGTGAATCGTTGCCGCTGGTGCACGCCCCGCATCCGGTGTGCGCGCCGCTGCTGACGATCCAGAGCTACTACCGCGCGATCAATGCGCTCGCCCTGCGGCGCGGCTACAACCCGGATGTTCCGCCGCATCTGAACAAGGTGACGGAGACGGTATGAGCACCGCACTGATCAATGCACGCGTGCTGACGCCCGACGGGTTCGTCGAAGGCGTCGCGGTCATCATCGAGGGACGCGACATCGTCGCACTGCAACCGCAGGACGCGCTCGCGGATGATGTCGAACGGCAGGATCTCGACGGCGCGTGGCTGCTGCCGGGCTTCATCGACGCACAGGTCAATGGCGGCGGCGGCGTGCTGTTCAACAATGCACCGAACGTGGACACGCTGCGGCGCATCGGCCAGGCGCATCGACGCTACGGAACGACCGGTTTCCTGCCCACGCTGATCAGCGATGACGTGGACGTGATGCGCGAAGCCATCGCCGCCACGCGCGAGGCGATCGCCGCCGGCGTGCCCGGCGTGCTCGGCATCCATCTGGAAGGCCCGTACCTGGCGCCCGCGCGCAAGGGCACGCATGACGCCGGCAAGTTCCGCGTGCCCGATGCGGACGAGATCGCGATGGCGTCCTCGCTGGCCAACGGCATCACGCTGATCACGCTGGCGCCCGAGCGCGTGCCGGCCGATTCCATCCGCGCGATGGTGGCGCGCGGCGCGATTGTCGCGGCCGGTCATACCGCCGGCAGCTACGAGGAAATCCGCACGGGCCTGGACGCCGGCATTCGCGGCTTCACCCATCTCTACAATGCAATGTCGCCCTTGCAGGGACGCGAGCCCGGTGCGGTCGGCGCGGCGCTGGAAGATCGCGAAAGCTGGTGCGGCATCATCGTCGATGGGCATCACGTGCATCCGGGCAGTCTGCGCGTGGCGATCGCGGCCAAGCCCGCGGGCAAGCTGTTCCTGGTGACCGACGCGATGCCGCCGGTGGGTTCGGAAGATCCGAGCTACGTGCTGTATGGCGAAACGATCACCGTGCAGGACGGCGTGGTGCGCAATGCGGCCGGTTCGCTCGCAGGCTCGGCGCTGGACATGGCCACGGCGGTGCGCAATACGGTGCACCTGCTGGGGCTGCCGCTTGCCGAGGCCGCGCGCATGGCATCGACCTATCCTGCGGATTTCCTCGGCCTGGCGGGCACGCACGGTCGTATCGCACCGGGCTATCGCGCCGATCTGGTGGCGCTGGATGCGGGCCTTGACGTCATCGCCACATGGATCGATGGACAAGGCGAACGCTGACACCGGCGTGAACGCAGCGACGCAGGCCAGCGGCCCGTCCGCGCGCGCGTTGCCGACCCGCGCGCCGGTACGCTTCGCTTCGGTGGATGCGTTGCGCGGCATCACCGTCGCCGCGATGCTGCTGGTGAACAATCCGGGCGACTGGGGCCACGTCCATGCGCCACTGCTGCATGCGCAATGGCATGGATGCACGCCCACCGATCTGATCTTTCCGTTCTTCCTTTTCATCGTCGGCGTGTCGATCGCGCTCGGCATTTCGCCGCGGCTTGAAGCCGGCGCACCGCGCAGCGATCTGTGGCGCGCGGTGCTGTGGCGCGGCGCGAAGATCATCGCCATCGGCCTGCTGTTGCACCTGCTCGCCTTCTGGTGGCTGGACAAGCCGTGGTTCCGGCCGTGGGGCGTACTGCAACGCATCGGCCTGTGTTTCATCGCCGCAGGCGGTGTCGCGCTGTTCGTGCCGGTGCGGGCGCGCGGCGCGCTGGTCGCGATCCTGCTGTGCGGCTACTGGGCCTTGTTGTGGCTCGGCGGCAGCTACGCGCCGTTCGACAATCTCGCCAGCCGCATCGACACGCGCTTGTTCGGACCCTGGCTCTACCAGTTCGATCCGCTGACCGGGCGCGGCCATGATCCCGAAGGCCTGCTCAGCACGCTGCCGGCCATCGGCACGACCCTGCTCGGATTGCAATGCGGCCAGTGGCTGCGCAGCGGCCGGGCGCACCGGCTGGCGATCGCGGCGGTGATCTGTGTGTTGCTGGGTGCGGCGTGGTCGGTGTGGTTTCCGATCAACAAGAACCTGTGGACCTCCTCGTACGTGGTGTGGACGGCGGGCTGGGCGATGCTGGCGTTGTGGGCCGCGCATGGGTGGATCGACCGTCGTGGCGCGCGGCCGTGGGGGCGGGCGTTCGGGGTCAATGCAATCGCGGCCTACGCGGGCTCGGCGGTCATGGTCTACGCCCTGGCAGGGCTGGGATGGATGGAGCCGATCTATCGCCATGGGCTGGCGGACTGGATCACCCCTATCGCCGGACCGAAGCTGCCCTCGCTGCTGTTTGCGCTCGCGTTCGTGCTGGTCTGGTGGGTGATCGTGCGTTGGATGGATCGCGCCGGCTGGTACCTCAAGGTCTGACCGGATCGAAGGCGCGGCCGCGGTCACGCTTTCATCCGCGCCACTGCGGTAGAAATCGCGTGCCACGCCTGCGAGTGCCGCCATGAACGCCATCGTGCCGAGTCTTGCCCTGATTGCTTCCCTGCTGATCGCCTGCGACGGGGCCACCGTCGCGCGCGCCGCCGATCCCCGGGACCAAGAGCCGCCGCCCGCTTCGGCATCGTTGCCGCTGGCCGTGCATGTGCCGCCGATGGCCGCCGCCGCGCCGGGACCGCAGGCGACGGGCGGGCCAGGCCAGCCGCGTCGATTGCCGGATCCTCCGTTCGCCAGCGCCGAGGTGTCGCGGTTCGATGAGCCCTGGGCGATGGTATTCCTGCCCGACGGACGCCTGCTGGTCACCGAAAAGACCGGGCATCTGCGTCTGCTCGATGTCGGCACGCGACAGAAGGGCGAGATCGTCGGCGTGCCGGCGGTCGCGTACGGCGGGCAGGGCGGCCTGGGCGATATCGCGCTGCATCCGCAGTTCGCCACCAACCGGCTGGTGTATCTGAGCTATGCCGAAGCCGGCAGCAACGACACGCGCGGCGCGGCGGTGGCACGCGCGCGCCTGGTGCTCGATGCCAGCGGCAACGCCGGCCGGCTCGAAAACCTGCAGGTGATCTGGCGGCAGGTGCCGAAGGTGAGCGGCTCGAACCACTACAGCCACCGGTTGCTGTTCGATGCGGCCGGCAAGCTGTGGATCAGTTCGGGCGAACGGCAGAAGGCCACCCCCGCGCAGGACATGAATTCCAATCTCGGCAAGATCCTTCGGCTCAATGACGATGGCTCGGTGCCCGCGGACAATCCATTCGCCTCGCGCGGCGGTGTCGCGGCGCAGGTGTGGTCGCTGGGTCATCGCAACGTGCTGGGGCTGGCGATCGATCGCACCGGCCAGCTCTGGGCGCACGAGATGGGCCCGGCGGGCGGCGATGAACTCAACCGCATCGAGCGCGGCTCCAACTACGGTTGGCCGATCGTGTCCAACGGCGACAACTACGACGGCAGTCCGATTCCCGATCACGACACCCGGCCGGATCTGAATGCGCCGGAGATTTCTTGGACGCCGGTGATCGCGCCCGCGGGGTTCGTGATCTACAGCGGCACGATGTTCCCGTATTTCCAGGGCAGCGGCTTCATCGGTGGCCTCGCTTCGCAAGCGCTGATCCGCGTCGAATTCGGCAATCCGCGCGAGGTGAAGCGTTACCCGATGGGCAGGCGCATCCGCGAAGTCGAGCAGGGGCCGGACGGCGCGCTGTGGCTGCTGGAGGATGGCGCCAACGCGCGCCTGCTGAAACTGACGCCGGCGCCGGGCTGAGTGCGATCAGTCGGGCAATTGATAATCGAAATGATAGAAGTGCTGGCGATCGCGGATCTCGATGCGCATCTCGCCCTGCAGGCCGACCAGTTCACCGGTGCCGGAGTCAGGCACCACCTGCACGCTGAGCGCCGGCGTGCCGCGCGACATCGTGGCGCGATGCTGCAGCACGAACGTGCCGGTGCGGCCGTGCAACCGGCCTTCGACGCGTTCGAGTGCCACATAGGCGGCCGAACCGCTCACCCCGGTCATCACGGCAAGCATTTCGCCCAGGCTGTGCGCATGCAGATCGCCATGGAATTGCTTGTCGATCGTCTGCCGTCCCAGGCGCGCCGCTTCGATGCCGGGCGCGGCGGGCTGCGGTGCGAGGGTGACGTCGAAGCGGCCGCTGGCATGCTGGTTCATGTGTCCTCGCCTTGCGTTGTGGCCGGTGTGCGTCGTGCGGCGGCGATTGCGGCAATGCGCGCGCGCTTGAGCGCTTCGCCGATCTGCACGCCGGTCATGCCCTCGCGCGCGACCTCGCGCGCATTCACCGCGCATGCGGCGGCGAGCAGCCGTTGCAGTTCGCGGCCCTGCGAATATTCCAGTGCTTCACTGCCGAGACGGCCGCGCTTGTCCGCTTCGCAGACCTGCGCGAGTTTTTCGATGCGCGCCGGCTTGCGGAATGCATCGCAGCGTGTCAGCAGATCGAACACGGTGGCGTCGCGCAACTCGTCCAGGCGATGCACGTTGAGATGTTCGCGGCAGGCCATGACGGCCAGATCGCGATGTTCCAGCGGGACGCGCAACCGCTCGCTCAGCGCCAGCACGGGCGCGACGCCACGCTGCTCATGCATCACGTGGCGCGGCAGTTCTTCCTGCGGTGTGAGCGCCTTGCCGAGATCGTGGCAGAGCGCTGCATAGCCCACCCGGTCATCGCCCGGCGCGATGCGCGCAGCCATGTCGCTGACCATCTGCTGATGCACGCCGGCATCCACCTCCGGATGGAACTCCGCGCGCTGCGGCACGCCGTACAGTGCATCGACTTCCGGCAATACCTGCGCAAGCGCACCGGCATCGCGCAACGTGGACAGGAACGCCGACGGCTGCGATGAAGCGAGCGCGCGGCGAAGCTCCTGCCAGACGCGTTCGGGCACCAGATCGGACAGTTCGCCACCGGCCGACATCTCCCGCATCAGCGCCATCGTCTCGGGCGCGACGGTGAAGCCCAGCGGCGCGAAGCGGGCCATGAAACGCGCGGCGCGCAGCACGCGCAGCGGATCCTCGACGAAGGCCGGCCCGACATGGCGCAGCACGCGTGCCTGGATATCGCGCTCGCCACCGTAGGGATCCACGCGTAGGCCGTGTTCGTCTTCGGCGATGGCATTGATCGTGAAGTCGCGACGTTGCAGATCCTCCTCGATCGTCACCGACGGATCGGTGTTCACGACGAAGCCGCGATAGCCGCGCCCCTGCTTGCGTTCGGTGCGCGCCAGCGCATGTTCCTCGCCACTGTCCGGATGCAGGAACACCGGGAAATCCCGCCCGACCGGTTTGAATCCCTGCGCCAGCATCTGATCGGGCGTGGCACCGACCACGAGGTAATCGCGATCACCGGGTGCGAGCCCCAGCAACTTGTCCCGAACCGCACCGCCGACGAGGTAGGTCTTCATGCGCTCATGATGCCTCAAGGCGGGGCCATCAACTCTTCGGCGGCTGGGCGTCCGGGCAGGCGAAGGCGCGGCGCTTGCCGTCGAGTTTGCCGATCATCCGATCACTGATCGGCAACGGTTTCCCGTTGAGCCGCCAGTCGTAGATCACGCTGAAGGCCAGCACGCGCGCGACATACTCGCGCGTTTCCTTGTAGCTGATCGTTTCGATCCAGAAATCCGGATCGAAGCCCGGCCGTTGCGACTGCCAGCGTGCGGTCGGCGTCGGACCTGCGTTGTAGGCGGCAATCGCGATGTAGGGGACGCCATACTTGTTTTCCATCTCGCGAAGGTAGGCGGTGCCGATCGCGATGTTGGTGTCCGAGTCATACAGGCTGTTGGCGCCGCCCCAGGGCAGGCCCAGCCGTTTGGCCGTGGCCGCACCCGTGGCCGGCAGCACCTGCATCAGGCCCATCGCGTTGGCGCCGGATCGCGCGCGCGGATTGAACACCGATTCGGCGCGGATCTCGGCGGCCACCCACGCAGGATCGATCGCATTGCGCGCGGCTTCGCGGCGAATCGTGTCACCGTGATGCAGGGGAAAGCGCAGTTCGTACAGACGCAGCTCGTCCGGATTCCTGCCCAGCGAGAACACCGCGCGATCAAACCAGCCGTTGTCCTGCGCCATTTCCACCGCGATGCGACGCTGCGTGTCGTCGAAGCGCGCAAGCGCGCTGTTCCATTCGGCGGTCGCCCAGCCGGGGCGATCCAGCTTCCACAGTTCCATCGCACGGACGATGGCCGGGTCGCGCGCGATTGCGGATTTGGCCATCTCGCTGTCGTTCGGAATCCACGGGCACAGCGCGTAGGCCGCGTTGATGCGATCGGCCGCCAGGAAACCGTGGAAGGTCGACGATCGCGCGGCTTCGCGGAACAGGCGTTGCGCGGCGGCGGTGTCGCCGGTCTTCTCCGCCAGCCGCGCTTCGAAATAGCGCCAGCGCGAGTCCTCGCGTTGCTTGGGCGGCATCCTGCGCAAGGCGGCCAGTGCCGCGCGCCAGTCTCCGCGCGACATCGCTTCGCGCACGCGCCATTCGTGCAGGCGCTCGTCATACGCCGATTCCGGCACTTCGTTGAGGCGGCGCGCCGAATCCGGCTCGTAGGAAGCGACCGTCCACAACGCGATCTGATAGAGCACGCGACCGCGCTCGGCTTCGCTCATGCCCAGGGCGGTCGCATACTGCGGCAGTTGCCGTTCGGCGCTGGCCGGATCCTTGCTCGCCAGCCGCGCCAGCCCGTAGCTGGCGATCCGGCGGCTGCGTTCGGTGCGCGGCCAGTTGAGCGCGCGTGGATGGATGGCGTCGATGAACGCTGCATAGTCGGTGGCGAGCGCCGCATCGGCCGAAGGCAGGCCACGCGCGGCGCTGCGAATCACCGCCGCCTGGTTTTCGGCGGCCGCGGCATCGATTCGCTCCCAGCGCAACGCATCAGTCAATCCGCCTTTCTGCGCCAGCACGGCAAACACGCTGTCGCAGTTGTCCGGCAGGGATTTGTTGCCGCTGCGCCAGACCGCCTGTGCATCCTTGATCCAGGCCGCATCCGCGCGGCCCAGTGCCTGTCGCGCATTGAGTTCGGCGCAGCGCAGCGTGGTGTTGTCGGTGGGTTTCCACGCGGCGAGAAAGCTGGGCCAGTCCTGCCGCCGTGACAGCGAAGCCAGCCACGCCGCACGGAAATTCTCGGCGACGGCCTGCCCGTCATAGCGACGCAGGAATGCCTGCGCGCGAGCGGGGGACACGCTGTCGATGTCGCGACGCAGGCTCGCCAGTTCGATCCAGCCATACAGCGGATGCGCGGCCAGGCTCGAGGATTGCGCGGCATCGAATTGACCGCGTTCGGCCGATTCGAGCGCGGCGCGCACCTGGGCGCGCTGCGCATCCAGATTCTGTGCGCAGGAAGGGCCTGCATGCGCGAGCACGCCGGCGGCAACGAGTACGATACGAGTGAGGTGGGGACGCATGGGCCGGAATATACCGGAGCCCGCTGAATGGCCCCGTCGAGACTGCAACGGAGCACACGATTGGATCATTTCTGGATATTTCCGCTGCTGGGCGTGGTGGCGGGCGTACTGGCCGGACTGCTCGGCATCGGCGGTGGACTGGTGCTGGTGGCCGCGCTGGTGTGGGTGTTGCCGTGGTTCGGCATACCGCAGGACGCCGCGATGCATGCGGCGCTGGCCAGTTCGCTGGCGAGCATCATTCTCACCGCGACCTCGTCGGCGCTGTCGCATGCGCGACGCGGCAGCGTGATGTGGCCGACGGTGGCGTGGATGCTGCCCGGACTGTTGCTCGGCGGCTGGCTCGGCAGCGATCTGGCGGTGTATCTGGACGATGGCGTGCTGCGCTGGATCGTGGCGATCTATTGCTTCATCGCCGGCGCGCAGATGGCATTCGGCAGCAATCGCGGCAATGGGGACGGCATGATGATCGCTGCGCCGCGCGGATGGCCGATGACCGCGGCCGGTACCGGGATCGGTGCGGTGTCGGCGGTGGTCGGCATCGGTGGCGGAAGCATGACCGTGCCGCTGCTGGTATGGCGCGGCGTTGCGCCGGTGCGCGCGGTCGGCACGTCAAGCGCGTGCGGCGTGGCGATCGCGATCGGCAGCGCACTGGGTTATGCACTGCATGCACCGCCGGGCGCGCTGCCCGAACACGCGATCGGTTATGTCTATCTGCCGGCGGCGATCGGCGTGGCGATCGCGTCGGTGCTGGCCGCGCCCTACGGCACGCGGCTGGCGCATCGCATCAGCGGTGCCGCGCTCAAGCGTGTGTTCGCGATCTTCATGGTGGTGATGGGACTGAGCATCGTCATCGCCGGCTAGCGGTGCGGTGCATCGACGCACTGTCGTTGCTCAGCGCAGCGCGCTGTCCGGCACGTCGATGCTCATGGCCAACGCCAGGTGATCCGAATTCGCCGCCGGAATCGCGCGCGCATCCTCGGCCACGAGATCCTGGCTGATCAGGATGTGATCGATCGCGCGCTGCGGACGCCAGCTCGGGAACGTCGGAATCCGGTGTTCGGGCGGCCGCAGCCGTGTCTGCCGGTACAGCACGTCCATTTCCGGCGTATCGCACATGCAGTTGAAGTCGCCCATCAGGATCGCGTTCGGATGATCGGACAGCAGTTCCGCGATGAAGGACAACTGCGCGCGCCGCGAATTGGCGCCGAGCGAGAGATGCGCGACCGCCACGGTCAGGCCTTCGTCGCCGCTGCCGAAGCGCGCCATCAGCACGCCGCGACCGCTGATGCGGCCGGGCAACGCGTGATCGGCCACTTCCACCGGCTCCAGCCGGCTCAGCAGGCCATTGGCGCTGGACGCCACCCGCCCGACGTTGCGGTTGGGCTGGTGGGTCCAGTAATCGAACCCGGCGCGTTCGGCCAGGTAGTGCGTCTGGTTGGTGAAGCCGGATCGCAGGCTCCCCGGATCCGCTTCCTGCAATCCGACGATGTCGTGCTCGCCTGCCAGTTGCGCGATCACGTCCAGGCTGCCGCGCTTGTTGCCGGCGGGCAAGGCGTGGGACCAACTGCGCGTCACGTAGTCGCTGTAGCGGCGCGTACTGGAACCGGCCTGGATGTTGGCGCTGAGCACTCTCAGCCGGCGCGTGCCGGGCGTTGTCGTCATTGGATTGGGGGAAGGGAAGTCCGGATTGCTGCGACCTTACTTGGCGGTGCGTTCCTGCGCGATCAAGGCGTCGGTGATGCGCAGCATGTCTTCGAAGCTGCGGCCCTTCACGCGGTATTTGCCATTGACCACCAGCGTCGGTGTTCCCTGCACGCCGGACTGCATCGCGAACTGCTTGGCGCGGTTGACCTTGGCGGCGGTGCCGAAGCTGTTCATCAAACTCAGGAACTCCTTCGCATCCACGCCATAACCGGCATAGAACGCGGCGACCTTGGCCGGATCCGGCTTCTGGCCTTCGCCCGGCAGGCTGCGCTCGGCATGGATCTTGGTGAAGACCGTGTCATGCGTGCGCTCGATCAGGCCCTTGCTCTCGGCCGCGTAGAAGGCATCGGCGTACGGCTTCCATTCCGGACCGAACGCGACCGGCACGTAGGTCAGGCGCACATCGGCCGGCAGCGATTTCTTCCACGGCATGATCTGGGCCTGGAAGCTGGCGCACGCCGGGCAGACGTAGCCGAACACTTCGACCACCTCGACCTTGCCATTCAACGGCGCGAACGGCTGGCCATTGGGGATGATCTCGTAATCCACGCCGGCCACGGGCGCGGGGCCGGAAGGCGCGGTCGGCGCGGGCGCCGGCGCCGTCGCGGCGGCCGCATCAGCGCTGGCATCGGCGGCGGGAGCGGGAGCCTCGCCAGCCGGCGCCCTGGCTGTTTCGGTGGCGGCAGGCGCGGATTCGGCTGCCGGCGCATCGGTGGCCGGCGTGGCCGGGGCCGTGGCGGCATCCGGAGTGTTGTTCTGTGCGCCACAGGCGGCGAGCAGCGGCAGCAGGGCGAATGACAACAGGAACGGTCGAAGTTTCATGACGCAGACTCCAGCGTGAAAGAGGGGGGGCGGGGCAGGCCGCAGGCCGACATTCTTGCCTGCCGCCCTGCCGCTGTCATCGGTGCGCTTACTTGCGTGCGTTGCGCTCGCGCGCCACCAGCCAGTCGGTGATGCGCAGGACATCGTCATAGGTGCTGCCACCGGTGACGCGGTACTTGCCGTTCACCACGATTGAAGGCGTGCCCTCGACACCGCTGGCGATGGCGAACCGGCGCGCCTGCTCGAGCTTGGCGTCCACCTGCGGGCCGCGCAGCAGCGCCGCGAATTTCGCACGATCCGCACCGAAGCCGGCATAGAAGCCGGCCAGTTCGTCCACCGACGGATTGCTCATCGGCAGGCCGCCGGTTTCATGCAGGGCGGCGAACACCGCGGCATGGGTCCTGCCGACCAGGCCGCTGGCCTCGGCCGCGAAATAGGCACGCGCGTACGGAATCCAGGAGCTGGACAGCGCCGCCGGCACCGGCGTCAGTTGCACGTAGGCGGGCTGGCGACGCTTCCATGCCTGCAGCTTGGGTTCGAAATGCGCGCAGTGGACGCAGGCATAGGAAAAGACTTCGGCCACTTCCACCTTGCCCTTCACCGGAGCGAACGGCTTGCCGTCGGGAATGACGACATAGTCGACGCCTTCGACCGGCGCGGCAGTGGCGGCCACGGCCATCACCGGAACCAGCGCGAACAGAAAAACCAGCAGGGACAGCAGGCGCAGCGAGTGTTTTCTCATGCGTTTTCTCCGCGGCAAAGAAAAACGCCGGCCATCGTGGGGCCGGCGCAGTGAACAGGAGCTGTGAATCAGGACCGCAACGAAGCGGAAAGGTTCACGACTTGGTCGGCGGCGTGGGCGCCTTGGCCGCGGCCTGATCGTCGGCGCGGCTGTGCAGGCCCTGCAGATAGCTGCCGAGCGCCTGGATTTCCTGCTCGGTCAACGGGTGCGCGACCTGCGCCATGATGTTGAACAGCGCCGGATCCTTTTCGCTGGTCACGCCGGACTGGTATTCCTGCAGGCGACGGACCACGTAGTCGGCCTGCTGGCCGCCCACGTGCGGGTACGCCGGGCCGGGATTGCCCGCGCCGGTCGGACCGTGGCAGGCCATGCAGGCGGGGATGCCGCGCGCGCTGTCGCCGCTGCGGTAAAGCTGCTGGCCGACTTCGTAAAACTTCATGCCCTTGTAGTTGCCGTCGGCGATGACGCCGTCGTCAGCCAGGCCCGCGCCGGACTTCTGGGTGGCGAAGTACGCGCCGACATCGCGCATGTCCTGGGCGCTGAGCGCCTGGGCGAACGGCACCATCACCGGCGCCATGCCACTGGTGCGCTGACCGTTGGCGAACAGCGCGAGCTGGCGGGCGACGTAGCGCTCGCTCTGGCCGGCCAGACGCGGATAGGTCGGCAGCGACGGATTGCCGTCGGCGCCATGGCAGGCGGCGCAGGCCGCGGCCTTGGTCTGGCCGGCCTTGGCATCGCCCCAGGTGGTCTTGGTCAGATCGATATCCAGCGAGGCGGTCTGCACCGGCGCGTTGTCCGGTACCGGCACGACCGTGGTCTGTGCATAGGCGGCCGCACCGACGACGGCCACGATGGCTAGTCCGGCAAGTCCCAAAACGCGAGCGTGGCGCATGCTAAAGCTCCGAAAACCCATTGAAAACGGCGCCACATGGCTGCCGCGAAACTCCGGAATTATCCCTTTGCCGGGCCGTCCGGGTCAATTCGCGCGCCGCGTGCCGCGCCTGGGCCGCCCCGGACGGGCCGCACGGCCGGCCGTGCGCGGTCCGTGCGATGCTAATGGCATGTCGAATCTGCTCAATGCCGCGCGCTATCTGCTGTCCGCGCACAATTCACGCCAGTTGCCGCCCGACCGCGGCAGCGAGGTGGCGTTCGCCGGACGTTCCAATGCGGGCAAGTCCAGTGCACTCAATGCGCTGACCCACCACAACAGCCTGGCCCGGGTGTCGAAGACGCCGGGCCGGACCCAGCAACTGGTCTATTTCGAAGTCCAGCCCGAACGCTGCCTGGTCGATCTGCCCGGCTACGGCTACGCCAAGGTGCCGCTGGATCTGCAGGCGCACTGGCAGGCGTTCATCCAGGACTATTTCCAGACCCGGCAGGCGCTGAAAGGGCTGGTGGTGGTGATGGACATCCGCCATCCCCTCAAGGATTACGACCGCCAGATGCTGGGCTACGCCGTCTCGCGCGGGTTGCCGGCCCATGCTCTGCTGACCAAGGCCGACAAGCTCGGCCGCGGGCAGCAGAGCCAGACCCTGCAGGCGGTAAAGAAGGAACTGTTTTCCGCGTTCGCCGACAGCGTGAGCGTGCAGGTGTTCTCGTCCGAATCCAGGCTCGGTGTGGAGCAGGCGCGCGAGGTGGTCACCGGGTGGCTGGGCTTGACCAGCGCCAAGGCGCCAGCGCAGTAGGCCGTCGCCAGAAAGGCATCGCGGTGTTCGTCACGCGGTCGCGCGGCCCATCCGGCCAGCGTATCGGCGAAACACTGCAGTGTGGGGATGATGACGATGCGCCCGCAGGCCGCACGCTATAGTGCGCTCCTTGCGGCCGGATGCCGCCCAGCTGCCGCGAAAGAGTCTCGCCTTGTCCAGTCCCAGCCATGTCGCCGACACGCCGATCACGGATCGCAACCAACTGATCACGTACGTCGCCGAAGGCGAGAAGCCGCGGGCGCAGTGGCGCATCGGCACCGAGCACGAAAAATTCGGCTTCCGTCTCGATGATCTGCGGCCGCCGGAATTCGACGGCGAGCGCGGCATCGAAGCACTGCTGAAAGGCCTGGTGCGTTTCGGCTGGACGGCGGTCGAGGAAAAAGGGCGCGTGATCGCCCTGACGCGCGATGGCGCATCGGTCACGCTCGAACCGGCCGGCCAGCTTGAACTGTCCGGCGCCGCGCTGGAAACGATCCATGAAACCTGCGTGGAAGTCGGCA
The DNA here is from genome assembly GCA_023390905.1 of Pseudomonadota bacterium. Classification (GTDB taxonomy): domain Bacteria; phylum Pseudomonadota; class Gammaproteobacteria; order Xanthomonadales; family Xanthomonadaceae; genus Pseudoxanthomonas_A. The sequence continues at coordinate 65,791 of JAEWBY010000042.1, read as the reverse complement.
CCCATCTGAAGGAAGTCAAGGAAGTCGCCGACGAACTGCAACTGGGTTTCCTCGGCATGGGCTTCCAGCCCAAGTGGCGGCGCGATGACATGCCGTGGATGCCCAAGGGCCGCTACCGCATCATGAAGTCCTACATGCCCAAGGTCGGTTCGCTCGGCCTGGACATGATGACGCGCACCTGCACTGTGCAGGTCAACCTGGACTACGCCAGCGAAGCGGACATGGTGAAGAAGTTCCGCGCCTCGCTGGCGCTGCAGCCCGTCGCCACCGCGCTGTTCGCCGATTCGCCGTTCACCGAGGGCAAGCCGAACGGCTACCAGAGCTACCGATCGCACATCTGGACCGACACCGATCCCGATCGCACCGGCATGCTCGACTTCGTGTTCGAGGATGGCTTCGGCTATGAGCGGTACGTGGATTACCTGCTCGACGTGCCGATGTACTTCAGCTACCGCGACGGCATCTATCACGATGCCAGCGGACAGAGCTTCCGCGATTTCCTGCGTGGCGAGCTGCCGGTATTGCCGGGCGCGCTCCCGACGCTGCGCGACTGGTCGGATCACACGACCACCGCGTTCCCGGAAGTCCGCCTGAAGAAATATCTGGAGATGCGCGGGGCCGACGGCGGTCCATGGAATCGCCTGTGCGCATTGCCTGCGTTCTGGGTCGGCCTGCTGTATGACGATGCCGCGCTCGATGCGGCCTGGGATCTCGTCAAGGATTTCAGCCGCGAGGAGCGCCACGCGCTGCGTGATGGCGTGCCGCGCGAGGCCCTCAAGCTGCGGTTCCGCAATGGCACCGTGCGCGATCTGGCGGCCGAAGCGCTGAAGATCGCGGTGGGCGGTCTCCAGCACCGTGCACGGGTCAATTCGCGTGGGGCGGACGAGTCAGGCTTCCTCGATGCACTGATCGAGATCGTCGAATCCGATGAAACGCCCGCCGAGCGCAAACTCAAGCTGTTCCATGGCGAATGGAACGGCAACGTGGATCGCGTGTTCCGCGAGTTCGCCTACTGATTCCGGTACGCGAAGCCTGCCGCCCCCGTGCGAAGGGCGGCAGCGACCCGATCATCAGGGAGTGAGACGGCGGGCTTCGATCAGCTTGCCGTCGGCGACCAGTTGCGGGATTTCCGCTCGCTTGATCACGATTTTCTCGCTGTCATCCCATTCGATGCCGGCAAGGTCGCCGCGCAGGTCGTTGATGGCGCCCTGCTTCTTGGGCCAGCTCGCATTTTCGGTAATGGCCGTGATTGTGTCCGGCTCAACCTTGATGGCCTTCATCAAACCGAAAGTCTGCTCGTCCTTGTCGGTTTGCTCGAAGTCCGCGCCCGAGAAATGCGTCAGCTCCGCGGCATAGAGATCACCGACTTTCGGATCAGCAAACAGGGGATCGATCTTGACCGCGGCCGCCGTTGGCTCCGTGTGGGCACCGGCGTTCGCGCCCGGCTTGCAGGCAATCAGCGGAAGGCAGAGAAGGACGCACGCAAAAGCTGGGATTAGACGTGATTTGGACATGACGGACTCCTGGATGAGGGCCGCATTCTGGCCGAGCCGCCGAACGTCTGCATCTCACACTGTCAACGAAGTTCTCTGCCCGCTTCCGGGCGCCTGGGCGGCTACGGGCGCCTGACCTCGAGAATTCGCCGCGACCCAAGCAACGCCTGCAATTGCGAACGCGGCACGCGCACCCGCTCGTCCGGCTCCCACAGCGCTTCATCCGCATGGCGGCGGAGATCGTCGATCGCATCGACGCGATCGGGCTAGGCATCGCTTTCGGTGATGAACGTGACGGTGCAGGGGTCCACCCGGATCACCTTCATCAGGCCGAACATCGGCTCATTCGGTTTGCCGCCGAAGTTTCCATCGGAAAAATACGTCAGCTCCGCCGCATACAAATCGCCCACGTGTGGATCCTCAATCAGGGGATTGGCCGGGATGGCGTCCGAAGTGCGGGGGCGGGCCGGTCGATGCGCGTCATCCGCGCTGGCGGAACCGGTGGTGGGAATGCAGGAGGATGTCAGCCACAAGGCAGCGACCATCAGAACGGCGGCAAGAGAACGGCGGCGTGTCATGCAACGGTGGGGGGCGAGAGACCGCGCTGATTCTGTGCGGCCACCGTGGCGTGCAACATCTAACGTTGCTCGGAACTGTGTCCGGCTGCTCCCTTTTTCATGAAGGCTGATGCGGACTGCATCCACCTGGTCTGCATTGGCCACACGACATCGAAGCGCGCGATGGCGTTGCGGAACCGGTCAAGGGCCCTGCCGCCGCCAGCGCGCGGGGGGCAGCTTCGTCCAACGCCGGAACGCACGATTGAAGGCAGTGGTATCGGCGAACCCGAGCGAATGGGCGACATCGGCCAGGGAACGTCCGGGATCGGCCACGGCCTGCATCGCCAGTTCGCGACGCACGTCGTCAAGCAGGCCATCGAAGGTCGTTCCTTCCGCACTCAGTCGCCGGCACAGCGTGCGCTCGCTGATACGCAAGGCCGTCGCCGCCTGCGCGCGTCGCGGCACGCTCTGACCCATGTGCGCGAGCAACCAGCGCCTGAGGGTGGCGACGGAGACTTCGCTGGCGTCGAGCGCGGCCAGGCGGGCGGCCGCGTACTGCGCATGCACGTGCGCGAACTGCGGATCGGCTTGCGGCAACGCCTGATCCAGTGCCGCGTTGTCGAGCAGCAGGCCACTGAAGATCTGATCGAATTCCACCGGACAATCGAACGCGTCCGCATATCCGCGCAGCGGACCAATGCGGCCCTCGGTGAAATGCGCGCGCTGCGGCTTCAGCGCCGAGCCGCGAATCCAGCCCGCCAGCGTGACCACGGCGGCCAGCACGGCCTCGATCTGATGCGGGCTGAAAGCCAACTGGCCCTGTCGCGGGTGATAGACCAGCCAGGTCGATGCAGGCCCGGTCAGCATCTGGAAGCGGCCGCCGTCGGAGATCAACTGCTGGTACTTCTGCAGCACGCCGATTGCTTCGCGCAGCGTCGCGGCCGATTGCAGCGCAAAGCCGAGCACATGGATGTTGGCCGGGGTCACCCGCATGCCGGTCTTCAGCCCGAATCCGGGGTCACCACTGCATCGCTCGGCCGCATGCCAGAGCCGGGTGATGTAGTCGATCGGCCAGCGTTCCCATTGAAGGCTGTCCGCCGCTATGCCGGCGGTGGAAAGCAACCGGGCATCGTCCACGCCCAGGGCGCGTGCCGAGTTCATGACGGCATTGACCCAGCCCATCGAGACGGTGGCCTTCAAAGTCAATCGCGTGGCCTGCAAAGTCAATCCATCCGGCATCGTAGCGGTATATCTAGACGGCTGACAACGCGACGCGGGAGCGCCGATGACGCGGATCGTGGGTTCCGACGTGCTGGTGGTGGGAGGCGGTCTGGCCGGCATCGTGACCGCCCTGGAGGCGTTGCGCGCGGGTCGATCCGTCACCCTTGTCGATCGCGACACGCCAGAACGCTTCGGCGGACTGGCGTTGTGGGCCTTCGGTGGCATGGCGCTGGTCGGCACGCCGCTGCAGGCGCGGATGAAGATTCCGGATACGCCGGAGATCGCACTGCGTGACTGGATGCGCTTCGGAGAACTGGATCCGGCGGATGAAACGCGCGTGCAGTGGGCGCGTCACTACGCCGAGCACTCACGCAGCCAGGTGCACGACTGGCTGATCAGCCAGGGCCTGAAGTTCATGCCATCGGTCAACTGGGTCGAGCGTGGACTCAATGGCGAAGGCAACAGCCTGCCGCGTTACCACATCATCTGGGGCACCTCGCGCGAACTGGTGCGTCGCATGATCGCCGCGCTGCATGCGGCGGCGGACAACGGACGCCTGCAGTTGTTGCATCGCCATCGGGTCGAACGGCTGGATCAGGCCGCAGGAACGATCAGCGGCGCGATCGCGCGCAATGAAGCAGACGGCGAGGAAGTGCGCGTGCAGGCGCCGGTGGTGGTGCTGGCGATGGGCGGCATCAACGGGCATCACGACGAATGCCGGCGCAACTGGCTGACCGATGCGCCGGTACCGGCCGCGATGCTCAACGGTGCGCACCCGTTCGCCGATGGACGCCTGCACCGCGAAGTGGCCGCCACCTGCGGTGGACGCATCACCCACGCCGGTGAAATGTGGAATTACGCGGCCGGCTTCCCGCATCCGTTTCCGCATTTCGAAGGCCATGGCCTGTCCACCATTCCATGCAAGTCCGCGCTGTGGCTGGATCATCGCGGCCGGCGCATCGGCCCGCAGCCGCTGATGACGGGCTTCGATACGTACTGGCTGTGTCGTCGCGTGGCCGAGCAGGAAAAGCCCTGGACCTGGCATCTGCTCAATCGCCGCATCGCGCTGAAGGAGTTCGCACTCTCCGGCGCCGAACACAACGCGCACATCCGCGACAAGCAGTTCCTGCGGTTCCTGGGCGATCTGCTGCTGGGCAACCGCGCGCTGGTCGATCAGATGCAGCGCGAGAGCCCGCATTTCCTGGTCGACGATTCACTGGCGGGGCTGGCGGAAAAAATGAACGCGCTGACCTGCTCGCACGATGTCGATCCGGCACAGTTGCAGGCCACGGCCGGCGCGTTCGACGACAACTTCCGCAATGGAACGCGGCTGCAGAATGACGATCAGATCCGCCGCATCCTGCACGCGCGCCAATGGGGGCCGGATTGCCTGCGCACCTGCAAGCCGGCACCCTTGCAGAAGGCGGGGGCCGGGCCGTTCATTGCGATCCAGATGCAGCTGATCACGCGCAAGAGCCTGGGCGGCCTCGTCACCGATCTGCAGAGTCGCGTGCTGGATGAAGCCGGACAACCGATCGAGGGCCTCTACTGCGTGGGAGAAGCGGCGGGCTTCGGCGGCGGCGGCTCCCATGGCAAGCGATCGCTGGAAGGCACGTTCCTGCCTTCGTGCATCCTCACCGCGCGCGCCGCCGCGCGTTCGATCACCACCGGCCGCTGAAGCGGACCGCCACGCTCTGAATCCGGGAAATACGCATGACCAACGGCGCACAGGCATTGATGAAGACACTGGTGGATGCAGGCATCGAAGTCTGCTTCACCAATCCAGGCACCAGCGAGATGCATTTCGTGGCGGCGCTCGACGGCGAGCCGGACATGCGCGCGGTGCTGACGCTGTTCGAAGGCGTCGCCACCGGCGCGGCCGACGGCTACGCGCGCATGGCCGACAAGCCCGCGGCCACGCTGCTGCATCTGGGCTGCGGACTCGGCAATGGTCTGGCGAACCTGCACAACGCCCGCAAGGCCAAGGTGTCCGTGGTCAACATCGTCGGCGACCACGCGACCCACCACGTGCAGTACGACGCGCAGTTGCAGTCGGACATCGAAACGGTTGCGCGCAACGTATCGCCCGGTTTCGTGCGCACTTCGCGCAGCACGGCCGGACTGAGTGGCGATGCGCTCGATGCCATCGCCGCGGCGCAGGGCCTGCCCGGCCAGGTGGCGACGCTGATCCTCCCGGCGGATGTGTCTTGGGGTGAGGGTGGACAGCCGGCGATCGCACCCCCGCGTCCCGCCGCGGACGTGGCGTCCGACACGGTGGTTGCGGCCGTGGCCGATGCGATCGGTTCCGGCGCTCCGACCGCGTTGCTGCTCGGTGGCCGCGCGTTGCGCGAACCCGCCTTGATCGCCGCGGCCCGCATCGCCGCGCACAGCGGCGTGAAGGTGTTCGCCGAGACCTTTCCCACGCGCATCGAGCGTGGCGCGGGCTTGCCGCCGGTCGAACGCATCGCCTATCTGGCCGAACTGGCGAGCGTGCAACTGGCCGATCTCCAACACCTGGTGCTGGTCGACGCCAAGGAGCCCGTGTCGTTCTTCGCGTATCCCGGCAAGCCCAGTGAACTGACGCCCGCCTCGTGCCGGATCCACACGCTGGCGAGCCCCGCGCAGGATGCGGTGCAAAGCCTGGAGAAACTGGTCGATGCCATCGGCGCGGCGGATGCGACGCCGGCGTTGCAGCCCGCCCGGCCCCCGGCGCTGCCGCGCGGCCGGCTCACCGCCGCCAAGGTCTGCAAGGCGGTCGGCCACATGTTGCCGGAGCACGCGATCCTCATCGACGAATCGATCACGTCCGGCTTGATGCTGCCGGTGATGACGGCCGGTTCGCTGCGCCACGATCTGCTGACCCTGACCGGCGGCGCCATCGGACAGGGGTTGCCCAATGCAATCGGTGCGGCCATCGCCTGCCCGCGACGGCCGGTGATCGCGCTCATCGGCGACGGCACCTCGATGTATACGATCCAGGCGTTGTGGACGATGGCGCGCGAGCGACTCGACGTCACCTCGATCATCTTCAACAACGCGTCCTATTCGGTGCTCAACATCGAGCTCGAACGCGTCGGGGCCGAGCGGGTCGGCGCCAAGGCGCGATCGCAACTGGACCTGGGCGGCCCGACGGTGAATTTCGCCCAGCTTGCGCAGGGAATGGGGGTGCATGGCGTACGCGTGCGCACGTCCGGGGAACTGATCAAGGCGCTGGAATACGCGTTGGCGATGCCCGGCCCCCATCTGATCGAGGCGATCGTTCCCGAATCGCTCTCGGGCGCGAAGCGCCGCGTGCTGCCGTGGCTGCTGCGTTCGATGCCCGGCTTGCCGCTTCCCCTCGCGCGCGGGCTCAAGCAGAAGATCGCTCCGTGAGTTGCAAAATGCGACTCATTCGCATTTAATAAGCGCCGTCAGCGCCTTCGAGGCCGCACATGGCCCGCGTCATCGACGCGGCAGCCGTGTGCGCGTTGCGCGCTCCTTCCACTTGTCGGCACTTCCATGCATTCCACGCGTCCGCTTTCCAGATCCCGCACTGCCGCCCTGTCCCTGGCGATTGCACTGACCGGCGCCCCGGTCCTCGCCAGCGCCGCGCTGCAGGACGCCTCCCCCGGCGTTTCAACCACGGCGGCCGACGCCGCCACCGATCTGGACACCGTGCTGGTGGTCGCGCAGCGCGCCGAACGCGTCAGCAATGGCGCCACCAATCTGGATCTGGACATCAAGGACACGCCGCAATCGATCAGCGTGGTCAGCCGCGAACACATGCAGCAGTTCGGCGCCAACAGCGTCAACGAGGCCCTGCGCCTGGCCACCGGCGTTCGCGTGGACGAATGGGAAACCAATCGCACCAGCTACAGCGCGCGCGGGTTCGACATCCTCAACACCCAGATCGACGGCATCGGCATGCCCAACAGTTGGGGCGTGGCCACCGGCGCGATGGATACGTACGGCTACGAGAAGGTCGAAGTCATCCGCGGCGCGAATGGCCTGTTGACCGGCGTCGGCAATGCCGCCGGCACGATCAACTACGTGCGCAAGCGACCGACCAACGAACCGCAGGCGGCATTCGGCCTGAGTCATGGATCATGGAACACGATGCGCGCCGAAGCGGACTATTCGACGCCCTTCAACGCCGACGGCACCTGGGCCGGCCGCGTGGTCGCCGCGCACCAGGATGGCGAATCCTGGCTCCGGGGCAACCAGAACAACCGCAACTATGTCTATGGCGTGATCGATGGACAGATCGGCGAGAACGGCACGCTGACCATCGGCTACTCGCATCAGCGTGCGGAGTCGGACGGCATCATGTGGGGCGCGCTGGTGTTCATGAACAGCGACGGCACGCAGAACGAATGGCCGCGCAACGCCACCACCACGCTGGACTGGACCTACTGGAACACCACCGACCAGACCGGCTTCATCGAATACACCCATCGGCTTGGCGCCGACTGGCAGCTCAAGGCTTCGTACAACTACCGCCGCGCCGATGGCGACGAGCGCATGTTCTACGCCTACGACGGATCCGGTGCAGGTCTTGATCCGGAAACCGGACTCGGTCTGGTCGGCTACCCGTGGGGCGGCATCGACAAATCCGATGCGCATCTGGGTGCGATCACGCTCGATGGTCATTTCCAGATGTTCGGGCGCGATCAGCAGATCATGCTGGGCGCGAGCGTGTCGCGCGGCGAATCGCGCGGCTGGGAGCTGGCGGCTGATGGATCCTCGCCGGCCTGGGGTGCGCTGCCGCCGTTCCCGTATCCGACCGACGCGATCGCCGAACCGGCATGGAGCGCGCCCACGCTCTACTCGGTGCTCAACCAGCACCTGAAGCGCGCTTATGGTGCGACCCGGATTTCGTTCACGGAACGGTTCAACGCCGTCCTCGGCGCCAACTACGCGCAGTACCGTCGCGACGGCAGGTCGTATGCACTGACGTTCGATCAGACCACCAGCCACACCAGTCCCTACGCGGGCCTGACCTTCGATTTCACCGACCGGGTGCTCGGTTACGTCAGCTACTCCGACATCTACCAGCCCCAGGATCAGGTGGACGAGAACGATCGCTATCTCGATGCAAGCCAGGGCGTGAACTACGAGATCGGCGTCAAGGCCGAGTGGCTGGGCGGCCGCCTGCTCACCACGCTGGCGCTGTTCAAGGCCGATCAGCAGGGCCTGGCCACGCCGACCGGCCAGTACAACGAGTTCGGCCAGACCATCTATGCGCCGGTCGACGTCAAGTCCAAGGGCGTGGAGTTCGAAGCGGTCGGCAAGCTCAACGATGAGGTGGATCTGGTATTCGGCTACACCGCCGCGAAGATGGATGGCCTCAATGGCGATGACACCTATCCGTGGGTGCCGCGTCGCTCGGCCAACCTGATCCTGAGCGCGCGCGCGCCGGGCTATGCCGCGCTGTCGTACGGCATCGGCGGGCGCTGGCAGAGCGATATCTTCAACACCGAAAGCAGCGGCTTCGTCGTTCGCCAGGACAGCTACGCAGTGCTCAACGGGTTCGTCGCCTGGGACTTCGTGCCGAACGCCACGCTGCGCCTGAACGTCAACAACCTGGCGGACGAGAAGTACATCAACACGCTGCGGTACAGCGGCTACTACGGTGCGCCGCGCAACTACACGCTCAGTCTGAACTGGCGGTTCTGAAGACCATCCCCTCCGCGCAGAGACACCAGCTGACGCCATGTCCCGTACGCACGCATTCCCCACCGTCACGCGCCACCGGCGATTGCACGTCGCCGCGCGCGTGGGCGCCGCCGTGATCGGTGGCTACGTGTTCGCCTGGGGCGTGGTGTCCGCGCTCACCAGCGCCCTTTTCGCCGCGAAGCTGGATTTCCATGACGCCGAATTCCTCGGCGCCGTCATTGGACTGCTGGCGTATCTGGCGGTATTCCTGTGGGCGATCGCCTCGCGCCGCCTGGTGCGCGTGTGGCTGGTGCTGCTCGGCGGCGGAGCGGCGCTCACCGCTGTCGCATCCTGCGTGCAATCGTTGCTGATCTGAGGCGGAATCGATCATGTTGCAGAGCTTCCGGCAATCGATGGCATGGCTGCATACGTGGTTCGGGCTGGTGCTCGGCTTCGTGCTGATGGCCGCATTCTTCTTCGGTGCGCTGTCGGTGTTCGATCGCGAGATCGATCGCTGGGCCATTCCCGCCACGCGCATCGAGCCACAGCCGATGCCCTCGTTCGAACAGGTGCTGCGCCCGGCCTTCGAACGCATGCAGCCGACGCAGGACGCGGTGGAAGCGCTGCGTCCCCGCGTCAACGGCGAGATGCCGCGACGCTTCGACACGGTGGTCAACTGGAGCGCCTACACCACCCACCGCGATCCGGTGCTGGCGCTGTATGCCAGCTACGACGTGCCGAAGTCGAAGGATCCGGAAGAGGTGATCTGGGCCTATGGCACGATCGATCCGCGCGATGGCAAACCGCTGCCCGATGATCGCCTCAAGATCGGCAGCGGATTCTTCTATCCGATGCACTACAGCCTGACGCTGGACTGGAAGAACCTCGGCTTCTTCATCGTCGGATTCTCCGCACTGGTCATGCTGGCCGCGCTGGTCAGCGGCGTGGTGATGCATCGCAAGCTGTTCCGCGAGTTCTTCACCTTCAGGCCCGACAAGGCGCGGCTGCGCAGCGTGCTGGACCTGCACAACCTCACGGGCGTGGTGGCGCTGCCGTTCCATTTCTTCTTCGCGCTGACCGGCTTGATCATTTTCGCCGGCACGTACTACTTCCCCGTCGGCCACACGCAGCTGCATGAACTGCACGACCTGCATGCGCAGATCGAAGCGCGGGAAACCGGTCTGCCGCATGAGCGCGCCGGCGTTCCGGCCGGGCTGGCCTCGGTGGATGCGATGGTGGCCGAAGCGCAGCGTCGCTGGAAAGCCAGGGACAAGGCCGGCGACGTCGGCTTCCTCGTGCTGCAGCACGTCGGCGATGCCAATGGCTATGTCAGCGTGTATCGCGCCGGCACCGATCGCATCGCGCTGGTCGGGGACGGCATCCATTTCAAGGCCGCCACCGGTGAACTGATCCGCGAAGATCCGCCCGCCACGGCAACCGCGCGCGTCAACGAGTTCCTGACCGGTCTGCATCTGCAGCACTTCCGCCATTGGCTGCTGCGCTGGCTCTATGTGCTGGGCGGGCTGGCCGGTGCGGTCTGCATCGCGACCGGCTTCATCTTCTTCGTCGAGAAGCGCAAGCGACAGCACGCGCTGCAGGGAAGCCAGGGCGCGCGCATCGTCGATGCCCTCGCGGTGACCACGGTGACCGGCATGGTGCTGGCGACGCTGGGCATCCTCATCGCCAACCGCGTGTTGCCGGAAGACCTGCCGGCGCGCGGCGACTGGGAACGTTATGCATTCTGGGGCACGTGGGCGCTGGCGCTGGTCCACGCCGGGTGGCGCAGCGCGCCGGTATCGCGTGGCCTCACCAATCCCGCATGGCGCGAACAGTGCATCGCGATCGCGGCATTCGCTTTCGCGGCCGTGCTGCTCAACTGGATCACCACCGGTGATCACCTGCTGCGCACGCTGGACGCCAGGTACTGGCCGGTCGCGGGCATCGATCTGTTCCTGCTGGCCAGCGCGGCGATCGCCTGCATCGCGGCGGGTCGACTGAAGCGGCGTGCGGCCGTGGCGCGCACGCCTGTCGCGACACCGGAGGCCGCGCGTGTCTGAGGCCGCCATTGCCGGCTGGTTGTTGGCGGGTGCATGGGTGTCGAGCGTGCTCGGCATGGGCTGGCTGGCCCTTTCGATGCAGGTGCATGCACGGCAGGCCTGGGGCCATTCCTCCACTTCGGCGACCTCGCGCCTGCTTCGCGCGATCGGGGGCGGTGCATTGCTCGTCGCGCTCGTGCTCTGCCTGATCGTCGATCACGCCACGATGGCCGTGCTGGTGTGGGTGATGACGCTCGCTGGCGCGGCACTGCTGACGGCGTTCGCGCTGGCCTGGAAGCCACAGTGGCTCGGTCTGCTGGCGCCGTGGATCAGGCGCGTGCGCCACGGTCCGGCTCGCACGCCACACCAAAGCTGATCGACACTCGGTGCTTCCGAGCGCAAAGCGCGCCGTCACGCGATCAGTCAGCGTGCCTCATCGCTTCATGACAACGGATCTGCGCATGCCGCGGGCGGGCTGAAGCGCCCTCATTCGTCGCGCTGCACGCGCGTGCGGTATTCATGCACGTTGTCGCCGCGGATGCGGGTTTCGCGCGTGCCGATGACGGTATCGACCCGGGTGTCCGAACCGGTCACCGGTTTGGCTTCGATCGTCGTTTCCCGCTCGAACGCATGCGACTTGTCGGTGTTGCGGTAGTAGCGGTACAGCGCCCAGTAGAGCGCGGTCGCACCGAGAGGGCCGGCTGCCAGCAGCCAGAGGCCATTGTCATCGCTCACGAGGCCACCACCAGGAACCAGAGGACGAGGGATTCGATCAGCGTGCCGGTGGTGAGCGCGGCCAGCAGCAGCTTCCATTGCTGCACCGGCACGCTGCCCATGGTCTCACCGGTGCGGCCGTTGACCGCGATGTAGTGCAGCATGCCGCCGTTGCGGCCGGGCTGGTGATACGAGTACAGCCACACCGGCAGGTACATCGACACCCAGCGCGAGCCGTGGACTTCCAGGTGCTCGCGTTCCCAGCGCACGCCGCGATCGTAGCGCCGCACCGAACTTTCCACCTGCGATCGCGCGATCGAAAGCAACTGGTCCTCCAGTCGCGGACGCATGCGTTCGACATCGAGGTTGCGCTTCTCCGAACTGAAGCCCAGCAGGTAGGACGCGTTCCATTTCAGCGCGTTCTTGGTGTCGAAGGGCTGGATCGCGTTGATGATGTTGTGGGTGTTGATGCGCGTATCGAGGTTGCCGCGTTCGGCCGAAGATTCCAGCGGCAGATCGTCGACGGTGAAATCGACCTGGCGTTCGATCCGGTACACGTCGGCATCGTAATAGGTCTTGCGCTTGTCGCCGGTGCCGCGGGTGTATTCGCGCGTCTTGATTTCACCGTGTCCGGCCACGCGCGCGCTCGCATTGCCGTCGACGATCATGTAGGGCAGGTAGACGCCGACCACGTTCTCCGGCGAGAACTGCTCCTTGAATGCCTTGAGCGCGAACAAGCGCCGCTTGTCGACGAACTGGCGGATGCGCGCGACTGCATCGTCCTTGCCGATGTGGAAAGGCAACACCGCATCGGGCACCGCGCCGTTGTCGACCTGTTCGTTCACGCCGAACACGTGGCGACACCAGTGGCAGCGCGCGGTCATCGTGCTCTCGGTGTTGACCGTGACCTCCGCGCCGCAGCCGCTGCACTTGAAGCTCATCAGGCTGGCGGCGGACGGATCGATGTCGCGTGCGCCCGAAGCGATGATCGTGCCGCGCAGCTGGCCGATGCCTGCGCCCAGGCCGAATGCCTCTTCAATCCGCGCGCCCTGCCATTCGTGCCGGCAGTACTGGCAGACCAGCACATCGGTGCCGAGCTTGTGGCGGATGTCGGTGGCCCCGCAGCGCGGGCAGCGGTTCAAGCCGTCTTTCAGCTCGGCCGCCGACATGTCCAGCGCGACCGGATCCGGCGCCTGCAATTCGTCGCGGATGGCCTCGGGCAATGTCGAAGGATCCACCGGGAACCGCCCCGGCAACGGTGGCACGTCGCGGGGCGAACCCGGACCGGTGACGGGCGCCGCCGGCAAGGGCGGCGGAGTTTTCGGATCGGACATGATCGCGTCGTGCGCGCGTTACAGGCCGAGCGCCTTGGCCTTGAGTGCGTCGTAGTCGGCCTGGGTGATGATGCCGAGGTCGAGCATCTCCTTGGCCTGCTTCAGGCGCGCGACCGGATCTTCGGTCGCCGGCGCAGCCGGCGCCACCGGTTGCTGCAGGCTGCCGATGCCGCCGGCCATGCCCGTGGCCATCCCCAGGCCGACCAACCCCGCGGCGCCGCCATTCTCGCCGGCGGACTGGATGCCCTGCGCCACGCTGGCCTGCAGATTGGAATTGCCGCGTCCGCCGGACAATGCATCGGCGCGCTGCACGGTCTTGAGCAGTTCGCGCGTGTTCGCGTCGTACTCGATCGAGACGATCGCGGTCTTGACGATCGCCAGCCCGCGATCGGAATTCCACTGGTAGGCCTGCTCCACCGCATCGGACAGACTCTTCGCGAACCCCAGCGAATCCTGCTGCAGCCTGGTGATGCGGTTGCCCTTGGCGGGATCATTCGTGTACAGGCTAAATGCCGGTGCGAGTGAACCCACCACTTCGTTGAACAACTGGCTGGCCGCCGCGTTGTCGAGATCGGTGAAGTCGAACACCTGGCCCGGCTGCAGATAACGCGCCGGCACGAAGTTCTTCACGAACAGGATCGGGTCCACGATCTTCAGCGTGTACGAGCCACGCGTCACCGCGCCGACCTGCGTATTGAGGAAGCCATCGTCCCAGTAGATTTCCGACTGCGTGCCGAAGCGGTTGTCCGGCAGTTCCTTCAGCGACACGAAGAACGCGGCCTGCTGCGAACCCGGCTGGCCGCCGAACTTGAAGCGCTCCCAGCTCTGCGTAATCAACAGACTGACCAGTCCGTCGCCGGCGAAGATCGATGCGGAATTAGGGTCATCCGACCGCCATTCGTAGCCGCCTGGCTCGGCGACGAAACCGGTGATCGCGCCGTCCTGCATCAGCAGCAGGCCGTAGCCTTCGGGCACAACGATCTTGGAACCATTGCTGATGATGTGGGACGAGGCGCTGGTGTTGGAACCGCGCCCGGCGTTGGTGCCGCGCGGCACCGCCGCGAACAGCGCAGCCGTCGCCGGCAAGCCCGCCGGCACGGTGTGGAAGTCCTTCCATTGATCGGCCAGTACGCCACCGACCGCGCCTGCCACTGCCTGTACAAGACCCATGACCACTCCTTCCATTCGTGATGGGCACCGTGCCCCGTGCTCGCCGCACTATATCAGCCGTCGGCCACACGCGATGGCGCGGCCCATGGCTATCGTGCGGCGTGTTTTCCACCCGCCACATCTATGATGTTGTCGCGCGGGCGCACGTCCACCAGCAACGTGCGCGGATCGATTCCGGCGTGGCCCGGTTCGGCCGGCACGATCACGGTGATCGTCTGCTGCGCGCGCGTCACCCGATGCTTCTGCAGGTACATCGGCTTGCCGGGAATCACCTCGCCGTTCTCGTGGCGGCGCGCGGGCCCGGGAAACACGCCCACCTCGATCCATTCATCGAGCGGCTGATCGAATGCCGCGCCGGTTTCATCGACGATCCGCTTGCGCGCACGCACATCCAGCGCGACCAGCCAGCGGCCGTCGGGCAACTTCCGCTTCCGCGCCTGCGTGGCCGAAAGCTCCCAGTAGGTGTTGGTCTCGAACAGATCGCGCAGCAGTGCGCGGTACTGCGGTGGCGTCACTGCTTTCAGTTGGGCGTGCAGATCGAGCGAGGTCAGCCGTGGCGCACTGCCCGGCGGATGCGCGTCGAGCAGACGGCGCAGCGCAAGGCTGACCTGATCGCGACCGATGTACTGGCTCAGCGTGTACATCGCCAGCGGCCCCTTGCGATAGCTCAGGAACTGATCGGTGGCGCGCAGCAGCGGCGGCGAGGCCAGCGAGCGCGGAATCTGGTACTGGCGACGCATCATGTCCAGGTAGGCCTGCAACTGATCCGGGCCGAGCGTTGCTTCCACCGCCTGCGTCGCCGAGTAGGTGGCCATGCTTTCGATCAGCAGCCCGACGCCTTCGGCATACGCGGGCGAGAGCCGTTGCCCGCCCCACCATTGATGGCCGATTTCATGCGCGGTGACGGCGAACACCAGATCCAGGCCGCCGCGTTCACGCGAGGGGTCGAGCAGGGTGAAGCCATCTCCGTAGTCGATCAGGCTCGGCTCCGAGTGCGCGCCGATATCGCGTTCGGCGTTCTCGACGATGCGCATCGTGCGATGCGGATACGGACCGAACAGGCGCGAGTAGAGCGCGATCGAGGCGCACGCGCTGCGCGCCATCTGCGCGACGACCCGATCGTGCGCCGGATGATGGAAGACCTCCACGTCCACGCCGTGGCATGGCGAACGATGCACGGCGTATCGTGCCGAGAAGAACTGCACGTCTTCGCCGATGGGCGTCTCGCTGACGTAATGGAAGTAGCGCCGACCGTTCTCGATCCAACTGCGGCGCAGCACGCCGGGTGCGACCGCGATCTGATCGGCGCGCGTGCCCACCACGGCTTCGAAGCGGATGCCGACATCGCCCGGCACCGCCTGGCGCGCCGCTTGATCTTCCAGCGGTGGAATGCGCGGTCGCGCGGGCAGATGCTGCACGAGGCGATCGCCGGGCTCGCGCAGTTCGCGCGAACGCTGGTAACCGATCGCGGGCAGGAAGTTCACCGCACTGATCCAGCTTCCGTTCTCGACGATCGTTTCGTCCGCGCCGTGATTGGCAAAGCCCCGCGGCTGGAAATCGACCTCGAAATCCAGCCGCATCGATTCGCCCGGTCGGAGCGGCGAGGCGAGCCGGTAGATGCGATGCCCGAGCCGTGCATCATCCAGCCGCCGCGTGGCGCGCCGATCAAAGGCCAGCATGCGGATCTCCACGCCTGCCCGCGCCGGGATCGCGACGTGCACCGTATCGACGGCCTGCGGATTCGGGTTGACCAGCCGATAGTGGCCACGGAAGCGTGCAGCGTGACGTTCCGGGTGGATGTCGACGCGCAGGTTCGACGATGCAACGCGCGGCTGCGGCGCATTCGCGTAACGTGCGTAACGCCGTTCGTACTCGGCCTGCTGGGCCAGGCGATCGTCACGTGTCTGGTACGCGTTGAGCATATGCGTATTGCGGAACACGTAGCCACCCAGGCCCAGCACGGCGACACCCGCCAGCGCGGCGGCGACGAGGGTGGGGCGCGTCATGCGCGCGCGCGCAAGGTTCCAGCGCGCACGGATGCCCGCCGTGGATCCGCGCGCCCACACCAGCCGCGCGAGCACCGCCAGCAGCACCGCCCACGCCACCCAGTACGCCTTGAAGGCCAGCCACGGATGCAGCGAGCCGCCGAAACCGCGCATGTCCGAGTACGACCAGGCCGGACTGGCGCCGAACACCAGCAATTTCTCCTCGATGCCGAGCAGCGGCGCGAAGGCGATCAATGCATACACGCCCAGTGCGGCCAAGGTGCCGAGATGCTTCTGGTTCACGACGGTATGCACGGTCAGCGCCAGCAGCGCGAACAGCAGATAGTCCGTCAGTTGCAGGCCAAGCAGCACCTTCGCGTACAGGCTGATCTCGAAGTGCTCGTAGCCAAGCGCGGCTTGTCCGATCACGCCCGCGATGGCGAGCATCACCATCCAGCCTGCCAGCAGCAATGCCAGCGCCAGGAACTTCGCCACGAAGAACACCCAGTCCGGCACCGGCGTGGCACCGGTGATCTCGCCCATGCGCGCGTCGCGTTCGCCCCACACCAGTTCCCCGGCATAGAAGATGATCAGCAGCGGAATGATCATCCACACGCGATTGGCCGGATTGGCGAGCGCCGCGGTCAGATAGGTCAACACATGCTCGGTGCGCGGCAGCAAGGGCACACCGACGAACTCCATGCGCGCCGGCACCGCCACGCACACCAGGAACGCCACGACGATCAGCGGACCGAACACGGTCCAGCCCCTGGCGAGCGTGCGCAGTGATTGCCCGGTGATCGCAAGCAACTGGCGCAACTGCATCGACAGGCCGAACCGGCGTGCGGGGCCCGGTTC
This sequence comes from Pseudomonadota bacterium, assembly GCA_023390905.1. Taxonomy (GTDB): domain Bacteria; phylum Pseudomonadota; class Gammaproteobacteria; order Xanthomonadales; family Xanthomonadaceae; genus Pseudoxanthomonas_A. The sequence continues at coordinate 48,789 of JAEWBY010000042.1, read as the reverse complement.
GCGCATGGCGACGTGCGTGGGCACCGCCTCATTGGCCACGCGCGCCTGCGGCGCGACGGCCTTGCGACTGCGCGCACCGCGACCGCGTTCGGCCGGATGCGCGAGGCGGAACCGCCGCCAGGTGAAGGCCAGCAATGCAACGCCCACGCAGATCCACAGCAGGCGATTGGCGATCAGCATCGGCTGCAGCCCGACCAGGCGCGTGTTGGCCTCGGTCGTGGTCCAGGTATCGGACAGGTCGCTGACGATCGCGATCATGCCGATCGGATCCAGCAATCGCGCCAGATCCTGCTGGTGCAGCGCGACCGCGACGAAGGCCGCCATTCCCATCGAAGCGAAGAACAGCACCACGCTGCCGAAGTAGGCGACGATCGCGCGCCGGCTGAGCGCGGCGAATGCGAACTGCACCGCGGTGGCGATGAAGGCGTTCGGCAATGCAATCAGCAGATAGGCCAGCGCGAAGGCCGCGGGTCGCCACGGCCCGAAAAGTTCCGGCTCCAACTGCGGCCATCGCATGCCCAGCCACATGCCGACGGGCACCGCGAGCAGGATCAACGCATTGAGCGCATACGCGGCCAGGAAGCGTCCGGCCAGATAATGGAACTTTGAAACCGGCGCGGTGTAGCTGAGCGGATGCTGGCCTGATTCGACATCGCGCGCGGCGGCATCACCGGCAATCGACGCGGCGACGAACAGCCACAACAGGCCGCCGATCACGGTGGTCGATGCAATCACCAACGGCGCATTGAGCAGCACGTAGCCGTTGCGTGCGTCGTCGACGTAATTGCCCTGGATGACGCTCCAGCCGACGAACAGCAGTGCGATGGCAAACAGCCACGTGGCGGGCCGTCTGATCTGGTAGGCGAATTCGAAGCGGGCGATCGCGGCCAGTTTCATGCCGATGGCACCGGCTGCGAATCCGCGCGATGCAGGCCGATGTGTCCGGCCATCGTGCTGAAGTAGACATCGGTCAGATCCGGCTCGGCCGTTTCGAAGCCCGGGCCGGGCGAGGCGGTGTCGTGCACGCGCACGACGGTGCGGCCGCCCAGCAGCGTCGTCGCGATGACGGCGTGATCGCGCTGGATCGCAGGCAGCTCGTCCTTGGCGATAACGCGCCGCCAGATGCGTCCGCGAATGCCGGCCACGGCCTGCAATGGCTCGGCTTCCAGCAGGATGCGGCCCTGCCGGATGATCGCCATGCGCGTGCACAACTCGGAGACGTCCTCGACGATGTGGGTGGAGAGAATGACCGCGCTGGTCTCGCCCAGTTCGCTCAACAGATTGAGGAAGCGCGCGCGTTCGGCGGGATCGAGGCCTGCGGTGGGTTCATCGACGATCAGCAACTTCGGGTTTCCGAGCAGCGCGACCGCCACGCCGAAACGCTGCCGCATGCCGCCGGAGTAGCCGCCGAGCTTCTGCGTGCGCACGTCCCACAGGTTGACCTGGCGCAGCAGCGATTCGACCATGTCGCGCCGTTCACCGCGCGCGGCGATGCCTTTCAGTATCGCGAAGTGATCGAGCAGCGCGCCGGCGCTGGCATGCGGATACACGCCGAATTCCTGCGGCAGGTAGCCGAGCGTCCTGCGGACTTCATCCTTCTGCCTCAGTACATCGATGTCGCCCAGCATCGCGCTGCCGCTGTCGGCTTCCTGCAAGGTCGCCAGGATGCGCATCAGCGAGGACTTGCCCGCGCCGTTCGGACCGAGCAGTCCGTACATCCCGACCGGAATGGTCAGGCTGACACCGTCCAGCGCCTTCACACCGTTGGGATAGGTCTTGCGGATATCGCGGAGGGTCAGTTGCATGGCGGCTTCGGAGGCGGAAGGCCCGGGGAGCGTGCCGGGACCGGATGGGGCCACGATGGGGCGTGCGTGTGGCGATGGTGAAGTGACGAACGTCATCGTGACCATCGTGGTGCCAGGCCCGGCGCAACCGGCGATTTCCATGCGCCCGGACCAGGACGTCCGTTGCAGGTTCGTGTACCATGCCCGCCGTATACCCTACCCCAGTACCCTAAGCGCATGCCCCATTCACCCCACGAGAAGAAGCGCGTGCTCGCCCGCGTGCGCCGGATCCGCGGCCAGACCGAAGCGCTGGAGCGTGCGCTGGAAGCCGGCACCGACTGCGGCGCCGTGCTGCAGCAGATCGCGGCCATTCGCGGCGCGGTCAACGGCCTGATGTCGGAGGTCATGGAGGCGCATATCCGCGAGGAGTTCGGCCAGCCCGCGCGCAATGATGCGCAGCGGCAAGCGCGCGTCACCGAAATGGCCGGGCTCGTGCGCTCCTATCTGAAATAGCGGGCGCCGCCGCGCCGCTCCACGTCCATGGCCGTCACGCGCGGCCGCATCCGTCATTCATTGCACCGCAGGAGAATTCCCATGAAGAGTCGCGCCGCCGTCGCGTTCGCCGCCGGACAGCCACTGGAAATCGTCGAGATCGATGTCGCGCCGCCGAAAGCCGGCGAGGTGCTGATCCGCATCACCCACACCGGCGTCTGCCACACCGACGCGTTCACGCTGTCGGGCGACGATCCGGAAGGCCTGTTTCCCTGCGTGCTCGGCCATGAAGGCGCGGGCGTGGTGGTCGAAGTCGGTGAGGGCGTGACCAGCGTGCAGCCGGGCGATCACGTGATCCCGCTGTACACCGCCGAGTGCCGCGAGTGCGAATTCTGCACGTCCGGCAAGACCAACCTGTGCGTGGCCGTGCGCGCGACGCAGGGCAAGGGCGTGATGCCCGACGGCACCACGCGCTTCTCGTACAACGGACAGCCGCTCTATCACTACATGGGCTGCTCGACCTTCAGCGAATACACCGTCGTGGCCGAAGTCTCGCTGGCGAAGATCCATCCGGGGGCCAACCACGAACAGGTCTGCCTGCTCGGTTGCGGGGTCACCACCGGCATCGGCGCCGTGCACAACACGGCCAAGGTGCAGCCGGGTGATTCGGTGGCGGTGTTCGGCCTGGGCGGCATCGGCTTGGCGGTGATCCAGGGCGCGCGACAGGCGAAGGCCGGCCGCATCATCGCCGTCGACACCAATCCGGACAAGTTCGAGAAAGCCAGGGAAATGGGCGCGACCGACTGCGTCAATCCCAGGGATCACGACAAGCCGATCCAGCAGGTGATCGTCGAGATGACCAAGTGGGGCGTGGACCATTCGTTCGAATGCATCGGCAACGTCAACGTCATGCGCGCGGCGCTGGAATGCGCGCATCGCGGCTGGGGCCAATCGGTGATCATCGGCGTGGCCGGTGCGGGCCAGGAGATCAGCACGCGTCCGTTCCAACTGGTGACCGGACGCCGTTGGCTGGGCACGGCCTTCGGCGGCGTGAAGGGCCGCACGCAGTTGCCGGGCATGGTCGAGCAGGCGATGAGCGGCGAAATCCAGCTCGCCCCCTTCGTCACCCACACGATGGGACTGGAAGACATCAACCAAGCCTTCGATCTGATGCACGAGGGCAAGTCGATCCGCTCGGTCGTGCATTTCTGATCGCAAGGGGTTCGGGATGCGGGAGGCGGGATTCGCAGAGCGGATTCCGATCCGCCTGATCCATCGCGAACCCCGATTTCGAATCCAAAACCCCTTCGACTCCCGACTCCGAATCCCATGGAACGCATCGAACATCGCGCGTGTTTTGGCGGCTGGCAGGACGTGTACCGCCATGCTTCCTCCACGCTGGGCTGCGACATGAACGTGGCCGTCTATCTTCCGCCGCAGGCCGCGCACGCCGCGTGTCCGGTGCTGTACTGGCTGAGCGGTCTGACCTGCAACGAGCAGAACTTCATCACCAAGGCAGGCGCCCAGCGCTACGCCGCCGAACATGGCGTGATCGTGGTCGCGCCGGATACCAGCCCGCGCGGTGATGCGGTGGCCGACGCCGATGGCTACGATCTCGGCAAGGGCGCGGGCTTCTACCTCAATGCCACGCAGGCGCCGTGGTCACCGCACTACCGCATGTTCGATTACATCAGCCGGGAACTGCCCGCCCTGATCGAGTCGAACTTCCCGGCCACCGGCGCGCGCGCGATCAGCGGACATTCGATGGGCGGGCATGGCGCATTGATCATCGCGTTGAAGAATCCCGGCCGCTATCGCAGCGTCTCGGCGTTCTCGCCCATCGTGGCGCCGAGCCAGGCGCCGTGGGGCGAGAAGGCATTCACCGCCTATCTCGGCGAGGATCGTGGCGCATGGAAGTCGTGGGACGCGACGGAACTGATCCCGTCCGCGCAAGAACGCGTGCCCCTGCTGATCGATCAGGGCGAGGCGGACGAATTCTTCGCCGTGCAGTTGCAGCCGGAGAAGCTGCGCGCGGCGTGCGAGGCGCACGGCCATCCGATCGATCTGCGCATGCGCCCCGGTTACGACCACAGCTATTACTTCGTCGCCAGTTTCATCGGCGAGCACATCGCGCATCACGCCAGGGCGCTGGCGGGTTGAGCGGCAAGCGCGGTGCGGCCGCGGGTGCTGCTGTCGCTGTGGCGCTGCCCGCGTCTGGTCGCGGCTGAAGCCGCTGCTACGGTTCGAGATCGAAATCGGTGTAGGCGAAACGTCCGTCGCGCAGGACGGTCTCGCCGCGCACCAGGTGCAAGGGCGCACTGAACATCGGGCCGGCGTGCACGCAGGTGTGGAACTCGCCGTTCTCGCCGCACGCATCCACCTGCGACGGAAGATCATCCAGCAACGCCGGGTCGAACGGCCGCCCGGCGAATCGCGCGTCCAGTTGCTGCGTGTCGATGCAGCACAGCTCGGCCCGCAGCCCGCCCTCGATCATCTCGCGCGCCAGCCTGCGCGTGTCGCTGCCGAACAGCGGCGTGATCGCCTGCCACCCCACGCGCGCCAGATTGGCGACGCGATAGGCGCGGATGTCCTCGAGGAAGAGATCACCGAAGGCCATGGTTTCGATCCCGGGCCATCGCGTCCGCGCCTGCGCGAGCGCATCGGCCATCGCCGCTTCGTAGTCCGCATTGCTGCACTGCGCCGGAATCATCGCTTCGATCACCGGCAGGCCGGCGGCGCGCGCCTGTGCATGCAGCACGCTGCGGCGGATCCCCTGCATCGAGATGCGATCGTGTTCGCGCGTGATCGTGGTCAGCAGTCCCACCACCTCATGCGCCTGCTGGCGGCGCAGGGTGTGCAGCGTCCAGGCCGCGTCCTTGCCGCCGCTCCAGGCGAGCAGGACCGGCGTGGGTGTCGCCATCAGGCCGCGGAGACGTCGCGCAGTTCCCAGGCGCTGCCCGAGAGCAGCCGCATGCGATGCTTGAGCACCTGGCCGGGAATCGACGTGGTGGCGACCAGTCCGATGCGCAGATCATCCTGTTCGCCGCTCACGCGCGCGTCCGGATCGATCAGGCCGAGCCCCGGATCGACTTCATCCGGATCTTCCTGCCGCTGCCGCCAGCGCTCGAACAGGCTGCCGTTGCGCAGCGCATCCTGCAATTGCGCGGCGAATTCTTCGGCGCCATGTGCGCTGAAGCTCAGGTCCGGATCGCTGCCGCGCGCCTGCTCCGGCTGCGGAAGGCTGATGTAGTAACGCACTGCCATGGAATCCTCGGAACGTGTTCGTGGTGATCAGGGTAGCGGGCGGGACTGTTAGCAATGCGTCACGATGGACGGTGCACGCATCCCGCGTGTCGATCAGGCCGCCTTGAACGTATGCGGCGGCGCTGCGAAGCCGACCACGACCGCGCCCTTGCCGACGTTGACCATGCCGGTCAGGCTCATCACGCTTTCGAACACCTCGACCTTGTTGTTCTCGCAGATGTCGCGCAGGCGCTGGTAGCCCGGCAATGCGCGCATTTCGGACAGTTCGCCGCCGTAGCTCAGGCAGACGGTCGGCGTCATCAGGCCGGCCATGACGCGATTGCCGGCGAACTTGAACAACTGCTCGACAGCATTCTCGAAGCCCTTGATCTTGGCGACCGGCTCGGTGTTGCCCTGATAACCCCGCAGCACCGGCTTGATGTCGAGCGCGCTGCCCAGCGCCGCGCTGAGCAGGCCCACGCTGCGATCGCCCTTGGTGCGCGCGCGGGCGCGCAGGTAGTAGAGATCGCGCGGGATCATGTAGCCGTGGGTGTTGCTGGCCAGTTCTTCCAGGCGCTCGCGGATCTGCTGGACGCCGGCGCCGGCATCGCGCATGCGCACGGCCTCGACCGCGGTGATGCCCTGCGCGGCGAACAGGTTCTGGGTATCGATCACGCGCAGCGCGAACGGCGAGTTGTAGCCGGCCGCCTGCCGCACGGGTTTGTAGTCGTTGAGGATCGCGAAGCTCGCCTGCATGGCGTTCTCGTGGATCGGGCTGCGCGTCCTGGTGATCGTCATGCAGAACACGTGGTCGTAATCGATCACCAGTTGCCCCAGGAACAGATCGCGGATCTGGTTGACCGTGAACGGCGTGGTCTCAGCCTCGTGTCCACGCTCGGCCACGTGCGCGTGGAGGAAGCCGAGCGTGGCTTCCTCGTCGCGATGATCGGCCAGCACCGCGTCCCCGATGCGGACGGTGATCGGCAGCACGACGATGTTGTTCTTCTCGAGAAACTCCTGCGGCAGATCGCAGGCCGAATCGACCACTATCCCAATGCGCATTTCCGCCCCTCCCGGCATGCATGGCATCTTTTTTTGGTGGGCAACGCTAGCGCATGCCGGTCACGGCGTCGCGTGGCGGATGTCGTTCGTTGCGCGCCCCGCACTTTAGCCAAGTCCGGATGGCAAGCGAGCGCGATGGCCACCACAGTCCGGTCCGCCAATTACGTCCGGCTTGTTCTGTGATGTCAATCACAAAAATGTCCGATCGCGCCCTTGCCGGGCCAGGAGCCTGAAAAGCAAACTCCGGCACAGGAGCAGGGAGCCGCATGAAACTGGGGTGGTGGTGGGTTCTGCTGGGAGTGGCACTGATGCAGCCGGTGATGGCGCAGGAAAGCGGCATCACGCGCATCGATCGCATCCTGCCCGCCACCGCGGCCCAGCAGTCCGGCCAGACCGCCGGGCTTTTCTCCGAACGCCGCTTCGTCGAATCCACCGCCGGTGACGCGCCCGTGCTGGGCAACGGCGAATGGCGGGTGCAGCCGGTGGCCGGCATCGACACGCCGCTGCTGCTGATCTACCACCCGTACTCGGCGCGCGTGACGGTGCTCGATCGCGCCGGTGGCATGCCGGTGAGCCAGAGCGTGTTCGATGCGCATCTGGATCCGCGTTATTCGCGGCACGCGCTGGTGTTCCCGCTGCGTGGCGAGGGCCCGCTGTACGTGCGCGTGGAGGGCGCGCGCTATCCGTTGCACGTGGCGGTCGAATCGCGCGCGCGGCATGCGCAGGCCGATCTCGCGCACACGCGGATCCTGATGTCGGCGATGGGCGTGGTGCTGGGCGTCTCGCTGACCGTGCTGCTGTTCTGGGCAATGCTGCGCGATCGCGTGTACCTGCTCTATGCCGGCACGATTCTCTCGGAACTGCTCTACATCCTGTGCTCGTACGGCGAAGCGTACTCGCTGCCCGGTCTGCGGTGGCTGGCGGTGTTCGGTCCGCCGGGGATCTGGTGCATCGCCACGCTGGCCACGATGCTGGGCACGCGGTTGATGATTGAGTACGCCGATCTGCAGCCGCTGACGCCCAGGCTCACCCGCTGGCTGGCATGGATCGGCATTTACCTGCCCGCTGCGTTGCTGCTGTTCCTGCTGTTCCCGTGGCCGGCGGACAAGACCTGGTTTCCGGATTACGGCAACGTCCTGTTCCTGGGCAGCCACCTGCTCGGACTGGTGTGCCTGTGCCTGGCGTGGCGGCGCGGCAGCCGGCACGCGGCGTATTTCCTCGCGGCGTGGGTGCCGCTGATCGCCTTCGGCACGTTCCGCGCGGTGCGCATCAGCCTCGGGGCTTGGGTGGAAAACTGGGCCGATTACGGGTATCCGGTGGTGCTTGCGTTCGCCGCGGTGGTGATGGCGCTGGGCCTGGCCGATCGCATGCTGACCTTCCGCCGCGAGCGCGATACCGCCAAGCAGCATGCCGAGCGCGACGGGCTCACCGGCGTGCTCAACCGCAGCGCAATCGAATACCGCCTGGACTGGGCGATCCTCGAACGCCAGCGCGAACACATCCCGCTGTCGCTGCTGTTCATCGATCTCGACTTCTTCAAGCAGATCAACGATCGGTATGGGCACACGCTGGGCGATCACTGCCTGCGCGCGGTGACCCGCGTCATCAGCGAGGAATTCCAGTACGGCGATCAACTCGGCCGCCTCGGCGGCGAGGAATTCGTGCTGGTGCTCACTGGCGTGGACGCCGCTTCGGCCGCGCGCATCGGCGAACGCGTGCGCGGCCGCATCGAGCGCGAATGCGCGGTGGTGGACGACACCGCCGTCGGTGTCACCGCGAGCATCGGCGTGGCCGAATGCACCAGCCAGGACAGCGTCGCCAGCCTGATCAAACGCGCAGACGAAGCGATGTATCGCGCCAAGCGCGAAGGTGGCAATCGCGTCCGTGGCGCGGGCGTGATCGAAGTCGAAAAAATGCTGGAGCGCTGAAGCGCGATGCCTTCAACTCGCCGCGAGGGCGCACGAAGCGACCGTCGAGGGCGTATGGAACGATGAGAGTCGGGCGTGGCCCTCATCCCGGCCCTTCTCCGGTTGGAGAAGGGCGTTCACTCACTCGTGCGCATTGTGGCAGGGGATGACGTGCTGCGGCCTCACTGTCCGTAGGCGGGCGGCAGCGTGCCGTCCTGGCGCAGGTAGCGATCGCGCAGTTCGGTCTGGCGTGAGCGCATCGGCACGGCCTTGCCGCCGAGCCACAGTTGCTGCGCGGTATTGGCCACGTCCAGCGGATCGCCGCTCCACAACACCAGATCGGCGAGCTTGCCCGGTGCGATGGTGCCAATGCGATCCTCCACGCCGAAGACCTGCGCGGGGATGCGCGTCAACGCCGCCAGCCCTTTTTCCCACGGCAGGCCATTGGCGACCGCATTGCCCGCATGCTGGCGAATCTTGCGGGCGTTGTGCGAGGCATCGCCGGACTGGCTGAAGCTCACGCTGACGCCGGCCGCGTCCAGCCGCGCGGCGTTTTCCAGCGTCGCCCCGATCTGATCGAAATCGGCGGGCAGGTCCGCCAGCCCGTCGACGAACACCGGCACGCGCGCCTGTGCGATGTCGGCCGCGAGCTTCCACGCTTCGGCGCCGCCGGCGATCGCGATGCGCACGTTCTCCTTCTTCGCCCAGCGCAGCAACTGGCGGATGTCGGCCGCGCGATTGACGCTCACGACGATGCGGCCCTGTCCGCCGAGGAAACGCGCCAGCACCGCGCGGCCGGCCGGCGTCAGCAACGCGTGCGGTGAATCGACCGGAATGCGGCCGCGCGCTTCGGCCACCAGTTGATCGAGCAGCATCCACTGCGCCGCGCGCGAATTGCCGCTCAGCCCCGAAGCCCCGCCGCCGAGGCGGATGAACAAGGCGCGCGCGCCGATCGGATCGGCGCTGCCATCCAGGCGGACCAGGCCGCCCTGTCCGGCAACGAACGATGCACCGGTGGACGCGCCCAGCACGGTGAAGCCCAGCCCTTCCACGCGCGCGACCGGAATCAGCACGGACTCGGGGTTGTAGGCGAGGGTGACGTCGAACTCCGGGCGCATCGGTTGCAGGGCGTTGAGCGAGACCGCGCTGTCATCGGTGGAGGATTCGCCGGAAACTTCCTCCACGCCGATCTCGGTGATGCCGCCGAAGAACGCCGGCGTCAGCGGGCGTCCGCCGGCATCGACGGTGTCCACGCCGGCGGGCGCGGACAGCCCCGTGCCCACCGACTGGATCAGGCCATTGCGCACGAGCACGTCGGCATTGCGCAGCGTGCCCTGCGCGCCGGCGGTGTGCACGGTCGCATTGCGGATCAGCACGTCCTGCGCCGAAGCGGTGTTGAACAGTGCGCCGGCGATCAATGCCAGCCCTGCGGCGCGCAGGCGCGTACGGCGCGCGCGCGTGATGATGGGGTGCGTGTTCATCGCGCCGCCTCCTGTCCGAGCATGAAGTCCGAGACCGGCTGCCTGCCGCGATCCTGCCGGTCGTACACGCGCGCGCCGTCGATGTAGACCTGCTCGGCATGCGCATAGGAGCTGAAGGGATTCTGGTTCCAGATCACCACGTCGCCCATCTTGCCGACCTCCAGCGTGCCGGTGCGTTCGGCCACGCCGAGCGCGCGCGCGGGATTGGCGGTGAGCCAGCGGATCGCGCGCTCCGGCGGAATATCGCCCATGCCGGCGCGACGCGCATGGGCGATCACCTTGGCCGCTTCCTGGTTGAGGCGCTGGATGCCTTCCTCCGAATCCGAGTGCACGATCGCGCAACTGTTGGCCGGACGATCGACCAGCGCGATGTTTTCCTGGATGCCATCGAAGGCTTCCATCTTGAAGCCCCACCAGTCGGCCCAGAGCGCACCGCACACGCCTTCGGCGGCGAGGCGATCGGCGAGCTTGTAGGCTTCCACGCCATGATGGAACGCGGCGACCTTGAAGCCGAATTCCTTGGCCAGATCCAGCATCGTCGCCATTTCATCGGCGCGATAGCAGTGGATGTGCACGAGGATCTCGCCGTTGATCGCGCCGGCCAGCGTATCGAGCTTGAGATCGCGCTTGCCGCCGCTGTCGCCGCCGCTGTCCTGGCCTTCGCCACCGGATGCGCGCTGCCACCAGCGCTTTTTCTTCGGTTCCGCAGGCGCCGGCGCGTTCTTGCGCAGGTATTCGCTGGCATCGATGAACGCGGCGCGGTAGCCGGCGACATTGCCCATGCGCGTCATCGGCGGCACGCCCTTGCCGCCATACACGCGCTTGGGATTCTCGCCGCAGGCCATCTTCAGGCCCCACGGCGCGTCCGGAAACTTCATGCCCTGGTAGGTGGTGGCCGGTACGTTCTTCAGCGTGACGCCGCGGCCGCCTACCAGATTGGCCGAACCGGGCAACACCTGCAGCGTGGTGATGCCGCCGGCGAGCGCGGTGTGGAAGCCCGGATCCTGCGGCCACACCGAATGCTCGGCCCAGACATTGGCGGTGACCGAGCCGGTCATCTCGTTGCCGTCCTGGTGCGCGCGTGCGCCGGGGCTCGGATAGACGCCCAGATGCGAGTGCACGTCGATGATGCCCGGCGTGACCCACTTTCCGCGCCCGTCCACGCGCGTCGCACCGTCCGGAGCCTGCAACGCGCGCCCGACCGCGGCGATGCGGCCGTCCTGCACCAGTACATCGGCATCGTCGATGCGCTCGCCGGTGCCGGTCAGCACGGTCGCGTGTTCAATCAGCACCGGGCCGGACGCAATCGCGCGGTAGGTGCTGGGATACGGGTCGGCGGTGAAGCGGGATTTGGGCGTCGCGGCGTGCGCGCCCGTGCACAGCAAGGCCAGGCCGAATCCGGCCAGGAGAATCGATCGCATGGTGAGCCCCCGATAGGTGCTCCGACCCTAACCGGAGTCGCGCTCGCTTGCCAAGTGCAGGTGCGGCCGCGCGTGCGAGAATGCAGGCATAACAACTAGAAAGGACCACGATGAAAGACAAGAGCGAAATCGTCGACAACTGGCTGCCGCGCTATACCGGCGTGCCGCTGGATCAGTTCGGCGAACACATCCTGCTGACCAACTTCGGCGGCTACCTCAACACGTTCTCGCAACTGACCGGCGCGCCGATCGTCGGGCTGGATCGGCCGATGGCCAGCGCCACGTTCGATGGCATGACCATGATCAACTTCGGCATGGGCAGCCCGAATGCGGCCACGGTGATGGACCTGCTGTCGGCGATCATGCCCAAGGCGGTGCTGTTCCTCGGCAAGTGCGGCGGCCTCAAGCGCAAGAACCAGCTCGGCGATCTGGTGCTGCCGATCGCGGCGATCCGCGGCGAAGGCACCAGCAACGATTACCTGCTGCCGGAAGTGCCGGCGCTGCCGGCGTTCGCGCTGCAGCGCGCGGTGTCCACGATGATCCGCGATCTCGGCCACGACTACTGGACCGGCACCGTCTACACCACCAACCGCCGCGTGTGGGAACACGACGATGCCTTCAAGGAACGGTTGCGGCTGATGCGCTGCATGGCGATCGACATGGAGACGGCCACCATCTTCGCCGCCGGTTTTGCCAACCGCATCCCCTCCGGCGCGCTGTTGCTGGTATCGGATCAGCCGATGATTCCTGAGGGCGTGAAGACCGAAGCCTCCGATGCCAAGGTCAGCTCGCAGTATGTCGAGAACCACATCACCGTGGGCATCGAGGCGCTCAAGCTGATCCGCCGCAATGGCAAGTCGGTGCGGCATCTGCGTTTCGACGAATGACACACGTGGATGCGCCGCCGGAACACAGCGTGCGGCGGCGTCGCATTCCATCGCGTGCGTGACGCGTCCATCATCGAACCCCCGCGCGCCCGTCGCGCATCGATCCGGAGTTCCGCATGTCCGAGGCGCGCAGTGTCATCGAGTTCTGGCAACAGGCCGGCTACGAGAAATGGTTCGGCCGTGATCCGGCATTCGACGATGCCTTCCATGATCGCTTCCGCGATCTGCACTTCCGTGCGGCGCGGCGCGAACTGGAGGACTGGATGGAGCAGCCCGAAAGTGCGCTGGCGCTGATCCTGTTGCTGGATCAGTTCCCGCGGAACTGCTTCCGCGGTTGCGCGCACTCCTACGCCACCGACGGACTGGCGCGGCAGTACGCCGATCGCGCGATTGCGCGCGGACATGATGCGGCCACCGCGATGCCGCTGCGCATCTTCTTCTACATGCCGTACGAGCATTCCGAAGCGCTGGCCGATCAGCAGCGTGCGCTGGATCTGTTCACGCCGCTGGGCGATGCGCAATATCTGAAGTACGCACAGCTCCACTACGATCTCATCGCGCGCTTCGGTCGCTTCCCGCACCGCAATGAGGCGCTGGGCCGCACATCCACGCAGGAAGAAATCGACTATCTGGCCAGCGGCGGATTCGCGGGTTGAGGATGGGGCAACGTGCCCGCGCGTCCTGGATATCGCCAGGCTCGACGCCGCGACGGCATGGCGGGAAACCCGGGGCAGGTGCATCGATCGCGCGCGCTTTGCCGCAGCCACATGAAAACGGCAGCCGAAGCTGCCGTCCCTGCTGCACCCGAGACGCGCTGGAATTGCAACGCGGTCAGTATTTGCTGATGGAACCGTCCACGTCGTCGGCCCAGGCATTGATGCCGCCGGTGACGTTGTAGACGCGGGAAAAGCCGAGCGCGCGGAATTCCTCGGCGGCCTGCTGGCTGCGACCGCCGCTGCGGCACAGGAAGGCCAGCGCGGTGTCTTTCGGCAGGGCTTCCAGATCGGCGCGGCCGTTGCCGTCGAACGTGCGGATCGAAACGGAGACCGAGGCCTGCGCGCGCTCTTCGGCCGGGCGCACATCGACCAGGATCAGTTCGCCCGCGCGCACCCTGGCATCCGCATCGGCGGGCGAGATCGCCTGCACCGGCTTGGGCGCATTCGGGTTGTCGATGGCCAGGCCCTTGCCGCGCATGTCGTCGACCCAATCGATCGTAATGCCCTCGGCGCGGCGCGCGCTGGCGACATCGAACTGCACGCGGATGCCATTGGATTCGGCCGCGATCGCGTTGGCGTCGAAACGCGCGAGCTGGAAATTCGGCTGGTACTGGGCGTTGATCGACAGCGCCAGCGCCGCGCCTTCACCGGCGTCGGCCACGGCGTTGCGCAGCATGTCGGCGGCGGCCGGCGTGATCGTGATCGACGGCGGCGTGCGATCCGGGGCCTGCACGCCGAGCAGGCTGGCCAGCTCGCCGGAGTTGGTCATCTGTTCGATGATGTCGCTGCCGCCGACCAGTTCGCCATCGACGTACAACTGCGGAATGGTCGGCCAGTCGCCATAGGCCTTGATGCCCTCGCGGATTTCCTGATCGGCCAGCACGTTGACGTGCGCGTAATCGATGCCGAGCGTGTCCAGCGCACCGACGGCCTTGGCGGAGAAACCGCACTGCGGCATCTGCGGCTGGCCTTTCATGAACAACACGACGCGATTGGCTTGGAGGAGGGATTCGATGCGGCTGCGCAGGGCGGGGTCGAGGGACATGGGCGGTTACCGGAAGACGGGACGGGAATTTTACGCCTCATGGCATCATGGGGCATGACCCGCGCGGCAACACTTCATCGCATTCCACGCCGGCCCGGAACGATATTGGGGCTGTTGGCGTTCTCACAAGCGCTGGTGGCGCTGGCGTGGTGGAAGCTGGGCTGGGCGATCGGCCTGCCGCTGATGGTGGGCAGCCATCTGCTGGTGGTCTGGGGCACGCTGCATCCGCGCGCGGCGCTGTTCGGGCCGGTGCTGAGCCGGTTGCCGTCGCAGCGGCGCGAGGTGTGGCTGACGATCGATGACGGGCCGTCCCATGACACCCGGCCGATGCTGGATCTGCTCGAACGCCACGGCGCGCGGGCGACGTTCTTCGTCGTCGGCGAACGTGCGCTGGCCGAGCCGGCGCTCGTCAACGAAATCCTGGCGCGCGGTCATGGCATCGGCAACCACAGCCTGAGCCATCCGGACACGCGCTTCTGGCGCTTGGGGCCGGCGCGGATGGAGCACGAGATCGGCCAGAACCAGTCCGTGCTCACCGCCATCACCGGGCGCACGCCGCGCTGGTACCGATCGGTGGTGGGCATGACCAATCCATTCGTATCGCTGTCACTCAAGCGGCACGGACTGGCGCGGGTGGCATGGTCCGCGCGCGGTTTCGATGGCGTGCACTGCGAGCCCGAGCGCGTGCTGGCGCGGATTACCCGCGACATCAGGCCGGGCGCGATCGTGCTGCTGCATGAAGGCGCGGCGCACCGTCACAACCTCGAGATCCTCGCGCGACTGCTGCGATGGCTGGAGCAGAACGAATACCGCACGGTGCTGCCGGAGCCGCCGATGCCGATGTAGCACCTTCAGGCGCGGCGATCGCCCGTGCGATCGCCCGCGTGCTTGCGATGCCTCGCGCCGGCGCGCGTCAGGACAGCAGATGCCGCGCCACCGGCAGCGCCAGGCGCGCCCATTCCGCATACATCGACGCCGACGGATGCAGGCCATCCTCGGCCAGCATCGTTGCTTCCGCGCCGCGCGCGCGGCTGATCGGGGTGATGTCGACGAAGGCGACGCCGCGCGTTTCGCAGGTCTGGCGGGCCGCGAGGTTGCAGGCATCGAGCTCGGCCGCGATGCGCGTGCGATCGCGGCCTTCCTTCGCGGCGAACGGCGTTACGCCCCAGTCCGGGATCGAGAGCACCAGCACCCGATCGGCGCGGTTGCGCGCAAGCCCGATCGCACGCCACAGCAATGCCGCGAACTGCACGCGGTATTCCTCCACGTCGCGGCCGCGATACTGGTTGTTGACGCCGATCAGCAGGCTGACGAAATCAAACGTACCGAGTGGTTCCTCCGCGCTCATCGCCGCATCCAGCTCGTCGGTGGTCCAGCCGGTGGTGGCGATGATGCGCGGATCGGCGATCGCGATGCCTTCGCCACGCAGGGCGGCCGCAAGTTGCATCGGCCAGCGGCCGGCTTCGGGCACGCCCTCGCCGATGGTGTAGGAATCACCGAGGGCGAGCCAGCACAGTTCCGATTGCAGCGCGTTCGTCGTCATGGGCATGCGGTGAGGATCAACGTGACGGTGCGAAGACGCGGCGACGCGGCGGCGCGAGCTACGCCGCGGCCGGCCGCGAACGTCCCGTGATCGGCACGATCTTGGTCGCCGCTTCGGCGCGGCGCGACAGCGCGCTATCGATGCGGGCGAACACTTCGCGCATCATCGAGGCTTCCGGCAGCAGGGTGACGCGGAAATGGTGGCGGTAGGGCACGTTGAAGCTCGACCCCGGCACCACCAGCACGCCTTCGGTTTCCATCAGGTCCAGCGCGAAGGCGTGATCGTCGAAGCCGCGCGCGGCCGCGCCGACCACGGCGGGAAAGGCGTACAGCGCGCCTGCCGGATGCACCAGATCCAGATGTTCGCTGGCTTCGCAGGCGTCGATGACCGCGCGTCGTGTTTCGTACAACCGTCCACCCGGCGCGCACAGCGCCGAAATCGTGTCGGGACCGTTGACCGCCGCGGCCACGGCGTATTGCCCGGGCACGTTGGCGCACAGGCGCAGCGCGCTCAGCAGATCCATCGCATGCAGGAATTCGCGCACGCGATCGCTTTGGCCGGACAGCACCGCCCAGCCCACGCGCCAGCCGCAGGCGCGGTGCACCTTGCTCAGGCCGCTGAAGGTGATGCACGGATGATCGCCGGCCAGCGGCGCGACCGGCTCGAAACGCGCGCCGTCGTACAGCACCTGATCGTAGATCTCGTCGACCATCAGCAGCAGGCCGTGCCTGGCGGCGATGGCGACGATGCGCTCCAGCAGTTCGCGCGGATACGTCGCGCCGGTGGGATTGTTCGGATTGATCAGCACGATCGCGCGCGTGCGCGAGGAAACGAGCTGCTCGATCTCGTTGGGGTCGGGCAGGAAATCGTTGTCCGGATCGCAGCGGTAATAGACCGGACGTCCGTCATTGAGGATCGTCGCCGCCGACCACAGCGGGTAGTCGGGCGAGGGCACCAGCACTTCGTCGCCGGGATTGAGCAGCGCGCGCAGCGACAGATCGATCAGTTCGCTGACGCCATTGCCGATGAACACGCGATCCGGATGCGCATGCGGCACGCCGCGCGCGGCATAGGCGGCGGCCACCGCTTCGCGCGCCGCGGGCAGGCCCTGCTGGTGCGTATAGGGATCGGTGTGATCGATGTCGCCGATGATCGCCTTCTGCAGATGCTCCGGCGCGCGGAATCCGAACGCGCCCGGGTTGCCGATGTTCAACTTGATCAGGGTCTGGCCCTGCGCTTCCAGTTCGCGGGCTCGCCGCGCCAGCTCGCCACGAATCTCGTAACGGACTTCGGACAGGCGCTCGCGCGTGGCGAGCTTGCTGGGGGGCGGCGTGGGCATTGCGGTAGCGGCGCAAGGGGGGGGGGATGGGCAGCTTAACGGAATTATTCCCTCCGGCGCGCCCGACGCGGGCCGGGCGACTTAGAATCCGCGGATGCCGTCCACCGATTCCATCCCCGAGGTTCCCGAGTCCCTGCGCGCCATCGGCTGGCCCTACGCCGGTGCGCCCGGCGATCCGGCCTGGGCCGAGCTGATCGCACGCCATCCGCAGAGCCGTCCGGCGCGCGTGATCGAACAGCACCGCTCCGGCTACGTGGTGGCCGACGGTCCCGGCGCCGCGATTCGCGCCGAATCCCTGCCCGAATGGCAGCGCCCGCCGGGTTATCGCAAGGATCGCGCGGCCGGCGGGGATCGCCCGGCGGTCGGCGACTGGGTCCTGCTGGAAGGCAAGCGCATCGTCGCGCTGCTGCCGCGCCACAGCGGCATCAAGCGCGGAGCCGCCGGCGAGCATTACCAGCAACAGGTGATCGCGGCCAATGTCGATGCGGTGTTCATCGTGTGCGGGCTGGATGCGGACTTCAATCCGCGCCGGATCGAGCGCTATCTGCTGCTGGTCGGCAATGGCGGCGCGCAACCGGTGGTCGTGCTGACCAAGGCCGATCACCATGACGGCGCCGGCGATGCGATCGAACTGCTGGCCGACGTCACCGCGCAGGGCGTGCCGGTGCTGGCGGTGAACGCGAAGGACGCGGACAGCGTGTCGGCGCTGTTGCCGTGGCTGCAACCGGGCCACACGGTGGTGCTGGTGGGATCCTCCGGCGCGGGCAAATCCACGCTCACCAACACGCTGATGGGCGATGAACGCATGAAGACCGGCGAAGTGCGGCAGAGCGATTCGCGCGGACGCCACACCACGACCTTCCGCGCGCTGATGCCGCTGCCCTCCGGCGCGTGCCTGATCGATACGCCCGGCATGCGCGAACTCAAGCCCACCGGCGAGGAAGATCTCAACGAAGGCGGCTTTGCCGATGTCGAAGCCCTGGCCGAACAGTGCAGGTTCCGCGATTGTTCGCATCAGCGCGAACCCGGCTGCGCGGTGCGCGCGGCGATCGAACGCGGCGATCTGGATGAGGAGCGCTTCCTCAATTACCTGAAGCTGCGCGATGAAGTTGCCAGCGCGGCCGACAAACTCGCCACGCGGCTGGCGCAGAAATCCGAGGCCCGGGTGCTGGGCAAGGCGCTGCACAAGCGGCTGGACGAAAAATACGGGCGGCATTGAGCACGCCGCCGACACGACGAGGCCGCATGCCGATCACGCCGGATATCGAACATCACGCCGCACTCGACGCACGCATGGTCAGGGCGGTGCGCGGCATCCGACTGCTCGGGCTGGTGAGCTGGCCCGCCTCGATCCAGGCGCCGTTCCTTGAAAGCGTGGCGCGTGGCAACCCGGTGCTGCCGGTCATCGAATACCCCAGGCTCGACTTCAGCGCGGAAAAACACGAGCTGGCCGCGATCGCACAGGCGGCCGATGCATCGCATCCGCTGGGCATCTACCTGCGCGATTCGGCGCAGAGCTGGATGATCGCCGCCGATCTGCTCGAATCGCTCGGCACCGAAGCGGTGACGCGGCATTCGATCACGCTGTTCGGCACGCCCGAAGCGCCGTTGCCCGGCAATGGCCCGACCACGCGCGACGCGGCACGTCATTTCATCGCCATCGCCAACGATCTGGATCGCGAGCTGCTGTCGCCGGAAGAACAGGTGCCGGTTTCGGCCACGGCCCTGCAATTGCAGTTGCAGAGCGATCTGGACGATTTCTTCGACGCCCGCGTCATCACCGTCGAACTGGACCCGGATCTGATCGCCAAGGCGGCCGCCGGCGCGACCCGCATCCGCCTGCGCAGCGGCGCGGCGTTCAGTGATTACGACCGCCGCCAGCTCTACCAGCACGAAGCCCTGGTGCATTCGCTGACCGCGCTCAATGGCCGCGAGCAGCCGCTGTTCCCGAGCCTGTCGCTGTCATCGCCGCGCTGCACCGCCACGCAGGAAGGGCTGGCCACGTTCGCCGAACAGATCACCGGCAGCATCGACATCGAACGCATGAAGCGGATCAGCCTGCGCATCGAAGCGATCGCGATGGCCCTGGGCGGTGCCGATTTCATCGAGGTGTTCGGCTACTTCTGCGCCGCAGGCCAGAGCCACGGCGAGAGTTTCGCCTCGGCCCAACGCGTGTTCCGTGGCGTTCCGCCGACCGGAGGCACCGCGTTCACGAAGGACACCGTCTACCTGCGCGGGCTGATCGCGGTGCACACCTTCTTCCGGCATGCGTTGCAGCAGGACCGGTTGCAGCTGTGCCGTCGCTTGTTCGCCGGCAAGATGACGCTCGATGACGTGGGCCATTTCGACCCGCTGTTCGACAGCGGCGTGCTCGCGCCGCCGCGCTGGCTGCCGCCATGGGTCAGTCGCGCCAACGGACTGGCGGGCACGCTGGCGTTCTCGTTGTTCGCCAATCGCATCCGCATGGATCAGTTGACCGAGCGGCCCGAGCAGGCGACGTTGCAGGAAGGTGCGTAACGCCGCGCCCGATCGCGTGGCTTGCTCAGGCCGCGCGCGGCGGGCGCTTGTACGCCACGCAGTCCACCTCGACCTTGCAATCGACGACCATGCGCGTTTCCACGCAGGCGCGCGCCGGCGGATGCTCGCCGAAGTAGTGCCGGAACACCTGGTTGAACGCGGCGAAGTCGCGCGCGTCGTCCAGCCACACGCCGCAGCGCACGACATGCTCGGGGCCGTAACCGGCTTCGGCGAGGATCGCCATCACGTTGCCGATCGCCGCATGCGATTGCTCGGTGACCGTGCCCCCGATCAGTTCGCCATCGCGCATCGGTACCTGGCCGGAGACGAACAGCCAGCCATCGGCTTCGACCGCGCGCGAAAACGGCATGTGCTGGCGGCCCTGACCGACGCCGCCCTCGGCGCCATGACGTTTGATGTCGCTCATGGATGCAACTCCGTGGACGCAGGATGGACGAGGAAGCGGCCGGCGCGCGCGTGCGTCACGGCGCGGCCGTCGTAGGCGAGTGCGCCGTTGACCCACACCGCATCGATGCCGTCGGCATGGCGGATGGGATCGTGGTAATCGGCGGTGTCGCGCACGCGCTCGGGATCGAACAGTACCAGATCCGCGTGGCAACCGATCGCCAGCCGCCCGCGCTGCGCGATGCCGAAGCGGGACGCCGGCAGTCCGGTCATCTTGTGCACGGCTTCGTGCAGCGGGAACAGGTGCTGATCACGCGCATAGTGGCCGAGCACGCGCGGAAACGTGCCCCACAGGCGCGGATGCGGACGCGGGTCGCGCGGCAGGCCATCGGATCCGATCATCGTCAGCGGATGCGCGAGGATGCGGCGCACGTCGGCTTCATCCATGCAGTAATACACGGCGCCGGCCGGCTGCAGGCGTTGCGCGGCTTCGATCAGCGGCACGTTCCAATCGCGCGCGACGTCCGCCAGCAGGCGGCCGCCCAGTGCCGGATGCGGATCGGACCAGGTGATCAGGATGTCGTAGGCGTCGGTCACCTGTTTCAGATCCAGCGTGGAAGCGCTGGCCGTGTAGGGGTAGCAATCGCAGGCGACATCGTGTCGATCGGCGGCGGCCTCGAGCCAGGCCAGCACGTCGCTGCTGCGGTTCCAGTTGTCGATGCCCGCGCACTTCAGATGCGATACGCGCAACGGCGCGCCGCTGCGGCGGGTGACCTCGCGCGCTTCCTCCAGCGCGTCGAGAATGCCGTCGAATTCGTCGCGCAGATGCGTGGCGTACAGATGCGAATCCGGCAGATCCCGCGCCAGCGCGAGCAGTTCAGATGCCGGCGCCGCATGCGCGGAGGCGTAGGCGAGCCCGCTGCTCAGGCCGATCGCGCCGGCCTGCAGGCTTTCGCGCAACTGCCTGCGCATGGCGGCGATTTCCGCATCGGTGGCGGCGCGATCAAGCCGATCCAGATGATTCTGGCGCAGGCTGGTGTGCCCGATCAGCGCGGCGACGTTGACCGCCGGCCGCGCCTGTTCGATCGCGTGCCGATAGTCGATGAAGCGCGGATAGCGGAACTCGTCCGGTTCGCCGAGCAGGTTCATCGGATCCGGCAGATCGCGCCGGACCACCACCGGGCTGGCGCTGATGCCGCAGTTGCCGACGATCACGGTGGTCACGCCCTGCGAAAGCTTGCTCGGCATGGCCGGTTGCCGCAGCACTTCCAGATCGTCATGCGTGTGCACGTCGATGAAGCCGGGGCTGATCGCGCGGCCGCCCGCGTCCAGGGTGTCCACCGCGTCCCCTTCCACGATCCCGATCGCGACGATGCGGCCATCGCTCACCGCCAGATCACCGCGACGCGGCGGCACGTTTTCGCCGTCGAACAGCCATGCATCGCGGATCAACAGATCGTAGGGCATCAATCCCCCAGCGGCAGGCGGTTTTCGCCGCCACGGTAGCTGTCTAGGGCGAACTTGATGCGCCGCAGCCGCTCACGGCTGTCATCGGCCATGTGCAGCGCCAGCGTGGTGGAGAGCACGTCGACCGCCAGCATCATCGCGTAGCGCGAGGCAGAGGGTTTGAACACGAAGTCGGTTTCGTCGATCACGATCGGCAGCAACCAGTCGCCGAGCTTCGCCAGCGGGGTATCGGCGCGCGTGATGACGCCGATCTTCGCGCCATAGCCGCGCGCAATCTCGACCGCCGATAGGATCTCCGGCGTGATGCCGCTGACCGACAACGCGACCACCACGTCCTCCGGCGTGAGCGTGGCCGCCACCACCTTGAGCGAAATGGCATCGCTGTAGGCGGCGATCGGCCGGCCGAAACGCACCAGCCGGTTCTGCAGTTCCAGCCCGAACACGGTCGAGCAGCCGCCCATGCCGAACACGTAGATCATGCGCGCCGACGACAAGGCTTCGGCCATCGCCTGCACCACCGGTTCCTGCAGGCCCACGACATTGCGGCGCAGGCAGGTTTCGATGTCGGCGCAGATCTGCGCGTACAGCGCCGAACTGGGCGGCATGTCCTGATCATCGAGAAAGCGCTTGCCCACCGCGCTGGCTTCGGCCAGGCGCGCGCGCAGTTCGCGCACGTTGTCGCAGCCCACGGTCTTGGCGAAGCGCGAAATCGCCGCGACGCTGACGCGTGCCTGTTCGGCCAGTTCGGTGATGCCCGACTGCGCGGCGCCATCGACGTCGGCGAGGATCGCGTCGGCGATGCGGCGCTCGACCGGGCTCAGTTCGTGCAGGCGTTGCTTGAGGTGGTAAACGATGTCGTACATGGCGGCTCCGGCCGTTCAGTGCAGTGCGGCGATGCCCATCACGAGCATCAGCGCGGTCAGCGAGATCAGGGTTTCGAGCACGGTCCAGGTGCGGAAGGTCTGCGCCACGCTCATGTTGAAGTACTCCTTCACCAGCCAGAATCCGCCGTCGTTGACGTGCGAAAGCACCAGTGATCCGGCGCCGGTGGCGAGCACCAGCAGTTCGGGGTGCGGATAGCCGTGCGCCAGCGCGACCGGCGCGACGATGCCGGCGGCCGTGCTCATCGCCACCGTGGCCGAGCCGGTCGCGATGCGCATCAACGCGGCCACGGTCCAGCCCATCAGCAGCGGCGACAACTCGAACTGGCGCGACCACTGCACGATTTCATCCGCAACCCCGGTCCTGACCAGGATCCCGTTGAGCCCGCCGCCCGCGCCCACCAGCAGCGTGATCGCGGCGGTGGGCGCGAGGCATTCCTGCGAGAAGCGCAGGATCTGTTCGCGGTTGAAGCCGCGCATCGTGCCGAGAGTGATGAAGCTCAAAAGCGTCGCCAGCAACAACGCCACCACCGAATGACCGATGAAGCTCAGCACGTCATGCGCGATCGAACCGCGCGCGGACAGCGCATCGGCCCAGCCACCGAGCAGCATCAGCAACACCGGCAGCAGCAGCGTCGCGATCGTGATGCCGAAGCCGGGGAGATCCGCGTCCGGCACGGCGCCCTGGCCCTGCCGGAGCAATGCTTCCTCCATCGGGTTTTCCGCGGGCAACCGGATGCGCGGCGCGATGAAGCGCGCGAACACCGGACCGGCCAGCGCGGCGGTCGGCAGGCCGACGATCAAGGCATGGAACACGGTGCGCCCGACGTCCGCGCCATAAGCGTGCACCGCGAGCATCGCGGCCGGATGCGGCGGCACCAGCCCGTGCACGACCGACAATCCGGCCACCATCGGCAGGCCCACCAGCAGCAGCGGCACGCCGGTGCGCCGCGCGACGTTGAGCACGATCGGGATCAGCAGCACGAAACCGACCTCGAAGAAAATCGGCAGGCCGATGCAGAAAGCGATCAGCATCATCGCCCAGTGCACATGCCGCGTGCCGAAGCGCGCGATCAGCGTGCGCGCGATGCGTTCGGCGCCGCCGGATTCGGCCAGCATCTTTCCCAGCATCGTGCCGAGCGCCACGATCAGGGCGATGTGTCCGAGCGTGCGGCCGACGCCCTGTTCGTAGGCACCGACGATTTCCGGCGCGGGCATGCCCGCCACCAGCGCCAGTCCCAGCGAGACAATCGTGAGCGTGATGAACGGATTGATGCGATAGCGCGCGATCAGCACGACCAGCGCCACGATCGCCAGCGCGCCGTAGATCAGCAAACCGGTGCCGTGATCCATGCGTGGCGTCCGCTCAGAAGTGGGTGTCGATCGCGCCGATCACGCGGTGGGTGTCATCGACCACCAGCAGATGGCGCCACTTGTCGAAGGTCAGGCACGGATGCGAGATGTCGAAGCAGAGCAGATCGCCGACCTCCAGATCATCATCGGCCTCCAGGTGCAGGAAGGCGTGCTGATCCATCATCGCGGTGATCCGCCAGTGCGATGGCGGAGGCGTGGGCGCGGATGCGCCGGGGCGGTGATGCAGCGCCGGCACGGGAAAGCCCGCATCGAATGCCGCATCCCGCTTGCCCAGCCCGATGATGGCGCGTTCGGGTTCCGGTCGTGATTGCACGTGGGCCCACACGCGCAGGGCCGGCCGCAGTTGCGTGGCCATGCGCCGCGCGACCGGATTGCCGGCCTGCATGCGTTCGGCCGCCTGCTGGTACGCGCCGATGTCGTGGGTCAGGTAGCAGCCCGGCCGCAACACCACTTGCGCGCGCGCGGCGAGCGGTGCGAAGACTTCGGCCACCACGTCGAACCATGCCGACCCCGCGCCGGAAACCAGCGCGGGCGTTTCGTCGAATGCCGCACGATCATCAAGCTGGCGCCAGGTGTCCGCGGTGCGATGCAGCAGCGCGCGGATGGCGGCCTCGTCCTTGAGCACGCCTTCGTAGGTTTCCACGCCGACCAGCGAAACGGCCGGCCAGCGCGCGATCTCGGCGAGCACGGCCTCGGCCTGCGCCTCGTCGCGCACGCCGGTGCGCCCGCCGGCCACGCCCAGTTCGAGCAGCACGCGGATGCGCTGCCCCTGCCCGGAGAAGTAGCGGCCCAGCGCGGCGACATTGGCCGGCGAATCCACCAGGCACGCGAACCAGAAGCCGGGGTCGCGCGCCTGCAGATCGGCGATGAGCGCGAAATTCGCGCGCCCGACCAGTTGGTTGGCCATCAGGATGCGGCGTTCGCCATGGGCGAAGGCGGTGTGCGTCTGCGGTGCGGTCGCCAGGGTCAGGCCCCATGCGCCGGCCTGCCGTTGCAAGGCGAACAGCGCCGGGCTCATCGTGGTCTTGCCGTGCGGCGCAAGCAGGCAGCCATACGCGGCGACGAATTCGCGCATCCAGTGCAGGTTGTGTTCCAGCGCGGACGCGTCGAGCACGGCGGCCGGCAGACTGACCTCTTCATCGAGGATGGACCAGCCCGCGTGCGCGGCATCGGCCGCGCTGATGCCGCTCGGGCCCGCGCCCAGACCCTTGCCCTGCAGCACGGTCCGCGCCTGCTGAAACAATTTTTTGTCCAGACCCATCGAATCCCCGCCGATTCCCCGCCATCCCGCGCGGCGACCGCTTGTGTACCACGTTTGCAGCGCGATGAAAATTATTTTCTTACGAGGCAGGCCGGCGCGTGCGCCCCGATCCACGGGTTGAACATGCATCGGCATCGCCGTGCTGGCCTGCGGCGGGCCTTGTGGTGACCGAGCCGCTAGAATCACGGGTTCATCCTTCCGTGCCCTTTTCATGTCCGCAGACGATTTCAAGCAGGCCGCGCTCGAATACCACCGCATCGCCCCGCCGGGCAAAATCAAGGTCACGCCGACCAAGCCGATGCTGACCCAGCGCGATCTGGCGCTTGCGTATTCGCCGGGCGTGGCCTACGCCTGCGAGGCCATCGTCGAGGATCCGACAGCCGCCAGCGAAATGACCGCGCGCGGCAATCTGGTGGCGGTGGTGACCAACGGCACCGCGGTGCTGGGCCTGGGCAACATCGGTGCGCTGGCCGGCAAGCCGGTCATGGAAGGCAAGGGCGTGCTGTTCCAGAAGTTCGCCGGCGTGGACGTGTTCGACATCGAGATCAACGAGACCGATCCGGACAAGCTCGTGGACATCATCGCCAGCCTGGAGCCGACCTTCGGCGGCATCAATCTGGAAGACATCAAGGCGCCGGAGTGCTTCATCGTCGAGCGCAAGCTGCGCGAGCGGATGAACATCCCGGTCTTCCACGATGATCAGCACGGCACGGCGATCATCGTCGGCGCGGCGGTGGTCAACGCACTGGAAGTGGTCGGCAAGAAGATCGGCGAGGTCAAGCTCGCCACCAGCGGCGCCGGCGCGGCCGGCATCGCCTGCCTGGACATGCTGGTGGCGCTGGGCCTGAAGCCGGAGAACATCCTGGCCGTCGATCGCGACGGCGTGCTCCATACCGGCCGGCCGAACATGGATCCGGACAAGGCCCGTTACGCGCGCGACACCGACAAGCGCAGCCTGGCCGAGATCGTGGAAGGGGCGGACATCTTCCTGGGCCTGTCGGCGGCCGGCGTGCTGAAGCCGGAGATGGTGGCGACGATGGCCGATCGTCCGATCATCCTCGCGCTCGCCAATCCCAATCCGGAAATCCTGCCCGAGGAGGCGCGCCGCGTGCGCCCGGACTGCATCATCGCCACCGGTCGCTCGGACTATCCGAACCAGGTCAACAACGCGCTGTGCTTCCCGTACATCTTCCGTGGCGCGCTGGACGTGGGCGCGACCGGCATCAACGAGGCGATGAAGCTCGCCTGCGTGCATGCGATCGCCAGTCTCGCCCGGCGCGAAGCCTCCGATCTGGGGACCGCCTATGGCGACGAAGTGCCGTGCTTCGGCGCGGACTACCTGATCCCGCGCCCCTTCGATCCCCGCCTGCTGGTCGAACTCGCGCCAGCGGTGGCCAAGGCGGCGATGGAATCGGGCGTGGCGCTGCGGCCGATGCCGGATCTGCAGGCCTACCGCGAGAAACTCGGCCAGTTCGTCTATCGCACCAGCCTGATGATGAAACCGGTCTACGATCGCGCCAAGGCCGATCGCAAGCGCGTGGTCTATGCCGAAGGTGAAGAGGAGACCGTGCTGCGCGCGGTGCAGACGGTGATCGACGAGCAACTGGCGTTCCCGATCCTGATCGGGCGCCCGGAGGTCATCGAGGCACGCATCCAGCGATTGGGATTGCGGATGCGCGCCGGCGTGGATTTCGAACTGACCAACCAGGATGACGATCCGCGCTTCAACGAATACTGGCAGCACTACCACGCGCTGACCGCGCGTCGCGGCGTCACTCCGGCGGCGGCCAAGAACCTGATGCGCTCGCGTCCGACGCTGATCGCCGCGGTGATGGTCGCGCGCGGCGAAGCCGATGCGATGGTGAGCGGCATCGTCGGCCGCTTCCACAAGAAGCTCGGCTACGTGCGCAGCGTGATCCCGCTGGATCCGGGCGTGCAGTCCACTTCGGCGATGACCGGCGTCATCAACAACCAGGGCGCGTACTTCTTCCTCGACACCCACGTGCAGGAAGATCCGACCGCCGAGCAGATCGCCGAGGCCACGCTGCAGGCGGCGTATCGGCTCAAGCTGTTCGGCATCGAGCCGCGCGTGGCATTGCTGTCGCATTCGAATTTCGGCAGCCACGAAACCAAGGCGTCGCTGAAGATGCGCCAGGTGCGCGAACTGCTGCTCAAGCGCATGCCCAAGCTCAACGTCGATGGCGAAATGCAGGGCGACACGGCATGGGACGAGGCGCTGCGCAACCGCATCATGCCCGGCAGCACGTTGACCGGCCGCGCGAACCTGTTCGTGCTGCCGAACCTGGACGCGGCCAACATCACCTACAACATGGTGCGCGTGGTGACCGATGGCGTGGCGATCGGTCCGATCCTGATGGGCATTTCCAAGCCGGTGCACATCCTGACCACCAGCGCGACGCCGCGTCGCGTGGTCAACATGACCGCGATCGCCGCGGTGGATGCACAGATCCGCGCGCAGCGCGAGGCGGAGAAGTCCAGCTTGGGCTGATCAGGCAGCGATCAGGTCCGATCACGTGCAACGCGGTCGGGCCCGAGGCGCTTCCGGGCGCCGGCGTCAGTCATTCTCGCCGAGGATGCGCCGCTGCAATGCATCCAGGTACGCATCGGCTTCAGCGCTGCTGGCGAAGATCGTTTCGATCGGCACGGCCTGCACGATCTCCAGCACTTTGCGGATCTGCTCCTGCGGATGGACGATCAGCACGCGGCCGTCATGGGGAGCCAGTGTCTTGCGCGCGCGCAGGATGCTGCGCACGCCGGCGCTGCTGATGTAGTCCAGGTGCGCCAGATCGAGCACCAGTGCCTGCGGCCGCTGCGCGAGCAGGGGTTCCAGTCGCGCGTCCAGGTGTTCATGGCTGGATGAGTCCAGCCGGCCGCCCAGCAGCACGTACTGATTGCCGTTGACCGGCGGATAGATTTCGATCTCGAGGCTCACGCCGGCTGGCTCCGCATCATCGTCCCGGGCATCGGGCGCCTCACTCGTTCTCGTCGCCTTCGAGCACCTTGCGCTGCATGGCGTCGAGATAGGCGTCGGCCTCGGCGGTGGAACCGAAGATGTCGTTCAGCGGCACCGCCTTGACCACGTCGAAGACCTTCTGGATCTGCGGTTGCGGATTGACGATCAGCACCTTGCCGCCGTGTCCGGCCAGTGCCTTGCGCGCCTTGAAGATCGAACGGATGCCCGCGCTGCTGATGTATTCCAGCGTCGAGAGATCCAGCACCAGCGAATGCAGATGCCGCGTGAGCAGCGGGGCGAGCGCTTCGTCCAGGTCTTCGTAGGTGTGCGTATCGAGCCGGCCGCCCACGCTGACGCGCTGGCTGCCCTGGCCGGCGGGCAGGATGTCGATGTTCAGGCTCATGCAACTGGCTCCTTGTGCGACGTGCGCAGGCTGACCCGCAATACGTTGTGGATGGCGGTGCGCTGGTAGGTGATGCGATGGGCGAGCTGGCGGATGAGGTAGAGCCCGAGCCCGCCGATCGCCCGCTCCCGGATGTCGGCGTCCAGATCCGGTTCGGGCGCGCTGAGCGGATCGAACGGCGCGCCGGTATCGCGGAATTCCAGATGCAGCAGCTCGCCTTCCAGGCTGATGTCGACCGACAGTTCGTGCTGCGCGACGGCCACCGGCTCGCCACCGTAATCGATCGCGTTGCTGGCCAGTTCCTCGACGATCAGGCGTACGTCGTTGCGCAGTTCGCGATCGATGCCATGCCGGGTCAGCACCGCTTCGAGCGAGGCGTTGAGGTCTTCCACCCGGGCGTATTCACCGGGAACGATCAGGCGTATCAGCATGCGTGCTCCCTCATTGGACGCGATCCTGGCGCAGCCGCATCGCCAGTACCGTGATGTCATCCGATTGTGCGGCAGGATGCGCGAATGCGTGCACCCGGGCAATCAGGTGTTCGCACTGGGCCTGTGCGCTGGCGCCCGCCTGCAGGCCGGCGCACAGGCGGGACAGGCCGAAGGCTTCCTGCTGCGTGTCGAATGCCTCGGTGATGCCGTCGGTATAGGCCAGCAGCGTGCAGCCGGGGGTCAGGCGCCCGTGCCATTGCGCGAATCCTTCGCTGACCTCGAAGCCCAGCGGCGGCCCGGACGACACGGGCACCGTTTCGCACTGGCCATCGGCCTGTTGCAGCAGTGGCGGATCATGGCCGGCGCTGGCGAGCACGATGTCGCCGCTGCGCAGATCGACCTGGCCGAACAGCACGGTGGCGAACATGCAGGTGTCGTTGCGTTCGACCAGCCGCGACGAAGCCTCGGCCAGCACCTGCGAGGGCGAGGTGCCGCTGCGCGCGGCGATTTCCAGCACCGTCACCGTGCGCGCCATGAACAGCGCCGCCGGCACGCCCTTGTCCGACACGTCACCAATCGCGAACCACAGTCGCCCGTCACCGCTGTCGAAAAAGCTGTAGAAATCGCCGCCCACCGACTTGGCCGGTTCCAGCAGCGCGAATACTTCCAGATGCCGATCATCCTGGTCGATCACGCGGCCCGGCGGCAGCATCGCCTGCTGGATGTCGCGCGCGATCGCCAGTTCGCTTTCCAGCTTCTGCCGCGCCGCGCCCATCTCCTCGATCTCGCGCAACTGCCGCTGGATGGAGGTGCGGGCATGTTCCAGCGTGCGCGCCATCTGGCCTACTTCGTCAGCGTGGTGCACGTAGGGCACGGGTTGATCGTAATGGCCCTCGGCCAGATAGGCGGCCGAGGCGGTGAGCCGTTCCACCGGCTCGCTGATGCGCAGCGACAGCCGCCGCACGAACAGCATGCAGATCAGCGCCAGCAGCGTGCCGCCGGCCAGCAGCAGCCACAGCGCGCGATCCAGCCGCGCGGTGATCAGCGCATAGGATTGCGCGACCAGCAGCATCCAGCCGCTGTCGCCGACGCGTTCGACCACCGTGTAGCGGCGCTCGCCGGTCAATGCGTCGGTGTGCAGCAACTGCATCGGCCGGCGCAGGCGTACCGCTTCGGCCGCGGGCAGCAGATCGCTGCGGCCGGCGCGGCGGATGAACTGATCCAGCGAGAGATTCTTCTCCACCGAGACATCCGGATTCATCGCCAGCGATCCGGCCGGCGCGATCAGCGAGACCCGCCATCCGGGCAGGTGCGCGAGCGTTTCCAGCGGATCGGTCAGGCTCGCCAGCGGAAGATCCAGGCTGATCATCCCGCGCGTCAGCACGCCGCGTCCGCGCGGCCGCAGCGGCAGGTTGTAAGTGACCATCCAGACCTGGCCGGCGGTCTGGTTGAGATAGGGCTCGGACCACCAGCCGGCCGGCGCGGCGATCGTGCGCTGGAACCAGCGCTGCGCGCGGTAATCGTAGCCATCGCGGACGAAGTCGCGGTCGCGCCCATTGCTGGCGACATAGCGCGCGAACGAAGGCTCCTCCGGCGAGCGCGATTCCAGGATGAGCAGTCCGCCCGCGCAGCCGGGCGTGGCGCGCGCCATCGCGCGCAGGGTGACGGTCAGCTCGTCGGGATCGAGTTCGGAATTGGCGACCAGATCGGCCAGTCCGTGCGCGGTCACCACGACATCCTGCATCGCATTGTCCAGGCGCTCGGCCGCTTCCTGCGCGCTGGCATGCGTGTTGCGCCGCGCATCGTCGAGAATCTGCCGGCGCGCGAACCAGGACATCGCCACCACCAGCAGGACCAGCAGCACCACGTTGATCAGCCCCGACCACAGCGCGATCCGCGTGCGCAGGCTGCGCCGCCACGGCGCCGTGGAGGCATGCGCCGACACTGGCCGATCCTGCCGACTTCCCGTCATGCGGCCTCCGGAATCCCGAGCTGTCCCCCGTGGCGATGATACGTCGGCACGGCGCGGGTCGCCTGCCGGCAGAGGTCTCATTTTGGTCACCTGCCGATGGCCCGGGACAAGCCGGAAAACGTCGTCCATACGGTGTAGTAGCCAGATGAACAGGGGAGCGGTGCGCTACACTTCGAAGTCCTGTTAAACGACAACGGTCGCGCGTCGTGCGCGGCGGATGGGAGTGCTGATGAACTGGTTGAACGAGATGTTGCAGAGCGATCCGGATCCGGTGGAAACCCGCGAGTGGATCGATTCGATGCAGGCGGTGATTGCGAACCAGGGCGCCCTGCGTGCACATCAGCTGCTGGAAGGCATGGTCGAGGTCACGCGTCGCGCCGGCGCATACCTGCCGTTCTCGCCGACCACCGAGTACGTCAACACGATCGCCGCGCCCAACGAAGCCAAGTCGCCCGGCGACGCGGCGATGGAATGGCGCATCCGTTCGATCATCCGCTGGAACGCGATGGCCACCGTCGTGCGCGCCAACCGCAAGCCCGGCGATCTCGGCGGCCACATCGCCAGCTTCGCCTCCGGCGCGACGCTCTACGACGTGGGCTTCAATCATTTCTGGCGCGCGCCGAGCGATCAGCATCCGGGTGATCTGCTGTTCATCCAGGGCCACAGCGCGCCGGGCATCTATGCGCGCGCGTTCCTCGAAGGCCGCATCAACGAAGCGCAGCTCGACAACTTCCGCATGGAAGTCGACGGCCAGGGCATTTCCTCGTATCCGCATCCGTGGCTGATGCCGGATTTCTGGCAGACGCCGACCGTCTCGATGGGCCTGGGCCCGCTGGCGGCGATCTACCAGGCGCAGTTCATGAAGTACCTGGAGAACCGCGGCCTGATCGCCAAGTCCGATCGCAAGGTCTGGTGCTTCATCGGCGACGGCGAATCCGACGAGCCGGAAACCCTCGGCGCGATCGCGCTGGCCGGACGCGAAGGCCTGGACAACCTGATCTTCGTGGTCAACTGCAACCTGCAGCGCCTCGATGGCCCGGTGCGCGGCAACGGCAAGATCATCCAGGAACTGGAAGGCGTGTTCCGCGGCGGCGGCTGGAACGTCATCAAGCTGCTGTGGGGCAGCTACTGGGATCCGCTGCTGGCGCGCGACACCGACGGCGTGCTGAAGAAGCTGATGATGGAAACCGTCGACGGCGAATACCAGAACTGCAAGGCGTTCGGCGGCGCATACACGCGCGCGAACTTCTTCGGCAAGTATCCGGAGACCGCGGCGATGGTCGCCAGTCTCTCCGACGACGACATCTGGCGCCTCAACCGCGGCGGCCATGATCCGCACAAGGTCTACGCGGCGTACCACGAGGCGGTCAACACGCAGGGCATGCCGACGGTGATCCTCGCCAAGACGGTGAAGGGTTACGGCATGGGCTCGGCAGGCGAGTCGCTCAACCCGACCCACCAGACCAAGAAGCTCGACGACGAAGCCATCCGCACCTTCCGCGATCGCTTCAACATTCCGATCAGCGACAAGCAGCTGGAAGAAGCCTCGCAGATCCCGTTCTACCATCCGGGCGAGGATTCGCCGGAAGTGCAGTACTTGAAGGAACGCCGCGCCGCGCTAGGTGGTTACCTGCCGCAGCGTCGCCGCAAGTCCACCGAGACCTTCGAAGCGCCGAAGCTGGAAAGCTACGACCGTCTGCTCAAGGCCACCGGCGATCGCGAGATCTCCACCACGATGGCATTCGTGCAGGCGCTCAACATCACCCTGCGCGACAAGCAGATCGGCCCGCGCATCGTGCCGATCGTGGCCGACGAAGCGCGCACCTTCGGCATGGAAGGCATGTTCCGCCAGATCGGCATCTACGCGCCGTTCGGGCAGAAGTACAAGCCGGTCGATGCCGATCAGCTGATGTACTACCGCGAGGACCAGAGCGGACAGGTGCTGCAGCAGGGCATCAGCGAACCGGGCGCGATCGCGTCGTGGATGGCGGCCGGCACCAGCTATTCGGTCAGCAACGTGGCGATGCTGCCGTTCTACATCTACTACTCGATGTTCGGCTTCCAGCGCGTGGGCGATCTGGCGTGGCAGGCCGCGGACATGCGCACGCGGGGCTTCCTGCTCGGCGGCACCGCCGGTCGCACCACGCTCAACGGCGAAGGCCTGCAGCACGAGGATGGCCACAGCCATCTGCTCGCCGGCGCGATCCCGAACTGCCGCAGCTATGACCCGACCTTCGGCTTCGAGGTCGCGGTGATCCTGCAACACGGCGTGAAGTCGATGATGCAGGACCAGATCGACGAGTACTACTACATCACCCTGATGAACGAGAACTACGCCCATCCGGAAATGCCGGAAGGCGCGGCCGAGGGCATCATCAAGGGCATGTACCTGCTGAAGGACGCGGGCAAGCCGAAGAAGGGCGAACTGCGCGTGCAGCTGCTCGGCAGCGGCACCATCCTGCGTGAAGCGATGGCGGCGGCCGAACTGCTGGACAAGGATTTCGGCGTCACCGCCGACATCTGGTCGTGCCCGAGCTTCAACGAACTGCGTCGCGATGGTTTCGACGCCGAACGCTGGAACCGCCTCAATCCGGAAGCCAGGGAACCGCGCAAGGCGTACGTCACCTCGCTGCTGGAAGGCCGTCAGGGTCCGGCGATTGCGGCCACCGATTACGTGCGTGGCTTCGCTGACCAGATCCGCGCCTTCGTGCCGATGAGCTATACCGTGCTCGGCACCGACGGCTTCGGCCGCAGCGACACCCGCGCCAACCTGCGCCGCTTCTTCGAGGTCGATCGCTACTACATCGCCCACGCCGCCATCGCCGCGCTGGCGAAGGAAGGCAAGATGACCGGCAAGGATGTCGCCCGCGCGATCAAGCAGTACAGGATCGATGTGGAGAAGGCGAATCCGGTGGGTGTCTGATCGACACGGTCATCGAATGAAAGGCGCCGCAGGGCGCCTTTCTTTTTCTTCGGCGCGTCGTCGGCAGTTTGCAGGCAGGGTGATTGGCGAACGAACGATCCGGGTCATGGCACTGGCCATGGCAGCCTGTTCGCTCATGGCAGGTCACGCACACAAGCGTGCCGCCGCTCCAGCCGTCGACTGGATCAAGGTGCGCCACGAACCCTGGGGCTGGGGGAAAACCCACGAGGCGTTCGACATGGTCCCGGATGGCGCCCACTACTGCATCAGTGGGCGATCTGAGGAGCCCACCTCCGGCCGAGACGCCGCCGGTGGATTGCTCGCAGCCTGTCCCTTGCGCAGCGCGTGCGCGGTTCGCGGCCGCGATGCGCGCACCGGCAATGCCGCGTGACCAGGCGAGCCCGCGATGCCTGCGCGCAACACGCGCTCGCCTTGATACGTTGCAAATGGCTGGCGCGTGAATAGCCCACCGGTACGCGCAGACATTTAGCGAAATCCGTACATGCCGGCAACTAGCATCGCCGCGTGGGTCAACGCCGGCCCTGCAAGTGCGTTTCCTGCGCACGGCACTCTCTCAGGCAGAACGTGTGCGATTGTCTTATCCGGATGAACCCGCTTCGCGCGTAGTGGCGGCCGTGACCACGGCGGCGATCCTGTTGCTGATGGGCCGGTTGCTGCTGCGGGATTTCGTTCCGGTCGCCGCTTCGCAGGGCGAGCGGTTGCGCATCAGCTTCATCGAGCGCGAATACGGTCGCGATGCCGCGCCGGCGATGAATCCTGGATCCGCACGCGGCCCCGCTCGGACCGAGGCCCCACTGCCACCCCCGGCGCGGATCGCCGAGCCCCCACGGACACCACCGCGCGCGAATGAGTCTGCTCCGGCACCGCTGGATCCCACCACGGCCTCGCGTGTCTACACCAGCATCGGACAGGTGCGCGTGCCGCCCGGTTCGCGGGTCGATCCGATGAAAGCGCCGGAGATCGCTGGGCAGGCGCCCGGCCTGCCCAACGAGCGCGAACTGGACAAGGCGCGGCTGCTGCTGGAACGACGCAATCCAATCGAATACGAGCGCACGGTGTTCGACAAGGACTGGAAGAGCGACGGCACGCTCGGCGATGTCGCTGCGCAGAGCCTGGGCCGAGGCGCGAAGAAAATCGCCGAGTTCGTGTTCGGCGAGGACATCCAGTCCTCGTCCGCGCGCCCGCCGCCGGACGTGCGCTACAACCCGGCGCTGTACGAGCGGAAATCCGATCTCGGCCGCGCCGAAACCGGTGACGCCTACAAGGCCGCGCCGATCACCTTCGAAAAGGCGCCGGACCTCAAGGGCGAAGCCAGCCGCCGCATTCGTGCCTCGATGGCGTCGCTGCAGCAGCGCGTGGCGCGTTGCGATGCGCAGAAGGTGCGCACGCTGATGCAACCGGTGCGCGCACATCTGGGCGAACTCGAACAGGTCGAGCATGCGATGGCCAACGGCGCCGACCCGGTGATGGCCGCGCAGATGCTGCCGCGCCGTGGTGACAGCGCCTACGATCTGGCGCGTCGCGCGCTGTGGTACGCGGACAACCAGTTGGCCGACTGCGCGCGCTAGATGGCGGCGGACGGCCAGCGACGAACGGATACCGATGCGCGGCGGCAGTGGGCGTCAGGGATTTTCTTCACTGGGGCAGCGCGGCACGCCGGCACCGACCACGCAGTTGATGCAGCACTTCGGTGCGGCCGGCGCCGGCATCAACGATGCGGTCATCGGGCGCGGCGGCGGCAGTGAGGCCAGCTCCCCGGGCGACTTGAGCTTGAGCCATACCGCCCAGTCCTTCTGGTTGAAATTGCAGGCCGAGTCGGTATCCGGGGTGCAGGCGTTCTCGCTGATCACGCCGGTCGGCAGGTTCCAGAGTTCGCCGTTGCGATTGAGCGGCAGCAGCCGCATCGTCACGCCCTGCTGCACGTTGCCGCCAATCAGGTAGGCGGTACTGTCGTTGTCGGGATTGGCGGCGACCACGATCTCGCAGTGCATATTGAGCCCGCCGCTGCGGTTCTGCACGATCGACAGCAGGCCGTCATAGCCGAGCGTCTCGCGCCCGCGCACGTAGCACAGCATGTCGCCGGCCGTGGGACGCGCATGCGCCAGCGCGCGGTACTCGTACGCGCTGTTCTGCGGAGTGATCCACGCATGGCGCACGTAATCGATGTGGCTGGCCGAAGGACGGAAGCCGGGCACCTGCGCCTTCATCAGCACCCAGGAAATGAAGGCCGCCGACCACGCATGGTCGACCACGAAGGCACGGCATCCGGCGGCCGCGTAACCGGCGCCGGCCATCGCGCTCTCGCAGGCATCGGCGCCGGCGAACCCGCGCATCCGCGGCATCAGCCCGCTTTCGCGCCAGTAATCGGCCACGCGCCGCCACGCCGGGCTCACGCCGTCGCCGAGCAGGCGGTTCTCCGATTCCATCACCGTGCTGTTGGCCAGGCGCCCATTGCGATCGATGAAGGCGCGATACCAGATCATGTGCTCGTTGCAGGCCACGGCGGCCACGCGGGTGGCGGCGTCGGCGTCGGACAGGCGCGAGCGCAGCGCGGGACAGGCATCCTTGGCCTGCGCGGCGCCGGCGAGCAACAACAGGATCAGCAGAAGGCTCCTGCGCATGACAGCTCCATGGGGGGAAGGGCAACGGCCGCGCCATGATGCCAAGGCGATGTCGCGGCCACGTGCACGGCCTTTGCCGGCTAAGCTGTCAACGCTTGCGACGGATGGAGAAGGCCATGTGGCGTGCGTGGATGGTAACGACGATGGTGTGCCTGGCGGGGATGGCCCATGCCGGCGAACCGGTGGCGGCGGTGCGGGTGGCGTTCGATCGCGACGGCGTCACCGCCACGCGCGCCGAAGGCTGGGCCGATCGCGCCCGACAGCGCGCCGTGACCGCCGAGGATCCGGTGCGCATCGCGTCCATTTCCAAACTGGTCACCGCGATCGGCGTCATGCGGCTGGTGGATCAGGGCCGCCTGGACCTGGATGCGGACGTGTCCGACGTGCTCGGCTGGCCCCTGCGCCATCCGGCCCATCCGGACACACCGATCACGCTGCGATTGCTTCTGTCCCATCGCGCCGGACTGACCGATGCGGCCGGCTATTACGCCGTGCCGCTCGGCGAACCCCTGCGCGATCTGCTCGATGACCCGCGCGCCTGGGATGAAGAACACGCGCCGGGCGAATTCTTCCGCTACGCCAATCTGGATTTTCCGTTGATCGCGATGGTGATCGAAAAGATCACGGGCGAACGTTTCGACCGCTGGATGGATGCCAATGTACTGAGGCCGATCGGCATTGCCGCCTGCTTCAACTGGGCCACGTGCGATGACGCGACGCTCGCCCGCGCGGTGGTGCTGTACGACGCGGAAGGCTACCCGGTGCGCGACGATCTGGACGGAAAACGGCCCGAATGCCCGGTGGTGGCGGCACGCGATGGAAGCTGCGATCTCGCGCGCTGGCGTGCCGGTGACAACGGTGCGCTGTTCTCGCCGCAGGGCGGGTTGCGCATTTCCGCCAATGGCCTGGCGAAGATCGGCCGCCTGCTGTTGAACGAGGGTCAGGTCGATGGCGTGCGCCTGCTGTCGGCGGATGCGGTGCGCACGATGCTGACGCCGCAGTGGACGATCGCGGCGGGCAACGGCATGACCTCCGAAGAAGACGAGAGCGGGCAGGGTGGCCGAGGATTCTTCTGCCGCTATGGACTGGCCGCGCAGACGCTGGCGACCCGGCACGCGGGCTGCGGCGATGATCCGTTCGGCGACGGCGTGCCGCGCGTGGGTCACTCCGGATCCGCGTACGGGCTGTTGTCCGGCCTGTGGATCGATCGCGACAGCGGCACCGGCGTGGCGTATTTCGTCACCGGCATGCCGGATGCGCGCGCAGGCGGGCGGTCGGCGTTCTCGGCGATCGAGGAAACGATGGCGCGCGGCGACTGACCTTCGCCGCGCGCATCATGCGCGCATCAGTACTGCGCGATCACTTCCTTGAACGGCCGCGCCAGTTGCAGGCCGTCGGCATCGAACGACGTGACCGCTGCGCCATCGACCATCACCTGTCGCGGCTTGACGCGGCCCGGCCAGTACAGCCGGATCGGCGCGTCCGCGCGCAGTCCTTCGCCGAGCCGGATGCGCAGGGTGTCGCCTTCGCGGCGCGCCTTCAGCGCCAGGCGGCCATAGGCAGTGGGCAATCCGTCGATCGACAGCCCCGGCCCGGCGACCCAGGACGGCGGCGTACCCGGCAGCAGCGACAACCGGTCATCGCCTTCGAACATCAGCATGCCGAAGATCGCACGTGCGTACTCGGCGCCGATCCACGTGTGCGGCATGTCGCCCAGATAGATCGCATGGCGCAGATCCGAATAGACGACTTCCGCGATCACCTGCCACGGTGCGGGCCGGCGATGGCGCAGGAAGTTCATCAGCAGTTCGTTGGCTTCGGCGGGCTGATCCAGATGGACATAGGTCAGCACGTTGCGCATTTCATAAGGCGTGTAGGCGTACAGCGCATCGGGCTGCTCGCGCTTGCGCACGTCGGCCAGATAGCGCGCGAACGTGCGTTCCAGTGCATCGGCCGGCATCACCTCCTGCTGCCCCGCCGGGTCCAGGCCGATCGACACACTGGTCGGATCGCTTTCACCGAGATCGGCCGACGCCGGGATGAAATCGATGGCCTTCCAGCGCATCGTCGCGCGCAGCGAGGCATTGACCGATTCGCGCAGCGCCGCGTACTGCTCCCGCGCCCAGCGTGCGGTGTCGTGATCGCCCCATTGCTCGGCCAGCCACGCACCGTCATGCCAGCCTTTGAGCGCCCAGTAGTCATCCCAGTAGCTGTGCGTGGGGACCGGATAGCCTTCGTGGCTGATCGACGGCGCGATGATGCCGTGGAAACGCTGCGGGGCTTCGCGCTCGGCCAGATAACCGGGTTTCATCGTGCGCTCGCGCAGCTCCTGCAGGAAGCGCATTGCGCGCTTCACCTGCTCCTGGTGTTCGCGCACGCTCGCCGCGCCGCCGTCCAGCCGCGCAATCTCGGCCACCAGCCAGATGAACTGCCCTTGGCTGTCGTGTTCCAGATCAGAGCCGAAGCCGGTGTTCACCGATCCATCGTCATTGAGGATCGGCGACACCAGTCCGTTCTCGTGCACCGCGTGCCCGGCATACCAGCGCAGATAGTCGCGCGCGCGATCGTTCATGCCCATGCGCAGCAGGATCGCCGCCGTCGCCGCGCCGTCGCGGATGAAGGATCGGTTGTAGTTGCGTGGGCCGGGCTGCAGCGCGTGGCCGCTCTGGTTGATCAGCATGTACGCGGCCTGCGCGCGCAGCATGTCCACCAGCGATTCATCCGGCAGCGACAGTCCAATGCGCTCCACGCGCTGCTGCCACTGTTTCGCGGTCGCATCGGCCAGGTGATCGAAGGCGACGCCCGCATCCCTTGATTGCAGCAGTGCGCTGCGATCCAGCGCCGGCGCATCGGGCCATTGCCGTTCGCGCGTATCGATGCGCGCGCTGCCCAGCGCAAAGGCAATCACGATGTCGCGGTGCTCGCCGGGCTTCAGGCTGACGGCGTAGTTCGTGATCGCGGCGGCCAGTCCTGCCTCGTCCTGCGCCTGCCGCGTGGCGGGCACGGTGCCGGCGGCGGCATGCGCGGTGATCTCGCCTTCGCCATGCGCGCCGAACGCGGCCGCGCCCGCCTGGCTGATCGGTGTCAGCGACTCGAACAGACGCCGGCCGTTGACGCGTACGCCGTTGCCTTCGACTGCGATCGAATGGAGGGGCGAAAGCCCGCCGTTCTGCCACGGCGGACTGATCTGCATTGGCCGCGTGATCAGCGCGAACGTGCCGCGCACCGGCGCCTGGCCGGTGTTGCTGAGCCGATGCCGCACGAGCGTGACCGGCGCGCCGGCCTGTTCGATCGTGAAGGCTTCACTGCGCAGCGTCAGCCCCGGCTGCGGTGACCATTGCACCGAAGGCATCGGCATCCAGCCCTCACGCAAGGCATGGGTCAGCGACGCATTGAACGCGGCCGCGCTGCGACCGCTGCCATCGCGCCACACCGGCTGCACCAGCGGCGCACCCTTGAAGGCTTCGATATCGCCGTATTCGTCGAACACCGACTTCTGCTGTCCGGCCGGAATGCCGACCGCGGTCCAGTACACCTGTTGCTGATGCAGCGATGACGGAAACAGACCCGCATGACGGCGCGAGGCCGCCACCTCGTAGCGCCGCAGCGGCGTCATCAGGCGTTGGGGGCCGAGCAGTTCGAGGCCGCGGATCGCCGGCGCGGCGCCGTCGCCTTCGACGATCACGCGCAGCGCATCCACCGTGTGCGCGCGATCGGAGGCCAGATACGACGCTTGGCCCTGCACGTCCGGATCGGCGCCGAGCGCGACCCACTGGCCCCCGCTGCGGCCTTCCAGCCGGGCGCTGCGCGGTGGCGTCGCCCACGTCACTTCCAGGCCCGCCAGCGGCAGCGATCGGCCCAGCGTGATCTCCAGCGGTTGGCCTGGGGTCAGTGCCCGGGTGGCTTGCCCGGTCCACATCGCATCGGTGTCGCCCGCGCCCGCGAGGCCCTGCAATGCCGGCGCGCGCGGCACGGGTTCGAACTCGGCCACCGACACGCCCCAGTCGGCCGTGCGATCCGGTGCGGCCAGGCGCAGATAACGCGCCTGCACGGCGGGGAACATGATGTACTCGACGCCGCCCACGCCGCCGGTGACGCGCGCGGCGTCGCGCCAGGTCTTGCCGTCGGTGGAATAGCGTACGAAATAGCGCGTCGGGAAGCCGCCTTCCCACTGGATCAGCACACCGCCGACGGTCGAACTGCGGCCCAGATCGACCTGATACCAGTGACCGGCGGAAAACGGCCCGCCCCAGCGCGTCTTCGGGTCGCCATCGATGCCCATCACCGGCATCATCGAAGGATTCTCGGTCGAGGAACTGCTGGCCTTCCACGTGCTGCGTGCAGGGAGATCGGCCGCGTGCGCGAGCGCCGGCACTGCGGCCAGGCACAGCAGCCACGCGGCCGCGCGCGCTGGGGATAGAACGGAAAGGCGGGAGCGATGGACGGGCATGCGTGTCCTCTGCGAGGGGGCCAGGGGCGGCGCGTGGACGAATCGGGATGGCCGCAATGCTAGTGTTGTAAACGTTTACATGCGAGTTGCACTGCGGCATGGCGGGCCGGAATCGGCGCGTTTAAGCTGGCGACCCTTTCCAACGGCCGATCCCATGCGCTGGATCTTTCGCATCGTGTTGCTGTGGTCTCTCGCGGGGGCGGCGCTGGCGGCCGAACCCGATCGCCGTATCGCGGTGACGATCGACGATCTGCCGTGGGCACGCATCGATCGCACGCCCGAGGCCGCGCTGCCGGCGCGGCACGCGCAGTTGATGGCGCAACTGCGTCGCGCGGGGGTGCCGGTGGTGGGATTCGTCAACGAAGGCAAGCTGGAGCGCGACGGCCGGCGCCAGCCCGAACGCGTGCGGATGCTGCAGGACTGGCTCGATGCCGGATTCGAGCTGGGCAACCACACCTTCGATCATGTCGACCTGCATGAAGTCGGCCTGCCGGCCTACCAGGCGCAGATCCTCGACGGCGAACGCTGGCTGCGGCCGGCCTTGCAGAAAGCGGGCACGCAGCCGCGCTGGTTCCGCCATCCGTATCTGCGCGCCGGCCGCACGCCGGAGGATCGCGCCGCGCTGTCAGCCTTTCTCGCGCAGCATGGCTATCGGATCGCACCGGTCACCGTGGACAACGGCGAGTGGGTGTGGGCGTTCGCCTACGCCAACGTCATCGACGGCACGCTGCCGGCGGAACAACGCGATGCGACGCTGCAACGCCTGCGCCGCGGCTACATCCCTTACATGCTCAACAAGCTCGACTATTACGAGCGGCAATCGCAGGCGCTGCTGGGCTACGCACTTCCGC
The DNA here is from genome assembly GCA_023390905.1 of Pseudomonadota bacterium. Classification (GTDB taxonomy): domain Bacteria; phylum Pseudomonadota; class Gammaproteobacteria; order Xanthomonadales; family Xanthomonadaceae; genus Pseudoxanthomonas_A. Next base: position 7,318 of record JAEWBY010000042.1, on the reverse strand, counting down.
AGATCTGGCTGATGCATGCGAACGAATTGAATGCGGCGACCTTCGCCGATCTGATCGCGGCCACGCGGCGTCGCGGCTATCGCTTCATCACGCTGGACCAAGCGCTGCGTGATCCCGCCTACGCGCGTGGCGAAGCTGGCTACGACGGCCGCTTTGGGCCGAGCTGGCTGCATCGCTGGGCGATGGCGGAGAAGAAGCCGAGGGCGTTCTACGCAGGCGAACCGGAAGTGCCCAAGTGGGTGTTGCAACTGGCGGGCGTGGACAGCGAATGATCGTCGCCCGCCGATGCCGCGCTTCAGCGGTACGCAACCGGGCACGAGGCGCCAGGCCCATCTAGGCGCCGGTTCTAAGCCGCGCGCGGCGTCTGGCTGAGCTGATCCTTCAGCGCGCTGAGTCCGGCGTCGGCGCGCATGAAAACCAGCTGTGTGGCCTCGCTGGCGGATTCGGCATGGGCGCTGGCCAGCAGCACGTTCAGTCCGCTGCGCCGGCGATGCTCGCCAAGGACGCGCTCCATCGTGCGCAGGCGATCGTCGATGTCATCGCCGTGCAGTACCGCGACGAACTCGGCGCTGCCGGTCACGCGATTGATGGTGTCGCCGAGATCGCGCCGCAGCACGCCGTCGAGTGAACCTTCGAGCTGGTGCAGTTCCTTCTCCACGCCGCGCTCGCCGCGCTGCTGCACGGCGTACGCGTGGCCCTGCAGTTCGAGAATGGCGATCGCGTACGGCAGCGCGCCCGGTTGTGCGCTGCTGTCGGCCTGATCGGCATCGGCGATGGCGTCCGGTGATGCGCTGAGCAGGACGGCGGCCAGTTCCTGCTCGCGCTCGCGCGCGCGCGCCTCGAGCAGGTGCATCGCCAGACGGGCCAGTCCCGCGAGTGCGGCGCGCTGATCCGGCGTCAGCTCGCGTGGCTCATGGCCGAGCACGCACACGGTACCGAGGGCATCGCCCTCCGGCGTCACCAGTGGCATGCCCGCATAGAAGCGCGCGCCCATCGCGGTCACCACCGGGAAATCGGCGAAGCGCGGATCGCCGGCCAGATCCGGCACCTCCATCAACTGGCCCGGCTGGCGGATCGCGTGATCGCAGACGGCCTGGCTGCGTGGCGTTTCATCTGCGTCCAGCCCCACGCGCGCCTTGAACCACTGCCGATCGCGATCGAGCAGCGTGAGCACGGCGATCGGCGTTTCGCATACGGTCGAGGCGATCTGCACGATGTCGTCATAGGCGCCCTCGGGAAGACTGTCGACGATGCGATAGCGATCCAGGGCATGTTGGCGCGACGCTTCATCGCGAGTGCCAGAGGCGGCGTTGACCGGCATCGTGCGTGACCTCGTTCAATGGAATGAGGCGACGATACGATCCCGGCCGGCGGGATGATGTCTACAAACGCTAAACGCACGGATCCGTGCAGGGCGCGGTGGCGACCGGCGAACGCGTGCCGACACGCCGGCAGGCGCATGCGCGAACGGGGGAAGCTCCGGCGGAAAAACTCACAGTGGCCGCGAACACCTGCCGCGCGCGGCGAGCGCAGCCGTGAGTTACTTCGGTGCAGTCAGCAAATCGCGCACATCAACCGACAGTGCCTTCGCCAGCCGTTCGAGTCCATCGATGGAAACGTTGGTCAAGCGACGCTCGAGCTGCGAGACGTACGTGCGATGGAAATCGGCGACTTCGCCCAGTTGTTCCTGGCTCAGTCCGCGCTGTTTGCGCAGGCGCTTGAGGTTCACGGCGATGCGCTCGCGAGCGTTGTCGGCGGGCGTGGCGGTAGACTTCTTAGGCATCGCGCCAGCGTGTCTTTCTGCCGTTTGACAATCTACAGAGTAAGCATCTACTGTGTTTAAATCTCGTCACGAAACCAGGTGATGACGGGCCGGGGAAGCCACGGGGAAGTGACTTCAACAACCAACGCCAAGGAGGCGCCATGACGCATCAGAATCCCATCGAACACGAATCACCGATCCCGGCGGCGGGATCGCTGCCGCAATTGCTGCACCTGTTGCAGGGCGCAGGCGAACCCTGTCTGGCCGACGTCGGCATCACCCGCCTGGATGGCGCACGGCTGGACATGCTGCACCGGCTGGCGCGGCAGCAGGCCAACGCCTGCATGGAATGCATGGACGTGGTGCTGCATCTGCTCGAAGACGTCCTCGGCAGTACAGTGCATGCACCGCCCCGTGCCGACCAGGCCGTGCAGCAACTGCAGCGCGCACTGGTCGAATTCCGAAGATGGAATGATCTGGCCGACAACGCGGCCTATTACCGCGATCATCCTGCGATCCACGCACGCATCGCGCGCGCGCTGGACTGAGCCGATCAGGCGCCGACGCGCGCGCGTTCCAGCGCCATGTCGTGCACCGGCCGCACTTCGATGCAACCGAAACGCGCCCACGGGAACTCGTGGGCGACGCGCACGGCCTCGTCGAGGTCGGCGGCCTCGATCAGGTTGAAGCCGGCGAGGATTTCCTTGGTCTCGGCGAACGGCCCGTCGGTGATCGAAGACTGGCCCGCGCGCACGCGCAGGCTGCGTCCGCTGCCCGGCGCCTGCAATTGCTGTGACTGGATCAGCGTGCCGGCCCGCTGCAACTCGTCGGCATGCTGCAGGCAGCCGCGCATCAGCGCGTCATATTCCTCGGCGGGGAGCGCATCGATCAGGGCCTGATCGGTGTACACCAACAGCAGGTACTGCATGTCGTCCTCCCCGGGGCGGCCGGTCTGGAAGCGCGCATCATGCCGCAAGCCGCGCCCCGGCCCAAGGGCCGGCGGCGGGTGCAGATTTTTTTCCGGGGCGTGTCGATCCGTCGCGCGCTGGTTCGTCGTACTCCACAAGAACCCCCGAACCGCTACAGGAGTCCGACATGAAAGTGATGGTGATCGTGAAGGCCGATGCCGATACCGAGGCCGGCGTGCTGCCGACCCGCAAGATGCTGGAGGACATGGGCCGCTACAACGAAGAACTGGTCAACGCCGGCATCATGCTCGCCGGCGAGGGACTGCATCCGTCCTCGCGCGGCGTGCGCGTGCGCTTCGATGGCGCGCAGCGCAGCGTGACCGACGGCCCGTTCGCCGAGACCAAGGAGCTGATCGCCGGCTTCTGGCTGTGGCAGGTGCGATCGATGGAAGAGGCGATCGAATGGCTCAAGCGCGCACCCTTTGACGGCGGCACCGAACTGGAGATCCGCCCGCTGTTCGAGATGGAGGATTTCGGCGAGGCCATGACACCGGAACTGCGCGAGCAGGAAGAACGGCTGCGCGCGGCCACCGAATCCCGCCAATGAACCCCGTGGAGAACGACATGCGACTGAACACCTATCTGAGCTTCAACGGCGACTGCAGGCAGGCGCTGGAATTCTATGCGCGGCATCTCGGTGGACAGGTGAGCGCGATGCAGACCTTCGGCGATACGCCGGGCTGCGATCAGCTTCCGGCCGAGGCGCGGGATCTGATCATGCATGGCCGCCTGGACGTCGGCGCGTACACGATCATGGGCACGGACGCGACGCCGGATCATCCCTACACGCCGATCCAGGGCTCGCACCTGGTCGCCGATGTGGACACGCCGGAACAGGCCGAAGCGCTGTTCGCCGCATTCTCCGAGGGCGGCCAGGTCGAACTGCCGCTCCAGCCGATGTTCTGGGCGCGCCGCTACGCGATCCTCACCGATCGCCACGGCGTGCGCTGGATGATCAACTGCACCTGATGCCATCAAGGAGCCTTCCATGCAACTGATTCCGTATCTCCACTTCGACGGGCAATGCCGCGAGGCGTTCGATTTCTACCGGCAGGCGCTGGGCGGCGAAATCCGCGCCAGCATGACGTACGGCGAATCGCCGATGGCCGATCAGACGCCGGCCGACGCGCGCGATCGCATCGTGCACATGCATCTGGAATCGGCCGGCGCCAGCCTGATGGGCGCCGACAGCCCGACCCCGTGCGATTCGACCGCCAGCCAGACGTGCATCAACCTGATGGTCGATGACAGCGCCGAGGCCGAACGCATCTTCGCCGCGCTGGCACAGGGCGGCAGCGTGCAGGCGCCGATGAACGAGACGTTCTGGTCCCATCGCTTCGGCATGCTCACCGATCGCTATGGCAAGCCATGGATGGTCAATCATCTGCGCGATTGCTGATCACCACGGGTGCGCGCGGTGCAACGCCGCTTGCAAGGTCCCGGAGGCGATGGTCTGATCCGTGCGCATGGCCGCACAGGATCTCCATCGCCGCATCGATGCGCTCTGGCGAATGGAGTCGCCACGGCTGATCGCGCGCCTGACGCGCATGCTCGGCGACGTGGGCCTGGCCGAGGACATGGCGCAGGACGTGCTGGTCGCCGCGCTGGAACGCTGGCCGGCCAGCGGCATGCCGGACAATCCGGCCGCTTGGTTGATGACCGCAGCCAGGCACCGCGCGATCGATCGCCTGCGCCAGCGTCGACTGCATGCCGGCAAGCAGGAGGCGCTGATCCACGAACTGGAGGGCCAGGACATGGCCGCGCCGGATGACGAGGGTTGGCTGGAGGACGACATCGGCGATGATCTGCTGCGGTTGGTGTTCATCGCCTGTCATCCGGTCCTGCCGACCGAAGCGCGCGTGGCATTGACGCTGCGCCTGCTCGGCGGGCTCGCCACCGACGAGATCGCGCGCGCGTTCCTGCAGGCCGAACCGACCATCGCCCAGCGCATCGTGCGCGCCAAGCGCACGCTCGCGCAGAAGCGGGTGCCCTTCGAAGTGCCGCGCAAGGCGGAACTGCCCGAGCGCGTGGATTCGGTGCTCGAAGTGATATACCTGATCTTCAACGAGGGATACTCGGCCACGGCGGGCGATGATTGGATGCGCCCCGGCCTGTGCGATGAAGCGCTGCGGCTGGGCCGCGTGCTGGCCGGGCTGATGCCGGAGGAGCCGGAAGTGCACGGCCTGCTCGCGCTGATGGAATTGCAGGCATCACGTGCGAAGGCGCGCGTGGATGCCGACGGCGCGCCGGTGCTGCTGCCCGAACAGGATCGCGCGCGCTGGGATCGCCTGCAGATCCAGCGGGGCCTCAACGCGCTCGCCAAGTCGGTGCAGCTCGGCGGTGCGCAATCGCCCTACACGCTGCAGGCGGCGATCGCGGCCTGCCATGCGCGCGCGCTGCGCGCCGATCAGACCGACTGGCCACGCATCGCTGCGTTGTACGCGCAACTGGCGGCAGTGCTGCCCTCGCCGATCGTCGAACTCAATCGCGCGGTCGCGTTGAGTCGCGCCGAAGGTGCGGCCGCCGCGCTGCCATTGGTTGATGCCTTGACGGACGACGCCCGCCTGCGCGGATATCCGCAGCTTCCCGCCGTGCGTGGCGATCTGCTCGAACAACTCGGCCGCCCTGCCGAAGCACGCGCCGAATTCGAACGCGCTGCCGCGCTCACCCGCAATGAACGCGAGCGCGCTCTGATGCTGGCCCGCGCCGGCGCCTGTGCGGAAGGGCAGTGATGCGTCGCTAGCCTGTAGTCGGGAAACGGGAAACGGGAAACGGGAAACGGGAAACGGGAATCGGGAATGGAGTTCGCTGGCCGGTGAGTTGCAGCATTCGATTGCGTCAGGCGGCGGACTGACCGCGCCACCCTGAAACCAGCCATCCAAGGTCTCGCGTCGCAGGCGGAGCCCCACTACGACCATCCGTTATCGTCTTTCTCGTCTCCCGTCTCCCGTCTCCCGTCTCCCGTCTCCCGTCTCCTCGTCTCCCCGACAAACGGCGCTTGACTACACTTGTAGTCAATGCGATGGTGACTACACGTGTAGTCAACCGGACCGGACATGCGCAGGACGATCGGAGATCAGGAACTGGCGCTCCTCCAGCACATCGCGTCGCAGGGCGATGCCAGCGTTGGCGAAGTCGCCAGCGCGTTCGGCGAAGCGCGCGGACTGGCGCGCTCGACCGTGCTCACGATGATGGAACGCCTGCGTGGCAAGGGGTATCTGCAACGCAGGCAGGTGGATGGCGTCTATCGCTACAGCGGCACGCGCGGGCCGGAAGACGTGGTGAGCAGCGCCGTGGGGCAGTTCGTCAAGAACACGCTGCAGGGTTCGGTGTCGCCGTTCGTGGCGTGGATGTCCGAGCGCGGGCGCGTCAGCGACGATGAACTGGCCGAGCTGGAAAAGCTCGTCGCCAGCCTGCAGAAATCACGCCGCAAGGGGCGCTGACATGGCCCGGGAACTGTTCGCGGATCTGCTCGCCAGCATCGGCATGGTCAGCCTGCAATCGCTGCTGCTGGTCGCCATGATCGGACTGATCGTCCGGCTGTGGCCGCGCCTGCCCGCCGCCACGCGTTGCACGCTGTGGTGGCTCGCGTCGATGCAACTGGTGGTCGGATTGCTGTGGCCGGCGCCGCTGGAACTGCGGTGGCTGTCGGCCCCGGCCGCGTCCGCGACGATCGAGCACGCCGCGGGACCGATCCCTGCGCCGGTTCGCGCCGGCATTCCCGAGCCGATGCCCGCAGCGGGCGAACCCGCGCCCGCGCAATCCGCGACGGGATCCACGACGGAATCCGCGAGGCCATTGCCATGGACCGGCGTGCTCGCCTGGCTGTGGTTGATGGGCGTGGTGATGGCGGCGCTGCAGACGCTGCACGCGTACCAGCAGGCGCGTCGCTGGCGGCGCAATTCGTGCGCGTGTGACGACGACGCACTGCTCGCGCTGTACCACCGCACCGGCCGCGCGCTGGGACTGGGCACGCTGCCGCCATTGCGCATGGCGCGGGACATCGCTTCACCCCAGTTGCTGGGACCGTGGCGGCCGATGGTGCTGCTGCCCGCCGATGCCCCGACGCGTTTTTCCGAAGCCGAGCTGCGCATGGCGCTGCATCACGAGCTCAGCCATTACCGTCGCCGCGATCTGTGGTGGGGGTGGATGCCGGCGCTGGCGCGGCATCTGTTCTTCTTCCATCCGGCCGCGCACCTCATCGCACGCGAATACGCACTGGCACGCGAAGCGGCCTGCGATGAAGCCGTGCTGTCCTGCGATCACCACAGCGCACACGAATACGGACGCCTGCTGTTGCAGCTCGGCGTCGCCCCGCGACCCTGCGCCGGTCTGGCTAGCGCGTCGCCCACCTACACCCTGCTCAAGCGGAGACTGACCATGCTGCAGAATACCGGGGCCAAACCGCATCTTGTCCCGATGGTCCTGCTCGCGGCGCTGGTCGCCGTGGCGGTGCTGCCGTATCGCGTCGTCGCAGGCACGGATCGAGCCACGCCGGCCGCGCAGCCGCCGCGCATCAATGCCACAGCGACTCCCGCAGCCAATGCCGCGCCCGCGGCGCGCGCCAGCGCGACGGCCGCAGCGGCGC
>JAEWBY010000018.1 GCA_023390905.1 Pseudomonadota bacterium | reverse complement strand
CCGGGCGACAACGTGAAGATGGTGGTGACGCTCATCAACCCGGTGGCGATGGACGAAGGCCTGCGTTTCGCCATCCGCGAAGGTGGCCGTACCGTCGGCGCCGGCGTGGTCGCCAAGATCATCAAGTGATGTAGCCGCTGCACCCGTGCCGTCCGGCGCGGGTGCAGTCGCAGGGCGAAGGCGTCAAGCCTGGAACCTGCAATCCGGCGCGCAGGGAGACAACAGCTCCCGCCGATGCAGATTTGCTGCAATCCTGCAAAAAACTGCTATGATGCGCGCCCCCGACGGCCTGACTGGCCATCGGACCGCAATACCCACGCTGGCGCCCCCTGGGAGGCTCGCCGGCGATACCGCGAAAAGAAGCACAGGGAGTGCTTCGTGTTCGCCAGACAAGGAGAGTCGCGTGCCACCGTCCTTGATGGATGGATGCCCCGCTTGACGGGGCCAGTCACGCGTTCTATACTTTTCTGTCTGGGCGGGCCGGTTTACCGGCCTGCCCAGTTTTTCAGGATGAATCCCCAGGCCGAAAGGCCCTTTGTTTTGTGCACGCCACGAAACGACATGGGGCTGAACGTCTGGACCTCACCGGGGCAAGGCATCCCAGAAGCCGCGCCCGTCGCTCTTTAACGAAGGAACACCGTCATGGCGGACCAAAAGATCCGAATCCGGCTCAAGGCGTACGATCATCGCTTGATCGACCGCTCGGCCAGCGAGATCGTTGAGACGGCCAAGCGGACTGGCGCGCAAGTGCGCGGCCCGATCCCGCTGCCGACCAAGATCGAACGCTACACCGTCCTGGTATCCCCGCACGTCGACAAGGACGCTCGCGACCAGTACGAAACCCGCACGCACAAGCGCGTGCTCGACATCGTCGATCCCAACGACAAGACCGTGGACGCGCTGATGAAGCTCGAGCTCGCAGCCGGCGTCGACGTCCAGATCAAGCTGACCTGAGGCCAACGACCATGACCGCGAAGAAATATTCGTTGGGTCTCGTCGGCCGCAAGGCTGGCATGACCCGTGTGTTCACCGAAGATGGCAAGTCCATCCCGGTGACGCTGATCGAAGCCACCCCGAATCGCATCACCCAGATCAAGACCCAGGAAACCGACGGCTACACCGCCGTGCAGGTGGCCGTGGGCAACCGTCGCGCCTCGCTGGTGACCAAGCCGGTCGCCGGACACTTGGCCAAGGCCAAGGTCGAAGCCGGTCGCGGTCTGTGGGAACTGCGCGTGGAAGCCGACAAGCTGGGCGACTTCACCGTCGGCGGCGAAATCAAGGCCGACATCTTTGAAGTGGGCCAGAAGGTCGACGTCCAGGGCGTGACCAAGGGCAAGGGCTTCCAGGGCACCATCAAGCGCTGGAACTTCACCATGGGCGACGCCACCCACGGTAACTCGCTGTCGCATCGCGCGCCGGGTTCGCTGGGTCAGCGTCAGACGCCGGGCCGCGTGTTCCCGGGCAAGAAGATGTCCGGCCACATGGGCGCCGTCACCCAGAGCACCCAGAACTTGGAAGTCGTCCGCGTCGATGCCGAGCGCGGTCTGATTGCCGTTCGCGGTGCCGTGCCGGGTGCGGCTGGCGGCGACGTGATCGTCCGTCCGGCGAGCAAGGGTTGAGGAGTACGACAATGGAACTAGCCATCACAGGTAGCGCCAACAAGCTGTCGGTTTCCGACGCCGTGTTCGGTCGTGAATTCAGCGAAGACCTGGTCCACCAGGTGGTCGTTGCCTACCGCAATGCCGGTCGTGCCGGTACCAAGGCGCAGAAGACCCGCGCCGAAGTCAACGGCACCACCAAGAAGTCGAAGAAGCAGAAGGGCGGCGGTGCCCGTCACGGTGCGCTGACCGCGCCGATCTTCGTCGGCGGCGGCGTGACCTTCGCGGCCAAGCCGCGCAGCTTCGACCAGAAGGTCAACCGCAAGATGTATCGCGCAGCCATCTGCGCGATCCTGTCGGAACTGAACCGCCAGAACCGCCTGAAGGTGGTCGATGCGTTAGATCTCGACGCCACCAAGACCAGGACGCTGATCGACAAGCTGAAGGGTCTGGAAGTCGGTCAGCGCCCGCTGATCGTCACCGAAGACGCTTCCGAGCATCTGTACCTGTCCGCGCGCAACCTGCCGTACGTGCAGGTCCGTGACGTGCAGGGCCTGGATCCGGTCGCCCTGGTGGGTGCCGACAGCGTCGTGGTGACCGCCGATGCCATCAAGAAGATCGAGGAGTGGCTGGCATGAGCAACGAGAAGATTTTCAGCGTGCTGCGTGCTCCGCGTGTGTCCGAAAAGACGGCGCGCCTGCAGGAAGTTTCCAATCAATACGTCTTCGAAGTTTCGAACGATGCAACCAAAGCTGACGTCAAGGCAGCCGTGGAAAAGTTGTTCGACGTCAAGGTCGAAGCGGTCAATGTCGTGAACGTCAAGGGCAAGAACAAGTCCTTCCGTTTCCGCAACGGCCGCCGCGGCGACTGGCGCAAGGCGTACGTGCGTCTGGCTGAAGGCCAGGCCATCGACGTTACGGCCAAGGCCTGAGGTAGACCCACATGCCATTGATGAAATTCAAACCCACCTCCGCCGGTCGCCGTTCCGCGGTCCGCGTGGTGACGCCCGACCTGCACAAGGGTGCGCCGCACGCGGCGCTGCTCGAAAAGCAGAGCAAGACCGGTGGCCGCAACAACCACGGTCGCATCACCACCCGCCACATCGGCGGCGGTCACAAGCAGCACTATCGCCTGATCGACTTCAAGCGTGACAAGGAAGGCATTCCGGCACGCGTGGAGCGCATCGAGTACGACCCGAACCGCACCGCGCACATCGCGCTGCTGTGCTATGTCGACGGCGAGCGCCGCTACATCATCGCCCCGAAGGGCCTGAAGGCCGGTGACCAGGTCATCGCCGGCAGCGACGCGCCGATCAAGGTCGGCAACACGCTGCCGCTGCGCAACATCCCGGTCGGTACCACCGTGCACGGCATCGAACTGAAGCCGGGCAAGGGCGCCCAGATCGCCCGCGCCGCCGGCGCCGGCGTGCAGCTGGTCGCGCGCGAGCAGGGCTTTGCCACGCTGCGCCTGCGTTCGGGTGAAATGCGCAAGGTGCAGGTCGAATGCCGCGCCACCGTCGGTGAAGTCGGCAACGACGAGCACAGCCTCGAGAAGCTGGGCAAGGCCGGCGCCAAGCGCTGGCGTGGTGTCCGCCCGACCGTTCGCGGCGCCGCCATGAACCCGGTGGATCACCCGCACGGTGGTGGTGAGGCCAAGGCCGGCCAGGGCAACCCGCATCCGGTCACGCCGTGGGGCGTTCCGACCAAGGGTTACAAGACGCGCAAGAACAAGCGCACTCAGCAATTCATCGTCCGCGATCGTAGGGGCTAATCGACCATGGCACGTTCACTCAAGAAGGGCCCGTTCGTCGATCACCACCTGGTCAAGAAGGTGGAAGCTGCGGGCGGTAGCAAGAAGCCGATCAAGACCTGGTCGCGCCGTTCGATGATCCTGCCGGAAATGGTGGGTTTCACGATCGCCATCCATAACGGCAAGAACCATGTTCCGGTGCTCGTCAACGAGAACATGGTCGGCCACAAGCTCGGCGAATTTGCCGTCACCCGTACCTTCAAGGGCCACGGTGGCGACAAGAAAGCCGGCGGCAAGAAGTAAGGAGAGATGACAATGGAAGCGAAAGCCATCCTGCGCACCGCGCGCATCTCCCCGCAGAAGGCCCGCCTGGTCGCTGATCAGGTGCGCGGTCTGTCGGCCGAACGCGCCGTCAACCTGCTGAAGTTCTCGGACAAGAAGGCTGCCCACCTGATCAAGAAGGTGGTGGAGTCGGCGATTGCCAACGCCGAGAACAACCAGGGTGCCGACGTCGACGAGCTGAAGGTCAAGACCATCATGGTCGACGAAGGTCCGGTGCTGAAGCGTTTCATGGCCCGTGCCAAGGGCCGTGGTACCCGCATTCTGAAGCGCACCAGCCACATCACCGTGGTCGTGGGCGAGGGCAAATAAGTATGGGTCACAAAGTTCATCCGACCGGAATCCGCCTGGGCATCGCCAAGGACTGGAACTCCAAGTGGTTCGCCAACAAGCGCGACTACGCCGACTACCTGGCCGCGGACCTCAAGGTGCGCGAGATGCTTCGCAAGAAGCTCGCCCAGGCCGGCATTTCCAAGATCCTGATCGAGCGTCCGGCCAAGACCGCCCGCGTCACCATCCACACCGCCCGTCCGGGCGTGGTGATTGGCAAGCGCGGTGAGGACATCGAGAAGCTGCGCAAGGAAGTCAGTGATCTGATGGGCGTTCCCGCGCACATCAACGTCACCGAAGTCCGCAAGCCCGAACTCGACGCGCAGCTGGTGGCCGAATCCATCGCCCAGCAGCTGGAGCGCCGCATCATGTTCCGCCGCGCGATGAAGCGCGCCGTCGGCAACGCGATGCGCCTGGGCGCGCTCGGCATCAAGGTCAACGTGGCTGGCCGCTTGAATGGTGCGGAAATCGCCCGTTCCGAGTGGTACCGCGAAGGCCGCGTGCCGCTGCACACCCTGCGTGCGGACATCGACTACGGCTTCGCTGAAGCCAAGACCACCTACGGCATCATCGGCATCAAGGTGTGGGTCTACAAGGGCGAAATCTTCGATTTCAGCCAGGTGGGCCAGGAGAAGCAGGACGACACGCCGCGCAGCGAACGCAACGAGCGCAGTGACCGTCCGCGCGGACCGCGCCGTGATCGCGAGGCGAGGGAATAATCATGTTGCAACCGAAGCGAACCAAATACCGCAAGATGCACAAGGGCCGGAACGAAGGCCTGAGCTGGAACGGTAACCTCGTCAGTTTCGGCGAGTACGGCCTGAAGGCCACCGCGCACGGTCAGCTGACCGCGCGCCAGATCGAGGCCGCCCGCCGTTCCATCAGCCGTTACGTCAAGCGCGGCGGCAAGATGTGGATCCGCGTGTTCCCCGACAAGCCGATCACCAAGAAGCCGATCGAAGTCCGCATGGGCTCCGGTAAGGGCAACGTGGAGTACTGGGTCGCGCAGATCCAGCCGGGCCGCATGATCTATGAAATCGAAGGCGTCAGCGAGGAAATCGCGCGCGAGGCGTTCCGTCTTGCCGCGGCCAAGCTGTCCGTCACCACCCAATTCGTGACCCGGACGGTGCGCTAATGGAACTCAAGCAACTCCGCGAGAAGTCGGCTGACGAACTGAAGGCCCACCTGACCGATCTGCGCAAGGAGCAGTTCTCCCTGCGCATGCAGAAGGTCACCGGCCAGCTGCCGAAGACCCATGAAACCCGCCGGGTGCGCCGCGAGATCGCTCGCGTCAAGACCCTGCTCGGCAGCAAGAAGTAAGGAGCACCCGAGATGAGCGATAACAAAGACAAAGCGCAACGCACCATCGAAGGTCGTGTCGTCAGCAACAAGATGGACAAGACGGTCACCGTGCTGGTGGAGCGTCAGGTGAAGCACGCGCTGTACGGCAAGTACATCCGCCGTTCCACCAAGCTGCACGCGCATGACGCGGACAACAGCTGCAAGGAAGGCGACGTGGTGCGCGTGGTGGAAATCGCCCCGCTGTCCAAGACCAAGAACTGGCGCGTGGTGGAAATCGTCACCCGCGCGGCTGAATAAGAGGAGATCTGAATCATGATCCAGATGCAGAGCTACCTTGACGCGGCCGACAACTCCGGCGCCAAGGAACTGATGTGCATTAAGGTGCTCGGCGGCTCCAAGCGCCGTTACGCCGGCATCGGCGACATCATCAAGGTGACCGTCAAGGACGCCATTCCGCGCGGCAAGGTGAAGAAGGGTGAAGTGTACGACGCCGTCGTCGTGCGTACCCGCAAGGGTGTGCGTCGGCCGGACGGTTCGCTGATCCGCTTCGACGGCAACGCCGCCGTGCTGCTCAACAACAAGCAGGAGCCGATCGGCACCCGCATCTTCGGGCCCGTGACCCGCGAGCTGCGTTCCGAGAAGTTCATGAAGATCGTTTCGCTCGCGCCTGAAGTGCTCTGAGCGGAGGACATAGAAATGGCAAACCGTATCAAGAAGGGCGACCAGGTGGTCGTCATCGCCGGCAAGGACAAGGGCAAGAAGGGCGACGTGGTGCGCGTGGACGGTGACCGTGTGGTCGTCTCCAACGTCAACGTCGTCAAGCGCCACACCAAGCCGAACCCCCAAGCCGGCGTGGCTGGTGGCGTGGTCGAGCGCGAGAGCTCGATCCACATTTCGAATGTCGCGCTGTTCAACCCGGCCACCGGCAAGGGCGAGCGTATCGGTTTCAAGGTCCTGGAGGATGGACGCAAACTGCGTGTGTTCCGCTCCAGTGGTGAGGCGCTCGACGCCTGAGGAATGAGGTCATGACCACCCGTCTCGAAAAAATCTACAAGGAAGAAGTGACGCCGGCTTTGATCAAGAAGTTCGGCTACACCAATCCGATGGAAGTCCCGAAGATCACCAAGATCACCATCAACATGGGTGTGGGTGAAGCGGCTACCAACAAGAAGATCCTGGAAAACGCCGTGGCCGACCTGGCCAAGATCACTGGCCAGAAGCCGATCACGACCAAGTCCCGCATCTCGGTGGCTTCGTTCAAGATCCGCGACGGCTGGCCGATCGGCTGCAAGGTGACCCTGCGTCGCGCCAAGATGTACGAATTCCTGGATCGCCTGATCAACATCTCGCTGCCGCGCGTCCGCGACTTCCGCGGCGTGTCGGGCCGTTCGTTCGACGGCCGCGGCAACTACAACATGGGCGTGAAGGAACAGATCATCTTCCCGGAAATCGACTTCGATCAGGTCGATGCGCTCCGCGGCATGGATATCGCCATCACGACGACCGCCAAGAGCGACGCCGAAGCCAAGGCGCTGCTGGAAGCGTTCAAGTTCCCGTTCCGTAACTGATATCGCCAGGAAAACCACACATGGCCAAGACCTCAATGGTGAACCGCGACGTCAAGCGGGCCAAGCTTGCCAAGCAGTACGCCGCCAAGCGCGAAGCACTGAAGAAGATCATCTCCGGCACCAATTCCTCGTACGAGGAAAAGCTGGAAGCGGCAACCAAGCTGCAGAAGCTGCCGCGTGACTCCTCGCCGTGCCGCCAGCGCAACCGTTGCGAACTGTCGGGCCGCTCGCGCGGCGTGTACCGCAAGTTCGGCCTCGGCCGCAACATGCTGCGCAAGGCGACGATGAACGGCGACGTGCCGGGCCTGCGCAAGGCGAGCTGGTAAGACTCCAGTCGTCCCGACGGGGTCGGGGCGCTCGGGACGCGAGTCCGGCACATGCCGGACTTGTTGCTGTATACTTTCCGGCTCCTCGCGGCCCGTCCGCGGGAGCCAGGCTCCGCAGGAGCCGCTCCTCCCTGGATTGTTCCAGGCACAACCGAAGATTTTCGCGAAAGCGGATATCGGTGCTACTCATTAAAGGCATTATCTATGAGCATGACTGATCCCATCGCCGACATGCTGGTCCGCATCAAGAATGCGGCCGCGGTCGGCAAGCAGACGGTGAAGATGCCGTCCTCCAAAATCAAGGCGGCCATCGCCAACGTGCTGAAGTCGGAAGGCTACATCGCCGACGCTCGCGTCACCAAGACCGAGAACAACAAGGCCGAACTTGAAATCGTCCTGAAGTATTTCGAAGGCAAGCCGGTCATCGAGAAGCTGTCGCGCGTGTCCCGTTCGGGCCTGCGCCAGTACCGCGGCAAGGCCGAACTGCCGAAGGTCCTCGGCGGCCTGGGCATCGCCATCATTTCCACCTCCAAGGGCATCATGACCGATGCGCAGGCGCGCCAGCAGGGCGTCGGCGGTGAAGTCCTGTGCTTCGTGGCCTAACGGAGTAAGCCAATGTCCCGTGTAGCCAAAAAGCCGATTGCCCTGCCCAAGGGCGTTGAACTGACCCAGCAGGGCGAGAGCCTGAACGTCAAGGGCCCGAAGGGCACCCTGTCGATCGCCAAGCCCGCCGGTGTCGAACTGAAGATTGAAAACGGTACGGTCAACCTGTCGCCGGTCACGCTGGAACACGATGCCATCACCGGCACGATCCGCGCGATTCTCGCCAACATGGTCAAGGGCGTGTCCGAAGGCTTCGAGCGCAAGCTGGAGCTGGTGGGCGTCGGTTACCGTGCCGCGATGCAGGGCAAGGATCT
The DNA here is from genome assembly GCA_023390905.1 of Pseudomonadota bacterium. Classification (GTDB taxonomy): domain Bacteria; phylum Pseudomonadota; class Gammaproteobacteria; order Xanthomonadales; family Xanthomonadaceae; genus Pseudoxanthomonas_A. The sequence goes on along the minus strand of JAEWBY010000018.1, from coordinate 20,164 downwards.
GAGCCTGTCGCTCGGTTTCTCGCATCCGGTCGTGTTCACCGCGCCGGAAGGCATCACGCTCGCCACGCCGACCCAGACCGAAATCCTGGTGCAGGGCGCGGACAAGCAGCGCGTGGGCGAAGTCGCCGCCAAGATCCGCGGTTTCCGTCCGCCGGAACCCTACAAGGGCAAGGGCGTGAAGTACTCCGACGAGACCATCATCCGTAAGGAAGCGAAGAAGGCGTAAGCACGCCTTCGGCTTCGAGGAACCAGATCATGAGCATCAAGAACACTGCCCGCCTGCGTCGCGCCAAGTCGACCCGTGCGCACATCCGCGAACTCGGCGTGCCGCGCCTGACCGTGCTGCGCACGGGCCAGCACATCTACGCCCAGCTGTTCACCGCCAACGGCGACAAGGTCATCGTGGCCGCCAACACCCTGCAGGCCGACGTCAAGGACGGCCTGAAGAATGGCAAGAACAGCGATGCCGCCGCCAAGGTCGGTCGCCTGATCGCCGAGCGCGCCAAGGCCGCCGGCATCGAGAAGGTGGCGTTCGACCGTTCGGGCTACCGTTACCACGGCCGCATCAAGGCCCTGGCCGACGCGGCCCGCGAAGGCGGCCTGCAGTTCTAAGTTCGAGCAAGCGCGGATGCGTTCCGCGCTTCGTCCTGCCGGCGCGGGCTGCGTCGGGCGCACGGCTTCTTCTGCAGGCCGCCGCGCGACACCGGAAGACTCCACAACCATAAGTGGCCAAGCCACAAAATTCCCACTCCCAAGGATTTCCAAAATGGCAGAACAACGTGAACCGCGGGGTCGTGACCGCGACCGCAACCGCGAAGAGAAGATCGACGACGGCATGATTGAAAAGCTGGTCGCGGTCAATCGCGTCAGCAAGACCGTCAAGGGCGGTCGCCAGTTCACCTTCACCGCGCTGACGGTCGTCGGTGACGGCGCTGGTCGCATCGGCTTCGGCTACGGCAAGGCGCGCGAGGTGCCGGTCGCGATCCAGAAGTCGATGGAATACGCCCGCAAGAACATGAGCAACGTCGAACTGAACAACGGCACGCTGTGGCATCCGGTCAAGGCCGGTCACGGCGCGGCGCGCGTGTTCATGCAGCCGGCTTCCCAGGGTACCGGCGTGATTGCCGGCGGCGCGATGCGTGCCGTGCTCGAAGCGGTCGGCGTGAAGGACGTGCTGGCCAAGGCGGTGGGTTCGCGCAACCCGATCAACCTGGTGCGCGCCACGCTCAAGGGCCTGAACGACATGCAGTCGCCGACCCGCATCGCGGCCAAGCGCGGCAAGAAGGTGGAGGAACTCCTCAATGGCTAACGAGTCCAACAAGACCGTCAAGGTGCGCCTGGTGCGTGGCCTGCGTGGTTCCCAGTCGCGTCACCGCCTGTCGGTGAAGGCGCTGGGCCTGAACAAGCTCAACGATGTGCGTGAACTCAAGGACAGCCCGCAGGTGCGCGGCCTGATCGCCAAGGTTCACTACCTCGTCAAGGTCGAGGAGTAATCAAATGCGTCTGAATTCGTTGAAGCCCGCCGAGGGCGCCCGTACCGAGCGCACGCGCGTCGGTCGCGGTATCGGTTCCGGTCTGGGCAAGACCGCGGGCCGTGGTCACAAGGGTTCGTTCGCCCGCGCCGGCAAGGGCAAGATCAAGGCGAAGTTCGAAGGCGGCCAGATGCCGCTGATCAAGCGTCTGCCGAAGGTCGGCTTCCGCTCCAAGCTCGCCGGCGACACCGCCGAAGTGCTGTCGTACCAGCTGGACAAGCTGGAAGCGGGCGAGATCGATTTCGCCGCGTTGCGTGCTGCCAAGCTGGTGCCGAGCACCGCCAAGCGCGCCAAGATCGTCAAGAAGGGCGAGCTGAGCAAGAAGTTCGTGCTGAAGGGCGTGATGGCCACCGCAGGTGCCAAGGCGGCGATTGAAGCCGCTGGCGGCAGCGTCCAGGAGTAAGGCCGCATGGCGCAGGGTAATGCCGCCGGAATGCTGGCAGGCGCGGGCAAGTTCACCGAACTGCGCCAGCGCCTGCTGTTCGTCCTGGGTGCGTTGATCGTCTATCGCATCGGTTGCTATGTGCCGGTGCCGGGTGTCAATCCAGACGCCATGCTGGCGATGATGCAGAACCAGGGCGGCATCGTGGACATGTTCAACATGTTCTCGGGCGGCGCCCTGCACCGTTTCAGCGTGTTCGCGCTGAACGTCATGCCGTACATCTCGGCCTCGATCGTGATGCAGCTGGGCGTGCACATCTTCCCGAGCCTCAAGGCGCTGCAGAAGGAAGGCGAGTCCGGCCGTCGCAAGATTACCCAGTATTCGCGCATCGGCGCGGTGCTGCTGGCGGTCGTGCAGGGCGGCAGCATCGCGGTCGCGTTGCAGAACCAGATGGCGCCCGGTGGCGTGCCGGTCGTCTATGCGCCGGGCCTGGGCTTCGTGCTGACGGCGGTGGTGGCGTTGACCGCCGGCACCATCTTCCTGATGTGGCTGGGCGAACAGGTCACCGAGCGGGGCGTCGGCAACGGTGTGTCGCTGATCATTTTCGCCGGCATCGTGGCGGGCCTGCCTGGCGCAGTGCTGACCACGCTGGAAGCCTTCCGCGCCGGTACGCTCAGCGCCATCGCACTGATCATCATCGTGCTGGTGGTGTTCGGTTTCACCTACTTCGTGGTGTTCGTCGAACGCGGCCAGCGCCGCATCACGGTGAACTACGCGCGTCGTCAGGGTGGCCGCAACGCGTACATGAACCAGACCTCGTTCCTGCCGCTGAAGCTCAACATGGCGGGCGTCATTCCGCCGATCTTCGCCTCGAGCATCCTGGCCTTCCCGGCCACGCTCGCGATGTGGTCCGGCCAGAACAATGCGGCCACGACCTGGCTGCAGCGCATCACGCAGGCGCTCGCCCCGGGTGAACCGCTGCACATGATCGTGTTCGCGGCGATGATCATCGGCTTCGCGTTCTTCTATACGGCGCTGGTGTTCAATTCGCAGGAAACGGCCGAGAACCTGAAGAAATCCGGCGCGCTGATTCCGGGCATCCGTCCGGGCAAGGCCACGGCGGATTACATCGATGGCGTGCTGACGCGCCTGACGGCGGCCGGTTCGCTGTATCTGGTGGCGGTCTGCCTGCTGCCGGAAGTGATGCGCACCCAGCTTGGCACCTCGTTCTACTTCGGCGGTACTTCGCTGCTGATCGTGGTGGTGGTGGTGATGGACTTCATCGCGCAGATCCAGGCGCACCTGATGTCGCACCAGTACGAAAGCCTGTTGAAGAAGGCAAACCTCAAGGGTGGTTCCCGCGGCGGTCTTTCGCGCGGATAATTGCCTGCACAGCGCGGCTCCTTCCGCGCGGTCAGCCGGCGTCTTCGCCGGCACCAACCAAAAGGGCGGCCCGGCGGCGATCCTGCGCACGGGTGTGAAGCGGCCAGTCCCTGCGCCAGAGTAGCGCGGGCGGTGTGGAAAGACGGGTCATCGTCGACTGCATCAGGCGGCTTCCGGCGCCGGAGCATGGGCACACTCCCCATGCCGGGCCCGCGTCAGTCCTGACTGGCGCAGGCTTCCAAGCAAGCCGGGATCTTTGTTACAATTTCCAGTTCACTCCGTTCGTCTGCCTGTTCCCGGCCTCGGGACGGGTATGTCGAGCCATCAAACACAGTTGGAGACCGCGTCATGGCGCGTATTGCAGGTGTCAACCTGCCTGCCCAGAAGCATGTCTGGGTCGGTTTGCAAAGCATCTACGGCATTGGCCGTACCCGTTCCAAGAAGGTCTGCGAAGCCGCCGGCGTCGCTTCGACCACCAAGATCCGCGACCTGTCGGAGCCCGAAGTCGAGCGTCTGCGCGCCGAAGTCGGCAAGTATGTCGTCGAAGGCGACCTGCGCCGTGAAGTCGGCATCGCCATCAAGCGCCTGATGGACCTGGGCTGCTATCGCGGCCTGCGTCATCGCCGCGGCCTCCCGCTGCGTGGTCAGCGCACCCGCACCAACGCACGCACCCGCAAGGGTCCGCGCAAAGCCATCAAGAAGTAAGGGGCGACCATCATGGCCAAGCCAGCTGCTGCCAAAGTCAAGAAGAAGATCAAGCGCGTCATCACCGATGGCGTCGCCCACGTCCACGCTTCGTTCAACAACACCATCGTCACCATCACCGATCGCCAGGGCAACGCGCTTTCCTGGGCGACCTCCGGTGGTGCCGGTTTCCGCGGTTCGCGCAAGTCCACTCCGTTCGCCGCACAGGTCGCCGCCGAAAAGGCCGGCCGTGCCGCGCTGGATTACGGCGTGAAGTCGCTGGAAGTCCGCATCAAGGGCCCGGGTCCGGGCCGTGAGTCGGCCGTGCGTTCGTTGAACAACGTCGGCTACAAGATCACCAACATCATCGACGTGACGCCCATCCCGCACAACGGGTGCCGTCCGCCGAAGAAGCGTCGCGTCTAAGGGGGCGATAAGAAATGGCTCGTTATATCGGTCCTACCTGTAAACTCGCGCGCCGCGAAGGCGCCGACCTGTCGCTCAAGAGCCCGGCCCGCGCGTTGGACTCCAAGTGCAAGCTGGAGCAGAAGCCCGGCCAGCACGGCGCGGCCCGCAAGGGCAAGCTGTCCGACTACGCCACCCAGCTTCGCGAGAAGCAGAAGGTCAAGCGTATCTACGGTCTGCTGGAGCGTCAGTTCCGCAATTACTACAAGAAGGCCTCGACCAAGAAGGGCAACACCGGCGAGAACCTGCTGCAGTTGCTGGAAACCCGTCTGGACAACGTCATCTACCGCATGGGCTTCGCCGTGACCCGTCCGGCCGCCCGCCAGCTGGTCTCGCACCGTGGCGTGCTGGTCAATGGCAAGTCGGTCAACCTGCCGTCCTACCAGGTCAAGGCCGGTGACGCGATCGCCCTGTCCGAACGCGCCCAGAAGCAGCTGCGCGTGCAGGAGTCGCTGACCCTGTCCGAACAGCTCGATCTGAGCCCGTCCTGGATCGAAGTCGACTCGAAGAAGTTCAGCGGCGTGTTCAAGGCCGTGCCGGAACGTTCGGACCTGCCTGCGGACATCAACGAAGCGTTGATCGTCGAGTTGTACTCGAAGTAATTCATTCACGCACCCCCGATGCCCCCCTCGGGGGTCTGCAGGAGACAAAGCAACATGACGGGTATCACTCAGCAAGTGCTGCGCCCCCGCGGCCCGCAGATCGAGCGTCTGACCGAAAATCGCGCCAAGGTGGTCATCGAGCCGCTGGAGCGTGGTTACGGCCACACGCTTGGAAATGCGCTGCGCCGCGTGCTGCTCTCGTCCATCCCCGGCTTCGCGATTACCGAAGTCGAGATCGACGGCGTGCTGCACGAATACAGCACCATCGAAGGTCTGCAGGAAGACGTGCTCGAAGTCCTGCTGAACCTGAAGGATGTGGCCATCCGCATCCACACCGGTGATTCCTCCACCCTGACCCTGAGCAAGCAGGGTCCGGGCGTGGTCACCGCGGCCGACATCAAGACCGATCACAACGTCGAGATCCTCAACCCGGATCTGGTCATCTGCAATCTGACCAAGGACACCGCGATCAACATGCGGTTGAAGATCGAGCGTGGCTTCGGCTATCAGCCGGCGGCCGCGCGCCGTCGTCCGGACGAGGAAACCCGCAGCATCGGCCGCCTGGTGCTGGACGCTTCGTTCTCGCCGGTCCGCCGCGTCGCGTATGCGGTGGAAGCCGCGCGCGTGGAGCAGCGCACCGACCTGGACAAGCTGGTGCTGGACATCGAAACCAACGGCACGATCGACGCCGAGGAAGCCGTGCGTACCGCGGCCGACATCCTCAGCGATCAGCTGTCGGTCTTCGGTGACTTCACCCACCGTGATCGTGGTGCGGCCAAGCCGACCAGCAGCGGCGTGGACCCGGTCCTGCTGCGCCCGATCGACGATCTGGAGCTGACCGTGCGTTCGGCCAACTGCCTCAAGGCGGAGAGCATCTACTACATCGGCGATCTGATCCAGAAGACCGAAGTCGAACTGCTCAAGACCCCGAACCTCGGCAAGAAGTCGCTCACCGAGATCAAGGAAGTGCTCGCCCAGCGCGGTCTGTCGCTCGGCATGAAGCTGGAGAACTGGCCGCCGGCCGGTGTCGCCCAGCACGGCATGCTCGGCTGATGAGTCAACGCGGACCCGCCTGCACCCAGGCGGGTCCGTTGCAACACGTGGCACCGCAGTAACGCAACACACGAACCGACAAGCCAAAGCTTGCGGTCAGTCCGGACAGGGATTCCGGTCAAGGGCCAGCGCAGCCCATGCAGCAACGCCAGGATGGCGACAGCGAACTCCAACCGTTTCAACATTCAACAGGAATCCAGCTCATGCGCCACCAGAAAGCCGGCCGCAAGTTCAGCCGCACCAGCGCCCATCGCCAGGCGATGTTCAGCAACATGGCCGCCTCGCTGTTCAAGCACGGCCTCATCCGCACCACCCTGCCCAAGGCCAAGGAACTCCGTCGCGTTGCCGAGCCGCTGATCACGCTCGCCAAGGTCGATGGCGTCGCCAACCGCCGCCTGGCTTTCTCGCGCCTGCGCGACAAGGAAGCCGTGGGCACGCTGTTCACCACGCTCGGCCCGCGCTACCAGGCGCGTCCGGGTGGCTACGTGCGCATCCTCAAGTGCGGTTTCCGCGCGGGCGACAACGCGCCGATGGCCTACGTCGAACTCGTGGATCGTCCGGAAGCCGCCGAGTAATTCCGGCAGCGTTCCGCACAGAAACCCCGGCCACGCGCCGGGGTTTTTGTTTGCGTGATGCACAGCGATAATGCGGGCTGGTCCGTCGACGCGAGCCCTCATGAATCCGTTCCGCTGGTCGTTCCGTGCGCAGTACTTTTTCGGCTTCCTGATCTGCGCCGGCCTGCTCGCTTATGCGCTGTATCTGGAACACGTACAGGGACTCAATCCGTGCCCGCTGTGCACGTTCCAGCGCGGAGCGTTCGTGCTGCTGGGTGTCGTATTCCTCATCGGGGCACTGCATGGGCCGCGCAGCAAGGGCGGTCGCGCGACCTATGGGGTCCTGGGGCTGCTTGCGGCCGGCGTGGGCATCAGCATCGCGGGGCGACACCTGTGGCTGCAAAGCCTGCCGCCGGACCAGGTGCCAGCGTGCGGCCCGGACCTGGCCTACATGATGGAAGCCTTTCCGCTCGGCGACGTCGTGCGCAAGGTGTTGACCGGATCCGGCGAATGCGCGGTGGTGGATTGGAGTTTCCTCGGTCTGGCGATGCCTGCGTGGGCATTGATCTGGTTCGTGCTGCTGGCGCTGTGGGCGCTCCACGCCGGTTTCCGTCGCCGCCGCACGCGCACCTACTGAGGTTTGACGCGGCGCATCAATCTGTCAACATGACAGCCCGCACAAGGTGGCTGCCATGACCGATCGAACTCTCCGCGCCGTGAACCTGCCCGCGAACTGGTCGCCGGACAGCTGGCGCGCGCGACCCGCCATGCAGATGCCGACGTATCCGGACGCGCAGGCGCTGGCCTCGGCCGTGGCGGAACTACGGCAGTTGCCGCCACTGGTGACCTCGTGGGAAATCTTCGCGCTCAAGCGCCAGCTCGCCGAAGCCCAGGAGGGCAAGCGCTTCCTGCTGCAGGGCGGCGACTGCGCCGAGAGCTTCAGCGATTGCGAATCCGGCCTCATCTCCAACCGCCTGAAGGTGCTGCTGCAGATGAGCCTGGTGCTCGTGCACGGACTGCGCCTGCCGGTCGTGCGCGTAGGCCGTTTTGCCGGCCAGTACGCCAAGCCGCGATCGGCCGACACCGAAACGCGTGACGGCGTGACGCTTCCCAGTTATCGCGGCGATCTCGTCAACCAGCCCGAATTCACCGCGCAGGCGCGCGTGCCGGATCCCCGGCGGATGATCAAGGCGCACGCCCGGTCGGCGATGACGATGAACTTCGTGCGCGCGCTGATCGATGGCGGCTTCGCCGATCTGCATCACCCGGAATACTGGAACCTGGCGTGGGTCGACAGTTCGCCGCTGGCCACCGACTACCAGAAGATGGTGCGCTCGATCGGCGATGCCGTGCGTTTCATGGAAACGCTGTCCGGTTCGGAAATCCACAACCTCAACCGCATCGACTTCTACACCTCGCACGAAGCGCTGTTGCTGCCGTACGAGGAAGCACTGACGCGTGAAGTGCCGCGCCAGTGGGGTTGGTTTAATCTCAGCACCCACTATCCGTGGATCGGCATGCGTACCGCTGCGGTGGATGGCGCGCACGTGGAATACCTGCGCGGCGTGCGCAACCCGATCGCGATCAAGGTCGGTCCGTCGGTCACGCCGGATCAGCTGCTGCGCCTGATCGACGTGCTGAATCCCGAAGACGAGCCGGGCCGCCTGACCTTCATCCATCGCATGGGCGCGGCCCAGATCGCGCAGAAACTGCCGACCTTGCTCGATGCCGTGCGACGCGATGGCCGCCGCGTGCTGTGGGTCTGCGACCCGATGCACGGCAACACCGAAAGCACGAGCAACGGATTCAAGACGCGCCGCTTCGACAACATCCGCAGTGAAGTCGAGCAGTCCTTCGATCTGCACGCAGCGGCCGGCACGCGGTTAGGCGGCGTGCATCTGGAACTGACCGGTGAAGACGTCACCGAATGCACCGGCGGCGCACGCGAACTGACCGATGTGGACCTGGAGCGTGCCTATCGCTCGACGGTCGATCCGCGCTTGAACTACGAGCAGTCGCTGGAGATCGCGATGGCCATCGTGCACAAGCAGAACCAGGTTTCGCCGGCCGCCGTTGCCTGACCCGGCACTTCCCACGGCCTGCGCGCGCTGAGCGCGGCGCCGTCACGACCAGTGCAGATGCATGCCGCGCGCCGGCTCCGGCATCGGCCAGGCCGGCTGTCGTGCGAACAGTGCGGCGAAATCGGCGGCGGGAATCGGCGGGCTGAACAGGTTGCCCTGCAGTTCGTCGCAACCGTTGTTGACCAGCCACGCCAGTTGTTCCTCGGACTCCACGCCCTCGGCGACCGTGCGGCATTGCAGTTGCCCGGCCAGGCTGATGATCGCGCGGGTGATCGCCCCCTGGTTCGGCTCGGTCACGTCGCGCACGAAGGACTGATCGATCTTCAGCACGTTGAAACCGTAGTTGCCCAGATAGCTCAGGCTGGAGAAACCCGTGCCGAAATCATCGATCGCGATGCGCACGCCGAGCGTCTTGAGCGCGCGCAGCGCGCGATCGGTGCGCTGCACGTCGCGCATCAGCGTGGTCTCGGTGACTTCCAGTTCGAGGTATTCGGGCGCCAGCCCGCTCTCCTCCAGCGCCGAGGTCACCGTATCGACCAGCGTATCGGTGTCGAAGTTGGCCGCGGCCACGTTCACCGACACGCGCAGCGCGGGCAAGCCTGCCTGCTGCCATTGGCGGCTCTGCCGACATGCGGCGCGGATGGCCCAGTGATCGATGTCGACGATGAGGTTGGTTTCCTCGGCGATCGGCAGGAACTCGCCGGGCAGCATCAGGCGATCGCCGCGCCGCCAGCGCACCAGGCCTTCCACGCCGACGATGCGTCCACTGAGCTGATCGATCTGGGGTTGATAGTGGAGCGTCAGATCGCCGTTGCGCAGGCTGCGGCGCAGCGCGCTCTCCAGCTCGATGCGTGCGTCCACGCTCGAGGCCAACTCATGCGTGTAGAAGCGCGTCGCATTGCGGCCGTTGCGCTTGGCCAGGTACATCGCCGCATCGGCGCGCATCATCAGTGTGGAGGCGTCGTAGCCGTCTTCCGGAAACAGGCTGATGCCGATGCTGAAGGCCTGGTGCACCTCGTGGGAGCCGACGGAGTAGGGCGTGCCGGCGATCGCCAGCAGACGATCCGCCACGGCCGTGACGCCATCGCGCGTGACCACGCTGTCGAGCAGCACGACGAATTCATCGCCGCCGGTGCGGTACACGCTGCCCAGATTGCCGACGTTGCGCTGGATGCGCCGGGCGACCTGCTGCAGCAATTGATCGCCGATGTGATGGCCGAGCGCATCGTTGACGTGCTTGAACAGATCGAGATCGAGGAACAGCACCGCCACGCCGGTCCCGCGATGGGTGGCGCTCGCGATCAACTGGGCGAGTGTTTCGTTCAGTTGCAGCCGGTTGGGCAACGCAGTCAACGAATCGTGGTGCGCCAGGTAGGCCATGCGCGCATTGAGCACGCGCGCCTCGGTGACATCGCGCAGCACCATCACCGTGCCCATCGGCGCTTCGTCCCGCGCATGCAGCGGCGAGAGTGATCGCTCGACGACGATGCGGCGACCATCGCGACAGGTGAGGACCAGATCGCCGGCCGTCGTGCCCTGGCTGCCTTCGTCCACCGAGACCGCTTCACCGGCCACATGCAGCGGGACCACGGTGTCCAGCGTCAGGCCGCGCGCATCGTCCAGCGTCCAGCCGCTGATGGCTTCGGCCGCCGGGTTCATGTAATGCACGCGCGAAGCGGTGTCAGTGGTGATGACCGCTTCGCTGATCGAGGACAGCGTCACTTCGGCGCGCGCGTTCGCATCATGCAGTGCATCTTCCAGTCGCGCCTTCTCGCTGATGTCGAGCGACATGACGAAGAAACCGGTGACTTCGCCGTTCTCGTCCACGTCCGGCGTGTAGTAGGTATGCATGCGCCGCGGCCCTTGCGGCGTGCTGAAGGTCGTTTCGAAATCGACATCGCGGCCGGCAAGTACTGTTTCGATGTGCGGCTTGCGCTTGGCGTAGCGTTCCTCACCGAACAACTCGCGGATGTGGATGCCCTGGCGATAGGGCTGTTGCCAGATGACCCATTCGGCACAGGCGCGATTGAAGAAGACCGCGCGCTGATCGCGGTCGTACTGCGCGATCAGCGCGGGCAGTCTGTCGGTGATGCGTTTGAGATGATCGCGCGCCATCGCCAGATCCCGCTGCGCGCGCTTCTGATCGGACGTATCCATCGCCATCAGGTACCAGCCGGCAATGCCGCGATCGGCTTCGACATCCGGGATGAGATAGACCTGCACCGGCCGCGCGGGTTCGCCGAGTGTGGTCTCCCAGACCGTCCAGTGGTCGGCTGTGCTCTCCTGCACCGCGCGCCGCAGTTCGGCCAGCAGCGCCGGTTGTGCGGCATGCACGTCCTCGAAGCTGCGATCAATCCACGGCGCGGCGCCGGCGAACCAGTCGCGCGTGGATCGGTTGGCGAAGCGATAGCAGCCGTTGCGATCCAGATAGGCGATCAGCGCCGGGAGGTGATCGGCCACCGCATCCAGCAATGCGCGACTGCGATGATCGGCGCGCGCCACGTGGCGCAGCAGCGCGAGCAGCAGGATGCCGAACGCCATGCCGCCGAAGGTCATCGCAAGAATCGGCACGATGCCGGGCACCGCGATCGCGGCCGGTGGCGATCGCAGCGTCAGGCTCCACGACTCGCCGAGAAACCGCATCGGCAGGCTGCGTTCGAACGCTGGCTTCATCGCTTCATGCCGCGCGGCCAGCGTGCGTCGTTCGTACACCACGCGCTGCGTGGCCTGTGCCTGAAGCACCAGATCGAATTCATCGGCGCCGTTCGCACCGATTGCTTCCTCGACCACCTGTTTCCAGCCGAAGCCGGCGGTGGCGTAGCCGCGCAACGCGGCGCGACGTGCCTCCACGCTGGCATCGGCATCCAGTGCGTCGGCGTAGACCGGCGCGTACAGCAGGAAGCCGGGCAATCCGGTCTGTCCACGCGAATCGTCGGCCAGGCGTACGTTCGAGGCACTGGCCAGTTGTCCGGTATCGCGTGCCTGCATCATCGCGGCGCGGCGGACCGGTTCGGCCCACACGTCCTTGCCGAGCAGGCGCCGCATGCCTGCACTTTCCGGATGGATCAAATCGATGACGACGTATTCCGGGCGATCACCCTGCGGATGGATCGAGAACTGCGCGCCATGAATCGCGCGCTGTTCGGCGAGATAGGCCGGCAACGCATCCGCATCGACGTGGCGGGCGAAGCCCAGTCCATGTACGCCGGCGGGGCGCGAAGGAATGCGCAGCTTTTCGACGAAGGCGCGAAAGCCCGCGCGATCGATCCGGGGGCGGGCTTCCAGCACGGCGGCGGCCGAACGGACCGTGTCCTCGTACGCATTCATGTGCGTGGCCAGTGCGGCCGCCACCGCGGCCGCGCGGGTGGAGAACTGCGTTTCGGCGTTGGCACGTGCCTGCTTCCACGAGCCCAGACCAAACCACGCTGACAGCAGCAGGGACAGAGCCAGGACGACCCACGCCCAGGCGTCCAGGCGACGACCGGCCGCCGGCGAACGCGATCGGCTCAGGACACGTCGCTCGGAAGCGCGCTCCGGATGCAGCTCCATCGATGATGTCCCCGATTCCGCATGCGCGGCCCGCGCCGGCATGTCAACGATCGCATGCTACGCCGCGCGCGTGCGTGCGCCAAGGCAATGCGCGCGCGTTCATGACGCGCGTCGACGGCGGGCTCAGTGCCGGCTTTTTTTCGCCGCCGGGCGCGCCTGCAGCGTCGGCCAGTATTCCGGCGGCTTGCGTGCGCGCGTCAGTTGCTCGTAGGCGTAACCGAGTTCGATGAGCCGACCTTCGCTCCACGCCGTGCCCATGAACACGATGCCCAGCGGCAGGCCATCGCTGTGCCCCATCGGCACGGTCAGGCTGGGATAGCCGGCCACGGCGGCGGCGCCATAGCCTGCGCCGGCAAAATGATCGCCGGCCTTTTGGTCGGTCAGCCATGCCGGGCCGGTGGCCGGCGCGATCAACGCGTCCAGCCGTTGCGCCTTCAGTGCCGCATCGATGCCTTCGGGTCCGGCGAGGCGACGCGCGAGGCTGCGCGCGCTGATGTAGGCACTGTCGCCGAGGCCGCCTTTCGCATTGGCCTGTTCGAACAGTTCCTGGCCGAAGTAGGGCATCTCGGCGTCGCGATGGCGTTCGTTGTAGCCGATCAACTGGGTCAGTGTCGTGAGCGGCGCATCGTGCCGGGCGAGGTAGCGTTCCAGGCCGGCCTTGAACTCGTAGAGCATCAGTTCCAGTTCCGCCTCGTCCCATTGGCCATCGGTGGGAATCTCCGCGTCGACGACGGTGGCGCCGGCATCGCGCATGACCTTGATCGCGCCTTCCATCGCCGCCGCCGCATCCGGGTGGATCGCCAACTTGCTGCGCAGCACGCCGATGCGCGCGCCCTTGAGTCCATCGGGCTTCAGGCGCGCGTGGTAGTCGAGGGTGACGTTCCAGGCGGCATTGGTGGTGGCGGGATCGCCGGCGTCGCGGCCGGCCAGCGCGGTCAGCAGCAACGCTGCATCGGACACGCTGCGCGTCATCGGCCCGGCGGTGTCCTGGCTGAAGGAAATGGGGATGATGCCTTCGCGGCTCACCAGTCCCACCGTCGGCTTGAGACCCACCACGCCGTTCACCGCCGCCGGGCAGATGATGCTGCCATCGGTTTCGGTGCCGATGCTGGCGACCGCCAGGTTCGCCGACACCGAGACGGCGCTGCCCGAACTCGACCCGCAGGGATTGCGATCGAGCACGTAGGGATTGCGCGTCTGGCCGCCGCGCGCGCTCCAGCCGGACGAGGAGCGCGTGGAGCGGAAGTTGGCCCATTCGCTCAGGTTGGTCTTGCCGAGGATCACCGCGCCGGCATCGCGCAGGCGCCGGACCAGGAACGCATCGGTGGCCGGATGGAAATCCTTCAGTGCCAGCGAGCCGGCGGAATTGACCATCGGCGTGGCGTCGATGTTGTCCTTCAGCAGGATCGGAATGCCGTGCAGCGGGCCACGCGCGGCGTTGTTCTTGCGCTCCACGTCGCGCAGCGCTGCTTCCTTCATCGCGTCCGGGTTCACTTCGATCACCGATCGCAACTGCGGGCCGGCCTGATCGACCGCGGCGATGCGATCCAGATAGGCCTGCGTCAGCGTGCGGCTGTCCAGTTCACCGCGTTGCATGCGCGCCTGCAGATCGCTGATGTCCATTTCCGCATAGGCGAAGTCGGTGGGCGCGTCGGCATCGGCGCTCGTGCGCGCAGGCTCGGCGCGCTGGCAGGCGGACAGGCCGGTGATGAGCAGGGACAGCAACAGCACGCGTGCGCGAATCATGGCAACCCCCGTGGAATGTCCAGAGGCTAGCAGGCCCGGCGGCGGGGTTTCAATGACGCTGGCGCTTGAACAGATCGCGACCCAGAATCGCCACCACCGCCAGGTTGATCACCAGCACCGCGATCGTGTGCCAGCCGGGATGATGATAGAGCGCGTAGAGATCCAGTGGCAGATAGATCGCCGATCCCACGCAGCCCAGCCATGAGGCCCACGCGCGTGCGCGCCACAGGCCCCACGCTTCGGCCAGTCGCATCACCGCATAGGCCAGCGCGACGGCCACCGCCAGGTGCACGGCTTCGGGATTGATCGCCTGCAGCAGACTCGGCAGCACGCCGTGGTTGGGGTCCAGATGGAAGCGCGCGATCAGCGCTTCCAGCCCCCGGCGCAGCGGCAGCGGACCCACCAGCACCAGACCGGTGGCCGCCGCCAGACCCAGCACGCCCTTGACGCCCTCGAACACGGCGATGAGGTGCAGACCCGGATGCGCCTTCGGATCCGGGTTGTAGGTCGCTTCGCTCACGCGTTCGCGGATCAGGCGGCGCGCGAGGCGCGCTTGCGATCGTTTTCCGAGCGGTGCTTCTTGCGCAGGCGGATCGCCAGCGGCGTCACTTCCACCAGTTCGTCGTCGTCGATGAACTCCAGCGCCTGCTCCAGCGAGAGCTTGATCGGCGGAATCAGGCCTTCGTCGTCATCCTTGCCGGCGGCGCGGAAGTTGGTCAACTGCTTGCCGCGCAGTGCATTGACGGTGAGATCGTTGTCCTTGGAGTGGATGCCGACGATCTGGCCTTCGTAGATTTCCTCGCCGGGCTCGATCATCAGGCGGCCGCGTTCCTGCATCGCCATCTGCGCGTACGCGGGCGAGGGGCCGGTGCCGTTGGAGATCAGCACGCCGTTCTGGCGCTGGCCGATCGCGCCGTCCTGCTTCGGGCCGTAATGATCGAACACGTGGAAGAGCAGGCCGGTGCCCGCGGTGAGCGTGCGGAACTCGGTCTGGAAACCGATCAGGCCGCGCGCCGGCACGATGAACTCCAGGCGCACGCGGCCCTTGCCGTCCGGCTCCATGTTCTGCAGCAGCGCCTTGCGCTCGCCCAGGCGGCCCATCACGCCGCCCTGGTAGTTCTCTTCCAGATCCACGACGAGCTGCTCGTACGGCTCCTGCAGCATGCCGTCGATTTCCTTGATGATCACTTCCGGCCGCGACACGGCCAGTTCGTAGCCTTCGCGGCGCATCGTTTCGATCAGGATCGACAGATGCAGTTCGCCACGGCCGCTGACCTTGAACTTGTCGGCGTCCTCGGTGTCCTCGACCTTCAGCGCCACGTTGTGCTGGGTTTCGCGGATCAGGCGATCGCGCAGCTGGCGGCTGGTGAGGAACTTGCCGCCGCTGCGATCCTTGACGCCGGCGAACGGCGAATCGTTCACCTGGAAGGTCATGCTGATGGTCGGTTCGTCGACCGTCAGCACCGGCAGTTGTTCGACCGCGGCCGGATCGCAGATCGTGTCGGAAATGCCCAGGCCTTCGATGCCGGAAATGGCGATGATGTCGCCGGCCTGCGCTTCCTTGACTTCATGGCGCTCCAGGCCGTGGAAGCCGAGCACCTGCAGCACCTTGCCGTTGCGCGTCTTGCCGGCGCGATCGATCACGGTGACCGGCATGTTGGTGCGCACCTTGCCGCGCTGCACGCGGCCCACGCCGATGATGCCGACGTAATTGTTGTAGTCCAGGCTGGTCACGCGCATCTGGAACGGGCCGTCCAGATCCACCGGCGGGGCCGGCACGTGATCGATGATCGTCTGGAACAGCGGCGTCATGTCGCCCGAGCGCACGCTTTCGTCCATGCCGGCGTAACCGTTGAGGCCGGAGGCGTAGACGGTCTGGAAATCGAGCTGATCGTCGGTCGCGCCGAGGCGATCGAACAGATCGAAGGTCTGGTTGAGCACCCAGTCCGGACGCGCGCCGGGGCGATCGACCTTGTTGATCACCACGATCGGCTTGAAGCCCATCGCGAACGCCTTCTGGGTGACGAAGCGCGTCTGCGGCATCGGGCCGTCCATCGCGTCGACCAGGATCAGCACCGAATCCACCATCGACAGCACGCGCTCGACCTCGCCGCCGAAATCGGCGTGTCCGGGCGTATCGACGATGTTGATGCGGTATTCCTCGCCCTCGGGCGAAGTCCAGCGGATGGCGGTGTTCTTCGAGAGGATCGTGATGCCACGTTCCTTTTCGATGTCGCCGCTGTCCATCACGCGGTCGGCCACCACGGCACGATCACTGAAGGTGCCGGACTGCTTGAGCAGCTGATCGACCAGGGTGGTTTTGCCATGGTCGACGTGGGCGACGATGGCGATGTTGCGGAGATTTTGGATGGACATGCGAAAAGACGCGCCGGATGCACGTAGGGGAAGGTGAGGAAAGGCGCGTATTATAGCGGGCTCGCCCCGCCCGGCGGGCCCGTCCAGCCGCAAAAAGACGAAGATGAACGCACTTGCCCCCTGGAAGCCGCCATTCTGGCTGCTGGCGCTGGATATCGCCGGCGTCGTCCTGCTCGGCCTGGGCCTGCACGTCCATTACGCCCCGGGCAGTACCACGGTGGCCAGGGCACTGGAGTCCCTGGCGCTGCCGCTGACGGTGCTGGGCGGGCTCATGGTCGCGGCCGGCAGCGTGCTGGCCCTGCTGCAAGTGCTGGCCCACCGCCGGCGCTGATCCTTTCCCACAGGAGTTCCCATGTCCCTGATTGCCACCTTCGATACCTCGCGCGGCCCGATCACGATCGAGCTGTACCCGGACAAGGCCCCGCTGACGGTCGCCAACTTCGTCAACCTCGCCAAGCGCGGCTTCTACGACGGCCTGAACTTCCACCGCGTGATCGCCGATTTCATGATCCAGGGCGGCTGTCCGGAGGGTTCCGGCCGCGGCGGCCCGGGCTACCGCTTCGAGGACGAAACCAACAACGGCGTGCGCCATGAGCGCGGCGTGCTGTCGATGGCCAACGCCGGCCCGAACACCAATGGCAGCCAGTTCTTCATCACCCACGTGCCGACCCCGTGGCTGGACGGCAAGCACACCGTGTTCGGCAAGGTCACCGACGGCCTGGACGTGGTCGACAGCGTCAAGCAGGGCGATCTGATCAACAAGGTCACGATCGAGGGCGATACCGACGCCGTGCTGGCCGCCAAGGCCGATCGCGTCGCCGAGTGGAACCGCTATCTCAGCGCCTGATCGCGGCATCGTCTGCGTCCGCCACCGCGGGCGCTAGACCATCGGCGTAGACCGGCCGGCCCGGACGGGCCGGACCGGCATGGTAAAATTCCGCGCCGCGAACGGCGGCACGGCGTCACTCCCGCTTGTCTTCCGCGAGGTCCTGCAATGCCCCAGCTTGCCCGGCGCACCGGTCGCGCCAAGCCCAGCGCGATCATGGTGGTCGCGGAAAAGGCGAAGAAGCTCAAGGCCGAAGGTCGCGACATCATCAGCTTCTCGATCGGCGTGCCGAATTTCCTGCCCGGCGATCACGTGTACGAAGCCGCGCGCAAATCGCTTGAAAAGGACTCCGGCCAGTACGGATCCAACCGCGGCACCGATGCACTGCTCGATGCCTTCATCGAACACCTCAAGGGCAGCGGGCTGGATGGCTACACCCGCCGCAACATCGTCGCCGGCATTGGCGCCAAGCACATCCTCTACAACCTGGCCGAAGCGCTGCTCGATGAAGGCGACACCATCGCCTATCCGACGCCGTACTGGACCAGCTACCAGGACATCGCCGACATCGTCGGCGCGGTGTCGCTGAAACTGCCGTGCCCGCCCGAGCAGAACTACAAGCTCACCCCGGCGCAGCTCGAACAGGCGCTGGCCCAGAAGCCGAAAGTGTTCCTGTTCAACAATCCGTCCAATCCGACCGGCATGGTCTATTCGAAGGACGAAATCGAAGCCCTGGCCGAAGTCATCGTCCGTCATCCGGATACCTGGATCCTTCTGGACGACATCTACAACCGGCTGATCTTCGATGGCGTCGGCTACCACAACTTCCTGCACAGCCAGCCCTCGCTGCGCGATCGCACGGTGGTGATCGATTCGCTGTCCAAGACCTATGGCATGCCGGGCTGGCGCGTGGGCCTGATCGCCGCGCCGGAGAATCTGGCGCAGGCGCTGGTCGCGCTCAATTCCAACCACATCACCAACGTGCCGGAAGTGGTGACGGCCGCCGCCGTCGCCGCGCTCAGCGGTCCGCAGGACCTGCCCGAGCGCAAGTGCGCCGAGTTCGCGCTCAAGCGTGATCGCGTGCTGGCCGCACTGGCACGGATTCCCGGCGTCGTGTGCCCGCGTCCGCAGGGCGCGTTCTATGCGTTCCCGGATGTTTCGGTCGCCTTCGGCAAGCGCCACGGCGATGCGGTCATCCACGACGATGTCGATTTCTGCAACGTCCTGCTGGAATCCAAGGGCGTGGCCTGCGTGCCCGGCTCGGCATTCGGTGAGCCGCGCGCGCTGCGCATTTCCTACACGTGTCCGGATGCGCAGCTCGATGAAGGCCTGGCCCGGATCCAGCAGTTCTTTGCCGAGTTGATGTAGACGCGAGCCGGAAGCCGGAAGCAGGAAACCGGAAGGATGTTTCCCGGCTTCGCCGAGCTTTTCCGGTTATCGGCCATCGGCTCCCCGTTACCCGCTTTCCACCACTGCCGTCACAATCACCTTCTGTCTGTTTCTCCAGGAGTACCACAATGAAAACCCCCGTCCGAGTTGCTGTCACCGGCGCCGCCGGCCAGATTGGCTACGCCCTGCTGTTCCGCATCGCCTCCGGTGAAATGCTCGGCAAGGATCAGCCGGTCATCCTGCAGTTGCTCGAACTGCCCGTGGACAAGGCCCAGGCCGCGCTGAAGGGCGTGATGATGGAACTGGAAGACTGCGCCTTCCCGCTGCTGGCCGGCATGGTCGGCACCGACGATCCGGAAGTCGCGTTCAAGGACGCCGACATCGCCCTGCTGGTCGGCGCGCGTCCGCGCGGCCCCGGCATGGAGCGCAAGGATCTGCTGCTGGAAAACGCCAAGATCTTCACCGCCCAGGGCGCCGCGCTCAACAAGGTCGCCTCGCGCAACGTCAAGGTGCTGGTGGTCGGCAACCCCGCCAACACCAATGCCTATATCGCCATGAAGTCGGCGCCGGACCTGCCGGCGAAGAACTTCACCGCGATGCTGCGCCTCGACCACAACCGCGCGCTGTCGCAGCTGGCCAACAAGGCCGGCGTGCCGGTGGCGGACATCAACAAGCTGGTGGTGTGGGGCAACCACAGCCCGACGATGTATCCGGACTACCGTTTCGCCGATGTCGGCGGCAAGTCGCTCAAGGACAGCATCAACGACAGCGACTGGAACGCCAACACCTTCATCCCGACCGTAGGCAAGCGTGGCGCGGCGATCATCGACGCGCGTGGCCTTTCCTCAGCCGCCTCCGCCGCCAATGCCGCCATCGACCACATGCGCGATTGGGCACTCGGCAGCAGTGGCGAATGGGTGACGATGGGCGTGCCGAGCGACGGATCCTACGGCATCCCCGAAGGCGTGATCTACGGTTTCCCGGTGACCACCGCCAACGGCGAGTACACCCTGGTCAAGGACCTGCCCGTCGACGACTTCAGTCGCGCGGCGATGGACAAGACGTTGGCGGAGCTGGAAGAGGAGCGCGGCGGCGTCGCCCACCTGCTCACCTGACTTCGCCGTCGCCGGCTGTCATGTCCTTGGAATTTCAGGAAGAGGGAAGCTGCGGCTTCCCTTTTTCGTGTTCGATGATGTGGCGGCGTTTCAGCGTCGCGGTGAAGGCCGCGCCGGATCGACATCGCGCAGCAGCGTCCACACCACGTCGCGACCTGCCGGGTCGCGGCTCATGCGCAGGCAGGCGGGCGAGTCAGGAACCAGCGCCTGCAGCGCTTCTTTTCGCACATCGAAGGATGGACAGGCGATCGAAGTGATGTAGAGGCCGCCCGCATCGATCTCGCGTCGCGCACGCACGTGGGAGAGGTCGCCGACATCCTTGACGGTGCCGCCGCGCTCGGCCAGTGCATCATCGAAGTCGATCAGCACATCGGCGCGCAGCGGGGGTGCCGAACCGGAAACGATCGTTCCGCCACGAATCATCAGG